>JAZLJJ010000019.1:0-26660 GCA_045597325.1 Lachnospiraceae bacterium
CATCTAAAGCAAAGGCTTTGTATTGTTCCTAAATCATCGGATATCACATCATAAAATCTTATATTTACCAATTCGTGTTAAATTTTCAAGGTACAAAAATAAATATAATATTAGAATGTGTCTTTTGACACCCTAATCCTATGAGATAAAAAATACAGCCGGGGAAGTAACCATCTGTTACCGCCTCGGCTGTTTGTGTTTCATTTCGTTTATTTACTTCCCGACTGATAACTGTACCAGTTTTCCCAATCCTTCTCCAACGATTCTTCCGTGCTCTTCTTTTTAACCGGTTCATCGTCCAGTGAAGTACGACTGAGCTTTTCCGCAAAATCAGCCAGTTCCTCATTTCTCTGCTCCAGGTCGTACTCTGTGACACCCTCATCTTCACATTTTTTCCGATACAATGCGTAGCTTATCCCCGCTCCCACAAACATTACAAGGCCAATGCCCATAATGTCTCCGAGTATCAACTCCGCAATTATGGCAAGTACGCCTCCGACAAGCCAGCCGATTGCGCTGTACTTATAGTATTCACTGTCACGCCTTTGAAAACGCATTTGTACACCCCCCTTTTTTCATAAATCACCTTGTCTTCGATCCCCCCGGACAATCGGTCAGAATCAGTTCCATCGTTGTCTGCTGCGGAATCATGCCGAACGCTTCGTAAAATGCCCTTCCGTCCGCATTTTGCTCCCATACATGCAGTGTTATGTTGTAAATGTCCTGCGTCGCCGCCCACTCCTTCACATATGTCAGAAGCTGCGTGCCGACATGATGACCGCGCTCCGTATCCAATACGCACAAATCATCGATATACAGCGTGTTATACGCATATGTCGCGGACGTTTCCGGCCTTTCAATCCGCTCGCAGAAACAGTGTCCGATGACACGTCCCGCCTCATTTTCATAAACAAAAATCGGGCGCGACTCATCCTTCATAAGCTCTTTCAACCGGTCCGGCGTATATTTTTCACCGTGTTCCCGGAAAATGTCCGGACGTCCGACATGATGTACCGCAAGCACCTGCTGAAGCAGTACGCCGATATCGGCAATATCCCGTTCTTCCGCTCTTCGAATCATCGGTTTATCCTTTCTTACGCTCTGGCCAGGCAGGAACAGGCGTCTTCCATGTTCTTCATGGCAACCTCGGGAATCATGGAGTATTCCGGGCTCTGCCCTTTCGCGGAAATCTCGTAAATTCTGCTGAAACAGCCGCTTATCCGATTTCCGGCTTCATCAAAATGCTTTTGACAGGCCTGCCATCCTTTGCCCTTGCATCCGACCATGCCAAAGGTCAGTGCCCCGGCTTCCATCGCCGCCGTTGCCGCAATCATCGGGGCTTTTCCCATCATCGTCTGGCTGTCCATACAGCCTTCTCCGGTCAGGAACCAGCGGGCCCCTTTCAAATGCTCCCGCAGCCCCGTCAGACGGTTGATATACTCGCATCCGTTGACAAATGTCGCATTCGGGAAGCACGCCATCAGCGCAAATCCCATTCCTCCGCCGGCGCCGGTACAGGGCCGTTCGTGTACGGGAAGCGCATCTGCGGTTCTCATTTTCAAGGTCATAACCTGTTGTTCGACAACCCGGGCAAAATGAAGCATGGACGCATCGACCGGTCCCAGCTCCTCGTCCTTCAGTCCCTTCTGTTTTCCGAAGACAAATGCCGAGCCGTTCGGGCCGCACAACGGATTGGTCACGTCGGACAACACCGTCACTTCCAGCTCCTCCAGCCCCGGGCGCACACTGTCCGTCACAATCCTCTCCACCTTTTCAAGGCTGGAAAGCTTCGGCAGCAGATCATGCCCGTTTGCATCCAGAAAACGGTATCCGAGCGCAAACATCAGCCCGATTCCGCATTCGGTTGTCCGGCTTCCGCCCAGTCCGATAATCAGCTTTTTCACTCCGATTTTCACCGAATGGCGAATCATTTCGCCCATACTGTACGTGGACGCATACCACGGAAAATTATCCCGCAGATACCCGCACGTACCGGCCATTTCCATCACGGCCGTCGTTTTGTCGGGAAGCAGCACATAGCTCCCGTGGCGAATTTCATTTTCCAGCGGCTGATGAATCGGTATCGTTACATATTCACCGCCGAGGCATCGGATGATTGCCTCTTCGGTCCCTTCTCCGCCGTCTGCCAACGGCAATACCACGGTCTCCGCGTTCGGAAACCGCTTTCGGATTCCCTGCTCGGCCGCATACCCCGCCTGCAGCGACGTCATGGAGCCTTTAAAGGAATCCATTGCAATTACGATTTTCATGTCGAAGTCCCCCAGTTTCTCTCCGATTACTCCGTGATTGCAGCCTTTTTCGTGGACTGTGTAACCGTTGACGAAGCCACTCCGGTACGATTCTGCTTTCCTGCCACGTGATGATACGCAACAACATAATATCGATACGTCGAACCTCCCGTTACGGTCGTATCCGTATAGGTGCATTCCCCTGTCGTATCAATCTTCTTAAATTCCTTGAATCCCGTATCGTCCGGACCGCCGGCGCGATAAATATAATATCCGTCTGCGTCCTTCGCGGAATCCCATGTTACGGTAACTCCCGTTCCGTCCCATTTGGTCGTCGGCGTCTCCACCTGTGCCGGTGTCATCATACCGATTACAACGTATATAACAATCCCGATTATCAGGGCAATAAGCCACTTCGTTTTTCTTGATTTTTTAATCTTTTTCTTCATACAGTCTCCCATCCGCTGTCACCGCCTTCGGAATCCGTTTTCGCGGATTCCGAATACGGCATGGATTCATCTTTCTCAGCGGGCAAAATGAGCGAGCCGTTCCTCTACCTGCGCCAGCGTTGCTTCGTATTTGGCAAGCTTTTCCTTCTCTTCGGCAATCTTGGCAGCCGGTGCTTTCGAAATGAATTTCTCATTGGAAAGCATGCTGTTGGAACGCTTCAATTCACCTTCCAGTCTGGCCTTCTCTTTGGTCAGACGCTCAATTTCCTTATCAATATCAACCAGATCCGCAAACGGCATGTAAACCGTTGCGCCCGGAATAACAACCGAAACGGCATCCGAATCGATTCCTTCCTTGTCGGACTGAATCAAAACTTCGCTTGCGCTTCCGAGGCTTGCAAAGAATACCTTGCTGCCCTCAAACATGTCACGAATCTTCGAGTCGGCACTGACAACAAAAACTTTGGCCTTTCTCGACGGAGCGACATTCATTTCGGTACGGATTGCACGCATCGCCGTAACGGCGGTCTTAATCCGCTCAACCGATTCCTCCTCGCGGGCGAAGGAATACTCCCCGGAATAACTCGGCCATTCGGAAATCATAATGGACGTGTCGTCGGTCAGACATCCTTCCGCATCCTTCAGAGTACGGTAAATTTCTTCGGTTACGAACGGCATATACGGATGCAGCAGCTTCAACGATGTGGTCAGAACCGTGCGCAGCGTCCAAATGGCAGCCTTCTTGGAATTCAAATCCTCACCGTACAGACGGGGCTTTACCATTTCGATATACCAGTCGCAGAATTCTTCCCAAATGAAGTCGTAAATCTTGCCGGCCGCAATTCCGAGGTCGAAGTTCTCCATATTCTCGGTAACTGCCTTGGTCAGGTCATTTGCCTTCGACAAAATCCACTTGTCGGCATCGGTCAGAAGGGCTTTATCAACCGACGCAACAGCGCCGTCCGCACCCATCTGTTCCATATTCATCATGATGAAACGGCTTGCGTTCCATACCTTATTTGCAAAGTTCCGGCTTGCCTCCACACGCTCCCAGTAGAAACGCATGTCGTTGCCGGGTGCATTTCCTGTAATCAGCGTAAAGCGGAGAGCATCGGCGCCGTATTTGTCGATAACTTCGAGCGGGTCGATACCGTTTCCTAAGGACTTACTCATCTTACGTCCCAGGGAATCCCGAACCAGACCGTGAATCAGAACCGTCTTGAACGGAACCTCGCCCATATGCTCAATTCCGGAGAACATCATTCGAATAACCCAGAAGAAAATGATATCGTATCCGGTTACCAGCGTGCTCGTCGGATAGAAATACTCCAGTTCCTTCGTCTTTTCCGGCCATCCGAGTGTCGAGAACGGCCAGAGTGCCGAACTGAACCACGTATCCAGTGTATCCGGATCCTGACGCATCGGCTTGCCGCACTTCGGGCAAACGGCGCTGTCTTCCTTGGTTACTACCATTTCACCGCAACAGTCGCAGTAAAATGCCGGGATTCTGTGGCCCCACCAGAGCTGACGGCTGATACACCAGTCGCGGATATTTTCCAGCCAGTGATAATAGGTCTTGTCAAAATGCTCCGGAACAAACTTCGTCTTACCCTGCTTTACGGCGTCGATTGCCGGTCCGGCAAGGGGCTCCATTTTCACAAACCACTGCATCGAAACACGAGGCTCAATCGTGGTATTGCAGCGATAGCAGGTTCCGACATTGTGGCTGTAATCCTCAATTTCGGTCAGTGCTCCGCATTCCTGCAAATCCTTTACAATCGCCTCACGCGCTTCGTAACGGTCCATTCCCGCATATTTCGGATAGTCCCCGACAATCTTTGCGTCCGGAGTCAAAACATTGATAACCGGAAGGTTGTGACGAAGACCGACTTCGAAGTCGTTCGGGTCGTGTGCCGGCGTAATCTTTACGACACCGGTACCGAATTCCATATCCACATAATCATCCGCAATAACCGGAATCTGACGGCCTACAAGCGGAAGTGTAATCATTTTGCCGACACAATCCCTGTACCGCTCATCGTTCGGGTTTACAGCTACCGCGGTATCGCCGAGCATCGTTTCCGGACGGGTCGTTGCCATCTCAATATAGCCGCTGCCGTCTGTGTACGGGTAGCGCAAATGCCAGAAATGACCGGCCTGATCCTCGTAATTTACCTCCGCATCGGAAATGGTGGTCAGGCAGTGCGGGCACCAGTTAACGATACGGTTGCCGCGATAAATGAGTCCCTTCTTATAAAGGTTTACGAATACTTCCTTAACGGCCTTGTTGCAGCCTTCATCCATGGTGAAACGCTCACGATCCCAGTCACAGGAGGAACCCATTTTCTTCAGCTGGGAAACGATACGTCCGCCGTACTGACGTTTCCATTCCCACGCGCGCTCCAAAAACTTCTCACGTCCGAGGTCTTCCTTGGTGATGCCTTCCTCTGCCATTGCCGCAACGATTTTCGCTTCGGTTGCGATGGATGCGTGGTCGGTTCCGGGAAGCCACAAAGCCTCATAGCCCTGCATTCTCTTAAAACGGATCAAAATATCCTGAAGGGTATTGTCCAGTGCATGACCCATATGAAGCTGGCCGGTAATATTCGGCGGCGGAATAACGATCGTATACGGTTTTTTGTCCGGATTGACATTGGCATGAAAATACTTCTTGTCCTGCCACATGCTGTACAAGCGGTCCTCAATGTCCTTGGGATCATAGGTCTTCGCAAGTTCTTTCATAGAGATCTCCTTTCTGATTTCACCGATTTCGGCTTCGGTTTTCCGGTGCATTCTCCGAACTATCGAAAATGCCCTTCCTTTGCACGAAGCATTATACGGTGTCACCGGTTGTTACGTCCTGCGACGTCTGCCGGTTCATACTGTTAGAACAAAGCATATCGCTTGCGATATGCTCGCGCCGCCTGTGCGTCGCAAAGCGACATTTTTCCTTTGCACAGGCGTGTGCATCCTCGCGGAGCGTTATTTTTATCTCATAGGACGAACTTTCCTATGAGATAAAAATAAACAGCCCCTCATCCGTATAAGGACGAGGGGCTAGTCGTGGTACCACCTTAATTCGCAGCCAATGCTGCCTCTGACGCTGCTCTTACAAGCCGCTCGTCTGTATCGGGACTTCCCGGAAATTCCTACTTCCCTTGCGGAGTTCAAAATTTCAGCTCCGAAGCTACTTCCATGTACTTCCTATCCGAACCGGTCTTCCAGCCCTGAACCGGTCTCTCTGTCGGGGAACGGACATGTACTCCTCTTCCTCATCGCGTTATCATATCCGATTGCGTTGCAATCTTTGTTATGTCCATACTTTACACAAATGAGCCGCATTTGTCAAGTATTGTTTATCTTTCTGCGGAAAACTTCCGTGTTCCCGGCACTACTCCGCCCGATAGTCCTTTTTCAGGCGGTTGACGGTCTCCTCGAAGAACCACCAGAATTCCTCTTCGCTGTCTTCCCCGCGTTCCTTCAGCTCCATCAAATGCAGATAATTGATATAATCGGGCGAATATTCGCGGTTTTCTTCAACAAAATAAAACTGATTTTCAATTCTTCGAATGACATCGCTGTCCTGATAATAAATACTGAGCTCGCGGTTGAATTCCTCCTCCATACCGCCCAGTTTCAGCGCATACAGATACTGGCACAGACTTTCCTTCTCCCCGCTCTTCTGATATGCGGTCAGAAAATGCTTCGAAGCGTTGCGGAACTGTCCGATTTGCGCCATCAGCACGGCAATGTTATGATATGCGGCGCCCTGTTCCTCCTCGCTCAGCTGCGTGAAATTCCGGTCATCCAGAATCGTCTGATACTCTAACATTGCCTCACGGTTCCGCCCGTAGCGCAGGAACACATCCGCATGTCGTTTCTTCTGTTCAATCGGCAGCAGCTCGTAGTATTCATCGATTTTGCCGATCAAATGATTGATTTCATCCTGACTGTAATAGTCGGTGCTGCAGAAAATCGACACCACCATATCCTTGACGCCGGATTTCCGTTCCATCAGCGTAGCCAGGAAATCCGCCCGCTCCGGCATATTCAGCTCGGTACGAATCCACGGAACCAGCTGGCTTTCCGACAAATCCTCTTCCATTGTCTCCACGTTGTGATACAGGTAGTAGCAAAGCTCCTCCATCGTATACACACAAACACCGGTCGATTGAAAATAAAACGGCATTTTCGCCTTGTCACCGATGCAGTAAATTAACCGTCCCATACCTTCCCTCCGGCATTTCTACAGTGAAATAATCTTCTCCCAGACGCGATAGCTGTTCGGGAAGAACTGGCCGAAGCCAAGGTCCGAAACCGTGCATACCGCCGTGTCCCGATCCAGGAAATTGACCTTAATCGCCACACGGGTCGTCTTATTTTCTCTTCGGTGAAGATTTTTCAGATTCATGATAAAATACTGCGTGTCTTTTCGAACCGCATTGAAAACCGTAAAATAAATCTCGTCGGTATCGTCCAGAATTCCGACGGTTTTTGCCTTGATATCTTTCCATTTTTCTCCGGCACGCACAAGCGGATAATCGGCAATCCGGTTATCCTTGAACATCCGGATGGAAATCGTGGAGCGTACCATATCCTCGGTCAGGAAGAGATAGTCCGCAAATTTCTCGTCATCCCGGTATCTGGCGTAATACGCCGCACCCTTTGCATACAGATTCTGTCCCTTGAGTACATGACGTCCCGTCGTCATCGAGCGGAGAATTTCATCCGGCCACGTCCCTTCAAAGCCCTTTCCGGTTACGAGAATCGTGGAAATAATCTGTCTCTGGATGACCTTGTCCCGCACCAGCCGGAAGCTGTACTGAAGGCGGCTCTCCTGCATATTATCCAACATCGAGGCATCCATCAGATCGCTCAAATCGGCGGTCTGTGTCGTTACCGTCGTCGGTGACGCCTTTCTGCTTGTTGACATCTGATAATAGAACAGTCCGTTTTCGTTATAATCAAACAGCGCCACATCATTTACCCAATATTCCTTGCGCTGACAAACCGCATAATACATAAAACTCATGATGTACGGCTGAAACTCCACCCGGTCGCGCCGAATGCCCGTTTCCTCCATCGCCCGGAGCACTGCCTCAACCAGTGCCGGCGTAATGGTCCGGGTCGTGACGACCACTTTTTCCACCGTATCATTGACGTATTTCTGATGAACTGCGGACATCGTTTTTCGTACAAAGCGGGTCAGAAGTTCATCGGCCGAATACTCAATATCGAAAATGACCTCGCTCTCCCCGCGAATCACCTTATTCAGAATATCATCGACAAAATATCCCGCATTTCGATTGTGAAAGCGAACCGCTTCCTCACCGAACAGCCAGTCCTTGGAATCGTTTCGTACACACAAAACGGTCGGAATTACGGCATCACCGCTGTTTGGTGTGATGCAAATGCTGTCCGGTTCCTCGGTCATGCTTCCCACCGCTATCTGCGACAGTTCCGTGCCGAGGTCGTACCCAATAATCAGTGCTTTCGGATCCATAATACCTCTCCTTCGGCGATTTCTGCGCGTTTCCCGCAGAATCAGCCGTTTCCGGTCTCATCCTCCAGAATATGGAACAGCTGAGACGTTGCAAATTCATTCTTAATATACCGGTTCAGAAGGTCCAGTGCACGAGTGGCATTTTTCTCTTTCTGCGCCGCGATAATTTCATTAATCCGGGCAAACCGGCTTGCGGAATTGCCAATGCGTTTGTCATCGCCGCAAAGCGTTGCCTTTTCGGTCACAATCACGCTGTCATCGTCCTTCCCGGATTCGTCACTGATGACATATTCGATGGTCTCACCCGAAAACAGGACGATTTCCTTGACGAAAATACCGTAGCAGATATCCCGCATCAAATATTCCCTGTGCATCTTCTTTCCCGACACACGATAGGAATAATCCAGTGTGACACGATGTTTCGGATTGGTCCGGTATTCAATCAGGAATTTATCATCCAGACTTTCCGGCAGCGTAAAATATCGGCTGAAATTCAAAAATGACGGCAAAATCCGGCCCTTGGCTTCCAATCGAATCAGCCAGTATTCCGCGAAATCCTGTTCTTCCTTCGTCAGGGAATCCGCGAGCGCATACTGCTTCATCAGCGCCAGTACGCAGACATCGTTGTCTTCCCGGTACACGGTCCGTTTAATCAGCTCGACTGTCGTCTCTCCCATCGGAAGGTCCGCAACGAGATATTTGTATGCCATATATGTAATATATGCCCGCACCAGTGTCCGGTCGCTGCCCTGTTTATCGTATGCCCGAATCAGTTCGTCACCGTACGGCAGATACGATTCCGTAAACAGAATCTGCGCCAACAGCCGTTCCTCCAGGCTGTCCGAGCTTACCTGTGCCGCCGCAGCCTCCTGCCACAAATGATACAAAATCTGTGTTCTGGCCTGCAGATGCTGCACCAGGTACTGCAAAATCCGCTCTTCCCGACGTCCCTGGCAGAACAGATAATACATCACATCATTTAAAATCGGCGTCGCCTCCTGCTCCTGCGGCAAAGCGGAACAGAACTTCTCCAACAGCCGGACTTCCACGTCCTCGTATCCGTATCGTGCCAACAGCTCCATGACCTTGTCATTTTGCCCGCGCAATATCAGCAGACCGATCATTCGACCTCTCTGTTTGGACGGAATTTCCGCAAAATTCAACCGTCCGAGCAGTTCTTCCAGCTGCTCGTCACGGAAATTATCGTAATAATACAGCACCAGCGTCCGAAGCAGTTCCTCGCGGAATTCGTCGCGAATTTCCGACAACCGGCAGGCCTTTCGGCGAAGATCGACCGCCGCCGCGTCAAACCGGCGTTCTTCCTGTGCTTTTCCCGCCAGATTCAAAAGGACCGTATGGCAATCCGGGTTCCCCGCATACAGTTCCGGGAACAAATCCTCGCAATACATCAGTTTGCGGTCCTCATAGGGGATGCCGCTCAGGAACCGGTTGCGGTTGGCATCCATAAAGGCAATGACCGCCTTATCGGAATAAATATCCACCTGTGCATGACCGTTTGCCAGCATGACCACGGACTCTTCCGCCAGTTCGGGATGCGCCACGCAGACATAATGAATATTCGGCACCGTACAGGTGATTTCGTGTCGGAACGCCACCTTCGGCAGCCCTCTCATCATCGCATCGCGATTGTCTGTCGATTCCAGACAGTCTTTGTACAGAATCGCAAGCAGCTCATCATTTCGCTCTTCCTTCAGACGTTCCATGGTGTACTCGCGGATTTTCGTCCGGAAATTTTCGTAAATGACCGGCTTGCTCTCGCGGTGTGCCACAATGTTTGCGTACAGATACGACAGTTTTCTGTCATTGAGCTTGTTGCTGTATGAAAAATACGTAAACACATCATCATCGAGCGTTTCCTCGATATCGGGCTTCTTCGTGTAAATGAAGTACTCGTACAGTTCCGCCACACGAAGCCGTGCTTCCACGCCGCGCTCGAACCAGATTGCGTACCGGCTGTCCTTCTGATGTCCCCGAATCAGCATGGTACAAATGGAATTCAGCGCTTCCCGCAGCTGATACCGGTCGTAAATGCCCTGCAAAATCGTAAAAATCAGCGGTCGGAAATCCTTCACCGACTCTGCCAGCCCGGCAAACCGGGCGGCCGTTTCCTTCTGCAGGAAACGGTGTCTCATCGCAAATGCGACGGTCTGAAGTTCGAAATCTCCGATTTCATGAAGCAGCTGCGGTTCTTCGTTCAGGACGCGCGCAGCCTCCAAAAACAGCAGCGGAGACGGATTGTCATTGTCATAAATGCCGCGCAGCTCGTCCAGACGCAGTCTCCGGTTCTTGCCGTACCGCTCGTCCAGCTGCATCAGCAACAGTGCCGGAATGACCTTCTTGGGTGCATCGTTGCAAATGCTGTAGAGTTGCTCCAGTGCGGATACGCTGTCGGCCGACGAACGCTCGGCGCGCAAATAAACATATGCCGCCTGTGCATCCGGCGATGCGTTCTTCCATTCGCTGTCCGTAATTTCCCGCAGCTTGGCATTGGCCGGATTTTCCCGGCCGCTCAGGCGGTCCAGATGAATACGGTAGAGGCGTGCCTCAATCGGCATTTCCTCCCACATTTCCGACATTCTGTTTAAAATGCTTTCGGCTTCGGACACGTACCGTCCGACCGAAATCTGACTCATCCGGTATGCCAGCACATTGTTCATCAGTTCGTTGACCAGATGCGCCGTATTTCTGCGGCGAATCTGCTGCTGCGTCCGGTCCTGCACCTTATGGCAGTATACCGGCACCTCGATCATTTGATTTTGTGCCTCGACGCAAAGAGTGGCAAAATTGTTGCCGCACGTCATTTTCTCCGGAATCAGGACGAATCGGATGTCGTAGGTTCCTCCCGCAAACTGGTCCATCGTCACAACCCCGTGCTCCACCAGCAGGAATTCCGCCGATGACGATACCTGCAAATTGACGTAGCCGCGATTTTCCATCCGAATCGTCAGGCGGTCCGAAAATGCGTCCGTTTTGACGTCATAGGACAACGACTGACGTGCTACGGAAATCCGCACCGGCATCTTGCGTCCGGTTGCCACCAGAAATTCCTCCAGCGCACGTTCCTCCGACACGCTCTTCTTCAGAAAATCATACAAAAACAGCGTTTTCGGTTCATGAAATTTTAAAAACGGACGAAATGCCTCGCTTGTATACAGTTTCAGCGCATCTTTCCATGCGTATCCCGCCAGTTCCGCAAATCGTTCCGGCGAATCCACCGTTTCCGATCCGATTGTCAGAGTCGGCGGAACCACGTCGATATGATACGGAAGCTCGACTTCTCCGCAATCGGTAATAAAGGTCAGAATTCCGTTATATTCCGTAACGGCCTCCATGGTTTCCGCATGGACAATATACTCCACGTTATTGGAAATGCCGACAAACTGTTCGGTTACCGGTTCCAGAATCCGGTTATCCGAGCAAACCAGTCCCTTCATGGACTTCTCGGCATCGTTACTGACAATGACCTGGCCGGTCATTCGTTTTCCGACTTCTACGGATACGACGATTTTCTCCTTACTCAGGCGGATCCGCGGCAATTCATAGTCAATTACTCCCCGGGCAATCCCGGCAATCTTTTCTCTCACGGAGTCCTCCTTTCTCCTTTACGGCTTGATTTCCTTCCACACATTCTCTTCCATTTGCCGAAATACTGCGCTTCGGTCCATCGCGATATAATATATCCCGACCAGTCCGGAGCCGTCTTTTTCAATCACGTTGACACACCAGCAGTTGTGTCCCTGCACGTTCGTGTCCCAGTCATCGGTTTCCATCATATATTCGGTCAGACTCTTCGGCAGGCCCAGTTCATCTGCCGAAACAGTCATCAAAAATGCCTGTGCTTCTTCCATCTTCAGCAGCTGCGGAGCCTCTGTCGGTGTCGGTGTATCCGTCGGTTCCGGCTCACTTGTCGGCTCCGGTGTTGCCGTCGGTGCCGGGGTATCCGTCGGTTTCGGCGGATCGGTCGGTTTTGCCGGTCCATCCGTTCCTGTCGGCGCCTTCGTTGCTTTCGGTGTAACCTTGTCGGATTTTGCCGTCGGCGTCGGGCTCAATGCCTGTGTCGTATTCGACGGTTTCTTGTCCGCTTTCCGCTTCTCATCCAGTTTCTCCATCCCCCAGCTGAAACATCCAAGCACAGCCGCGCCCAAAAGAACATACAGCACCAGTTTTCCCAACACAAGCAAACCGTTACCGCGTTTCGATTTTTTTCTTTTTTTCTTCTTCTGTGCCACGATATTCAGCCCTCCGTTTTGATATAGCATTACAGAGTAATTCTAACACAAATTGTTGCGTTTGTACACTACATTTCACAGGATGATGCCCGGTGGTTGTGCGCTTCATTTCACAGGATGATACCCGGTGGTTGTTCGCTTCATTTCACAGGATGATGCCCGGTGGTTGTACACTTCATTTCACAGGATGTACCCGGTGGTTGTACGCTTCATTTCATAGGAAATGACAAAAAGAGACCTTCAAAAGCAACCTAACCACATTGCGGACAGGCTTCTTTCTGCGGTATAATGCTATCAAATCCGGGTTCGCAGTTCTCCTGCCCCGACAGGGACATCCCTGCGACCTCGCCACATAATCAAATCCGGGTTCGCAGTTTGCCTGCCCCGACACAAAGGAGGACCTCCTCAATGACATCAAAAACCGATGACATCACAAGAGATTATTTCAATTCCATTTTGATTACGCCGCGCTATCTCGATTCCGAGCTTCCCGACCTGTCCGTCAGCCTGTTTGGCAAATCGTACCGGTCGCCCGTCATGACCGCTGCGCTGTCCCACCTGCATTCGGTCTGCGACAACGGTATGGTGGCCTTTGCCCGCGGCGCCGTGGACGCCGGAGTGCTTCATTTTGTCGGTATGGGCGAGGACCGGGAACTCGAGGATATTCTCGCAACCGGTGCGGACACGGTCAAAATCATCAAACCGCACGCTGACGATGACATCATTTTCAAAAAGATTGAACATGCCGTAGCGCACGGTGCAACGGCCGTCGGAATGGATATCGACCATGCCGTTTCGTACAACGGTGAATATGACAACGTCTTCGGGCTGCCGATGCATACGAAAACAACCGCCCAGCTTCGAAGCTATGTGAAGGCGGCCGGCGTTCCGTTTATCGTAAAGGGCGTGCTCAGTGCCGCAGATGCTGAGAAATGCATGGAAGCGGGTGCGGCCGCCGTTCTCGTTTCCCATCATCACGGAATTATGGACTGTATGGTACCTCCGCTTCTCGTTCTCCCGGAAATTGTCAGAGCCGTCAACGGACAGGCTCGCATTTTCGTGGATTGTGATATCGAAAATGGGCTGGATGTGTTCAAAGCGCTGGCTCTCGGCGCCGATGCCGTCGGTGTCGGACGGACCCTTATGGATGCTTTGAAGCAGGGTGCGGAAGGCGTGACCGCCTGCATTGACCGCATCAATCGCGAACTGGCAACCGTTATGGCAAGAACCGGAGCACGGACGATTTCGGAAATCGACCCGTCGGTTCTTCGATTCCGCACATTTTAAAGGAGGCACCCATGAAACTTGGATTATCGACTTCATTTTCCGGACTTACCCCGCACGAATGGGCGGAACGGATTGTCCGTCTCGGCTGTGAAAGCGTGGTCTTCCCCGTAGACTGCACGGCGAACCCCGACCTGATTGAGCAATACGCGGCAGAGGCCGCATCCCATAATCTCGTGATTGCCGAAGTCGGCGTCTGGCGAAATGCACTGTCTCCGGACCCTGCCGAGGCGGAGCGGAATCTGCAATATACTATCGACCAGCTGAAACTGGCCGACCGGCTGCAGGCACGCTGCTGTGTCAATGTTGCCGGTGCGTTCGGTAAGCGCTGGGATGGCGGATACCGGGAAAATTTCTCCGACGATGCCCGAAATCGCACCGTAGCCATGATTCAGGAGGTCATTGACCGCGCCGAGCCGGAACACACCTCATTTTCCATTGAGTCCATGCCCTGGATGATTCCGACCGGTCCCGAAGAATACCTTCGGCTGCTGGAAGACGTCAACCGGCCTCAGTTCGGTGTCCATCTCGACATTATCAACATGATTAACTGCCCGGAGCGGTATTTCTTCGCGGACGAATTTCTCGACCGGACTTTTGAGCTGCTTGCTCCGTATCTGAAGAGCTGTCATTTGAAAGATGTCCGTCTGCTCGACGAGTACACCTTCCAGCTCCGGGAATGTGCCTGCGGCGAAGGAACGTTCCCGATTCAGCATTATATCGATTCCGTCAACGCCGTCAGCCCCGATTTGCCCATGATTATCGAACACCTGAAAGACGACCGTGCATACGAAGAAAGCGTGTCGTATTTGAAATCGCATTACCGTTTCTGAGCATATCGCACACGGAAAATGAGTCCGAAGCCCACGGCTTCAAAAAAAAGGCTTCCGCCTTCCGATACGGGTTCCTTCTTACCGGTTATCCGGTAAAAAAGGGTGCGTATCCAAAGGCAGAAGCCTTGTGTTTATTCGGTTATTTTTTCTCTGCCGCGTCCTGCAATTCCTTTATCTGTGCTTCCAAAGTGCTCAACGTATCGGCACATTTGGCGGATGCATCCTGCATTTCCTTAATTCGTGCATTCAAAGCATTTACCTTCTCCGTAGTAAAGCGGTAATCATGCCATATTTCATTGAAAATGCGGTACAGATATTCGGTTTCTTCATTCAGTTCGAATTTCTTTGCCAAATGCTCAATCGCCGGAAACATCGTATTCCATTCTTGAACAGAATGCGCTTTTTCACCTTCCACCCAAAACAGCCATGTAATCAGGTTTTCGCGATGCTTTTGAATTCCGTATCCGATTTTCACATTGAATTTGTTCTCCAATGCCGTCAACTGTAAAACATCCCGCGGGCTGAACGGATTGTCGATAATCAGATATCGGGACTCCGGTGTATTCACCATTCGTTGCAGCATATCATTTCGAAGGAACGGATCGGGGTCATTCAGGCTGATTCCGACCTTCTGTTCCAGCTTTTCCACTATTCCGGGCCAATACAGCTGTAACTGTATCTGCGGATTGAGTGCAACCGCCGTGCTTCCTTTTACACCGGTTCCGCAATAGAGTGACGCATATCCTCCGGCCGAAGAGCCGAAAAAGAAAATCCTGTCGTTCGGGATTCCGAGTTTTTTCGCAAAAACAGGGATAAATTCACAAAGGTCTTCGGCAAAACAGTGTTCTTTGTTTCCGTAATACCATCCCGTTGTCAGGTCATCATAAAGATTGACCATCGGATCGGCAATCAGCAACAGGTGGCCACGTACAACCGGCGCATATTTCCAACGATTGAAGAACGGTTTGGGAGACCCTTTCGGCACCGTTGCCGAAAGAAATACCCACAGGCAATCGCTATATTCCGTATTATATCGAAACAAACAGTCAAACGTCTGTCCGTTATGAATCGTTTGAAAACGACCGTTCTTCAGTTCAAACTCCCCGTCCGTATGAATCGTCTGTATTATCGGGTCCATCGGCGTAACATCAAACGTCGCTGTTTCTGTTCTTTTCGGTTTCAAACGTGTCGCAAGCGTCTGAACCTCTTCGTTCTCAGCATCCGAGTATAACGCATCGATAATATTCCTCATACGGAAACCTCTTTTCATAATAAGATTATGTTCATTATACAGCAAGGCAACGCATATTCCAACAAAAAAGTCCGGTCTTCCGTTGTCGAATTCACTTCGGACGGAAAACCGGACCTGTTTTTTGTGTTGATAAAATGCCGGAAACCGGATTAAGCAAGCTTGCTCTTTGCAGTCTCGCACAGGGATGCGAATCCCTCAGCATCGTTAATTGCCATATCGGAAAGCATCTTGCGGTTGATGGAGATCTCTGCAAGCTTCAAGCCATACATGAACTTGCTGTAAGAGATGTTGTTCATCTTGCAACCTGCACTGATACGTGCAATCCACATCTGACGCATCTGTCTCTTCTTCTCTTTACGTCCTGCAAATGCGGAAGTAAGAGCACGCATAACAGACTGCTTTGCAACTCTGTACTGCTTCGATCTTGCTCCTCTGTAACCCTTTGCCAATTTCAATACTCTGTTGTGTTTCTTCTTTGCGTTTAAGCCGCCTTTAATTCTTGCCATTGTGTTCGTCCTCCTTCAGACAGTTTCTTACAGATACGGTAAGATCTTCTTCATATTTCTCTCACTTACGTGATTGGTCATTGTAGCTTTTCTCAAGTTTCTCTTCATCTTGGTGGATTTCTTCGTCAAGATGTGCTGCTTTCCAGCCTTCATTCTCTTAAGTTTGCCAGTACCTGTCTTGGAAAAACGTTTTGCAGCAGAGCTGCTGGTCTTCATTTTCGGCATATTTCATGTCCTCCTAATTAATAATTTACTTTTTTTCAGCCAAGATTACGATCAAACTGCGGCCTTCCATCTTTGCCGGCTTGTCAATTACCGCACAGTCTGCCAATTTTTCGCAAAATGACATGATAATCTCCATTCCTGCCTGCTGATGCGCCATTTCTCTTCCGCGGAAGCGAAGAGCGACCTTCACCTTGTCTCCCTTAGCGAGAAATTTACGAGCCATGCCTGCTTTTGTATTCAGGTCATTTTCGGCAATATTCGGAGAGATCTGAATCTCCTTTACTTCGGTCACTTTCTGCTTCTTTCTGTTCTCTTTTTCCCGACGCATTGCATCGTAACGGAACTTGCTGTAATCAACCGTTTTTACAACCGGCGGATTTGCAGTCGGTGCAATCAGAACCAAATCAAGGTTTGCATCCTGTGCAATCTTCATCGCCTCTTCCAACGGCATAACTCCGAGAGCCTCGCCGTTCTCACCCAGCGCACGTACTTCCTTTGCGCGAATCTGCTCGTTAATTAAATATTCGCTAATAGCTCACACCTCCTAAGGGTACCTCTTTTTCAATAAAAAAGAGTGGATAAACTATATCCACTCAAAGAAAATCGTTTCTGCACAAATCGGCATAACGGAACTATTCTTATGTCAACCTCTTTGCTCATTTGCGGGAGGTGAGAGTGGATACTCTGCTTCAACTGTTCTTATACAGCAAAAATGATGATAGCACAGCATTTCCGCCTTGTCAAGCATTTTTTCGGAAATGTTCCGACAAATGAGTTTCGAAATTCCTTTGTTGGTTCCGCTTCTGCCGTGCCGTATTTATTTCCTGTTCATAATGGCATCGATGGACCCAATGCAGGCTGCGCGGAACCCCGCTTCCTCCAGTGCCGCTACGCCGCGAATGGTCGTACCGGCCGGTGAGCAGACGTTGTCTTTCAGAACGCCGGGATGTTCTCCTGTTTCCAGCATCAGTTTGGCACTTCCGAGTACGGTCTGACCGATCAGCTGATATGCTGTTTTGCGCGGAACCCCGTATTTTACGGCTGCATCCGCATATGCTTCCATCATCAAATCCACAAATGCCGGGCCGCATCCGCTGACTGCTCCACCGATTCCCATCAATTTAGTCGGAAGTGTCGTCACAAGACCGAGGCAGCCAAACATGGACTTCATTTTGCTCAATTCGTCCTCAGCCAGGGAGCCGCTCTCCTCAAACAGGAACACTCCTTCGCCAACCATTGCCGGGGTATTTGGCATAATACACTGAATTCGCACGGAATCACCGAGAATCGCGCGGAAGCTGTCATACGTCCAGCCTGCTGCCACCGACCAAAGTGCTTTGCCGGCCAACGCACTGCCGATTTTCGCAAGCAATGCTTCAATCTGATACGGCTTGCATGCGATAATCACGGTATCGCACTGTGCCACCAGGTCCGTTTCGGACGCAACCGGGATAAATCCGAGTTCCGCCGCATTTTTCTTCAGTTTTTCCTGATTCGGTGCGAATGCCAGAATATCGGTGGCGGTCACCAGTCCGTTATCGATAAATCCTTTGGCAATCGGCTTTGCCATATTGCCCATACCCAAAAAGCCGAGTTTCATAATTGTTTCTCCTTCGTGTCACAGATTTTCCCCGCAGTCATCATGCGGTTCCGTCCGAATTTTTACAGCTTTGTGTTTATTTTAAGATGTCACGATACATGGAAAATGTTCGCTCATCGGCACTTACGAAAATGACCTTAATCGTATAGTCGGGATGGCGTCTCATCCAGCCCTGAACCGAACGGTTTGCAATCATCGTAGCCTCGCGAAGCGGATATCCGAGATATCCGGTGGAAATCGGAGGAAATGCGATGGAATGGATATCATATTTCATTGCCAGATTCAGACAGTTCTCGTAACACATGGTCAGATATACCGGATCCGTTTCATCACCCGTATATTTGGGGCCGACCGTATGAATGACATAGGATGCTTTCAAACGATAACCGCCCGTAATTTTTGCCCGACCGATTTCACATCCGCGAAGAGATGCACACTCACGAAGCATTTCCGGGCCCGCTTCCTTTACAATGGAGTTGTCAAAGCCGTTTCCGCCCAACAGGGAGGCATTGGTCGCGTTGACAAGACAGTCGCAATCCAAAGAAGCAATATTTCCGTGCTTAATAATCAATTCGCTTCGTTCCGGTTGCTGTTTCACCGGCTGTTGTACCGACTGCGGTTTTACCTGCTGTACCGGTTGCGGTTTTGCGGCCGGCTGCGGGGCCTGCGGTTTTACCTGCTGTATCGGCTGCGAAGCCGGAGTTGTACTATCAGACTTCACCGGTCTCCTAATTGTCATCAGTTTTTTCTTATCGTCTGTCTGTTTCGGACGGAACTCCGTGGGAGCAGGCTTTTCATCCTCTTCCTCGTCGTCATCCAGAGCTGCTTTCATTTTTCGAATTTTTTCCAGAGAAAGTCCGTCGGAATCGTCCTCTGTCGGATGATTTCTAACGTCTGCCGCTACGCTGCTGCCATTCGGTTTTCCGGTATTGCCCGTAACCGGATTCGGTGCCTTATCATCGGTGTCGTCAGTATCATTCTCGTCCGAGTCATCCTCGTCCGAATCATCCTCATCGGAATCGTCTTCGTCCGAGTCGTCTTCATCCGAATCGTCGTCATCCGAATCATCCTCATCGGAATCGTCTTCGTCCGAATCATCCTCATCCGAATCGTCTTCGTCCGAGTCATCGTCGTAGTCATCCTCATCCGAATCGTCTTCGTCGGAATCATCTTCATCGGTATCATCGTCGTCCGAATCATCCTCATCGGAATCGTCGTCATCCGAATCATCCTCATCCGAATCATCCTCATCCGAATCGTCTTCGTTGGAATCATCCTCATCGGAGTCATCCTCATCCGAATCGTTCTCATCCGAATCATCCTCGTCCGAATCGTCCCCGTCCGAGTCATCGTCGTTGGTAACCGTGGGCTCGTCAGTTTCGTCCCGGGTAATATCCCTGGTCTCGTCAGTTTCGTCCTTATCGATATCCTTGGTGTCGTCAGCACCGGCATCAACGCGATTCTCATCCAACGAGTTTACGTCAGATGCCTCATTTTCATTCCACTTTGTCTTGTTTTCATCGGTGACTTCTACGGTCTTGGCAGCGTCCTCATTTTTCGCTGCAGCCGGTTCGGCAGGAACCGTGTCTTCTGTCGACAGTTTCACGGCGTCCAATTCTGCCTTTGCCGCTTCGAGTTCCACGCGGAGTGCTTCCAATTTGGCCCGACTTGCCTCGATTGCGGCACGTTCCTCCGCCTCTTCGTCAGTCAATCCGTCCTCGTTCGCGGCAGGCTCACGATTTGCCGGCTCATCGAACGTTTCCGCCGCATTTTCCTCGGCCTCCATATAGCGCAATGCCGTCCACAAAGGTCCCCGCTCTACCGAAGACGAACCGATGCTGGTTGTTTCTTCTTCGCCTTCCTCACGGATATAGGACTGCACTTCGTCCGTCGTTTCGGGCATTCGTTTCAAATACATATCCGGCGTTGACGTTGTGCCCGGATCGTCGGTTCTGACGATTCGGTTCACGTTGGTTCTGCCGGGCGTAAAGACAACTTCGTACCGTTCCTCCTGCAGGAATTCGGTCAGCGGAAGCTCGGCTTCGGCCGGCTCATATTCCGCTTCTTCCTGTTCCGGTTCGATTTCTCCGTCCTTTTCCGTGTCCGGAATCATTTCATCAAAATCGTCTTCCTGAATCTGCGCCAGCAGAGCCGCCGGATTTCGCAGACCGCCCTGATACCGCATCAAATCAAACAAATCCTGTTTCATTTCAAAGAAGCCGGCAACCGGAAGTCCCGCGCTGTGTCCTTCACGCAGCATCCACTCCAGCTCTTCAAATGTATAATTCGCCACTCCCAAATCCTCATACGAGCGGCTTCGTCTCAAATTAAAGAACACCTCTTCCATCCATGTTGACACGATTTCCGATACGTACGGCAGCATCACCGCCTCGTAAATGTGCATATTCCAAATGGATGACTCGCCCTGTCCCTCTTCCGACTCCTGCACGGAAATGCCGAAAGCGGCCGACGTTTCACGGTCAACATTTTCCTTCAGCTCGGTGCGAAGGCGTTCCGTTTCTTCATCGTCTCCGCGGCGGGACACCTTAACCGGCTCCGGAGAATGCAAATCCCACGCGTCCACATACGTCGTCACCTGAATTCCCGCAACGGCGCACCATGCGCGCAAATCCTCGCGAACCCGCATCAGCGTACGGCCCAGCAAATTGCGGCCCTTCCACTCCTTCGGATCCATGCTTCGGCTGTCCTCCATGTCGACACCGATTCCCCATACCATATCTCTCGGCGCACACTCGACAATCAGAGCATTTCCGGTGCTCAGCAAATTATACAAAAGCTCCGGGTTCTGCTGAAATTTCGCACGAATTCCCCGTCGCATAATCTGTCCGCGAATGGTTTTCCACAACGCATCGTTATACCGGGCAACCTTTCGTCCGAGCTTCTTAATCTCATTCAAATCATCGGACGCCATAATCTTCTCGGCAATCTCGACATCCCCAAATGTCAGTGCCTTCTGTTCCATCAGATACTGTTCCGACGAATGATACACCCGCCCCGCATAACAGAACTCTGCCTTGTACCAGTTGCTCAAATACCCGTTTTCGCCTTCCGGATTGTAAAACCGGACCACCTTATTTCCCATACTCTCCTCCGAACCGTCAGCCACGAACATCCGTCCCCACTGCTGACATAAGCCTCATACTGTTCACGGAAAATGCTCTTCTCCGCACATTTTCCATATCTTAAATATATATCCCGCAGGCTCAAAAATCAAGATTTTTTCTTTCTACGAGTTCCGGCTGCGGATGCGGTTTTCCTGCGTTTCCGTAATTTCGGCGTTTTCCGTCTCCGCGGTTTTTTCCCGTGCTCCTTTCGGTACTCGTTAATCATGTCCGCAATCGCCGAATAGTCCCGCTCGAACAGCACTCGGCTGAATTCCGCTCTCATTTCCTCTTCGCCGATTCGCTCTCCGATTGCCGCCGCAATGTATTCGATGACAAATGCCTTGCTCTTTCCGGCGTACTTCGGCATATCGTATTTGGCCTGAATCGCCGCCAGTTCCGGCCGCCACAGAAATTCGAGTTTCTGCCTCCAGGTTGTCTTCGTTTCACGCTTCGGCTGTCGGTAAATATAAAAATCCGGCCTGCCGTCCAGTTCTTCGACCGTGATGATTCCCCAGTACTCCGGAACATGCTCGCGGATATGCGCCGCATGCGAGGTTCCGACGACTACGATATTTTCATCAAAATGAGTATCGTAATCCGCGACCTGCCCCGCCAGCCGTGCGTACGTATCCGCATCGCTTTTAATTTCCACCCCGCAAATGCCGGTCGGCAGCACGAGAAATACGTCTGCGCGGGAATCGCCGATTCGCTTCTCTTCGAGAATTCTCACTTTTCCGTAGGTTTCCTCCAGAAACTCAAATAACGGTTCCCGGATATCCTTGTCATAAATTGCCATAATTCGTCCTTTGCTGTTCCCGCCCCGTTAATTCTGCTGCGGCTCCGGGTCCCGCTTCTTCCGCGCGGTGCCCTCTAATGTTGCTGCGGCTCCGGGTCCCGTTTCTTCCGCGCGGTGCCCTCTAATGTTGCTGCGACTCCGGCTGAGACCACTCCAGTACCGTCGAAATGTCTCCGGATTGAAGACGCAGCGTCACCAAAATGCGTTCCCCGTTCTCATCGATGACGGGAATCAGGCTGTCTCCGGGAAGTGCCTGTTTCCGATATTCTGTCCGAAGCCGGCAGAACCGTTGCCCCTTCGGCAAAAATGACTCTGCCAAATGCACGTATTGTCCGTTGTTGACATGCCCGTTGGCGTCCAGCATATAGCTCTGGACCGGTACCGCGGGCAGTTCCGTCCCGGTGTTCTCTGCCGCAATCCGGACACGTCCGTCTGCGGCAGGTGCCTCGCCGAGCTCGTAGGCACTTGCGATGTCCGCCGGTATTCCGGTCATTTTCAGGTTCGCCGTATCCATCATCACCCATCGCGAATCGGCCGTTGCCAGCACGGCTCCGGACTCATCCTTCAAATACATGACACGGCAGCCGAGCGGACTCCGAAAACGGTACGGATACGTTCCGACCGTCACCGTTTCTCCCAGCTTCGGAAACCGTGTTACGCAAATGTCCCACGACACCAGAAACCAGGCCAGATTTCTTTTTTTCAGCACCCGGATTCCGACTCCGAGCTGTTCCGACTGTCCGATTGCCGCATCCTGAAAGAAATCCAGAATTGCCGGCAGTGTCAGGTACAGTTCCTCATCCACCAGACTGTACCGTACCGTTTCTTTATATTCGTAACTCATTGTTGCCCCCTATTTGCGCGTTCTTACGGAGCGCATTTACCGTTTACCTTCCGGGTCGTATCTGTCAGTCGCTGTTTATAAAGGAACAAAGCATATCGCTTGCGATATGCTCGCGCCGCCTGTGCGTCGCAAAGCGACATTTTTCCTCTGCACAGGCGTGTGCATCCTCGCGGAGCGTTTTTTATCTCATAGGACGAACTTTCCTATGAGGGAACAAAGCATATCGCTTGCGATATGCTCGCGCCGCCTGTGCGTCGCGAAGCGACAATTTTCCTCTGCACAGGCGTGTGCATCCTCGCGGAGCGTTTTTTATCTCATAGGACGAACTTTCCTATGAGATAAAAAAGCCGGTCACAGAACCCGTGACCGGCACTTCCCTGCCATGTCGATACCGCATTTTCACAAACTGTCCTGCGGCATTCCCATTATTTTCCCGTTGCCTTGGCCTCATCCTCGTGCCGAATTTCCGCACGCTTGATTTTTCCTCCGATTGTCTTCGGAAGTTCCTCGACAAATTCCACAATTCGCGGATATTTGTACGGTGCAGTCATTTTCTTAACATGATTCTGAAGTTCCTTAATTAACTCCTCGGACGGGGTGTATCCCTTTGCCAAAACGACGGTTGCCTTGACAACCTGGCCTCGAATCGGGTCCGGAGCTGCGGTAATGGCACACTCTACAACGGCCGGATGAGCGACCAGTGCGCTCTCGACCTCAAACGGTCCGATACGGTAACCGGAACATTTGATAACGTCATCGTGACGTCCGACAAACCAGCAATATCCGTTATTGTCACGCCATGCAACGTCCTTCAGATTGTAATTACCGCCCGCAAAAGCCTCCTCGGTCTGCTCGCGGTTCATATAATATCCGATAAACAGGCCGATCGGATGTTTGTCAATCACATTGCAAATGGTGATTTCGCCCTCGGCACCGTTTTCCACTTCTTTTCCATCCATCATCAGGCGGATGTCATAAATCGGCGACGGCTTGCCCATAGCGCCCGGAATCGGTTCGAACCACGGGAAATCCGCGAACAGAACCGTACCTTCGGTCTGACCGAAGCCGGTATGAATCTTGCCGCCGGTTGCTTCCAGCCAGCGATCGAAAACGTCGGCATTCAGCGGTTCACCCGCCGTTGCAAAATTCTGAATGCTGGACAAATCATAACTCTTAACATCTTCCGTCAGCATGAAACGATACATCGTCGGCGGTGCGCAGAACGTTGTCAGCTTGTAATCCTGCATTTTCTTCAAAAGCTCAACCGGCTTGAATTTCAGCATATCATAAGCGAAAATGGTAGCACCGCAAATCCACTGTCCGTAAATTTTGCCCCAGCCGAATTTGGCCCATCCGGAATCGGATACGCTCATATGGAGCTTGCCTTCCTGTACCTGCTGCCAGTATTTGGCGGTTACAATGTGGCCGAGCGGATAATGATACGTGTGGGTAACCATTTTCGGCATTCCCGACGTTCCCGATGTGAAATAAATCTGCATAACATCGGTTCCCCGGGTTCTGTCGTCACCGGTCGGACGCTCCAGCGTCTCGGGGAATTTCATAAATTCCCGGTTGAAATTAATCCATCCCTCGCGGTCCGTATCGTTTACAACCGCAACATTCTTTACGCAGGGCATGTCCGGAAGCGAAATCTCGACCTGATTCAGTACATACTCGTCATCGACGCAAATCAGCATCTTCACACCGGCCGCATTGGCACGATATACGATATCCTTTTTGGTCAGCTGCAGCGTAGCCGGAATGATGATAACACCCAGCTTAATCAGTGCCGTTGCGCAAACCCAATACTCCCACCGGCGTCTCAGAATCATAAGAACGATGTCGCCCTTCTTCAATCCGAGGGATTTAAAATAATTGGCTGCCCGGTTTGACAGTTTACTCATTTCCGTAAAGGTAAATGATTTCTCATTGCCGAAATCATCGCACCATAACAGCGCCTGCAGATCCGGCTTTTCTTCCGCCCATCCGTCAACGATGTCAAATCCAAAGTTGAAGTACTCCGGAGCATTTACCTTGTAATTTGCCTTAAAATCCTCGTACGACTCAAATTCCGTACGCGGCAGATACTTTTCAAGCATGAAAATTCACCTTTCTCTTACTGCACTCTTCGAGTGACGATATTTATAGGCAGCACCGGCATTCTTATTTGCTTCGCAATCGCCGGTGCGCAGATCGTCACTCTTTGAGTGATGATATTTTACGTGTAGCCACACCATGAGAAATCGCTGACGCGATGGTGTGGCGTAGATCGTCACTCTTCGAGTGACGATATTTATAGGTAGCACCGGCATTCATTATTGCTTCGCAATCGCCGGTGCGCAGATCGTCACTCTTCGAGTGGCGATATTTTACGTGTAGCCACACCATGAGAAATCGCTGACGCGATGGTGTGGCGCAGATCGTCACGCTTCGCGTGACGATATTATTCTGCAATCATGGTCAGGAACGTACTCGGTTCATTGCCGTAGCATTTCTGTCCGTGAGGATAGTTCGGGTTGAAATAAATGCTGTCCCCTTCGTGAAGCACGATTTCCTGCTTGTCGAAAACAACAATCAGACTTCCCTTTACCACATAGTTAAATTCCTCTCCGGCATGCTGCACCAGGTCGGCCGGCTTGTCCGACGGGTCCAGCGTAACCAGGAACGGTTGCATAATTTTCTTCGTAAAATGAAATGCCAAATTTTGGAATTTGTAGCCCGGATACCGGTCTGCCACCTGTCCCTCTCCGGCTCTTACCACCTGATATGTTCTGAGCTTTCCGCTGACACCGGTCATAATCTCCGAGAAATCCACGCCAAACTTTTTGGACATGGAATAAATGACACTGATCGGCACATCCGAAGCGCAGTTCTCGTACTGCCTGTACGTTTCGACATCGACATTCAGGTCCTTTGCCAACTCTTCCTGCGTATATCCGCAAACCTCGCGCAGTTCACGAATTCTTGCAGCCAGCTCCTCCAATTCATTCATAAATAACCTCCGTTTGCCGTCCTGTTTTCGCGGCCGATACCGCAAAAATCATTTCGACTGTGCATAGATACTGGTATTATACGACTATATTTGCGTAAAAGTCAATCTTTCGCTTGCAATTCCGCCCGCAAATCGGTAAACTTATAGATACGGTGCGTATTTTCGTCGATTACCTTTGTTTATGAAAATGATGCCAATCGCCGTCGCACCTCATTTTTAAGGAAAAGGATGTATGTTGTTATGCCGTTTTTTCGTGAGCTGAAATTGAAAAATATTCTGATTCTGAACGCCGTCTGCGGTCTTCTGACCGGGTGGTTTTTCTGGCAGGGATGCCGTCTGACACTCGGCTGGTGCACTTTGGGCGAAAACAAAATGACCGGCTTCTTTTACCGGCTTCTCGGTGTTCAGCTTGCCTTCCTGATTTTCATTATTGTATACAGCGTGAATTCCCGTTACTGGAAACGAAACCGCAATAAGCGTCCCCCGGAAAAGACGTCGGCTGCGGATGTTGCAAAGCTGTGCCTGACCGTACTGGTTTACGGAGTTGGCGCTGTTCTTGTAAATCTTCTTCGTCTTTTGTAATGTTCGGACCTGCTCTCTTGCGATATGCCCGCGCCGCCTGTGCGTCGCGAAGCGACATTTTTCCTCTGCACAGGCGTGTGCATCCTCGCGGAGCGTTTTTTTATCTCATAGGACGAACTTTCCTATGAGGATTAGGGTGTCAAAAGGTCATTACCCATTGATATAAATTG
>JAZLJJ010000020.1:0-35751 GCA_045597325.1 Lachnospiraceae bacterium
GGAGTTGCTGTGGGTTCAGGTGTGTCCGTGGGCTCCGCAGCATCGGTCGGAAGAACCGTATCGTCCGTGTCGGAGGGGTTGTCCAAAGCAAGTGAGCGGTCGGGCACGGATGTTTCATCGGAAGTCAGTGCACGGCTGTCATTCCCTGCGCCGGTCGAGTTTTCCGACGATGAATCAATCATGTCGCATCCGCTTACCGCAAGGGCAAACAAGAGGATGCTGCAAAAGAAAAAAACTCTTGAAAAATGTGATTTATGATAAAATTTATTCATGGCAAAATGACCTCCTCGTATGTGGTAGATACAGTATAGCAAATCCGTGATGAACAGACAATGTCTGTCAACTTTCGTGGGAATGGCATTTTTGCCAAAATGGAAAAATAAATGTCAGAATATGGCAATATTAGTCGATAAAATCCTCAAATCACATATCTTTTTCAGAATCTTCCGAATTGGGAATCAATTGGTGCGGTTTGGTTGACGGAATATGTCGCATTTGCTATACTTTTTATTAAGAACGAACGGCAATCCCGATGATTTGTGCCCATGTGAAATCCGGGGTTATCCCGGCTGTTTTGATGCGGGCCGTGAAGGGATTATTTTCGGAAAGGAGGGAGTTCATGAAGAAAACACTGAGAATTTTATGGCTGATTGCGGATGTTTGCGTGCTGATGGCGTGCGGAATCCGGGTGTATCTCGGCTATCCGGTGCAGGGCATCGTGGCAGCCGTGTTTGCATGCCTTTTGCTGCCGCCGGTGTTTTTGGCAAATAAGTACCGCCGCAAGGCACTTTGGGCTGTGATTTTTTGCCTCGGCATTGCTCTGATTGCAGCTCCGATTCCGAAGAAAATTTCGTATGATAAGATTATGACGTCTCTTCGCGGAGACAACCGTGCGGATGAGACGCCGCGAACCGATGATGGGGCGGAACCGGCCGGTGAGGAGATTGCGTCCCGAACTCTGCCGGGCGTGTCCGATACGGAACCTACCGAGCCGACGAAACCTGCTGAACCGACCAAACCTGCCGAGCCCACGGAACCCACCGAGCCGGTTTCACAGTCGCAGTTGTCGGTCATTTGCCTGGATGTCGGGCAGGGGGACGCCACGCTGTTGCTGCACACCGACAAAAACGGGGAGTCGCATGCCATGATGATTGACGGAGGCAGCCGGAAAACCAGTTCTTTTGTGGTGGCGAGGCTGGTTAAGCTGGGAGTGACTCATTTGGATCATATGGTGTGCACGCATTACGATGCCGACCATAGTTTTGGATTAATCGGTTGCTATGTGCAGTATGCCGATGACAGGACGACCGTATTTTGCCCGGATTATGTGGCCGATACGGAGGTGTATAAGAAATTTGTGCAGCGTCTGGACGAGGGAATTGTGACGGTCTGCCATCCCGAGCCGGGGGACACGATTCCGTTCGGGGACTGCGACATTCGGGTGCTCGGGCCGGTAAATCGGGACGATGCGTCGGAAAATAATCAAAGCATTGTGCTGCAGGTGTCTCTGGACGGCGTTTCGTTTTATTTTGCGGGAGATTGCGAGGAGCGTGCGGAACGCGCGATTTTGGGTGAAAATCTTCTGCCGCAGGACGGTGTTACGGTGTATCATGCGGCACATCACGGAAGTTATTCCGGGTCCTGCCGGGAGCTGTTGGAGCTGCTGAGGCCGGAATATACCGTTGTCAGTGTCGGTCAGGACAACGCTTACGGTCATCCGCACGACGTATTTTTGGAGAGAATTGCCGAGTGTGGCTGTGACAAGGTTCTTCGCACGGATCGAAACGGCGAAGTTGTATTTACGGTTTCCGAAGGAAGATTATCGGTCACGACGGAGCGCGAGGCTGACGAGCCGTGAAACGCCCCGGCCCGCGCCGGAAGTTAAATCGTTATCGTCAGAATGTTGATTCCCAGACAGTTATTGTAGGACATGGTCTCCGCAGCTTGTGAAATGAGCCGGAGACCTATATTTTCGGTCGGATCCCCGGGGTCCAGAAGATTTTGAACTTCCTTCGGGTTGAACGGACGGCAGTTGTCTTTGATGCGAATGAGCAAAATGCCGTCGGTCCGGTACACGACATGCACGTCGATGCTGTACGCTTTCCGGCCGTCGAAGCCGTGCTGCACGATGTTTCCGGCCATTTCCTCAATGCAGAGTCCGGACCACATGGAGCGGCGTTCGTCGATGCCGTGATTCCGGCTGAAGTCAACAACCCGTTCCGAAAGATTCATTACGTCCGCCATATCGGTAATCGAGAGGTCGATGCGGTTTTCTTTGGGCACGCCAAAGCTGTCCGGCAGCACGAGCAGGTCGGACAGAGAGCGCGGAAGCCCCTTCCGATACAGCACCGTATAGCCGAAAATGACGAGCAGCGTCAGGATTCCGCTTGCGATGTGCGCGAACCAGATGCCGTTCATTCCGAGACCCGGAACAAGCAGGTGGCTGAACAGAACCACGCCGAGCAGACCGTCAACAAATGTCAGCAGATTGACGATTCGCATACGGCCCAGACACTGGTAATAGCAGCTGAAGATGCAGCAAATGCAGGAAAACGGCATGGTCAGCGGAAACAGGAAAAATCCGGCCCGTGTCATGTTGTACAGAGCTCCGTCCGAGGGCTTGAAGAAGAGCCTTGCGGACGGCGACGCAAGCAGCAGAAATACGGTTGCTGCCAGGCATACGAGTGCGGTTCCTTTGAGCAGCGCGGTCCGCATCAGTGTTTTCAGGCCGGCACGGTCCTCTTCGCCGGCGCAAATGCTTGCCAGCACGCGGACGGCCGTCGAAACGCCGCCGGAAACGGCCCAGTAAAGGCAACCGAAGGAATATACGGCAGAAAAAGCGGAAATGCCGTCATTTCCGACAAAGGTCAGCATAATCATATTCAGGACAATGGAACGGATGGTCTGGCCCAGCTGATTGACGGCGCCGGGAAATCCGACCAGGAAGATATTCACAAGCTCCCGCGGCTGAAACCCCTTCCGAACGAGGTGCAGGGACGCAATGTGGCGAAAATAATAGGACAGCAGAATCAGAAAGAAGGCCAGGTTGCCGACGGTTGTCGCAAGGCCCAGTCCGAGCATGCCCATATGAAGAACGGATACAAAAATAATATCAAGGGAAATGTTGAGAACAATCATGGCGCCCATTCCGACGTAGGTCCGAAGCTCCTGCCGTTCCATTTGCAGAAAGGCCGTCAGCTGCGGAATAAACAGCAGGGGAAGGATTCCGAAGGAATAGCCGTAAATATAGTCGCTCAGTGCGGAGAGCAGCGTCGCGTCATGGACAAAGAGGGACGCAATCGGCCGGCAGAAAAACAGGCAGGACAGCGTTGCCGCCAGGCCGAACAGAAACAGAAAGCAGAAATCCGTCGTAAAGACGGAGTTGGCTTTCTCAAGCTGATTTTTGCCGATGTAACGGCCGCACAGGATTTGCGAACCGCCGAGAAAAATGGCGTTGACGGTATCCAGCGTCCGGACAACGGGCAGAAAAAGAGCAATGGCGGCAAGCGACGCGGAGCTGATAAAATTGGACGCAATCGCCCCGTCGATAATACTGTTGATGCTTGTCACGGTAATCATGATAATCTGCATTGGCAGCAGAGCAAAAAATGTTTTTTCAATAACGGATTTCGTCTTCATAGTTCATTTTCATCAAATCTTCCAGATAATTGACGGAGCGGCCGTTGAGCGGAAGGACGGGAGCGCCGGTGGATTCTGCGGTTGCCGAATACTGCTGCAGAAGTTTGAACGGCAGTACCGTATTGCAGCCGTGACGGTAAACGCTTCGAAGGTCTTCGGTATCAAATGCCGACAGAAATTCCACAACTTTGCCGTAATCCGGCTCGTCGATGATAAATGTCAGCATCAGAAAGCAGTTCATGCGCAAATATTTGTCCCGGATGAGGCCGAGCAGGTCGGGCTCATAGTCGGACAGGTAGCGCCGTACATGCGTGATACAGTCAGCCAAATGCCCGATGTATCCGGTCAGCTGCTGTTTGGTCTGCGCCTTCCGGGACGTGGACATTCCGCCGCCGATGAAGTAGCGGTACAGGCATGCCTCGAGAATCCCGTCGGACTCGGCACAGCTGAAAAACACGGTGCTCCAGTACACGTCTTCTCCCATATTGCAATAGAAATTCTCGGCGCGGCGGAGTGCCCGGTGGGCAACTGCGCGGGAATAGCAGTTCTTCCAGACGTTGGGAGCCATTTGGTCCTGCAGCATGGCACGCAGCGGGGAGTCGGTCGGAGGCGGAAGGAGAACCCGATTCCGTTCCGCAATGGTCTTTCGTACGCCCGGAGTCGGAAGATAGACTTCTTCGTGTCCGAAACGCAGGATATCGACCGGTTCGGTCTGAAGCCGTTCGTGAAGAAGGGCCAGTGCATTGTCGGTTATTTCGTCGTCGCTGTCCACAAACAGAATATATTCGCCGGAGGCCTCCTGCATACCCGTGTATCGCGCCGCAAGAATCGAACGGTTTTCGGGGTGCGTAACGGTACGGAAGCGGTTATCCTGCCGGCAGTAATCCGCAAGCATTTGGGGCGTTTCATCCGTCGATCCGTCATCGACGAAGAGAACTTCAAAGTCTGAAAATGACTGTGTCCGTATGGAGCGGATGCAATTTTCCATGAGTCCTGCCCGGTTACAGACAGGGATGATAATTGAAAAAAATGCCATAAAGAATCCTTCTTTCAAGGAACATAATTTGTTACGGGACCGGCGGAATCGCAAGAGAACACGAGACCGTCCCGGAAGTTCAAAACGAAATTCATTTCCAATATATCATATTCAAATTGGACATTCAATCACGAAAAGCCCGACCGGAAAAATCCGGCCGGGCTTTCTGAAAATATCCTCCCTGCCGATGAGAAATCCGCTGTGTCGTGACTGATTTTACGGCATTTCGGAAAGCATCGGCGGATTACGGCAATGCCGAGCCGCATATATGCCCCGTCAGCGCCTGCGACATGCCGAGCCGCATATATGCCCCGTCAGCGGCAAAAATTTTCTGCAAAATCGGACACATCCTCACGGAATGTTTGCATTTATGCCGGAAATTCCGTATACTGTAGTTGCGCAGAGTACTCCCGACAGTCCGGAGACGGCGTTGGCCTGCAGAGCAATCTGCCGGGCAACCAGCCGGGTAAAGACGGGCGGAGACGGCGCATCGGAAGGAAAATACCGGTACGGCGGCAGGCACAAGGGGTGTGCAATGTCGCGGAAATGAGGTGACTATGTTTGATAAATGGAAAGAACGGTATCCGAATCGCGCATCCGGACATCGGAATGATACGGAAGAAGAAACGGAAATGAAGGATGTCTATGCAGGTCCGGAAAAATGGGAAGCCGAGGGACAGTCGGCGGATGTAAACCGGAATCGCCCGGTGCGCCCGAACCCGGACGAAGCAACGATGAAGATGGTGTATGGGGCACCGGTTCGGCGGGGGACTTTTCTGAAACCGCTGCGGGAGTCGGAAATGCCGATGATGTGCGTATATGCGGGACCGGAGCAGATGCAGGACCCGAACTTTTTGAGACGGGTTGAGGAGGAAAATGAGCGTCGCCGTCAGAAGATTGCAGGGACGTTCTGCCCGAATTGCGGGAGACGAAAGATAGTGGAAACGGATCGGTTCTGCCGTAACTGCGGTTATCGTCTGGACGGACCGGTATCCGGCTCCGGCAATGATTTTGCGTAATCGGCGGCAGCAGGAACGATGAGTCCGCAAGACCCGGACGGCGGGCATTTGGATTAATCCGTACGCGGAAAAAAGAGGAGTTCGGGACGAAGGAAATCCGGAGGATTTATGGAATATCAACTGACTCAATGTGTTTGGGAAATCACGCTGGCATGCTGCTTTTCCTGCCGATACTGCGGCTCCCGCGCGGGGCATGTGCGGGACAACGAACTGTCCACGGAGGAGTGTCTGCGGATTGCGGGGGAACTGCAGGAACTCGGTTGCCGCAGAGTGTCGATGATCGGCGGCGAAGTGTTTATGCGAAAGGACTGGAACGTGCTGGTCGGCCGTTTGACGGAGCTCGGCATTGCGGTCAATGTCATAACCAACGGCTTTCTCTTTTCGGATGAGATTTTACGGGAACTCAAGCGGCTTCGCGTAGAGTCGGTCGCCGTGTCGGTGGACGGACCGCGCGAGGTTCACGACCGGTATCGCCAGCAGGGCAGCTATGACAGGGCATTTGGCGCAATCCGCGCACTTGCCGGAGCAGGTATTCCGGTGTCGGTCATCAGTACGCTGAATGCCGCCAACAGCACGCGTCTGGAAGAGTTGTACCGGGATTTGCTCGAGGTGCCGATTTTCGCATGGCAGCTTCAGGCCTGTTCGCCGATGGGAAATGCGGGGGACGGCGGAGTGGATTATCATTTTGAACCGGGAAAAATTATTGAGTTTGTGGAATCGCATATGCGGCAGGCGCCGTTTTGCCTGGGCGTCGCCGACAACATCGGATATTTTACGCCGGGCGAAGGGAGCATTCGCGGAAATATGAGCGGCCGGGCGTATTTTCGGGGCTGTTCGGCCGGCCTGTCCGTCATCGGGATTGACAGCATCGGAAATGTCCGCGGCTGCGAGTCGATGTATGACGAGCATTTTATCGAAGGAAACCTGCGAAATCAGTCATTGCGGGAAATTTGGGACAATCCGGACGCATTTGCGTACAATCGGAAATTTACGCCGGACCTGCTGACGGGACGATGCAGCACCTGTGAAATGGGGCCGTTCTGCGGAGGCGGCTGCCGTTCGTACAATTATTTTGTTCACGGACACATGTACGAATCGCCGTTTTGCGCAAGGTCGGGCGAAGAAACCGAAAAGAACTGATTTTGCATGATATCCGAACAGCTTCGGCAGACGAATGGGACGGAAAGGAAAAAGCCGAACGGCACTGAATTTTCACTAAGAATTGACAAAAAAAACACAATTTGGACAAGTTTATAAATTGAATTGCCCTGCATTTTCTGATATGATGTCCATTAGGCTAAATCGTATTGATATACGATAGCGGAGGCGCCTGCGGATTCATTGTTCATGAGGGCAGGCAAAATGCTGTCTGTACGAATACGACAGCAGAAATGAAAGGAGACTTCTATGAAGAAGAAAATTCTGTTTTGCCTTCTTGGCATTATGCTTCTTGCATTGTGCGTAGGCTGCGGCAAGAAAGATGACAAGAAGAATGAGACTGCACCGACTGCGGCACCGACCGCAACGACAGCTCCGACTGACACTCCGGCACCGACCGATACCCCGGCACCGACTCCGGAACCGACCGAAGCTCCGACACCGCCGGCAGTTGCTCTTCGTGAGATTTATGCACAGCACGGTTTGAAGGTTGGTACCTGCCTGACCACACAGATGATCGGCAACAAGATGCTGAGCAAGCTGATTGTGGAACAGTTCAGCAGTGTAACAATGGAAAATGATATGAAGCCCGATTACATCCTGAATCAGAAGAAGAGTCAGGAAGCCGGTGACATCGTTGTTGAATTCAGCGCAAATGCAATCAAGATGCTGGATTGGGCAAAGGAAAACGGCATGGCTGTTCGTGGTCATACTCTTGTATGGTACAGCCAGACACCGAGCTGGATTTTCCATGAGGATTTCGATAATTCGAAGCCGAAGGTAACACGTGAAGTTATGCTTCAGCGTATGGACAGCTACTTCAAGCAGGTATTTGCACTCCTTCAGGAGAAGGGATACAGCGATTTGTTCTATGCTTACGACGTTGTTAACGAGGCATGGATGGAAAACGGTACCATGCGTAACAACGACTGGAAGTCCATCATCGGAGATGACTATTTGTGGCAGGCATTTTACTATGCAAACAAGTACGCTCCTGAGAATATTCAGCTGTTCTACAACGACTACAACGAGCAGTTCAAGACGGACGCTCTGGAGAAGTTTGTAAAGACTCTTGTTGACGAGAACGGCAATTATCTGATTGACGGTATCGGATTCCAGGCTCATTTGTACACTTTGGACGATCAGGTTAAATACTTCCAGACGGTTGACCAGCTGGCAGCTCTCGGTCTTACCATCGAGATGACGGAGCTGGATGTCTGCCTCGGTAAGTATCAGCATCCTCAGAAAGCTACGGATGAGAACCTTGCAATTCAGGGTCAGTACTACTACAACCTGATTAACGGTCTCTTCGATCGTATCGACAAGGGTACCCTGAAGATGGATGCCATCACATATTGGGGCTTCAGCGACGGTATGTCCTGGAGAAAGGAATACAGCCCGCTCCTGTACGATGGCGTTTACAAACAGAAGCCTGCTTACTACGGTGCAGCTCAGTTGAAGGATTTCGCCGGATTTGACGCAGAGCAGTAATCCTGCCTGAGCCGGATCTGCTGCCCGGTAAAAGAACGGGAACCGAAGCCGGAAATCCGGAACGGACGCCCGACGCTTTGCGGAGCAGAGTACAACGGAATATGTTTACGAAAGGCACATGAGAAATTTTCCCGTGTGCCTTTTTTTTGTCTCATAGGAAAGTTCGTCCTATGAGATAATAAAACGCTCCGCGAGGATGCACACGCCTGTGCAGAGGAAAAATGTCGCTTCGCGACGCACAGGCGGCGCGAGCATATCGCAAGCGATATGCTTTGTTCTGCCTCAATGGAAGGATAGAAAAAAATTTGGCTACTTTATCCTGCCATATGCCCACTTGCAGGAAAGAGAGCGGAAATGCTTGCGCAACGGCTCATTTTCGTATATATATGAAAATGATAAAAATGGGGCATTTTCCGATAAAAGATGCCGAAAGCCGGTTTTCTTGTGATGAAATGCCGGAGCAACCTTATAGGTAAAGTTGAGAAGCTGATTTTGAGGAGAGAGAAAAATGAAAAAAAGAGGATTTTTTGGGCACCGGATCGTGGTGACCGCTTTATTTGTATTCCTTTTATGCACCGTAATCGGAACATTTGCGCGCCGGGCAGAGGCTACGGACACCATGTATCCCGATACGGTTTCCAAGGAGAACGCAGACGGACTGCGTTATTTCTATGAAAGTCTGGATGAATCCCAGAAAAAAGTATACAATCAGATATCCGAACAGGCAGAAGAGCATTTCGCCGAATATTATTTTAATACGGATGAACCTGTTTTTTATATGAAGGTTGATGCGATTGGTTCGGACAAAATCGGAAAAACTTTGGCTGCTTGGTGGAAGGACCATCCGGAGTATTATTTTATTAATGGTTATACCTGGAAGGGGAACGGCAGTATTGTTGGGCTGAAATATGATGAACGATTTATCATGGATAACAGCTTTAGCGATATCAATAGTATAAACAGCAAAATACTGTCAACAGCGAAATCGATTATTGACGGAGCCAATGAGTATTCGTCCGATTACGACCGTGCCAGATACATTTTCAATTGGCTGAGAGAGAATGTGACATATTCTTACGATGAGAATCATGTGCCTTCGAAAACGTGGCAGGCGCATTCCATTTATGGTGCACTGGTGGATAAGACCTGCGTCTGTGAAGGCTACAGTGAGACGTTTTCATATCTTGCGGACGCCTGCGGTTTGAAAAGTGTTGTTTTGTGCGGTATCGGCAATAACGGAAGCGAAATCGAAAGACATGCATGGAATGCCGTTATGCTGGACGGAAAATGGTACCTGCTCGATTCAACCTGGGGTGGCGACGAGTATACGTTCGTTGCGGTTAACGATGAGTTATTTAATCTGTCACACTTTTATGAATCGGATGAGTTGAAAGCGTATTATACCGACGGACTGGCTGCGAATGCATCTACTTCCGATTATCCGCTGACGGCACTCGTGAAACCGGAGAAGGTTACGATTTATCTGGAAAATACCAGTCAGAACACACCGTATCTTTTGAATAACGGAGTGCGTCTGAATGTGACCCTGACCGATTCGGGTAAATACAAAAAGGCTGAGGTTCCGGCCGGTTGTCGTTTACAGGTTCGACTTTCCGGTACCGACAGAATACCGACGCTGGCGCTGGCACAGACGGTGTCTTCGGTGACACAGGCATTTCCGGACGATTATACCGCAAAGAACGGCAATAAGATTGTCATTACGTTGGATCCGGACCCTGTTATCAGTGTTAAGAAGGATTATTTGCCGAGTGTGGAAACATATTACGGCGGAAGATCAGCTTACTGCTCTTATATTGTTACTACGGAAAACAGGAAAGAATCCTGGGGAGTTAATCTGTCATATATTGAAAATGAGTATGCGGACCGGATAAATGAATTGAATAATTCCGGTGTTTGGCATGCGATAACCATTTATGAAATGGCATTGGCAGGAGAACGAACCTATACCGGTACGATTGAAGTCGACAACGATATCGATAAGAATTCACCTCTTTTGAAGGTGACCGAAACCGCATATTATGCGGTTGAATTCAGCCTGACATTGCAAGCCCCTTCGGGGATAACGATTGTTGCTCGCGGCGATGACGGCAAGAGATATTACAGCGGCTCTAAAGTTCCGGGCGGCACAATTCTGACTCTCTCCGTCGAAGCGGAGGACGGCAATAAATCCGGAACATTCTTGTATACGAACGTAGAGGAGTATAATAGAATTGCCAGCTCCAGCTATGATACTTATGGTTCAAAACTCAAAAATACGGAAATTCCGAATAATCAGTTTATAATGCTTGAGAAGGCAACGGTTTCCTTTATGAGATTGCCGGCAGAAGCGGTTTCATACGGATTTCAGGATTCCTATCCGGTTGAAAACGGTGTTCCGGCGAACTATTATTTCCTCGGACTCCCGTATCAGACGACGATGACTTTGGACAACGGTGCAACGGTAAATGCATCCGTTTCCTGGGACTTGTCCGCATACGATCCGACCGATAAATCAAAACGCGACGTGACGGTAAAGGCAAAACTGTCCATTCCGGAAAATGTCACTTTACCGGATGGTATGAGCGATACCGTGGATGTCGTATTAAAGGTTGCTGCAGCGAAGGAATTGTCCGATATGGAGGAGGAAATTCCTTCCACACTGACCGTGCCCGTAGGGACGTCCCGCGACCCGTATACGCTCGGTTTGCCGAACAAATCGGATTTTAAGGATGAAGACGGAAATACCGTTACGAGTGAAATTGTCTGGACGGCAGGAGAAGGCGATACTTCCTATACGATGACCGGTTATATCAAGAAAAACGGATATCATTATCCGGATTTGCAGGTGACCGTTACGGAAACCGGAGAAGGCTTTGAAAAGCTGCCGAAGGCATCCGCTTATTTCATGAGAGAAGGCAAGGATATCACAACCGTCTCCGTCAGCTGTAATGATCCTGTAGTCGGAAGTTTTTCCGTGGAAATTCTTCCGGAACATACCGGTAAGGTAATTAGTGTTATCGTTCCGAAGGGCTTTTATAATGTCGGAATTGCCAATGCGTCACTTTTGGACGGAGTATCCTCCAGCAAAATGACGGACAACGGCGACGGTAGTTTTACTCTCGAGGTTGTTGTGGGCGATGAGTTTGACAAGGGCGTTCTGACCTTTGAAGTTGCGCTGACAAGCATTTTCGATTCGCAGAGTTATGAGAATGCTCTCGGGTATCTGTATCCGGCCGGTACAAAGCTTCCGATTATCGTTCATTATTCCGCAGAGGAAAACGGAAAACGCTACGAAGAAGATTTGACATATGAGAAGGCATTGATTGCCGGAGGAGGATCCCTCAGCAACGGACGGGATTCTTATGCCAGCAGCTACCAGGGAAGCACACAGAGCTTTATTAGCGGAAATGTTCAATACGGTGCATGGGGCTTCCGCCCGAAAACCGATCAGTCGGATTCCTTCTACGTGGATTATAATGCGTATATTCCCATGCCGGAATTTACGGATTATCTGGATACGTACACGGGAATGAATGGATCCTATCAAAACTGTACGTACGATGCGGAAAATAACCAAATTGTATTCCATCGTTTCGGGTACAGTAAGATATTTACCTCGGAGACCGTTAACAGCGGTGTTTATAATCCGAGAAGCCGGAAGCCGGAAGATATTATAGCCGGCCATACATATGCCAGTGATATGCCAATCTATGTATGCGCAGTCGATAATTTCGGAAATGAGTATTATCGTTTCTTCAACCGGATTTCGACATATGTTTATCCATATGATGAAAATGACGGATTGACGGTTAAAAGTAAGTTCCCGTATCCGACTTTGATTGAGAGCATGACAGATGAAGAATATATCGGAGTGGTGACGCCCAATGAGCTTGAGTTGATTGTAATGCCTTCGGCAGAGAAGCTTTCCGTTTCCCCGGTTTCGGATATAACGATTGTTATTGATATGCCGGAAGGAAGTACGGTAGAGTGTTTTTATCCGACACTTGATAGTATTGAAAGTTTTACGGTGGAGAATTGGGACGGATCGGTTAAGACAATAGAACGTGAAGATATGACATGGGAAACCCGTAAAAACAGCGGATATAACAGATTTTATACGATTCCGTCAGAACTTCAGAATCCCGATGGACGTGGAATTAAAAAACTGACGATTCATATGGACAGTATTAGGTCTAATATGGATGAGTATTTTACCATGTACTGTCGATATGTGGATTATTATGAAGATGGGTCGCCGGTTATTCCGGGAACGTATTATGACCCTGTTGAGACAGACTGCCCGATTAAATACGGCAGGATTGAAATCTATGAGGGTAAAAAGGAAGTTGAGGGAATGGATTTCGCGCTTGGATATATTAATGAGAGCGAAAAAGAATGGGTATTCGATATTCCTTCCGGTAACGAGAAGTTTATTGACAGCAATCCGTATGGTATAACGCGAAAAACAGGGATTAGCTTCTGGTCGAATAAAGATACGACCGAAGCAATCGATGCGTATAACGAGTACGATATTGTAAATGATTATGAAAGCTTGTATGTGGACCATTGGGCTTTTACCTGGAGAGGTTCGACCGCACCGGCCTATATGGAAATACATTATACGGACGGAACGGTAGAGTACTATGACAATCTTTCGGAGAACGAATCGGTTTCCGGAGATGTTCCGAAAGGAAAGGAACTGGATTATGTTGCCGTAATGTGTGAATGTATGCGCACCAAAGACGGTTCCGAGCTGTCCCTTCACTATTGTATTGATGATGTGAATAAGTATATTGAAGAAGGTTTGTCGGAAAAATTTACGAAATGGCAGGAAATGATGGCATATGCCTCAAATGAGAAACCGTCCGCAGGCCATGATAAAATGAAACTGCTTAATGTTTCCGTTGAATCGGTAACTGCTTCGTACATCCAGTTTCGCCAAATTACATACGATACTCCGGAATCCGGTGCGATGACCGCGGTTAACGGATTATTGCAGCAGGATGGTGCAGAGATGCAGTTTGATGTTAATATGTATTCAACCGAGAAACATGTCAAGAGTTCTGTGAATAAGCCTGACGGATTGCTTAATTATATACATTATTATGATACACTTACGTTCCGCGTGTCTGTCAATAACGGTTATTGTGAGCCGGATACAACGAAAATGCCGACAATTAACGATGTGAACGGAAATGAAGTGGAGGCATCGGAGGTTGTCCGTGACGGGGACACATTCCTGATTACCTTTAAGGATATCTTCCTCGGTCGGACGCGTAAAACGATTTTAAAAATGCGTATGAAGCCGACCATCAAGGCACAGACCGGAATTTCAAAGGTAACGTTGACGCTGGAAAATTTACATGTTCCGGATGCGGAAAATCAGCCGTATTGGCAGGAAATCGCCATGTCCGACTGGATAACGAAGTCCTATGAATATGTGACGGGAACGAATACAAGCGCAAATCTGAATATCCTGAGTGCATACACCGAGTCCGGTGATATCTACGGATACACCGAGAAGGACCCCGAAATTTCCGCGGAAATTCACCGTGTGGACGATCAGGGAGATTTTTCCGCCATTTTCCATGTGTACGGCGGAAATAAAGCAATTCTCGGAGATTTTGAAGTTGTTCTGAATGTTCCGAAGAAAAATGCGTCCGTCAGCACGGAGGAGGAATCCTATACGAATGGATTTGACGGCATTTTCAAGAAGCTGTCAACGACCGGAACATGGACCAATCCGGCATTCAGCTATTCGAAGGACGGTGTGAACTTCGTTGAGTTTAGCGGAAATGCGACGGATGTTGAGAATCCCGAGGACATCGTTGCCGTGAAGATTACGGCGGATGAAGCCCATAACGGCGATGAAATCACGATGATTTGTACGGCAGATGCGGGAGAGCTGCTGACGGAGGATTACATCCTTGCAAAATGCAATTATTACAGCAATTCCGCGAAGAAGGAAATGTCGTTTGATACCAATGTTGTAACATATACAACGAAGAAAACGCTGGTAACACCGACACCGAGTGTAAGCCCGAGTCCGAGTGTGAGCCCGAGTCCGAGCGTAAGCCCGAGTCCGAGCGTGAGCCCGAGCCCGAGCGTGAGTCCGAGTCCGAGCGTAAGCCCGAGTCCGGAACCGACGGCAACACCGAGCCCGAAGCCGACAGCAACGCCGAGTCCGAAGCCGACAGCAACACCGAGCCCGAAGCCGACAGCAACACCGACCCCGAAGCCGACAGCAACACCGTTGCCGGGAACAACACCGACAGCGACGCCGACACCGGAACCGACCGTGACACCGAGTCCGAAGCCGACAGCAACGCCGAGCCCGAAGCCGACAGCAACACCGTTGCCGGGAACAACACCGACAGCGACGCCGACACCGGAACCGACGCCGACGACAGTACCGAATCCGACGCCGACGGAAGTACCGGAACTGACACCGACGAGAACACCGGAACTGACACCGGCGAAATCACCGGAACCGACACCGACGGAAGCGCCGAGCCCGTCACCGACGGCAGCACCGAGCCCGACACCGACACCTTCACCGACAGCACCGGAAGGCCCCAGAACCGGTGACAATGCAATGAATCTGGCGCTGTTAATTCTGGCGGGAGTCATGCTTGTTTTGGGTATTGGTTCGGAACTTCACCGAAGAGCGGACTGATTGCGGAAGAACGTCATGTGACGGAACACCGGTTGTGTCCGAAAGAAAAAATGCCAAAAAACCATTGCGGAGCTGTTTCCAACGAAATGTCCGGACAAACCGGACTGTCGTAAGGAGGCGGCTCCGTTTTTGCTGCCGGAACAAAACCGAATGATGGGAAAATATAGAGCTGTAAAGTGGGATGTATAGGCAATAAAAATTTTTTTTAACTGTTGACAAAAACCGGTTGACAATATATGCATACATAGTTATACTTGTCTCATAAATATCTTATTTAGGAATACCAGCGGGAAAATATGAACAATATCGGTACCGTTATTAAGAATGCAGGGAAAGCACTTGTTTTATCAGCAATAATTTCTTCAATGGCATTGTTGGGTGTTATTTTTAATACTGACAAAGACATGGGAAACAGTATAATGGAAATTGCATACAATAATAAGTTGTGGGATGGAAAGAACGGCTTTGATTTTTCCAACTCGGCCACTTTGTTAACAAAATCCTTTGCAAAATATAATGTGAATAAAAAGGGAAATATTGATCGTTACGATATTTATGACGAATTGGTCAGTGAAGTCAATGCCGGCAGGGTGTGTATATTTATGTTGAAAGAGCATGAAACGGTAGGGTGCGGGCATACGACATTTGTTATTAAGTATACCGTTTACAATTCGAAGACTGTATTTGAACATTAGAGGAGGGTATAAATTTGAAGAAAAAATTATTGATTTTGTTGGTATTCGTCTTGTGTCTGTGCTGTGCATGCAACAAGGAGCCACAAGACGATGACCCGAATGCACCAAAGGGGGCATTGGCAAGACAGATAGCAATTTTGAACAATGATATCAGTTCCGATATTGCTATTCTCGGAGATGATTCTTTGGTGGACCCCAGTTTGAAAAGAAGAGTCATTACGGAGATTAATGAGAATACACTTCCCGACAGCCTTGAGTACGGATATCAGGCATTGGTCATAATTGATTTGGATGACAGTGTTGTCCTTGAAGAAAAAGATTTTGAGTTTTTGGAAAATTATATTATTAATCAGAATAACGATGTGCTTTATCTTGGACTTCAGTATTTGAATCGTTTTTGTGATATGTTTCATTTGGAACATTGGGGAGATAATGGGGATAATAGAGGAATCGGAATGTATGGTTGTTTTCCGGATGATAAATCCGAAACCGGAGTTGGTATATGTGAAGGAGTCTGGACAACTGAAAATATCGAATGGATGAAATCCCGCCCGCAAGAATTGTCAGAAGCAATTGTTTCGGAATTATCATTTAATGCAACCGGAGAAAGTTATGACTATTGATATTAAGGATATTGTAAAAGAATATTTCTCAAAAGGCGGAAAGACACTTGCGGTAAACGGAGTGTCTTTTTCTTTGCCAGAGACAGGATTTGTTTGTGTGAGCGGTGAAAGCGGCTCAGGAAAAACTACATTGCTGAATTTGCTAGGAGGTCTTGACGTCCCGACAAGAGGCGAGATTTCGTATAACGGGGAACTTGTAAGCGAATTTTCCGAGAAGAAATGGAATGACATTCGAAATGAAAAAATGGCGTATGTTTTTCAAAATTATGCGCTAATTGAAGAAGAAAGTGTGTTTCAGAACTTACGGTATGTGACCGATATACGGACAGATTTGAGCAATGACAGTAGGCAATGCATTGAGGAAGCGTTGGAGACGGTTGGATTATCAGACTGTATTCAAAAGAATGTAAGTGAATTAAGCGGAGGGCAGAAACAACGGGTTGCAATTGCGAGAGCGCTGTTAAAGCGACCTGAGATTATCTTTGCGGATGAACCGACCGGTAATTTGGATTCAGAGAACAGTGATATTATTTTTCATTATTTGCAGGAGATTTCCAAATCGGTTCTTGTCGTGGTTGTTACACATGATAGAGAAAGAATAAGCAAATATGCAGACCGTGAAATATGCATGGTAGACGGAGAGATAAGCACTGACGTTATATTTGTCTCCAAGGAAGAGGAAAATGCTCCGGCTTCCGGCAATGGAAATCCGACGAATCGTGAAGTTCATTGCGAAAGACGAAATCTGTCGATGAAAGAAAAAATCAGAAACGCGACAGTAGGAATTAGGTCATCAAAAAAACGCTTTGTGATTGTTACATTAGGATTGACAATTGCATTTTTACTGTTACTGTGTGTCATTGCAGTATTATCAAATGACTTTATTATGTCAATTACAAATTACTATGAAACAGGGAATAATAAAATTGCGGTTATTTCAGTTGAAAATACAAGAGCCGATAGGGGAGTGGATTCCGAAGAACTTTATTTTGGAAAGCTGATTCATGAAAAACTGTGCAAAATTTGTACTGGTCAGGAATTAATTACGATTGAAGAGGGTTACACGGTGGCGTCTTCCGATCCGGGAATACAGTATTTTAGCGATACGGAAGTGCATCCGAAAATCATTCCGCAATGTACCGTATCAATGCAGGGAACACGAAAGGACTTGTCCTTTTGCGCCGGAGTTGGACCCGGGAACCGGGAGGAAATCGCAATTACCGATTATGTTGCTGATATAATGGGTCTTTCGACGGATTCCATTGGACAGGAAATTTGGGTTTCCGGTCAAACCCTTATGATTGTCGGGATTGTTGATACCGATTATGAAGAATATAATCCTGATAAGCATATAATGATGCAGGATGAGTATTCTGCAGAAGCAGAATACTTATGGACGATTGTCTATTCTACGGTATACGTTTCTGAGGATTATACAGAAACGATAATTGAAGATTATCAAAAGAATGACAAAGTGCTTCGTTTGCAAGGAATCAATATTACTGAAAGTAATAACATATACAAATATACAGAGCAAATAAACAAGTTGGGAGTAGCATCGACTTCGTTAAAAATGAATGAAGTAATCATTTCCGAAGAGTATGCAAACCAATACGAAATTGACGAGAATAAACTTCCTTTAAAAATAAAGTTAAAAGATATTCATTCTAAAGAATTATACGGAAATGCTTATTATGAAGTGATTAATTTATATGAGTATATCGGCTCGGAAGTGATAATTACTGCAATTACGGAAGATAATGCAGCAGATGTTTATTGCAGTAAATCGTTATATGATGTTCTTGCAGAAGATTATTTCCGATTTTATTCACAAAGGAAATACGGAATTTGTTTTGACGGGAATGAGACAGAAACTGTTTTACGGGAATTGGACAAAATAGGTGCAAATTTGAAGGACCCGAATATTCATCCGGTATATAAATGGAAAGGTGTTGTTGAGGAATATGCTAAATACGGAGGGGTGATTTTATCTCTGCTTTGCATTCTCGTTGTCCTGTTATATTTAATCTTTACTTTGTATGAATTACGATTACAGCGGAAAAAGATAGGAATTTTAAAATCCCAGGGATACAGCAAAGGAACGCTACTGAGTATACAGGTGATTCAGAATGTTATGGTATTGTTAATCGCCGAAATAATTGCCGGCGGAGTATTTCTGTTGTTTATGTATTTCTTTAACAGAGAAATTGCCAAGGATGAACAGATGTTACACTACTATGATATTTTTAATCCCCGATGGATGATAAGCGGATTAGTTCTCCTGGGAATTGTGGTCGTTTTCTGTGCATGTATGATTATAATTGCCAGAAAAATGTTAAATAAAGTACCGATAGAAATTATGAAAGAATAGTCTTCGGCCTGTTACGGTTGATGCCAAATACCGGTTTGCCGCACAGCTCCCGGGCAGAGTGTTTTCCGGCCTGTCGCGCTTGAAGCGAGACGGTAACGATTGGCGGAAAAGAATAAGATACAGGAAATCCCCCGGCCTGACCTCAGGCACGGGGGATATTTTTATCTCATAGGAAAGTTCGTCCTATGAGATAAAAAAACGCTCCGCGAGGATGCACACGCCTGTGCAGAGGAAAAATGTCGCTTCGCGACGCACAGGCGGCGCGAGCATATCGCAAGCGATATGCTTTGTTCTTGTTCAATGAAAATCATTCCTGCCGGTTTGATGCATTTTCTTCGCCGCGGATGATGCCGAGGAGTTTGTCGCGAACCTCATCCATGCGGTCGTCGACGATGCCGAAATCCATGTGTTTATAGCTCCATGCGGCGGAACCGATGTGATTTTGATCCAGTACGGTGTGAAAATCACGATACCATTCCAGTGCTTCTTTCGGCGCAACCCGGTCAATCACCCCGTATTCCCCGCAGTACAGAGGAACATTTCGCTCCTCGGCAACGTCGATGGCATCCTGCATCAGTATCTCAAAGTAGCGGGTTCCGGGCATTTCGTCGGGATTGCCGAAGCGTTGGAAGGAAACGTAGGGCTGATTCAGCATTTGCCTGCTCATTTCGCTGTATTGGCGATACGGCATCCGGAACGGGCAGCGGAAATCATGGTCCATGGATGAAATCCACGGCGCACCCTGATGCGTGAACAGAAGCGGATCGTAGCAGTGAAAATTATATACAATCCGGTCATCATACGGCATCGCCAGATCCCGGATTGCCTCCAGGCTGTTGTTGTAATACCCGCCGACAAGAATAGTAATGTCGGGGGAAATGCTGCGAATCCGGCGAATGCACGTATCGGATACACGCAGCCACGTTTCGTTGTATTCCTTTTTGGTGACTTCGTTCAGCAGCTCGAACGCAAGCATATCGGTATTCTGTCCGAAGCGTTTGGCAAATTCGGTCCAGATATCGTAAAAATGCTCCTGATAGCGCGTGTCGTCGAAGAAACCGAGCTCTCCGTGAAAGGAGTCGAAGGAGTAGCCCGGGGTTTTGTGTAAATCCAGAATCATGTTGAGCCCGTAGCGACGGCACATGCGGATTGCAAAATCGATATATGCAAAGCCGCTTTCCCGGAAATTGCCGTCCCGGTCTTCAATCAGTTCATAATCGACAGGGATTCGGATGTGGTCGAGTTTCCAGCCCCGAACCGTTTCAAAATCCGTCTCGGTAATAAAGGTATCGTAATGCTCTGTCGTGTGCGGGCACTGGGAAAGCCAGCCGCCGAAATTGACGCCGTGTTCATAACCGGGCCATGTTCTCATAAGAGTGTCCTCCGTGTTGTATTTTCATCGGTGCGAAATGCCGCGATTGTCCGCAATTCGCCGGAACGATAAGCTCATTTGCCTGCTACTGTCTGTTATACGACAGTTTGCGGCAATTGTGAAGGGTTTCGCGGATATTTTGAAAGGTTTCGCGGAATTTTGAAGGGTTTCGCGGAATTTTGAAGGTTTTTTCGGAATTTTGAATGTTTTTGCGGAAATTTGAAGGGCTTCGCGGATATTTTCGGAGCGCAAAACGGAAATTTTACTGTTCCGTGACATAATACCATTCGATTCGGTCTCCGTCGGCGGGGATGCAGGCACCGCTGCCGACCGATGTGTCGGTTCCGTTGATGCGCAGCTTCCAGCCGGACAGGTCGCCGAAGTCAAATTCCTTCAGCGGGCCGATGCCTTTGACATACACCGTTTTGCCTCGCCCGGTTACGGTGAGCGGGATGTTTTCGGCGGCGAGAAGCCGTTCGGTAAGGCGGAAGACGGTATCATTTTCATAGAGCACGACATCGGTTTCCGCAAGCAGAATTCCGTCTGCGGGACAGTCGTCGGAACGCCCGGCGACGCTTTGGCAGGTGACGGAAAGTGTGACCCGGCCGAGCTCCGCACCATCGGGTGACCGGAGCCGCGCGTTTCGTTCATCGGCGGATTCCGGAAAAAGAATCGGAAGCAGCGCGATGCAAATGACTGCGGCAATCAGGGAAATCGCCATCCCCCGGAACTGTCCCCTGCGGCGAACCAGCGAAGAGATTCCGAACAGCAGAAAAATGAGGGCAATGACGGCTGCCGCAATCAGCAGGGCACCCGAATAGGGGCCGATGGAGAAGGTGTCCGAAGTGCCGGAGTCCGAAGCAACGTTAGCACCGGATTGGCCGGAGTCCGAAGCACTGTTAGCACCGGATTGGCCGGAGTCCGCAGCACCGGACGGTGTGGGAGTGGCTGTTTCGGGAGCACCGGACGGTGAGGGAACAACCGTGGGAACGTCCTGTAAAGGAAAGACATAGAACGGCGTCTGACCGTTTGAAAACCGAAGATACGCGACCAGTGCGCAGAGAACCTGAGCCGTTGCGGTATCCGACGAAGGGCTTCCGACGGTATGACTGTAGAGGCCGTCGTCGGTTCGGAACGTGTTCAGACCGTCAAACAGTGTCACTTCCTGTGAACGAAAACGGGGATCCTTTGCGGCATCGATGTTTAGGGATGACAGCGCAAGAAGCACCTGAGCGGTACTTTCGCAGTTGGAAACGCCGAAGCTTGCATAGGTTCCGTCTCCGGACAGCTGCCCGGAGAGAAATGCCAGACCGGCATCTACGGCCGCCCGTACGCCTTGCTGTGTGCGGTACGGGGCCAGCGCCTGGAGAACCATGGCGGTGACATCGACATCCCCGGTCTGACCGACAATCGCCCAGCCGCCGTCCGGGAGTTGGGCGTTTTGCAATTCGGTAAGCATCATTTGGATGGTGCGTGTTGAGCGGTATTCGACCTGCGAATCCGTGCTTCCGGCAGCGGTTCGGCGGTTATCGGCCGGAGACTCCGTGCTTTCGGCAGCGGCTCGGCTGTTATCGGCCGGAGACTCCGCACTTTCGGCAGAGCGGTCCGCGGGATCGGCCGGGAGATTGGTCTCGATATGAAGGCCGAAGACAAGTGTCATCAGTCCTTTCCGAAGAGCGTCTTCGTTCAGAAGGCCGTCGAGGTCCGGCATTTGGCCGAGGGAAAGCTGTACCAGAGCGTATTTTAAGCGGGTTGCGACCGGACTGTCGGACGCAGCCGCAAGATATTGTCGAAGCGATTCGGCATAGGCGGTAAAATCATAAGAACCGTAGCGGCTGAGTGCCAGTGCAAACCATTCTGCGGAAATGCCTTCATGGTCCGTCAGGCAGGTGTCCAGAAAATCCTGGACGGACGAAGCACCGGAGCGGCCGGTTTCCGCCTGCAATACGGCCTGAATATCGGCGTCCGTGCCTGTCGTTTCCGCCGCCCGGAGGGCAGGGACAAGAGGCATGCACAGAGCAAGCAGAACGGCTGTCGCCACGAGATAAGCAAGTAGTTTCTTCATGGAAATCCTCATTTTCAAAAAGGAAATTCCGAGACGGTTCGGAAACCGGACTCGGGGGGCAAATGAACGTGCGTTTTCAGTTTACCACAAGATGACGGAAAAACAAATGCAAAAAGAAACGAATTGCAAAAAAATACGGCAAAATAAGTCAATAAAAACTCAAAAGAAACAAAAAAATAACGCATTTTGCAACACTATTGCAACAAACGCGATGATAAAGTTTATGTAATCATGGGAAAATGTCGATATCTGTAATCAGAATAGGGGAAGAGCACATTGACATGGGAACAAAAATACTATCAATGAATAGGAGGATATGTGATGAGTAGTGAATGGAAAAAACGAATCACGATTATTCTGATCGTACTGCTTTGCACGGCCGGTCTCGGTACGGGAATTTATTTCCTGACCCGCGACAACGGCAAAGAGCCCGGTCGGAATACCACTCAGGAACCTTCGGCAACACCGACGGAAAGCGGGCAGTCGGGCATTACGGATCCGACGCTGACTCCGACAAACGAGCCGGAGCCGACCGATGAGCCGGAACCGACCGAAGCACCGGAACCGACCGAAGAGCCGGAAATATCACCGGAGCCGACCGGAGAGCCGGAACCGACAGGAGAACCGGAGCCGACCGGAGAGCCGGGAACAATCCCGACGCCGGAACCGACCGGAGTACCGGGAACAACCCCGACGCCGGAACCGACCGGAGCACCGGGAACAATCCCGACGCCGGAACCGACCGGAGTACCGGGAACAACCCCGACACCGGAACCGACCGGAGCACCGGGAACAACCCCGACACCGGAACCGACCGGAGTACCGGGAACAACCCCGACACCGGAACCGACCGGAGTACCGGGAACAACCCCGACACCGGAACCGACCGTAACACCGGGAACAACCCCGACACCGGAACCGACCGTAACACCGGAGCCTACTCCGACACCGGAACCGGAAAAAATCACTGTTTCCTTCTCGGGAAGCGACAATCTGAAGGGTCTTTCCGTGACCTTGCCGGAAGCTCGCGAAGTGGAAATCGGAACTTTGGTTTCGTCCCTCCCGAAGGTTAACTGCAAGAATTTCATCTTTGCCGGATGGTATTACGATGAGGCAGCAACTTTGCTGGCAGCAGGCAATGATCCGATCAATGAGAGCAAGACACTGTATGCGGATTTGATTGAAGCGGAATCCGCAAGTATCGTTGACACTCCGATTTTTGTATCGGAAATGGTTGACGCCGATAAAGTAGATTCCTACTCCTTCACCATCAAAGGATATACTGATGGCTGTATCGAATCGTTACGCGATGCAGCAAGCAAGGAGGATATTCCTTACACCGTTAACGGTGATAAAGTTACCGCCGAGCTGAAAAAAGGCCGTACTTATAAGGTCATTCTTACCGATGACTGTACGGCGACATTCGTTATTAAAGGAGAAGCCCAGCCGGAAACCGTAAAGACACTGAACATCGTAACAGGCAAAGAAACTGTTATGAACGTTTCCCTCGGAGATCTTAAATACATCCCCGTCAGTCAGGTTTCCAATTTGACCGGTCAGATTTTTGACGGTCTGTTTAACGTTACTGTAAACGGAACAAACAGTAAATCCGGCGAGAACAAGAGTGCCGGAACATTTACCTATACCGGAAATGATTTGGAAGTCGGTGACAAGATTGCCATTTACGAAGGCATCCGTCCCGATAAGAGAGATTTGAACACCGTTGAGTCCGATGAGGACGGCGGAATTGCATATGTAACCATTACCGAAAAGAAGGGGACCACCTACGGATTTGTCGGAACCGACGCACAGGACGTCCTCTTTACACCGGATGTTCTTCCGATTTCGGCAGCCGCAGATACCGACGGCGATGCCGACAACGATGAAATCACGATCGATATAACGGCCGTTGATTTCTCCGGCGAGGAGTTCAGCCAGATTGGTCTGAATGCGACAACCACCATTGATAAGGGCGACTTTATTGCTCTGTACGAAGGCGGTTTTTCCGACGGAAAGGTTACTACCTACGGAAGAATTGATTCGACCGAGGTTTATAACGGCATGATTTGCATCCGTTATACCAAGGTTACGGTTGATGAAGTGCTTTCCTCCATGGATATCTATTCCAAGAGAAACGCACACATCGATATGACGGAAGAAGAGGCTGCTGCCATTGCGGCGGATATTGAGAAGCAGGCAGTGGAAAGCGGTTTTGTTGACGAGGCTGCAAGATATTTGACATCCCTTGCAATTGAAACCAACGGCTTCCGTGAACTGAGTGCCGATTTGGATCTGGATTTGGATTCCTACAATGTTCGGACGGCAGACGGCACAAAACTGTCCTCAGACGAAGTTATGCAGCTGATGGAAAGCGGCATGGGTCTTGAAATTACCAATAAGAACGTCAGAGCAGCAATTATCCCCGGATACGGTATGAAGCATTTTGAAGATGCATTCGGTATCCGCGTTGAACTGGTGGCATCCTTCACGGCGGTTATTGCCGGTGAAGAGAAGAAGAACCGCGTTGAAATTAATTTCGAAGCATCCTTTGTTGAAGAAGTCATGCTGGATATTACAACAAGCGGCGGCGCTATTTGGAAATGGGCTCTGTTTATTCCTTATATCGATGATTATGAGCTGAATGCCAGCATCGATATCGGTACCTTTGCATGTGTCGGTATTACGGCAACGGCGAAGACGGTTGCAAAGAAAGAAGAGCCGTTTAACTGGAAGTCGGTAACCGGAAGCAAGGCAGAAGGCGCCATTCTTGATATCGGTAAGCAGATTACCGATTTGATGGAAGAAGAACAGAAATTCTTCGGTGAGAAGCGTGTCGATGAAAACGGAGAAGACATTGACGCTCCGAACAACGGCGGCGGACTTGCCGATAAGTACGCAGCATTTATCGAAAATGCGGAAAAGAGCTGGATTAAGCTGGTTGAAAAAGAGATTTACAGTGTAGAAGGATTTGTGGATCCTCTTCATGTTCTCTGCTACGGCGTAAAGCTTGACTTTGTTGTAAAGGCAAATCTGTACATCACCATGGGTATTACCGTGGAGACCGGCGAAGCAAACAGATATCTGTTCTCCGTCAGAGTATTCAGCAGACGCGCCGACAATGATACCATCAACCTGGAAAAGAATCATTTTAACGTCGATTTGTACGTATTCGGTACGGCCGGGTTGAGAGTCGGACTGGAACTGGAGCTCGGTGTCGGGCTATTCTCGCTAAAACTGGATTCCATCGGAGTTACCGCGGAAGCCGGTATATATGCACAGTTCTGGGGATATTTCTATATGCACTATACGAAGGTAGAGGGCGAAGATGCGGATTACAGCATCAGCGGTGCACTCCTGTTTGAAATCGGTGCATATCTGGAAATCAAGTTTAAGGCGCAGCTGTTCAGCAGTGAAGACCTTACCTATGAACCGACGCTGTTTGAAAAGGAATGGCCGTTCTTCACACTCGGTCAGCAGGAAAATGTCTATGATTTCGACATCGAGAAAGATGACGAAGACCTGACGATGGAAGTTCAGTGTGAAACGATTATTCCGATCTGGAGCGAATTCTTCGATATGAAGTATCTCGATCTGAAGAGCGGCGAAGAGGATACCAAGAATTACGATACCAAGGATGAAAAGAATTTCACCGTTCGTATCAGCAATAAGAAATTCTCGTACAATCCGGATACCAACCTGATTACGGTAAATCCGGGCGGTTCGGATCATGAAACCTGTGAAATCACGTTCATTTGGAACGGATGTCCTCTGGCATTTACCTCGTCCGCAATCGAACGTAAGATTAAGATTGACTGGACCGATCCGTTGAACATGAGATATATCACCTTTGATGCAATGGGCGGAAGCAAGGCCAAGAGTATTATCGCAGCATCCGGCACGGATATTTCCTCGAAAGTTCCGGAGAATCCGACCAAGCGCGGTTACGTATTCAACGGCTGGTACACGGACACGAAGTATACAACAAAATGGACCTGTCCGACCAAGATGCCGTCCTATGAAAATGAAGGCGGCGGAATCGTTGTTTATGCAAAATGGTCGCCTGCTGCCAACACGGCTTACAAGGTAGAACATTATACGGAAGCGATGACCGGCGGTTATGAGCTGGCAGATACCGTTTCCTATACCGGAACGACCGATTCGACACCGGATGTTAAGACTCTTCTGAAAGACTATACCGGTTTCGAGATGAAGTCCAATGCAATGACAAGTATTCGTCCTGACGGAACCTCCGTCATGAAGATTTACTACAACCGCGTGAAGTACACCGTAAGCTTTGAGTACGGCGAACGCGAAGACGGAACGGAGAACACTCAGCCGATTACTTATACGGTTAAATACGGCAGCTCCGTATGCGTACCGAACCTTTATGTAAGAGGTTATGATTTCAACGGATACAAGAATTTCACTCCGAGTGCTGACGGAACGCTTGTTGTAACGAAGAATCAGACATTTACGGGACTCTGGTCCGCATCCGTGGATACCGAGTACATGATTCTGCAGTATGTTCAGAATAATCGGGGAACCGGTTACGATCTGATTGAGGACAATACCTATACGGGTGTTACCGAATCGGATATTGACATCGACAGCTTCAAGTACACGGAAGCAAGACTCATTTTCAAGGAAGCACGTCTGAATGACGAAGTTATAACCAAGGCGACAATCAGCGCCGACGGCAGTACGATTATCAGCCTGTATTATGACAGAAAGACCTACAAGCTGACCTTCATAAATGAGGGTGAAACGGTAGGCGATCCGGAGACCCATGTATGGGGTGCGGAATTCCGTGTTCCGGGCAATGTGACAAAGACGGGTTATGTATTTAACGGCTGGTACACGGATGAAGAGTGTACGGAAGCAAATCTCTTTGATTTGTCCAAGACTGTAATGCCGGAAGCAGATTTGACCCTGTACGCAGGATGGAAGCCGGCTGAGGGAACCGCTTACAAAGTAGAATATTATCAGCAGAATGCGGATAATGATAACTATGTAAAGGCCGGCACCGATACCTTCTACGGAGTAACACTCTCAGAAGTAACGGCAGTTTATAAGGATTTTGAACATTTTACCAAGAACACGGCACATGCCGACCGTGTTGAATCCGGAGTGATTGCAGCCGACGGCAGTCTGGTTCTGAAGTTGTATTACGACCGAGACACCGTAACTGTCGGATTTGATGCAAACGGAGGCACACTCGGTGCGGATGGTGCAAGCAAGACCTTCCGTTACGGACAGGCATTTGAGGTAACGGCTCCGAGCAGAGGTGAGGATTTTGCATTTACCGGTTGGTATATCGGTGAAGACAAGTTCGAAGACACCACGATTACGGCAGAAGAAGACTTCACGCTGACTGCGAAGTGGCTGGCCGGACAGGTTAACTACAACGTTGAGCACTATCTGATGGGCTTCGACGGAACCTTCTCGAATACACCTGATTTTACAGATAATACGTTGTTCGGTACGGCAGAAGAAACGCTGACACTTGCCAACCTGGTTGACAGCAGATACCTTGTTGAAGGCGGAATTGCATTTGACAGAGCGGAAGTTAACGATGAGACGGCAACAACGGCAACGTTGATTAAGGGTATGACAGTGAAGCTGTACTACACCAGAAGCAGCTACACACTGGCATGGTATCCCGACAAAGCACTTCCGAGGGATAACGATTATACACTGGCCGGAACCGTATATTACGGAACTCCGCTGGTACCTCCGACTCTGAATACCGATTATCTCGGTTATACATACGTATGGGATAATCTTGAAGAAACCATGCCGGCGAAAGATTTGGATGTAACAACGACCTGGTCGCCGATTACTTATACGGTGAAGTTTAATGCAAACGGCGGAACCGGTTCAATGGAAAATCAGGTCTTCACATTTGATGAATCTCAGAATCTGAGAAGCCTTGGATTCACCAAGACCGGATATGCGTTCTGCGGATGGTCTCAGAATTCGGACGGTAATCCGATTGAATATCAGGATCAGAGTTCTGCAATCAATATGTGTTACGGAAACGGTGACGAAATTACGCTTTATGCGGTTTGGGAACCGGCGAAGTATAACATTACATGGGTTGCCGGAGATTTGGATACTCCGATAACCAAGCAGTACACGTACGGAACGGGATTGACTCTTCCGACATCGGAAAAAGACGGCTATACCGTTTCCGGCTGGAGTCTGAAGGAAGACGGCAGCGAAATCATTTCCGAAATTTCGACCACGATGTACGGCGATATTACGCTGTATGCGATTTATGAAGCAAATGAATATATTGTAATCTTTGATGTAAACGGCGGCGATGAATATGAAAATGCGGAAGATGCGCAGGTAACAGGAAGCTTCGGTGACAGTATTGCGGCACCGGACGACCCGACCAAGGAAGCAACCGCACAGTACAGTTATGAATTTGCCGGCTGGTACACCAAGGCAGAAGGCGGAACCCTTACCAACAACTTCGGCACAATGAGAGATACCGGAGTTCATGAGGGTAATACGTGGACCGTTACATATTATGCACACTGGACACCGAAGGTAAACGTATACGTTGTTTCCTGGAATAACGGAGACAGAATGTCTGCAAATGATGTATACTATACGACCGGTGAATTCACCTGTAAGGATAAGCTGGCAGTCGAATATGGCGAAGTCATTATCGCACCTCCGGCAATTACCGATGATGAAGATGCACAGTATGTATACACACTGCTTGGATGGTACACCAACTGCGAAAAGGACAGTAACGGACATTATGCGACAACGGATAACAGTGTGAAGCTGACAGGCAGCACGACCGTGACCGAAGATGTTACTTACTATGCGGTATGGAAGTACGACCTCAAGTCGTATGATATCGTTTGGGATTTGAACCAGGGAACGGAATTGACCGGTACGTATACGGGAGATGACGGAAAAGCGGTTGCATACGGAACGGAGATTGTTGCACCGGTTGCAGTGAAAGATTCCGACTATCGTTATGATTACATTTTCGATGGCTGGTATACTGCAGTAACCGGAGGAACGAAGGTAACCGACTTCGGAATCGTAGAGGGTGACGCAACCTATTATGCTCATTGGACGACCAAGTATCATGAGTATTCGGTAACCTTTACGGAACCTGCAAAGAACTTCAAGGAAACCTTTATCATGACCTTTGATGCAACGGCCGGCGGAATCCCGAGCAGCAATCTGTCGGCAATCAATACATTCACATCCAGTACAACCAACAGAGCCGGATTTGAACTCGGCATTCTCGGATGGTATCTGGAGAACTCGGACGGTACATATGAAAAGCTTGACAGCGACCTGTCGAAGTTTGTACTGAAACAGGGAATGGATGATGAGTTGACGATTGTTGCGAACCGTGCATATGCGATTTATGTCGGTGGCAAGCAGATCACGACATTGAATGCACCGGATTTGAACGGAGATGAAACAATCAGTTACGACCCGACTACGAATACCCTGAATCTGACGGATGCGACGATTACCGATGGTAAGGACGACAGTAATACTGCCCGCGGTCCGATTGAAGCAACGTTCCAGGGAACCGAAACCTCGAACCGTGCATTGACATTGAATGTTTCCGGTCAGGTTTCCATCGTACATACAGGTACGGATGTAAGCAACGCAACCGGTATTTTCGTTGACAAGGCAGCTGTGGTTGTTGAGGGTACCGGTGAAATGAAGGTTACCGTAAATGCACTGGTTGGCGGAGGAACGACAATCGGTATTAAGGCTGACGGTTACGGATATACCCAGGATGGTGCAAGAGTAATCCTGATGGTCGGAAATGCCGTTGACTGGGAAAGTCTGAATCTGAACTCGAAAGACAATCGGATCTGGAACGGTGACAGTTCTTCCAAGAGTTACGGTGTATATACCGGAACCGCAGATGTAACCCTGAGCAAGGGAGGATTCTTCGGATTTACGGCACCGTCACATGAAGGAGCGGTTGTTTATGCAAATTGCTTCCGTGTTTTGAATTCGAATGTTGCATTCAATTTGATGGGTAATGCGGCAGTACTTAACACCTCGAAGAGTTCCGGTACATTTGCCGCACCCAATATTGTTCTGTATTATGCAGATGCAAAATCAACCAATTACAGCAGAACCGGAATATCCACTGAAGGCGATAATGCGTCTGTGATGAACAGTGTTACGATTTCGGCAGCTTCCAAGCAGTTGACCAGAAATAACGCAAACCTGTCAGAGAGCATGGACTCCGATTTGGATCGGCTTGAGACTGTGAATGTTTTAAGATTTGAATAATCAGCAAAAACTGATATGAATTATGGGTGTGGTAACATGATTGGGGAAGAGTGAGCAAGAATGAGAAAATTGTTACTGACAGCCGTTGTTACCGTGATGCTTCTGTCTCTGTCCGCCTGTTCGGACGGAGACAAAGCACCGGTAATCGCGGTGATTGATACGGGAATATCGTCCGATGTCATCTCAAAGGATAATATTCTTCCGGGTAAAAATTATTCCGGTACTTCCGAAAGTACCGAGGATACCGTCGGACACGGGACTGCAGTTTCCGCATTTATCGTGGGCTGCGAGAAAACCGAAACGACGGGAGTCTGTCCCGAGGCGAAACTGGTTCCGCTTGTGTACGCCGTGAAGGATGAAAACGGTGAGCTTCATATGGGCGATGCGTCCGTTGTGGCCAGAGCCATTTATGATGCGGTGGATGAGTACCGGTGTGACATCATTTTGATTGCTTCGGGAGAAAAGAAAGACGATGAGAACCTTTACGAAGCCGTGAAATATGCTGCCGATAAGGGAGTGTTGCTCATTTCCTGTGCCGGAAACAGTGAGGTTACGGAAGCCGGAGAGTTGTATTATCCGGGGGCTTATGAAGAAGTGCTCTGCGTCGGTTCGGTGGATACGGACGGAAAACCGGCATATTTTTCACAGCAGAACGAATGCGTGGACATCCTCGCGGACGGCTGTGATTTGCGGTTAGTCACAAGGAAAGGAACCCGGATTCGGGGTCAGGGAACCAGCTATTCGGCAGCGTATGTGGCCGGTGCTGCAGCCCTGATGCTTCAAAAGGAGCCCGGACTTCGGGCACCGGAACTGCGAAGTGCGCTGATGGATTGCACCGATGAGACGGATTTTGTTCCGGCTCTGAATCTGCAGACCGTGAAAACCTATCAGCCGGCAAAGAGCAGCGCCGGAATGCTTGTTTGGATTGCGGTGATCGGCGGCATTTGCCTGGCCGGTATGATGGTGCTGATTGTTGTTGTCAAGAAGCGCGAGAAACAGGACCGCTCCATCGGAATTTCCTGATCGAAAATGATGTTTCGTCAAAGCAGCAGTAACAATATGAAGCTAACCCCATTAATCAAAAAAATACCCGAGAGCTGTCGAACTGTTTCGGCAGCTCTTTTTTAGGTTGACAAAACGGAAAAACACATTATAATGAAACCACGGATGATAATCATCTGAAAATAAAAAAGGAGTGTAACATTATGAAAAAGTGTGTATTAGTTCTAGCGGTATTGTTAACAATCGGGGGGGGTAGACGCAAGTAGACGTCTAAAAAATGATGTAGTGAGGAAAAAAGAGATTAAAGAGAGTATTCTATTCGACAGTGTAGAAACTCCAACGGACGAAACAGAGACTGGCATTGCGTCATATATGATTGCGGGCAAAACGGGACCGGTAGTTATGAAATCCGGTATCGCTATCAGTACAATATGTGAAAAAGAAGGCGGCAACAAGGCATTTATCACAGAAAACGGGAAGCCGTTAACGGTTCAGAGTCCATCCGGAATTGTATATTCTACTTCTTCTATTTCAGGAAACAGTCAGTATGTTACGGCAGCTAAATATGCGTGCTCTCAGATGACAAAAGTATCATATAAAATCAGTGTTACCACAAAACCTACATATTCTGCCAGCGACAAGTTTTCGTTCTCTGCAATGGGAGCCTCCGGTCTGGAGGAATTTAAGAAAGATAAGTCTATAATTGCAATAAATAAGTATTTATTTAGAAATTCGGATAAAAAGATTGTCCAATCTTCTATTATTATGAACAATGATTATTTTAAAAATTATTCACTTAGTCAGACGAAATCACTTCTTATGCATGAATTGGGTCATACATTCGGACTAAAGGATTTTTATGAGGATTCGCTTGCATATAAAAACAATGCAACTGTAATGCAGGGTAAATATGTTAAAACGTATTCGGATTATACGAATTTTGATAAGGCAAATTTGAGAAATATGTACGGATATTGATACGGAGGAATTATGAAAAAGACAGTATGCCTGATAGTTGTATTCATTTGTATTCTTTTGCTGGGTTCCTGCGGGAAACAAGAGACAAACAAGAGTAGTGAACCTCCAATAACGGTTACGGAAGTACCGAAATCGACACTTTCATTTGAACTTTCTACGTGGGTTGTGCCGGAACGAAAAAATATTTTTTCCACGAAGGACAATATGATCTATAAAGATTTGGGAAATGAGGTTACCAGTACACAATGGAACATTTCCAATCAGGACAGATATGAAATAGAAATGCTGATACGAAACTATGATGCAAACCATATACAAGAGGCTTGTGAAAAGTATATGGCGGAGAAAGACGTAATTATGATGGTACAACCGGAATGTCCCATTGAATTTGTGTATCAGTTGGATGGAGAAGAGCATTCATGCAAGATTACAAACTCGGTTTTAGCACAAATACGTGAAGAACAGAAACAAACCAAAGCATGTCCGCAGTATTACATTGATGAGTTTTTTTCGAAACTGTATGAGATTCTGTATCGTCAGGATGCTTATACAAAACTTCCGGAGGTGAAAGATGGGTATCAGTAATGGGGGTATGAGATGCTAAGGCTGGTTGATATAAAAAAAATATTTCCCGAACCGGACGGAAAGGACATCGTGGCATTACAGTCGGTTACGTATGAATTTCCGAAAACGGGCCTGGTGGGAATTGTCGGACGAAGCGGCAGTGGAAAAACAACGTTGCTGAATCTGATCGGAGGTGCAGATTTAGCAACATCCGGGAAGATATTTTGGAATGATCAGGAATTGTCAGGAATGTTGTCCGATGATAAAGAATGGTTTCGAACGTGGATTATTTCCTATGTATTTCAGGATTATAACTTAATTTCCGGAATGTCGGTTATTGACAATATTAAATTGGCACTGAGATTTCAGTATGACGATGAAGACATAATCCGAGAAAAAAGCAAGGAAGCTCTGGAAATCGTCGGTCTGGCAGATCAAGAAAAGCGCATGGTAAAAAAACTGTCCGGAGGACAGCAGCAACGGGTCGCGATTGCGCGTGCACTGGCAAAAGAGTCCGCAGTGATTTTATGTGATGAACCCACAGGTAATTTGGATGCAGAAACTGCCGATGAAATTATGTCTGTGCTGAAAAAAATATCTGCAACCCGACTGGTTATTATGGTTACCCATGATAATTTTTTGGCAGATTCGTATTGTGACGAAATTCTCCGCCTGGATCGAGGAAGGCTTTCTGTAGAAAAGGAATCTGAAAAGTCGACGGTAACGGAAACTGTGGAATCTCCGAAAAAAGAGAATAAGCACCGAGGATTGTCAATGAAAAACGCGCTGAGATATGCGTTTTATTTCTTGCGAAAAAACAAGATATCCGCAGCGTTGATTTTGATTGTGGCAATCGGTGTGTTCTCGGCGATAGCAGTTTTTAATTGCATGTCTGATTTTGCTGAAGGAAAGTCATTGTATAATACGTTAAAGGATAACAATTACACGGTGTTCCCGATTACGAGATACATAGACAAAGTGGTTCCGATGGATGAAACAGGAGAACGGTACGGATATGGTCCTACGGCGGAATTTATAGGGGTGACGGAAAAAAACGAAAAACAGATAAGTGAACAATTGGGTGAGGATACACCGATTTATAAGGCATATTTTTTTTATAAGCCGTTGGATGATTTTAGTAAAAGAACGAATTTTCAGTCAGGGCTGAAGCAGGATAATTGTTTTCGTGAATTTATTGCAATCGATGACTACACCAAAGTAATGATTCAATTAACGGAGGGACGCTTACCTCAAACCGGCAATGAAGTGCTGATTACGGATTACATGGCAAGGAATATTCTTTTACAGCAAGGATTTGACGGAGTTACTTCCGAAAGTGATTTGGTTGACCGAGTATTTAAGGATCGGCATACAGGTTTCGAAATGAGGGTTGTAGGAATTATCCGTACAGAATACAAACATTATCTGACACTTGCGGAAAGCGACAAATACTCAGAATTCGTAGATGATTATTTGGCCGGCTTACAGTCTGTATGGGGGTTGGCAGATTTTGTGCCGGATATCGTTACGGACGGCAAATGGTTTTCTGTAGAAGACAGATATTTTATGATAGAAGGACAAAATGATGTTGCGGACGGAGACTCGCCGGTTCATATTATCACAGATATTTCTTCTTTGAATTTTGTCGGTACGTTTAACCGATATGATGATTTTGTCGGTATTCTTTTGACGAAAGGTCAGCTTGCCCGATTGTTGAGAGTTGACGTTACAAATGTTGATGCTGGTTTTGTGAACGAAAACATTGGACGGGTTAGCCTAAATATGGAGACACTGTTGACAATGAAAGATAAAACAAGAGTGTATCCGTCGCATACCATGATTGGCGTGATTGGAATTATTGATGATGAATCCGATACGGATGAAATCCTGTGTTATGAAAGAGGAGATGCGGATTCGTTCTGGCTGATACCGAATGGTGAATTTCGTCAATTCTACTGTGGACTTTCGGGTGAATATAAAAAGGACATTCAATTGCTTCAATCTCTTGTTCCGGAGGAAAAAAGTGACGAATTCTATCTGAGTCATAAGGATTACTATAAAGAAGGCTATATGCTGTACTCGCCCTTTTTGACATCGGTAGAGGATGTTTCGGAATATTTATTGAGAGTAACAGCTCTTGGGAAAAAGATAGTATGGATTGTTGTGGTGGTAGCAATTGTTGCAATGATGATATTTGGAGTGTATACCATCAAAAAATCACAATATGAAATTGGCCTGTTTACTTCGCTCGGCGCATCCAAAAAGGCAATCGGAATGATTTTCGGAACGGAAATAGTATTTCTTACCGTCTTGTCACTGTTTGTTACTCTTTTGATTTCGAATGGTGTTGTGCAGGCAGTGAATAACCGGTTTGTTCAGAATGCGGCTGTAAAAGTTCGTTTGTTTGACTGGAGATGGCAGGCCTATTGGTTGCCGTTGGTGTCCGGTATCGGAATTGCCGTCATATCAATATTTGCAGCGGTTTGCGGGATACTTGTTCTGCAACCGGCAAAACTGATGAAATTCGGAAAAAAGTAAATCGAGAAGCTAAGGAGCTATGAAATTACGAAAGGTGTCCGCATGACCGATTGGTTCGGTTGTGTGGGCATCTTTTTCTCATCTCATAGGAAAGTTCGTCCTATGAGATAAAAAACGCTCCGCGAGGATGCACACGCCTGTGCAGAGGAAAAATGTCGCTTCGCGACGCACAGGCGGCGCGAGCATATCGCAAGCGATATGCTTTGTTCCGGTTTCTTTTTTTACGTTGGCG
>JAZLJJ010000021.1:0-18736 GCA_045597325.1 Lachnospiraceae bacterium
AAGTTCGTCCTATGAGATAAAAAACGCTCCGCGAGGATGCACACGCCTGTGCAGAGGAAAAATGTCGCTTCGCGACGCACAGGCGGCGCGAGCATATCGCAAGCGATATGCTTTGTTCCGGTTTCTTTTTTTACGTTGGCGACTAATCTGAAACGACGTTTTGAATTAGTCGTTGACAACCGCTCGCAACGCGACTATAATAAAATCGGATTTTAGATTAGTCGGAGGTAAGCCATGGCATATATTAAAAGAGCGATTTCGGATACTTTAAAAAACAGAGTAAAAACAAGTAAATGCACACTGATAGTAGGGGCAAGGCAAGTAGGAAAATCAACTCTGATTAAGCATGAGTTTCCCGAATTCAATCGATCAAATTTTGATGATAGACTGACCCGATTGCAGGCAAAAGAAGAGCCTAAGCTGTTCTTTTTAAATAATCCATGCCCTTTGTTTATTGATGAAGTACAAAAAGAAGGCGCGGTTCTTGAAGAAATCAAGCAGAAGGTGGATGAATCGGATCAAAGAGGGCAGTTTATTTTATCGGGGTCTCAAAAATTGGAGTTAATGAAAGGCGTAAGCGAGTCTTTGGCGGGAAGAGTGTCCGTCTGTGAATTAAGCGGCTTGTCTTTGCGCGAAATACATCGGATTGAGTTCAATAAGCACTTTGTACCGACCGAGGAGTATATAACAGAACGGGAAAAGGAAATAAAGGAATATGATAACATTTGGGATATTATCCATAAAGGATCTTACCCTGAATTGTATGATATTGAAAGAGATTGGCAGGATTTTTATTCGTCATATGTATCCACGTATCTGGAACGGGATATAAATGAATTGATTTCTGCAGACAGCATTACCTTTACAAAATTTCTTACCGCAGTGGCGGCCAGAACCGGTGAAATGTTGAATTTTGCCAATATAGCCGGTGAAATCGGAGTAAGTGAACCTACGGTGAAGAACTGGATTTCAATATTAGAGAGAACGGGGATTGTATATTTATTGCAGCCCTACAGCACAAGTGCACTAAACAGAGCTATTAAAACACCCAAAATATACTTTCGGGATACCGGTCTTGCCTGTTATTTGACTCGATGGCTGACGGCGGACGCGCTTAAAAATTCAGCCGTTGCAGGGAACATGTTCGAAACCTTTGTGGTATCGGAAATATTGAAGACTTATTCGAACGAGGGAAGGGATTATCGTTTAAATATTTTTTATTACAGGGGCAAAGATAAAAATGCTGTGAAAGAAAATGAAATCGATCTGATTATTGAAGAAAACGGAACACTCTATCCGGTCGAAATAAAGATGTCAGGAAATCCGAACGCCGGTATGGGAGCCGCGAATCCGATACTTGACAAAATACCGGACAAGCAAAGAGGCACGGGGATAATTCTGTGTCTGATTGATAAGAAAACATATTTGAGAGAGGATTTGTTGGCATTGCCGATTCGGTATATTTGATGGAAAGAGCATTTGCCGGCATTGCCGAACCGGTATATTTGAAGTCGGGACAAACCGAAGCTGACAATCGCCTGTGCGGCATTTTGCGGGATGCGTATTTTTCCACAGCTTCTGCGCAAAAATTTTTGGGGCTTTTTCCAAAAAATGAGCATTTGCGTCTTGTGGCAAAGAGGGGAATCATGATATACTAAAGTGTGGTTTTGCGGAATTCCCTTTTGGGGAGGAAGGCCGGAACGGAAGAGGAACATTTGGCCCGTATGATGTGCGGGACGAAATGTCCGGTCAGACAAGGGAGAACGGAAATGAAGAAGCAGGATAACAGGATTCGACAGGACGAAAACGCCAAACAGACAAAGCATATTTTGTATTCGATGCTGATTTTGATGCTGCTGATGGTGTTGACGGGTTCGGCTGCGATTATGGTCATCGGGTCCGATTTGACCGGAATGCGTTCAACGTGGATTATGAATCTGGCAATCGATATTTTCGGTATGCTGGTTGCCATGATTATTTTGTTCAGCTGTGTTGTGGAACTCAGTATGGATTCGGCGACGAGAGCGTTTATGCGGTTGCTGACGCTGATTTGCATCAATCTTTTTCTGGATCTTTGCGCATGGTGCTTTGACGGACGGGCGGAACATGCCGTCACGGTGAAAATCATCAATACGTTATATTTCGTGGACGGATACTGGTGTTCGTTGAGTTTTTGGGTTTATATTCGCGCCGAGCTGAAACTGACGGAAGACCGGATTTGCAATCTGATGAACTGGGGCGCGGCAATTGCCGGAATGGCAATGGTGGCCGTGAACTGGTTTACCGAATTTCTGTTTACGGTGTCGCCGGAAGGAGTTTATAAGAGAACGGTGTACAATCCGCTCTGCCTGCTGCCCGGCGTGTTCATCCTTTTGATGGTGGCGTGGAAAATTTTCCGGCAGAAGATGTCATACTCGGACAAGCTGATTTTGCTGTCATACGAGATTTTCCCGTTTACGGCAATGATTTTTCAGACGTTTTATTACGGACTGTCGATTATGTACAGTTCCGCACTGCTCGGTCTGCTGCTTGTGTATGCCAATATTTATCAGCAGCGAAGCCGAAAAATCACGGAACAGCAGGCCGTTTTGCAACAGCAGAATGTGGCCATCATGGTTTCGCAGATTCAGCCTCATTTCCTGTATAATACGCTGACCACAATCAGTAATCTCTGTCGGAAGGACCCGGAAAAGGCAGAGGAAGCGACGGTTATGTTTTCCCAGTATTTGCGGGGAAATCTGGATTCGCTGAAGAAAACGGAGGTTGTGCCGGTGGCGTCGGAACTCGAGCATGTACGTATTTATCTGACGCTGGAACAGATGCGGTTCGGAGAAAAGCTGAATGTCGAGTGGGATTTGAAGGATTACCGGTTTAAGATTCCGGCGCTGAGCATTCAGCCGATTGTGGAAAACAGCGTGAAGCACGGCATTTGCGAAAAGCAGGAGCCCGGTACCGTGGTAATTCGGACCGGGGAAGAGAACGGAATTCATAAAGTGATTATAGAAGACGACGGTGTCGGCTTTGATACGAGCGCACCGATTCGGGATGACGGTCGGTCGCATGTCGGAATGCAGAATGTCATCGACCGTTTGGAGAAAATGTGTCATGCAACGGTTACCGTAACGAGCGCGCCGGGACAGGGGTGCCGGACGGAAATTCAGATTCCGGAACGGTAACGGGCAACAGGGGATTCATGAAACAGGGGGTATATGGGAATGCTGATTTATGCAGTGGATGATGAGCAAAATGCGTTGGAATATGTTGTTGACAAGATTAAGCGGGCAGAGCCGGAAGCGGAAATTCTGACCTTTAACAATGCGGAAAAGGCGTGGGAATCATTTATTCAGAGACCGTTTGATGTGTGCTTTCTGGACATTCAGATGCCGCATGTGAACGGAATTATTCTCGCCAAGAATTTCAAACGGAAAAACCCGCGGTGCAATATCATTTTCGTGACGGGATATTCGGAATATATGGGAGATGCGTTTGATTTGTACGCAAGCGGATATTTGCTGAAACCGGCGACGGCACAGCAGATTCGTCACGCTCTCGACAATCTGAGATACCCGATCGAGGCGGACAGCGGCCCGGAAATTGTGGCACAGTGTTTCGGTAATTTTGAGATTTTCTATAAAGGGGAGCCGATTCGGTTTAAGTACAACAAATCGAAGGAAGTTATGGCGTACCTGATTGACCGGAAGGGTGCGGTGTGCACGAACAATGAGGTCATTTGTGCTCTGTGGGAGGATGATGACAGCCATACGTCGTATTATCGCTCGCTTCTGAAGGATATTGTGGATACGCTGTCGGCAATTCACTGCGAAGATGTTATCGGAAAGCAGCGAGCCGGAGCCAATATCGTAACGTCGAAGATTCGCTGCGATTATTATGACTTTTTGGCGGGAAAACCGTCGGGAATCAACGCTTATAAGGGCGAATACATGATTCAGTACAGCTGGGCCGAAGAGACCGGCGCGGCGCTGTTTATGGAGATTGATCAGTAACAATAGCAGGGATGAAGTTGTCAGAAAGGGTTCGAAATGGGAGAATTACAAAGCACGGCCAGAGAAACAGAGAGCTGGTGGATTGCCAACGGACTTGTCGGAAAATATTATTATCATGATTTTTGCAGAACGCTGGATCCGATGAGTTCCATTCATCGATATGATGTATCGGCAACCATTGATGAAACGGGAGATGTGGATGTCAAAATCGACTATCGCCCGAAGGGAACTGTCATCGAATATCGGACCCGGCTGTCCGAGGAAATGCCGGACGGTTCGGTTTGGTTTATTCCGCAGGGCGAGAACTGCGACAAGGACGAAGACAACAGACAGGAACTGAAGCCGCGCAGACTGCAGTTCCGGACAAAAGAGCTGTCTTCTTATCACGGCACCATTCATTTGGAATCCATTCACGGCGCAAAGGAAACGACCGGCCGGGATCGACTCCTGTACGTCGGTGCCAATTCGCAGCCGTATCCGTTGACGTTCCAGGGATTTCACTATTATTTGGCCAAGGAAAATGAGGAATCGGTTGCGTCAGAACCGGTTGCAGAAGAACCCGTTGCGGAAGAGAAACCCGAGAAATCCGCTGCCGAACTGTTGAAAGAGGCCGGTCGCGATACGTTCCTCGATATCGACGGAACGGGTGTGTTCGGGTATGAAATGACCGGCAGTAAGGTGCTTCATTTGCATGGACCGATGTACGATTACAGAACTCCGGTAACATTCCGGATGTCCTACGATTATGAAGTTGTGGATAATGATTTGCTTCAGTCCAATTGCGGCGGGGTGGTACCGAGAGATACGATGGAGAAGCTGCTGGCGGGATATCTCCTGCTGACGCTTCGAAAACTGTATCCGGACGGGATTACCTATGAGGAGCTGGCAAAGCCGAGCGAGGATATTGTTCCGCATATGTATGCTCTGGCAGCAGACCGCTGGCTGCATGACTGGGGCCTGCGACTGACGGATTTGTCTCTCGGACGGTTCGGAATCGGCCGCAAGCGGGAGGATTGATAAACAGAGAAAAAAGAATGAGCTGAAGGATACCGAAAGGATTCGTTCAGCTCATTCTGTTTTTTAGTCTCATAGGAAAGTTCGTCCTATGAGACTAAAAAGACGCTCCGCGAGGATGCACACGCCTGTGCAGAGGAAAAATGTCGCTTCGCGACGCACAGGCGGTGCGAGCATATCGCAAGCGATATGCTTTGTTCTCTCATAGGAAAGTTCGTCCTATGAGACTAAAAAAACGCTCCGCGGGGATGCACACGCTTTTGCAAAGGTATTATGTCGCTGACGCACACGCTTTTACAGAGGAATTTTTACGTCTCCTTTTTTCGTGTTCACTTGCTTGATAAAGCGGACAAAATGTGATACTCTATTTATGTATAGCATCCTTTCGAATAAACAGGGATGTTCGAACACGGAATGAGACTATTCTCTGAAAGCAGAGGGACGACATGAAGAAAAATGCCAAAGGAAAATTGATGATGTATATGTTGTGGCCGGTATGGCTGACGGCATGGTGGCTGTTGGTGGACATCCTGCTTTTATTTGTCAGCAAGAAAGCGGCCATGTGTGGTTTTATTGCCACAATTTTGTATTTCGCGGCCACGGTTTTCATGTTTTTCCTTCGCCGAAAGAATCTGATGCGTGACTTTATCGATTTCTCCATCAATTATGATGAGGCGGAGTCCAAATTACTGAAGGACATGGCGATTCCGTACAGCATTCTGAACAGTGACGGAGAGATTATCTGGTGCAATACGGCATTTGCGGCATTGGACCGGAAGAGCTTTATCGGCCGGAATTTCCGGGAACTGGTTCCCGAGGTAAAAGCGTACTCCCTGCCGAAGCATGAATCGGAAGAGAGAACATACCGTGCGAGAATCGGCAGTTACAATTATAAGATTGTTTTGAAGGCACAGGAAACGCCGGAGTTTGATGCGCAGCTGCATACCATAAAGAGGAGCACCCGGATTAAGTTCCAGCGAACGGTTGTCGCATATCTGTTTGATGAAACGGAATTGACGAATTTGAGACAGGAAAACTACGACTCGCGCCTCATTTTCGGATTGTTGTATATTGATAATTACGAGGAAGTCATCGATGGTCTTGAGGACGTTAAGAAATCCCTTTTGATGGCGCTGATTGACCGTAAGATTACCAATTATATGCAGGATATCGATGCCGTTATCCGAAAACTGGAGAAGGACAAATATTTCTTCATTTTCCAAAACAGGTATCTTTCGAAGATTATGGACAACAAGTTTTCCCTGTTGTACGACGTGCGTTCCATTACGATTAACGGACCGTCGGAGGTCGGTGTTACCATCAGTATCGGTCTCGGTGTCAATGCGAAATCATACGAAACCGGTTACGAATACGCCCGTGCGGCCATCGATTTGGCACTCGGTCGAGGCGGTGACCAGGCCGTTATTAAGGACGGCGAAATGATTTCCTACTTCGGCGGACGCAGCGAGTCCATTGAGAAAAATACGCGTGTCAAGGCCCGTGTGAAGGCACATGCGTTGCGGGAACTGGTGGAAGCAAAAGACACCGTATTTATCATGGGACATATGAACCCGGACGTGGATTCGGTCGGCGCCGCTATCGGTGTATATAAGATTGTGACGCATTGCAATAAGAAAGCATATATTGTGTTAAATGAAGTCGGAAGTTCCATTCGTGCAACGGTCAATCCGTTCCTGGTCAGCCAGGAGTACGATCCGTCGATGTTTATCAGTGCACAGCGGGCCAAGGAAATCGCGTCCGAGGATGATTTGCTCGTTATCGTGGATGTGAACCGGCCGACCATGACGGAGTGCCCGGATCTGTATAATCTGATTAAGCAGGTGATTGTGCTTGACCATCATCGGAAGGCGGCGGATTCGGTTGACGACGTGGCACTGTCCTATATCGAGCCGTATGCGTCATCGGCATGCGAGCTGGTTGCCGAGATTTTGCAGTATATCGGCGACGGCATCAAGCTTCGCAGTATCGAGGCGGACGCAATGTATGCCGGAATTATGATTGATACCAATAATTTTATGACCAAGACCGGCGTTCGTACGTTCGAGGCGGCGGCATATTTGCGTCGAAACGGTGCGGACATTACGAAAATACGAAAAGAATTCCGAACGGAGAAGCACGAATATATGTTGCGGGCCAAAGCAATTGCGGGAATGGAACTGTTCCTGGACGAGTTCGCATTTGCGGAATGTCCGGCGGACGGAGACGAGGCCACAAGCGTACTGGCGGCAAAGATTTCCAACGAAATGATGCAAATCGACGGAATCAAGGCGGCATTTACCTTCCTGGAATTCCCCGATATGATTAATATCAGTGCACGTTCGATTGACGATATCAATGTGCAGCTGATTATGGAACGACTTGGCGGCGGCGGGCACATGTCGGCGGCAGCGGCTCAGTTGACGGGGGTTTCCGTAGAAGAAGCAAAGCAGCGTGTGAAAAACATTTTGCTGGATATGATTCAAAATGATGCGGAGGCCGTCAATCGGTAGCCGGCAGAGGATAAGAAATGCAGAACAAGAAATGCAGAATAAGAAATGCGGAGTGAGAAACGCAGAGTAAGAAACGCAGAGTAAGAAATGCGGAATAAGAAACGCAGAATAAGAAATGCAGAATAAGAAATGCAGAACAAGAAATGCAGAATAATGAGGTGACGGTATGGATGTAATTTTGTTACAGGATGTAAAGGCATTGGGGAAGAAGGGACAGATTGTCAAGGCAAGCGACGGCTATGCCAGAAATTTCCTGTTTCCGAAGAAACTGGGTGTGGAAGCAACTCCCAAGAATCTGGCGGATTTGAAACAGCAGCAGATTCAGCAGGCAAAACATGAGCAGGAAGTGCTGGAGGCCGCGAAGGAATTGGCCACCAAAATCGACAATCATTCGGTTACCGTTCCGATTAAAATCGGTGAGAACGGCAGAGTGTTCGGTTCCGTTTCCGCAAAGGAAATCAGCGAAGCGGCAAAGGAACAGCTTGGTTTGGATATCGATAAGAAGAAAATTTCGCTTGCTGTTGCAATCAAAAATGAAGGCGTTTTCCATGCCGCTGTGAAACTTCACCCGGCGGTAACGGCGGAACTTGAGGTTCGTGTCGAGGGAATCCGATAGAAATCAGAGGGACTGGAATATGGACGATACAATAACGAAACGGATTATGCCGCACAGTACCGAAGCGGAGCATTCGGTTATCGGATCCATGCTGATGGACCGTGAAGCAATCGATACGGCTTCGGCGATACTGACGCGGGATGATTTTTTCGAAAAACAAATGGGTGTCTATTTCGAAGTGCTGTTGGAATTGAACCGGAAGGGTGTGGAAACCGATCCCGTTACGGTTCAGGCTCAACTGCGCGCTCATCAGGTGCCGGAAGAGCTGTGCTCGCTGGAATATCTCAGCAATCTGATTGATGAGGTTCCGACTTCGGCCAATGTGAAATACTATGCCGATATTGTGAGAGAAAAATCCCGGATGCGCCAATTTATTCGCATCAGCGAAGAGCTTGTCGCAAACGGATATCAGAACGTGGAAACAACCGAACTGTTTACCGAAGCGGAGAAGAAACTGTTCGCCCTGTTTCAGGAAAATCAGACTGTGGAAATGGACAGCATCAGCCAAATCGTGGTAAAGGCGGTTTCCAATATCGAAAAAGCGGCCCGCAACAAGGGAAGCGTAACCGGTATTCCGACCGGATTTGTGGATTTGGATTATAAGACAGCCGGATTACAGCCGTCCGATCTCATTTTGATTGCGGCGCGTCCGTCCATGGGAAAAACAGCATTTGTCCTGAACCTGATTGAGAATATTTCGGTAAAGAAGAGAATCCCGGTTGCCATGTTCAGCCTCGAAATGAGCCGGACTCAGCTGGTCAACCGAATTTTGTCGTTGGATTCGGCCGTAGATTCGCAGAAAATCCGAACCGGAAATCTGGAGGATAAGGACTGGACCGATTTGGGAATGTCGGCGAGACGGGTCGGTGAAGCGGCATTGTATATCGATGATACGCCGGGTATTTCCGTTCGTGATTTGCAAACCAAATGCAGAAAGCTGAAACTGGACCATGATATTCAGCTGGTCGTAATCGATTACCTGCAGTTGATGGTCGGCGATACAAAGAAAAAAGCGGAATCCCGTCAAAATGAGGTTGCGGAAATCAGCCGTGCCCTCAAAGCACTTGCACGTGAGCTGAACTGCCCCGTTATTGCGTTGTCGCAGTTGTCGCGAACGGTGGAATCCCGTGACGACAAGCGCCCGATGCTGTCGGATTTGCGTGAATCCGGAGCCATTGAGCAGGATGCCGATGTGGTTATGTTCCTGTACCGTGATGAGTATTATTTGAAAGAAAAATCCAAGGAACCGGGAATTGCCGAGCTGATTATCGGCAAACAGCGTAACGGTCCTACCGGAACGGTAAAACTGACCTGGACAAGCGAATTGACCAAGTTCGGAAATATGGAAAATTCAAGCGGTTCGTATCATAATGAGTAATTCCGCGCCGTAGTGACATGCCGTTACGATGACATGCGCCGGACGGAGAATTCGGGAAAACAGACCGTGAAAAATTAATATTGACGCAAAAAGAGGCCGGCGAAATGCCGACCTCTTTGTTGGTTCGTAAATTATTGCGGAAATTATTCCTCTACAATGGAACCGGTAGGGCAAGCAGCAGCGCAGGTACCGCAGCCAAGGCATGCGTCTGCATCGATTACATACTTGTCATCTCCCTCGGTAATAGCTCCGACCGGGCACTCACCGGCGCAAGCGCCGCACTTAACACAACCATCATTGATTACAAATGCCATAATTATCAACCTCCTGTCTAAAATCGTGAAGTAATCTTCACTCACGACACTATTGTACTTCATTCTTTTCAAGAATACAAGAGGAAACTTGAAAATACGGTAAATAATTTTTACATAAAGAATTTCGTCAATTGTTGACACACCGAAGGGAAATGTTTATAATGCACATAGCGGTTGATATGACCGAAAAGGAGGTTATTGTTATGATGATTACAAAGGATATGAAAATTGGCGAAATCATTCGCCTCGATATTGATATTGTTCCGATTCTGATGGATGCCGGAATGCATTGCGTCGGATGCCCGTCCGCACAGGGCGAATCGCTGGAACAGGCCTGCATGGTTCACGGCATTGATGTGGATGTCCTGACCAAGCAGATCAACGATTTCCTTTCTGCAAAATAATAAAAAGAACCCGCGCAACCGGGGCGGATCTCAAAACAGAGAGACCGAAAACCGGATTGTGCGGGTATTTTTTGTCTCATAAGAAAGTTCGTCCTATGAGATAAAAAAACGCTCCGCGAGGATGCACACGCCTGTGCAGAGGAAAAATGTCGCTTCGCGACGCACAGGCGGCGCGAGCATATCGCAAGCGATATGCTTTGTTCTCTTAAAACGGAACTGCGGGCGGCTTTGTCAGGATCATTCGCAAAGCTGCCTCGTTTTTCTTGGGCGAACTCGCAAAGCAGTCTCATTTTGCTTGGGATGATTCGTAAAGTAGCCTCATTTTGCTTAGGATAACTCGCAAAGCTGCTTCAGCGCGTTGCTGCGAAGAATCAGTCGATAGTGCTCGGAATAATAGGAAACGGTGGCTTTCGGCTGATGGGTTGCAAATTCGCAGGCCAGATTGCATATATCCGTGAAAATTTTCGGATTGTGCACGCGGGGACTCAGACAAAGCGTGTAAATCCGCTCGGCTTCGTCATAATATAGCGAACTCTTGACTTCCGAGGAATCGACGGTTGCTGCAAATGCCGTTAAATCCTTCAGGTGATAGAAATCAAAGGCCTCCGTGCGATTCAGTGTAAATTCTTCATCCTTGCCGTGTTCGGTACGGTCGGAGGACGAGGTGTCCCGCTCGTTGGACGTCTTCGGCAGAGTAAACGGCAATGTATCGTCGTATTCGGCATTGACGCGTCTGCGGAACGGTTCGTCCGAAGCATCGGTCGTGTCCCGGGAATCGGCATTGTCTTCACCGAGAAGGTCAGCCGGATTCTCAAAGCCCGTAAAATTGGAAAATCTCGGGTCGAGTTCATCGGCATCGTTGACTTTGGAAATAATCAGGATCAGGGATTCGGATGTGGTCGGAATGGCCTCCACCATAAGCGGCTGATCTTCATAAATAAAATTATACTGCTCGGACGCAGCCTGAATCATATCCTGAAACAGCTGCTTGGCTTTGGAGGAGCCGTAAACAAACTCACTCAACCGCAGCCCCCGTTCCACGAGATCCTGCTTGCTCAGAATACAACGAATCTGATCGTCATTAATCTTTTCAATCTTCATGTGTACGCTCCATCCTTTCTTCAAAATTTGAAATGCATACGAAACATACGAAATATTGTACTGCATGTCTTGTAGGAAGTATACGGGAAAAGTGCATTAAAGTCAATGAATTTAATTGTGAAAAAAGTATATACAAAGTGCAAAAATCAGAAAAATCAAGATATCTGACGGAAAAAATGAAGCTTGTTTTCCGGTTATTTCGTCAATGGATTTGCAGGGGCTCATTTGCTACAATACCGGTATCGAAAATGACCGGCAAACCGGTGGGAGCCGGGCCTCGTTGATGGAATCGGAAGACGATACGAAATCGAATTTTCGGAATGGATGTGGGCATATCACGGTGTTACCAACTGTTCGAATCGGAATATTCTTGCACCTTAACGGAGACCGGGGAGACGTGGTTGAAAGGGCTTTTCGGGCATATGTTTCATCTGACGGAGGGGGAACTTCGCATAGAAAATACAGAAGATACGAATGACACAGCAAAATGCGGGGTTCCTTTTCTGAAAGTTTGTGATATAATAGAATTGCAATTTATTGCTTTGGAGGAACATATGAAAAAAAGACAGTTAATTTGGTTGATTACAGTATTGCTTTGCGGATGCCTTACACTCGGCTGCGACAGTATGAAAAGCGGGAGCAATAAGAGCAACGAGAAGAAGAAAACGGCTTCTACAGAGCATGCAGATATGAATGCCGAATACGGACTCGGAGAAGACGGAGTCATGGTTATGCTGAATTCGATGCCGTACAGCGAGCATGGCATTTTGAAGAATGACATCCTGTATGTGCCGATAGAATTGCTGAAACAGGTTGACGATCGTCTGTTTTGGTTTGAGAAAGACGGACAGTTGACGGTAACCAATTCCAAGAATATTGATATTTACTGGCCGGATCAGAAGCAGCATGAGCTCAACGGAGAAGTGAAGAGCAGCAGTGAACCGATGATTATCAGTCGGAACGGACATTATTATGTCAGTACGGAGCTGATAGCCGAGTACGGACGTGCAACGGTAGCGACCGGAACCAAGCCGGCGACGGTCAGCATTTGCAAGAACGGAACGGTTTTGTATGAAACCCGGGTAAAGAATGAAGACGGCGCGATATTGAGAACACAAAGAGATATCACCAATCCGATTGTTGCCGAATTGGAAACGGGAACCCGCGTTTATATGGCAGAGAATCTGAACGGTGACAATTGGACCAAAGTTATGCTGGAAAACGGTCTGTGGGGTTATATCAATAACTCGGACATTCAGCCTTTTAGCGAAACGGTAGTTGTTGCCGACGGTGAAACGTATGAACATTTTCTGATGGAAAATAATGTTTGTATGGGCTGGCATCAGGTATATTTCAAACTGAGTGCGGCAGATTTGAAGGAAGCAGTGAAGGACACCAAGGGATTAAATGTCATTTCTCCGACCTGGTTTGAGGTTTCCGATGTGGAAGGCCATATCAGTTCGGTCCAGGAGTGTGAGGGCCGGATGCTGGCAAGTGCGGAATATGTGGAACAGGCCCATAAATTGGGTATGCAGGTATGGGTGCTGGTGGATGACTTTGCAAAAGGTGTGTCCGGAATCGAAGTGTTGTCCAATTATGAGCATCGGAAAACGCTGATTTCCTCTTTGATTCAGGAGGTTACTGCAGTCGGCGCCGACGGTATCAATATTGACTTTGAGTATATTACGGCGGAGAGCGGTCCGCACTATATTCAGTTCCTACGTGAATTGTATCTGGAGAGCCGTAAAGCTCATTTGGTGATTTCCATTGACTGTTACGGACCGGATTCGGGAAAACTTCCGTATTATAATCTGAGTGCGTTGAAGGATTGCGTGGACTATGTCATTTTGATGGCATATGATGAGAATAACCTGGCGACCTACAATCAGTTTAAAGAAAACGGTGTAGACAACAAGATTGGTTCCGCATCGTCACTTCCGTTTGTGACCAGAGGAGCAGAAGCCATTGCCGAGAAAGTTCCCGGTTCGCAAATCATTTTGGGACTTCCGTTCTTCTCCAGAAAATGGGTGGTTTCCGAAAACGGAAATATTGCTACCGAAGCAAACGGAATGGATACTCTTCGTAAATTTGTGAAAGACAGTGATGCAAAATTCAGCTGGGATAACGAAACACAGCAGAATTTTGCGGACTTTATGCTGGACGGAAAGAAATATAAGATTTGGCTGGAAGACAAGGACTCTCTCGCCAAGAAGATGGATGTTTACAAGAACATGAAACTGGCCGGTTGCTCCTTCTGGAAACTGGGGCTGGAGTCTTCCGATGTATGGCCGGTCATCAGTGATTATACGAAGTAATTGAAGTAATTCCGATGTCTGCACCGATGACAGGCAGGACACGACAGAGGCGCTGTACATAAGACACTGTATAGGGTGTGCTGCTGTGTGTGAGACACTGTATAGGATGTGCTGCTGTGCGTGAGACACTGTACATAAGCTGCTGCGCATCGGACATAAACAATACGATTGAACAAAAAGACTATCCGGACCATTGCCCGAGCGTCTTCTGTGGGGAATCCTGCGGCGCAACGGAAATGTGCGGATAGTCTTTATTATTTTTTGTTTTATTCAGATATTCAGAGGGGGCGGAACACTTCGCCGGAATCATATTTCGCCGGAATCATACTTCGGCGGAACACTTCGCCGGAATCATACTTCGCCGTAATCATTCTTCACCGGAATCATTCTTCACCGGCAATTTCGGCCGCCGACAGGCAGTCGGGGTCTTTCCATTTGTTGAAACAAAGCTTCAATGTAATCGGTGTGACAATGGAGGAAACCAAAATCAGAAGAATGACGGCGGTAAAGTAGTTCGAGGACATCAGACCGACGGCAAGTCCCTTTTGGGAAATAATCAAAGCAACCTCTCCGCGGGTCATCATACCGCAACCGATTTTCAAGGCATCGGACCGACTGAATCGGCATGCACGGGAAATCAATCCGCAACCGATGATTTTGGAAAGCATGGCAACGAGCACAAACAGAACAGAGAACAGGAACAGGTTCAGATTCATGGAATCAATACTCGTTTTGATTCCGATACTGGCAAAAAATACCGGTCCGAACAGCATGTAGGAGTTGATGTCCATTTTCTCTGCGATATATTTGGAATCTCGGATGTTGCAGAGGATAATACCGGCAACAAAGGCTCCGGTAATATCGGCAATTCCGAAATATTTTTCGGCACAATAGGAAATGAACAGGCACAGCGCAAGTCCGGCAATCGGAATACGACGGGTATGCGGATGCCTCTGGTCATAAAACTGGAACAGCTTATAACAAATGTAGCCGAGAATTCCGGCAAGAAGGAAGAACAGCAACGTATTGGTGATGGTGTCCCCGGGACTGATATTCGGGTCGCGCACTCCGAGGACAAAGGTCAGAACAATAATACCGATGACATCGTCGATAATGGCGGCACTCAGGATTGTTGTACCGACACGCCCACGCAGATAGCCCATTTCCCGAAGTGATTCCACGGTGATTCCGACACTGGTTGCGGTCATGATGCAGCCGATGAAGATTGCTTTGTGGAATTCTTCGCCGGAGAACGTGGTGATATTGTAATATGCCATGTACAGTGCCGTTCCGCAAATCATCGGAACCGCGACACCGAAGCAGGCAATCAGTGTTGCCGCGAGACCGGAGCGTTTCAGCTCTTTCAGATTGGTTTCCAAACCTGCGGAGAACATCAGAAGGACAACGCCGATTTCCGCCATGGTTTTCAGAAAGTCCGTGCTTTGTACCCAGCCGAGAACCGCCGGCCCGAGAATCAGGCCCGCGATGATTTCACCGACAACCTGCGGCGCATGCAGCTTTCGAGCCAGAATACCGAAAACTTTCGCAAATACGATAATCAGTGCCAAATCAAAAAATACTTCGTAACCCATATGAATACCCTATTTTATATGTTGAGAAAATCGTGAAATATGTGTTATTTTGTTCGGAATGGGCCGCGAAAATGTGCCCGATAAAAGCCCGAACATTACCGATTCTAACGTAAATAAAAAAAATTGCAAGCCTTTTTCGGGAAGATTGTGCAAAATGAAAAAGAATATTGCATTATTGATATAAAAAATGAAAAAGTTGCCATCATTTTCCGAATGGGAAATTGACGGAAGGTAGGCTTTATGGTATAGTATGCGTATATATTTCAGCAACTTTTTGAGAAAGTGAGGAATGGCTATGAACATCGGACTGATTGCGGATGATACAAGAAAAGCACTGATGCAAAACCTGTGTATTGCATATAAGGGAATCCTTTGCAAGCATGAATTGTATTCCACCGGCGTAACCGGACGAATGATTGAAGAAGCTACGAACCTTCATATTCACAAATTCCTCTCGGGCAGTCTCGGCGGCGAACAACAGCTTGCCATGATGATTGAACAGAATCAGCTGGATATGGTTATTTTCCTGCGAAATACCGATCGTGCGGTCAATTATGAGGTTCAGTTCAATTATGTCATTCCATTGTGTGATGAGTACAGTATTCCTTTGGCAACGAACATTGCAACGGCAGAGATGATTTTGAAAGGAATGAATAACGGAGATTTGGAATGGAGAAATCTGTATCGGTAAATTCCGAAGAGAAATTCCATTTAAAACAGTAGATGCGAGTTGTTGCGGCAAAGTATGCCGTGAGACCGAAGCGTGTGAAAAAACAAAACCGATAACGACGCTTTCGCCCGTACAGGAGAAGCAAACGTTATCGGTTTTTTCATCTCATAGGAAAGTTCGTCCTATGAGATAAAAAACGCTCCGCGAGGATGCACACGCCTGTGCAGAGGAAAAATGTCGCTTCGCGACGCACAGGCGGCGCGAGCATATCGCAAGCGATATGCTTTGTTCTTTTATAAAATGCAATTTATAAGGCAAAATGCTGCGCAAGGATATGCCGCGTTTGCGTTATCCGGAACTGTACCGCGTAGCAGGCACCGGTTACAGTGTTTTCCGCCGGAATACCGGGAAGGATGCCAGCAGGAGAAGAACGGACAGGACTGCGGTAATCACGATGCAGGCCGTCAGGTGCGACACCGGGGTGCCGGCCAGGAGAGTCGATGCATTGGCACTGAGCATGGTCGGAAGAAAATCCGAAATCTTCGGAAGAAATCCGAAGAACGACAGGAATAAATACACGCCGCCGGTTCCGAGCAATACCTGAATGAGTTCACGACACAGACAGGACAGAAAAATCAGAACCGAAACCATGAAAATTCCGAACAGCCAGAGAACAAATGCGATTTTCGCAATATTGGGAACCGTTGACATGTCCCAGTAATATGCGGTGTAGACATAGGTGACACCGAAGTAGATTCCGTATCCGACGGTCCAGGCAGCAATCATATAGGTTGCTTTAGAGGCAACTACAGAGGCACGTCGAAGACCCTTGGTGAGCAGGAGGGTCAGTGTTCCGGTGCGATATTCCTTGACAAAACGGTTGGATTCCACAATCAGGAATATCAGCAGAAGCGTGGAATAATTTTTGAGAAACTGCAGCCAGGAGTCCGTGGCAGTGGCATCGGTAACAGCGATGTTAAAGCCCTGAGCCTCAAGTTCATCGCTGAGAAATTCGAACAGCCGGGGGGTCAGTTTTGCAATCGCAGGGTTTAGAATGCCAAAAACCAGAAAAATTGCACCGAGAATAAAAAGTCGTCCGGTTCGTTTGGATTCCGTGAATTCTTTGCCGAGCATGGTGCGATATTGTGTCATGAGATCACCTCCAAAAACAAATCTTCAAGAGTGGGTTCATGTCGCTCCAGTCTACGAACCGGAATTTGAAGTTCCGAGAGGAGTGCGACAAGTCGCATCATGTCATCATCGGTAGCATTGGAAATGGTGAGCATCCCGTCTTCGGAAATCAAAGCGGGTTCCGCCTTCAACAGCCGCTCAACGTCGGAAGCATACTCCGGTATCAGATCAATCCGGCGCTTGCTTTGCTTTCCGGAAATATCGGCCACGATTCCGCTTTGCATAATTACTCCCTGCTCCAACAGGGCATATCGGTCACTGATTCGTTCAATGTCCGACAGAATGTGGGACGAGAAGAGAATCGAGGTATGCTCACGGGCTGCTTTCAAAACATCCAAAAGCTCTTTCCGACCGACCGGATCAAGTGCGGATGTCGGTTCATCGCAAATGAGCAGTGTCGGTTTGTGAATCAGCGACTGAGCGACTCCGAGACGTTGCCGCATTCCTCGCGAAAATCCATGAATCCGTCGCTTTTCATCGGCAAGACCGACCAGCGTCAGAAGTTCCTCAATTCGGTCGCCCAGCTCATTTTTCGGAACTCCGGCAATCTTTCCGCAAAGAGTCAGGTATTCCCGTGTCGTCATATACGTGTAAAATTCCGGCACATCGGGAAGATATCCGACAAACCGGTTGGTTTTGGTATCGGCACCGGTGACCGGTTCTCCGCATACGGTAATTGCGCCGGCATCCGGATTCAACAGGCCGAGAATAATTTTCATGGTAGTTGTTTTGCCGGCACCGTTTCGTCCGACAAAACCGAAAATGCTGTGTTCCGGTACCGAAAAGGAAACGTCTTTCAGAACTTCTTTGGTACCGAAACTCTTTTTGAGAGATGTGACTTCCAAAATATTGTTCATATAAAACTCCGTTTATGATAGCAGAAATTGAAATTATTTGTGCAGACGCATGAGAATAATCCAAATCAGAGTATCCGCAACAAGGGAAATGACAAAAACATATGCGACAATGTTATTCATGGCGCGACCAAACATCATTGTGATGCAGCCGTATGCCAGAAACAGATTGATAATCAGCGTTACGGAGCCGAGCATCAGGGCAGCATCCCGATAAATTCGCACCGCATTTTCCTCGGTGATTCGAACCGGAAGGTTGCAATACTCCGGATGGCGCCCCATCAGCAGCAGGAGCAAAAATGTAAAGACCATAATGCCAAACAGAACATAAATGATATAGGGACTTGAGGTGCCTGTGACATTTCCGTATAAGTCGTAGTTGGACGGAACGCTGTCCGGAAGTTTGCCATGTCGAATCAGCAGGAAAATGCCGGTGACCGCGAGACAGAGAATGTTCAGTATAAGAAAAACGTAATCGCTAAAAGACCGTTGATAGTTCATTATTCCGATTCCTTTCCCAAAAGAAAATACAAAACAGGTCCGACAAAGTTCATGCCCAAAATTACAACGATGGTCCAAATCATGCGATTTCCGCATTTATATTTCGTATGTTTGAAAATGTGAACCAAGGTATGCTGTTAGTATATAAATAGTTCAAATTAAAATGCGATTTCTCCTAAAATATTGTATTATATCCAAAGAGGAGGAACTCATCATGCCACGTAAAAGTAAACAACACGACAAACAGTTTAAGCTGGATGCTGTTCAGTATG
>JAZLJJ010000022.1:0-24890 GCA_045597325.1 Lachnospiraceae bacterium
TTGCTCAATCTACATATCTTGAGCTGCGTAATGAGTTTATCCTGCATGGTCAAAAATCCTCCATGCATATGATAACATCCGGGAGAAAAACCTACATTTTTATTTTCCCCAAAACCTACATTTTTATTTTACCATTTACAGAAGGTACTTTTGGCATCATGAAAAATGACCGCTGGTACAGAAGAATTGTTCGAAGAGGAATAAATTCTGTAAGGTTAGAGGTTTCTCTGGTTTCTATAGGTCAGAATCTTTATAAATATCACAATAAAAAGAATAGAGTTGAAAGAGCCGCATAAAATATAGGAAGCATGAAGATATGGGGTAAGGGGAACTATACCCTTATCCACAATTAATGTGCAAAAACAAGCGTTCTATACACAAACCAAGGGCGCATAAAAAATGATTTCTCATTTTTTCACACGCCCTCGCGCCGCCTGTGCGTCGCGAAGCGACATTTTTCCTCTGCACAGGCGTGTGCATCCTCGCGAAGCGTTTTTTTATCTCATAGGACGAACTTTCCTATGAGATAAAAAAAACAGCGGGTTTCAACACTGCCGTATCGGCATGCAAAACCTGCTGTTCTAAACCTACTGTTCTAAACCCGCTGTTCTAAACCTGCTGTTCTAAACCTACTGTTCTAAACCTACTGCTCTAAACCCGCTGTTCTAAACCTGCTGTTCTCTTCTGATTTCGTATTTGTTATTTTCTGATTAATATATGAAAATGTGCGGAATTATTCCTTTTTCCCCGTATCTCATAATACGTTTCCACATGGGATATGTTTACTATTTCAAACCCTTCAAACATTGCCAACGCTTCTTCATAGTTCACATAAAAATGAGGTATCCCATGTTCCGGTCCGTCATCCATCCGTACCCTCGTGTTCGCGTCCAACAGCGGCCATTCCTCCTGTTGAAATCCCCAGGTTTGTTTGGATGCCAATGTCAAAAAGCACTCTCCGCCGTTTCGAAGCACACGTCCGATTTCCGAAATTGCCTTTTTTACTCCGGCCGTATCCGAGTGCGAAATCACATTTCTGCACATAATGCAATCGACTGAGTCATCCGGATACGGAAGATTCAACATATCTCCCTGCTGATACTGAAACTGCAATCCCTCTTCCTCTGCCCAGCTTCGCGTACTGTTCAGTGCCTCCGCGCTCAAATCAAAGCAATTCACCCGAAAAGAATTCTTGCCAAACAGGATGGAATGCCTTCCGAGTCCGCAGCCCAAATCCAAAAAATCTCTTTTTCCCTGCGATTTCCATCGATTGACCAGATAGTACGATTCTTCCGACGGATTTCTCCAGTATTCCTTTTGATTTTCCTGTAAAATCTCCCAATTCCAGCTTTTTGACAGACTCATCCTTGAAAGCTCCTTTCCGAATACAACCGTTCATATTCCATTGCTCTGTGTAAATAATCCCACATGTAAGCGGCTTATGCTTCGGTACAAATTACAGGTCGGGATGAACGTATCTTCCCTGCCTGCGTGTCCTTTTTCCGTACTGAATTGCGCGGACCGGACACCGATTGATGCAGGCCAGACATTGCGCACATGATTTCCTGGTCCAAACCGGTTTCCCGTCTACGAGTTCGATTACATTTTCCGGACAATTTTTCGCACACATACCGCATCCGATGCAGCCGTCGTCCGCGTAGAATTTTTTGGTTTTCCGCGCCTGTTCATACATTTTCGCCATCACATCGGAAATCATGGTATGTTTTTTTATCGTACTGCATTGTCTCTTCGCAATATCCTCGGCGATTGTTCGAAGCCTGTCATCCGCCTGTGCCAACAGTTGCTCCCACCCTTCCGCCTTATTGGAATAAAGCAAAATGTAGTTATCCGGCATTAACAGTGCCGTCACGTAATTCAACGACAGGTTTCTCAGCAGGAGCCTTTTCTTCAGAACCGCACCGGCCTGCGAAATGCCACCGCCGCAGGTTATCACCGAATAAATATAGTCGGCACCCTCCAAATTCAGTGCATCAATAAAATCCATTACCACCGTCGGCAACGAATAAAAATACACCGGAAACACAAACCCTACCGGTTCTCCCGGTTTCACCTGATAGTCATGCCGATTCTCCCGATTGGCATCCGCCATGTTGATCAGCTCTTCCTCCGGTCCCCGCAACTTTTTTGCGGCGGCCAGAGAATTACCGGTTCCCGTAAAATAAAATATCATGCGAACCTCCCAGTTGGCATTTTCTGTCATTTGCACATTTATACGGTTTTCAAGCCAAAATGCTCTTCTACAGGCTTTACCATTTCAAATGGGTTCCGTATATAATCGTCAACGTCAAAATACGGATATCCGAGTTTCTGTGCAACAACCTTTCCGAGCGTCGTCTTACCGCTTCCGGACAGGCTCATGACACTTTACCTGTGAATGTACATCCGCGACATTTCAGGCTCGTCATCGCCCTGAACCATACACAGAAACTCCCATCCGTATCTTTCATAGAAGCCGGTATGATTCGTTACCAGATAAAGCGGTTCGATGCCCCTTTCCCTGCAGATATTCACCACGTAATTCAGTAACCTGCCCGCTATTCCCCGACAGCGATACTCCTCCTCGGTATATACTGCGCACACGTTCGGGGCCAGGTCCTTTCTGTCGTGAAAATCATTGTCAATCACGCCAAGTCCGCCGACAATCTTCCCGCCATCCAGACACAGGTACCAGCCGTACTCCGTTTCACCGCGTAAATACTCTTCCATACATGCAAGATACGCCTCTTTCGGCACGCTCCATTTACTGTGAAACCATTCGGCCGCCGTATCTTTGATTTCCGGCATTTCCCGCAAATCCATTATTTTCAGTTCACTCATTTAAATTCACTCCTGTCATTCGTTCTGTGGCGTAACGATACAATACTGAGAAATCCTGTCTTCCCGGCAGTTCTCATTTTCATACGTTAACACACCGCTGTTCTTTCTGATGGTCGCCGCAGACGCCGCTCGTTTTCTGTATTACCGGGTCTCGATTACAATCTGATAGGTAATGACAATCGGCGCATTCTTCGGAAACCAGTCACCCTTTTCAAATTTGCTGTGCCCGTCAATCGTGATTCGGGTTATGCTGTCATTGATGGTCATCCACCCCTTCAGAACTTCCCGACCTTCGGTTGCAAAATTCGTAAATCCGGCCTCGGTCAGTTCCCGTACAACTTCGCGGTAATCTCTTCCGTATAATTTTCTGGAGGAATCCGGCGTCCGTGCATCGCCCTGATGCATTTTCTCATCTTCTTCCGAATTTCCCGCCAACTCTGTGATTTGCCTGTACTGCTCCGACTTTTCCCATTCCGCACACTCGGCAGCCCGCACGGCCGTCAGCGGATGACTCATCTGATTAAACATCAAAAATTCCATTGTTTTGTCCCACGCGGAATCTTTGACCATTTTGCGATATTCTTCCGCCTGTTCCATAAAGGCATCCATGTTCGTCGTTGCCTTGTTATTTTTCGTGTATCCCGCCAGTCTCAGGCAGACCTCCACCATCCGCTCCGAAGTTCCGTCGCAAATGACCGCCGCACGGTCGGCACTGAATTCGCTGCAACGCATCCAGTACGCAAATCCCATTTTTAACGGAGACGTCAGTAATGCGCCCGCAATTCCTCCGCCGAGAATCATCCCGTTCAGCAGCAGCGTTCCCATCGTTGTAAACAGTGTATGGTGGCATGCAATATGTCCGCACTCATGAGCCAGCACCGTCGGAATCAGAGAATCCGGCAACGTTTCCAGAAGCCCTGACGTAATGACGATAAACGGCTTGGTATCACCGTACGTATACGCATTCGGCGTCACATTCATTTCCAGATACAATTCCGGCACTTCGATTCCCAGCTTTTCGCAAATCGGCTGAAGCATGTTATAATACTCCGGCATCTGGTTCTCTCCCAAACGAATCTTTCCGGACATATTCAAAATCCGGAACTGGCGCTCGTTCCACGCCTTCATATACGCCTTCGCCAGCGCCTCAAATCCCGGAATCGCCTTTAACGCCTGAAGCGCCGCCTTATCGGAATCATGCATGTAATACTTGGAATTAATCATTTTGTACCCCCATTTCATTTTTTCATTCAGCCAAATGACCGCACTTCGGAAAATGCCTGTACACCGGCCGTATTGTTAGGTTTCGAAGACCGCGTCGCAACTCATTTTGCCGAAAAAACGGTCTTTACCGAAAAAACGGTCTTTACTGAAAAATAGTCTTTACTGAAAAACCCGGACCTGTCGGTCCGGGCATCATTTTCCTGAAATTATTCTCTGTTAATCATCGATATGCTCTTTTTTATAGAAGATACTTCCGACAACAAACAAAATCGTACTTATGAGGAACGTGCAAAAACCAACGCTCAAACTCTTTGTACATACGACTTCGACATCACCGATATAGGTGTTCACCTTCGCAATTTCTAGGGCCATTTCGGATGCCTGTTGAGAATTGGATATTGCAACAAGCAAATTGACAACCCAGTAACCGGCGCAGACAAGCATAACACTGCTGTTCTTCTTCCAAATCGCACCCAGAACAACCAGGGCAAATACAAGGAACAGATATTTGAAAAGAAATCCCATCATGGAAGCTTCACACAAATCCCATGCGGACAAGCTTTCCAAACAAGAAACTCCGTCGCCCTCAATTGCCACTTTGGCAAACGGCAAAAAAGCGGATGCAACAGTTCCTGCCCAAGCAGTCAAAATCATCGGCAACCCGATATCAATTGCAAGTGACTGTCTCGGAACATTGACCTCCTTAATAATAATTGGCTCTTCAATATACATATTTTACTCCTCCATAGGCATCAGCCGATTTCCGGCAGCCCATTACACAAATCATTTTACACCGGTAAAATATCATTCGAAAAAAACTTTGTCAATACTTTTCGTAAATAATTTTTACATTTTTCACATTTTATGTAAAAGTGATTTGCCCGACCCGCCAAATGCGGATCTTTTTCGCCATATACAGTCTTATAAAATAAGACATTTTCAAAATATCATACTTTTGTAGAATAATCAATATGTATTTTTCATAAAAATGAAGATTTTACTGTTTCACATGGTTCTACTGTTGTAGAATATCATGTATTTTACTGTCCGTTTTCCGTCATTTAAACGTTCTCGTTGTCCTGTGAGAGAACAAAGCATATCCCTTGCGATATGCTCGCCCCGCCTGTGCGTCGCGAGGCGACATTTTTCCTCTGCACAGGCGTGTGCATCCTCGCGGAGCGTATTTTATCTCATAGGACGAACTTTCCTATGAGATAAAATACAACAAAATCGCCCAGGTTGCCAACGAGAAGAAATTACCGTTTCGATCGCGTCCGGTTCGGAACCATTTTGCTGCCGTTTCGCGGTCTGCAAGTTCAAATCCATTGAACAATTCGCTTCCGACCGCCCCGTTTTGGTTCAAGGCATCCAACGTATCCGTGTAAATGTCCGCTCTCAAAAATGCATTGCTTTCATCCGTCATTCCGGGTGTCGACAGTGCGCACGGATTCAGCACCGTAATCGGATCCGTGTCCTTTACCGTCAAACCGGTTTCCTCAAAAATTTCCCGGACCGCTGCCGTTCTCAACGGCTGTTCCGCGCTGCGGTCCTCCGGGTCCAGCAACCCCGCCACGGGACTGAGCAGGAACTGTCCGATCGGATACCGATACTCATATGACAACAGCAGTTTCGGCTCCTCTCCCGGCAAATGCACGACAACGGCAATCGTTACCGCATCGGGCAGCATGGATTGAAATTCCTCGTCTCCTTTTATGGCGACCAAATCCTCCGCATTCCGTCTGGTTGCATCAAAATAATGCTTGCCCTCCCCATATTGCAAATCGTACAGTTTTACGAATTTTGCATCATACAGTGTCTTTACCATCTCTTTTTGAATTGTCAGTTTTTTCATTTCGTCTCCACCGTTCCAAAATCATTTTTTGCCGAATTGACTGTTTTCTTCTTATTCCCCGGAAGTTTCCTTTTTATGGCGCAAATATAACAGCAATGCCGTCCCGAGAAACGCATTGCTGTATTCGCCGGTGCAAAAGCCGTCAATCACGTCCCGAATCGGTATTTCCGTATAAGTCAGCACTTCATCGTCATCCGGATGCAATTCACCCGTCTGTTCCAATTCTTCCGCCAGGCATACTGTCAATGTATTGTCAAATAATGCCGGATTCGGATTACAGCTGCCGAGGACTGTCATTTTCCCGGCGCGAAATCCGGTTTCTTCCAGAAGTTCTCTGGCGGCTCCGATTTCCGGTGCTTCCCCGGGTTCCGCCAGCCCGCCCGGAAATTCCGTTGTGATGTATCCGGCTCCGTGTCTCCACTGCCGTACCATCACAAAGCGGTCCTTATGAACCGGTATTACGGTCACCCATGCTGGTGCGTGCAGCACCACATAATCTCCGCAGATTCCCGTTTCCGTTTTCTCCGTTCTGGAACGAACTTCCAATATCGGTGTGGACAACAGAGTCGTCTCCTTTTGTGCGTTCCATATCAGTTCCCGATCCGTCATACTGTCTCTTCTTTCGTTTCCGCAGCAGAATTGCCGCTGTATTTTGCCAAAATCGCATTCAATGTCTCCTTACGAAGCGGTTTGGAAATGTGATCGTTCATTCCGGCATCAAACGATGCCTTACGGTCTTCCGCAAACGCATTTGCCGTCATCGCGATAATCGGAATTGCGGAAATGACCGAATTCGGCAGTGCACGAATTTGCCGTGTCGCTTCATATCCGTCCATAACAGGCATTTGGATATCCATCAGAATCAAATCATATTCGCCCGGTGCGGAGCCGTTAATAATCTCAAAGGCTTCCTGCCCGTTCTCCGCCTCCGTCACAATAACGCCCTCGCGTTCCATCATATTTCTTGCGATTTCGCGGTTCAGTTCGATATCCTCAACCATCAAAACATGGATGCCCTCCAAATAAACATCGGTCTGCTCCTCATTCTCACCCGGATTGACCTTGTCCTGTTCGTTGGCAAGCTTCAGTTCCAGTGTAACATCAACTCGGGTTCCGGCATTCGGCTTGCTCTTGATTTCAATTGTTCCGTTCATCAAATCCACAAGATTTTTCACGATGGACATACCCAGTCCGCTGCCTTCGCGGCGGCTGATGGTCGATGTATTTTCACGGGAAAACATATCGAAAATGTGTGTCAGATACTCTTCGCTCATGCCCACGCCGTTATCCTCTACCGTAAATCGGAATTTTCCCATTCCTTCCGTTTCCGAAGGCAACTGCTGCACGACATATCGGATGGTACCGCCGACCGGCGTATATTTAATTGCATTGGACAGCAGGTTCGTCATAATCTGGCGTACATGTATCGTATCAAACCAGACATACGGATTGCGAATATTGTTAAAATCAGTCAGGAACACCTGCTTTCGGTCTTTCATCAGGACCGCAAAAATGTCCGCCAGTTCCTGACTCCGTTTCACTACATTATGAATCGAGTATTCCAGTTCGAGTTTTCCGGATTCAATTCGTGCCATATCCAAAACTTCGTTAATCAACTGAAGCAAATCATTTCCGGACACCTCGATTTTATGCAGCGCATCTTTGAGAACATCCGGATTGTCGATGTTATGTTCCGCGATATCGGCAAATCCCAGGATTGCATTCATCGGAGTCCGGATATCGTGACTCATATTAAACAGGAAGCGGCTCTTTGCGGCATTGGCCTCCTTCTCCGCGTTCATTGCTTTTTCCAGTTCCTGTTTCTGTTTCTGAACCGCGCTGACCTGTTCATTGATATTCACCAATGCCACAAGTACACGTCGCAGATCATTTTGGGGATTACTGCGTACAAATTTGCTCTGATACCACTGATCTCCGTCCTTTGTTTTCAAACGGAAATTCAAAGTATACACCTGTCCATCCTGAACATTCTTCCATACAAACTGTTCGGCCACACCTTGTAAAAACACTTCCCGGTCTTCCGGAACCACATACAAATCCGCAAAATTCCGTATAAGTTCCTCATTGTTCATGCCGGCTTTGACAAACTCACTCATTTTCGCATACAAAGTGCTGGCCCGATATTCCTTGATATCGATTCCTTCGTAATCGACACTGATCAGGCACTCGTAGTTGTCGGACAACGTTTCAATGACGGACTGCAACTGCTGTCTCTCCGATTCCGCCGCAATCTCCGCGTCAATAATACGGGCACCGACAACAATACCCTCCGGCCGATGAGTTTCCGTATTCATAATCGGAATGAACTTCAACTGCATATGATGCCGTTCCCCGCGATGAGTAATCCGCACGGTCACATCATAGGTTTCCCCGCGCATAATATAAGACGTAACCTGCTCCATCGACACGTTCTGAACAAACCGTTCCCGGTCTTCCGGGACAACCAGACGGTTCGCTATGCTCGCAATCCGACTTCCGAGATTATACTCATATTCAAACTCTTCCGGAGACCCGTCCAGGATTCCCGCAGATCGGAAATTGACAACCGATTCCCCGGGCTTTTTCCCTTTCAGTCTCACATAATCAACGTTGACATAGTCCTTGGACAGCGCCGCCATAACACTGAAGGTTTCGGCAAACGTGTATTCATTTTCTTTTAAATTGGTCTGGGAAAATGCTTCCTTCATCATCAAAACATCCCGCTTTTCACGAACAATCGCAAATATCCAGCCAAATAAAGACATTATGACAAGGCCTGACAAAATCAGCAGCCAGACATGATTTTCCGCGATATCCGGGAGTATTTTTCGATTCCGGTACAGCGTACACCATTTGCTGCTGATATCGGTATACTCCTTTGTCTTCATCATCTCTTCCCAGCCCTCGGCAAATCGGGCGGAAGACTCTCTTGCGGTATTGATTCCGATTCCGCTTTCACTCATTCCGACAAAGAGCTGTACGTCCAGTTTCAGTTGCCGGTAATTATCCTGAATCAGTTTCAGACCTGTCACATAATTCATGACGGCATAATCACACTCTCCGTTTTCCACAGCCTGAAGTGCCGCATATTCGGAGAAAAATCCGTAGGTTTTCAAATCCGTCATTCCCAGTCTTTGCAAATACGGACGTACCGAACCGTCGGTCCGGTGTGCAATTCGTTTATTCTGAATTTCATTGACACTGTCTGCCGGTGTCTTGCCAAAAGCAACAATTTCGTTGAAGCCGGCCACGTACATGCGGATGTTTTCTTCATCCTCCGACAAACCGACATTTTTCTCAAACAGCATTATAACATCGACACTGTTGCTTCGCAGGGAAGGCACCAGCTCATTTCGCTGCATAACCACAAAATCGAGCGAAATTCCGGTCTGTTCGGACACAATTACCATCTGTTCGATTCCAAACCCTGCCGGTTTGCCGTCGTCTTCCAAATAGACAAACGGATAACAGTCGGCAGGAATCGCCACGCGCACCGATTCTTCGCCGGACGGCGGTTTCGGATAATGCTCCATTTTCGGCGGAACATATGTCGTACTTTTGAGATAGGAAGACATTCCGATAATCAGCGCGGTTGTAAATATGCCAAACAAAATACACATGACTATTTTGATATTACGAATGGATAATTTCATTTGCCTGCCTTCCTTTCTCCGATGTCACTTCCCGGTGTTCCCGCCGCATCCCCCGGTCGATTCTTCGACAATCCGAAAAAATGATTACCTTTCCGGTTGCCAAAAACCACTTCTCTGTTTTGTATTTTACCATATTTCGTATATTTCACAAAACAAAAAAAGAGCCGGTTTCGTCTTATTGTTTTGAAACCGACTCAATTTTTCTCAAATTATGTATCTAAATTTTGCGTTTCCGTGCAACCTGTTCGTTCACTGCCTCTGTTTTCCGAAAATTTACAAAATGTGTTCCGGCCTCGTATTGCTCAAGCCACGTCCTGACTGTCCACCACGGTCTTCCGGTACCATTTTTTCTTACGAAAACGATACATCGTAATCAGCCCGCGAACACACTCATCCGTTGCGGTTCCGATGTAAATGCCGACCAGCCCGAGTCCGCGTACAATTCCCATTCCATAACCGACTGTTGCGCCGAACCCCCACATGACAATCAGCCCGACCAACAGCGGAAAGACATAATCTCCGGCTGCCTTCAGACTTCCGACAAACGTCATATTGAGACATCGCCCGATTTCGACGAAAATGTCCGCAAGCATTACGTACCGGCCGATTCGAATAACTTCCCGGCTGTCTGTGAACAGCCGAAGCACCAGAGGACTCATCAGCCAGTTCGCGGTCGCCATCCCGATGGTTATCGGCAAGGTCAGCCACAACGTATCAAACACCCGGCGATACGCCTCATCGCGCTTTCCCGCACCGACCAGATGCCCGACAATGATCTGTGTAGCCATTGCCGCCGAATTGGAAAATACCATGTCAAATGCAATGACGGAGTTGCAATACCCTCTCGCATTGACCGCGTCGGCGCTCAGCCTGTTTACAAAGGACAACAGAACCAGCTGATACATACTGTAAGAAAATGTTTCGCCGGCGGACGGAAGCCCGATGCGGATCATTTTGCTCAACATTCTTGCCGGAAACGGATGCAGATACCGAAGGGACAGTTTGCCGATTTTCCGTTTGTAAAACACAGCGATGGAAATGACAACAGCCGCCAGACGGGACGCATCGGTTGCAATCGCAACCCCGGCAACACCGAGTTCCAGTCCACACAGCGGTCCGTACAGGAAAATCCAGTTTCCCGCAATATTAATGACATTCATCACGATTGCCACATACATACCGATTTTCGAATCGCCGTTGCAGCGAAGAATCTGAATCATAACATTGTAGGCAGCCTGCAAAAACATGCCTCCGCCGACAATGGTCAGATACGTTGAGGCATAGCCCTGCATTTCCGGCAGAACCTTCAGCAAATTCAAAATCGGCATATTGAACAGTACCAAAACGACGCTCATCACCGCGCCGATTACAAGATTCATGATAAATGCCAGCGAATAAATCATGTTCATCTTATCCATTGCACGGGCCCCGAGATACTGGGCCACAACAATGGATGTCGCCGTTGCAATGATATTGAACATGATTATGACCAGGTTCATGATTTGATTGGCATTTCCGATTGCTCCGACTGCATTTTCCGCATAATGGGACAGCATCAGAGTATCGATATTGTTCACGCAGATGTTGAGAAACATTTCAATAAACATCGGGCCGGCCAGCACCATTAAGCCGGTTTTTTCGTTAATCACACGTCCGGACTCACTCATTTACAATTCGCCTTCTTTCACTGTTTTCCCATACATTGTACGTTTCCAACCGCCCATCGCATACCTTCCGATAAATATTCCCGCACGGACAATCCAGTCCGCAACCATCGCATACCAGACTCCGATGGCTCCCATTCCGTACCGGACTCCAAGCAAATAACTGAAGCCGATTCGCAGTACCAGCATCGACGCCACCGCAACAACCATGGTAAACCGAACATCGTTGCACGCCCGAAGCGTGTTGGGCAAGACAAATGCCGCCGGCCACAGAAAAATGGCCATTCCGTTATGAATCATTATCAATCGATATGCCAGATCCCCGGTTTCCGCAGACAGCTTATATAATGACAAAATCTGTGGCAGCATAAACAATAATGACAGATTCCAGATTGCCGTAAACAAGTACGTTATTTTCATGATTCTACCAGTGTAGTATCGTACCTGTTTCTCGTCTCCTGCACCGACACAGTGCCCGATTACGGTAATCATCGCAAGGCCGGTCGCCTGCCCGATAATGCAGCCGACATAGTCCAGGCTGTTGGCAACGCTGTTCGCTGCAATTTCCGCCGTTCCGAATCCGGCGATAATGCGAACCACAACGATACGCCCCAGCTGAAAGATTCCGTTTTCGATACCGCTCGGAACACCTATATACAAAATTCTACGAATGCAGTCAAGTCGCAATCGCATCCGTTCCTTTACAAAATGAAGGGTCCGGTTCTGATTTTTCAAAAGCACATACAACACAGCCGCCGCAACAACGCGGGATGCCACCGAAGGAATTGCAACACCTTCCGCACCCATATGAAACCCGTATATGCAAATCGCATTTCCGATAATGTTAATCAGGTTCATGAGGAGTGAAACCCAAAGCGTCACCGCCGCATTTCCCATCGCCCGGAAAATCGCCGCACAGGCATTGTAGATGGCCATAAACGGGAAGGAAAATGCCGTGATAATCAGATAAATCATGGCATTGTTCATAACCTCACTTTCAATCTCTCCGAAAAAGAGACGAATCAGGCTGACCCGAAGCAAAATGGTCAGAACCATCGTTGCCATGCCGAGTATCGTCACCGTGTACAGAAGCTGATTTGTCGTTTCGCAGGCTTTGTCCCGCTTTCCCGCGCCGAGAAACTGGGATGTGATGACCGCACCTCCCGTGGCCAGTGCGGAAAAAACACCGAAAATCAGGGCATTTACCATATCCACCAGAGACACTCCGGAAATCGCCGCTTCACCTGCGGATGAGATCATCATGGTATCCGCCATTCCGACCATCATCGCCAGCGCCTGCTCCAAAATCAGCGGCACAATCAGTTTTCTCAATTCTTTCTTTCCAAATGCTCTGTTCATTATCGTTTCTCTTATCACATAGTTATCGGGTGCAAGGCTTTCGCCCTACACCCGCATATTATTACCCGATACAAATATTGGTTACGCCGTCCATACCGTCCTTCAGCGTCATTGCCGTTTCGCAGGAACCGTTGCACAATACGTAATCCCCTTTGAAACCTTCTACCGTAACAAAACCGTTCTCGTCGGTAACCACTTCACAGTCGGTCCACCACTCACCCTTAATCAGTTCCTTCAGTCGCTTAAATGCCGGCTTTTCGGAACCGTCCTTCCGAACCACTCCGCTCGGTGCTCCGAGCCATGCGCCGTCGGCAAAATCCCATCCGGTAATTGCCTGCACCTGCGGATGCTCGAACAAAATCCGATACATTTCCTCGATTTCATTTTTCTGACGTTCTTCACCTTCCGGTGTTGTCGGCCAGGACTCCACCTGCCAGTCGTTCAGATCTTCGATGTAAGCCGGCATCAAGTCTCCGGAAATCAGCGTATTTTCCGTAAAATGAATCGGAAGTCCGAAATGTTCAAAGCGTTCCAGTACCTGGTGAACCTTCTCGGCTCCCCAGTATCCCTGATGCTGATGGGACTGAATTCCGATTGCATCAATCGGGATTCCCGCATTCAGACAACCGTCAATCAAAATCTCATAGGAAATCGACGTATTGAAATCATTTATCAGGAATGTCGCATTCGGATTCGCTTCCTTCGCTGCCGCAAACACTTCGCGAACCAGACCGATTCGACCCTTATCCTTGCAAATTCGCGTTACCGCATTATCGTATTTATCGAAAATCGGCATAATGACAACTTCGTTAATGGCATCCCAAATATCCACCGTTCCCCGGAATCCGGAAACCTCGCGGTTGATTCGGGCAAGCTGCTTTTTCAAAATGGTTTCATTGTCATACTGCATCAGCCAGTCCGCACAAACGGTGTGCCAGCAGAGCGGATGTCCTTTGACTTCAATTCCGTGTTCTTTCATAAAGGTCGCTGCCTTCATCCGGCTTTCGGTCTGCGGTTCGCCCTCCTTCGGTTCAAACTGTCCCCAATAGAACGGTATCGTTCCGTAGTTATAAACCTGCATCCATGTCTGAATCCGTTTTTCAAACATATCATCCAGCTTCGGAACGAAATGACTTGTATATGCCAAAAAATCAAAAGCCCCGCATCCGAACAAAAATTCATGTCGTGTCTGCTTGAATCGCAGTGCTTTTCCCGCAACCGGATTTCCCGCTGCATCCGTAATTCTCAATGTCGCTTTTGCTTTTCGATGTTCGTAATTCATGTCTTTACCGCCTTTCCGCCGGTCCCCGCCAATCGGACCGGCATTCTGAAATTAATTATACTATGGATTTTCCTGCTTACAATGTGCTATGTCTTCTTTCTGCGGATTTACGGCTCATACCGAAAATGCCGGAATACCGCTGTTCCGCCCGTTTCCTTTGTGGCAAATACACACAACCCGAACCGTGCTCCCGTAAAATGATCGAGCCGGAAGCAAAGCTGATGTGCCCCGCCGACGGTTCGAAATTCCGGTCTGTCCGGATTTTCGTCCGGGAAGTCGGTTTCTGCCGCCGATGCTCCGCGTTCCGGGCATCCGGTTTCTGCCGCCGATACTCCGCTGTCCGGGCACCCGGTTTCTGACATCACTGCTCCGCTGTCCGGAATCGCCGCAAAACAGACTGCGGTATCTTTCATATCTTCAAAGTCTGCCGCAATCCTCACGGTCACAACCGGACTGTCCAGCAGATACCGCACCGGAATTTCTCCCGGCTCCCGATCGTCCGAACCGATTCCGTAGCCTTTGGATACCGTGTGCTTTGCAAGCTTCACAAGAAAATACCGGTCATTTTCCTTTTGAATTCCGATCATGACATACCGTCCCTGTAATGCGATGAGCCCGGCAATATCCCCGTTTTTCAGTCCGCTCGCATCGATTTCCACCGACGCTGCGCAATTCGGATACCGCATCCGCTGCGTCAGCGTATTGCGCGCCTGAACCGGATTTTGACACAATTTTCCGGTTGTCACCGCCAGTCCGCCCTCCGGCAGAATTGTCCACAGACGATTGTCCGGAACATGGTTCCACTGCCACTGAAGCCCCGGGGTGTCCGTAAACTCATCGGAACACCAAAGCGGACGATACGGGTAATCCCGTTTGTCTTCTCCCGGAAGCGCAAAGGTCTCCGGAATCCGTCCGTTCTCACCGAAAATCGGACATCCGTCCTTCCACGTAACCGGAACAAGCACAGGAATCCGTCCGACCGCACCGGAATCCCGGAACATTACGGAATACCATGCCCCGTTCGGCGTGTCCACGATACCTCCCTGTGCCACACCGGCATTGTGGTATCCCATGTCATCCCAGCAGACGTCCCGACCTTCATACGGTCCGTCCGGCGCATCGGCGCAGAACACCGCTTCGGTCCGTCGCATATTGTATTTCGGCCAGTGAATCAGCGTCAGAACATACCGGCCGTTGATTTTATAAAAATGAGACCCCTCATAGCCCAGAATGACGTCCTCACGGTTATCATGAAGAATAACGGTATCGATTCCGCCCGGTTTCGGTCCGCTCAGCGTTTCGTCCAATTCCGTCAAATGAATGTCCGTGTTTCCGTATACGATATACACCCTTTCGTCATCGTCAAATAACAGCGAACAGTCGTGATAATATCCTCGAATCATTCGGTGTTCCCACGGTCCGTGAATCTCATCGGCGATAAATAAATGCGTATTTTCCTGACCGTGGCTGACAAATGCGACATAGAACCGTCCGTTGTGATACCGTAACGTTGCAGCCCACATGCCCTTGCCGTACTCATTTGCATCGCCCTCCAGGCACTCCGCCGGAGTTCCGTCGAGCCGGTCAAATACATACGTTTCGATTTCCCAGTGAACCAGATCGTACGACTTGAGAATCACGCCGCCCGGCATAAAATACATCGTCGTGCTGATCATATAATACGTGTTTCCGACCCGTATCACATCCGGGTCCGGATAATCGGTTCGGGTAATCGGGTTAATGGTTTCTTTCATTGCATCTCCTTTGCTCCGCCGAACATAACGGACGTCAGGTTCGATCTGTTCTGCGACTCCGAAGTCTGTCCGCCATACCTGCTATGCCATAACGGTGCTAACGGATATGCCACAACGGCTATTCTTCGGTAAAATAAATCGTATATCGCTCATCGACGATGTCATATAACGGCTTGCATTCCACCGCAGTTCCCCGAATCCGGTAATTGGTCTGCAACCACGGAAACGCCTCATAGGAATGCTCCAAATGCGGTTCCAGCGCCGCAAGCGGATTGTCTTTCGGCAGTTTGACACAACCGTCACCCTCGACAACCGCCGCAAGCACAATCGGTCCTTCCAATACGGCAAACCGGTCCGGACAATCCGGCAACGGCTCCGTGTACAGTCCGCACGGCAGATACATTGTGATCCGGTCTCCGGCAAACTGTTCCGTCAAACTCAGATATCCGTCTTTCAAAACCGGTTCCACCGGTTTCCCGTTCTTCGTCACAACCGGCATTCCGGTCACCCAGCACGGAATTCGGAACCGAACGGTACGCACTTCCTCGGAGCGGATGTCAAATTCCAAAAACCAGCGCGACCTTGCGCTGTCATCATTTTCATCAAATAAAGCGAAATCGTAATTATACTTCATGGCGCACTGCTGATGAATGCAAATGCCGTCCCCCCGGTAATCGGACGGAATATACTGCGCAATCGTCACCGCACCGTCCCCGTCCTCGTAATAGCAAAGGGACGGATACAGATTCTGTGCCTGCACCATCGTTCCGGTACAGCACCAGAAATCATGCGTCCGGGAGCCCCACACTTTCCTTCCGCCCGCTTTCATCGGCAGAAAATACGTCGGCATTCCGGTATGTTTGTTCTGCTGTGCCAAAAATCCGTTGTACAGATTTCGCTCGATATAATCGGCATAGCTGCTCTTTCCGCTCGCCCGATACAGGTAATCCGCCAGGCGCACCATATTATATACGGTGCAGAATTCCTGGTTGCGGTCTCCCGCAAAGGTTCCCAGCATTTTCGGCGGAATCCAGTATTCTCCGGCATTTTGCCCGCCGGTACAATACATTCCTCGGTCCTCAACACAATTTTGGAAAAACCGCTCGGCGAGAGCAAGCCATTTTGCTTCTTTGGTGATTTCATACATTTTTGCGGCGCCCTGTGCCTGCGGAATGCTGGCATTGGCATGAACGTTACTGAGCGGATCCCGGCCGTCCGCAAGGTCCTTCAAAATGCTGTACCCGCTGTACCGTTCCGCCAGTTCCCGATAAATCGGATCGCCCGTTGCATCAAACGCCTCGGCCCATGCTTCAAGCATGCCGCCCGCTTCTCCGGCCAGTATTGCCTCCGCATGACCTTCAGATACCATCCGTGACGTCCAGGCCTCGTACCAATCCGCCAAATTACGCAAAATGCGTGCCGCCGGTTCATACCCGGTCAGACGATACGTATCGGTCAGCCCCATGATGGTTTTGTGCAGCGTATACTGCGGCGACCAGATATACCGGTCCGTGCACAGAATATCAAAATATTTTTCCGGAATCGAACCGACCCATTTGCCGCCGTTCAGCTTCTGGCAGCGCTCCAGTTCATCGACGATGTGAAATAATTTGGCTTCCAGTTCGCGGTCTCCGGTTTCCGCCGTCAGCCGTGCCGCTGCCGACATCCAGTGTCCGAGAAAATGCCCCCGCAACTGGCAGCTCGGTGCTTCCCAACCCCAATGCATGTTGGCCTTTTCCGGTTCGTTAATCACCTGTCCCGCAGGAAGAATAATTCCCGCTTCCAAATAAAAATTCTGCAGCAGACAATTGCTGTCGAGTTCCATCAGATACGCCCGGTTCAGTCTTCTTCGGTCATTGAAAATGCCGCCCACAAGCTGCACTGCCCCGTTTTTTACACTATGTAACATCCCTCAATCCTTTCCGATACCGAACAGGGCCTTCTCCGCCCATTCGCCCGGTCATTTATTCTCTGTTCAGCCATCTCCGCCCATTTTTGCGGGCCGATTTTACTGAATACGGCCTTCTCCGCCCATCAGGCGTGTCATTTCCTCAATCCGCTCAATCGGGAACGGAGGATTGGTCAGAGGGCGAAGCGCAATCGACATCAGCTTCATCGGGTTGTCATCTGCCGCAACCCGGTTGGAACTCATGGCACCGCAAACACGGCAGCGGTGAATAATCGCCCATTCGCCGTTCTTACGAACCCAGACCGCAATGGCATCCATGTGACCGCCGCAATCACTCTCGCGGTCTCCCGGCTCAATGTCCACATGAAGACTGACCAGACAGTTCGGGCAGTGATTCCGGTGATCGCTTCCGGCACCTTCCGGAACAACCAGTCTGCCGCATTCCTTGCAGGTAAAGGTTTCATCACAGGGATGGGTCTTGTAATACCCTTTTTCGTATGTGCGTTTTTTATTTTCTCTGTTCATAAAAATCCCCTTTCGTTCGCCTGTCGTGCGGCGACTCCATATTCAAAATTCTCATTTGATTATACCACATCCGAAAAAAGGGGACAATGTATTCTTCTGTTCCGTTCGCACCGAATCGCAGGAAACTACTTAAAATATGACATTTCTGAGCAATAAACATGTCGCTTGCGATATGCTGCGATGCTTTTGTGCCACATAGGCGACAAATCTCTTTTGCAAAAGCGTTTGCATCCTCGCGGAGCATTTTACCTTATAGGTCGCAGTTTCCTACACGGTAAAAAAAGAGGGTGTAAAAAGCGAATCCGTTTTTCACACCCTGTTCAATCTTCGTTTGCTGTTATTCCGAAAGCAGATATTTCACCATCAGACAGCTCGATGCGCTGTCACCGTTTCGATACCGATACGCGCCGTCCAGCGTTCCGTAGATTTGGAACCCATGTTTTTCATACAGAGCACGGGCCCGCTCATTGGCGGAACAAACCTCCAGTTCCACCTGAGTGAATCCTTCCTCCGCCGCAACTCCTGTCAAAATCGTCAGCAGCCCGGAGCCGATTCCGAGATTCCAAAACTCGCGTCCGACAATCAGCGCAACGGTGGCACGATGCTTCGTTCTCATTTTCATCCGGACGGGAATCAGCGTTCCGATGGCCGCCAGCCGACCTTCCGATACAGCCGTCAGCATGAGCCTGTCATCGGCTTTGGCAAATGCCACGCTCAACCGCTGCGCATCATTTTCCGATAGCGTTGCCTCCTCCGGTTCATTGCTCAAAAACGGAGTTTCTTCCGCCGTTTCCCGCAGAAACCGACGCAATTCTTCCGCATCGCCCGGTTCCGCATTTCGCACCGTGAACGGGACGCCATCCTTCCGTTTCAGAACCTGTTTCTCGTAAATCATTCCTGTGTTCCTTCCGTTCCGGCCGTATTGGTCAGCTTATCGACTGCCGCCCAGCGCGGGTTGTCCACGCCGTCATCCGTATCGTCGTAATATACAAAATAGAACGTGGAGTCCATCACACTGGTCGCCTTGGCTCCGGTCTTCGTCAGTCTCATATTCTTTACAAAATAGACACTGCAGGAAAATGCCTTGTCGTTATACTCCGTATAATTGGACAGCTTCAAATCCGAAACCGCCGGATTGCTTACCGTATGATCGCTGATAAACGTGATATCCACGCTGTGCGCATACTCATACAGCTTGTTATAGTAAATGGAATCCTTAACAAAATAACTGCGAATCGTTTCCAGCCCGTAATTCTTTCCGGGCAGATCCTTCGTCAGGAAATCCATATCCTTCTTGGCAACTTCATATACCAGATCCGCCCGGTCCTGAGGGATGTCCTCAGAGCTGACCGGTCGATACGGCATGGAAATATTTCCCTTCTCATCCTTTTGCGATTCGTCGATTTCCACCGGCTCACCGTTTTGGTCGGTAATCACAACCTCCGGCGGATCCACCAAATCCTTGATGACATAGGTGACATTCACCGAAACCGGAACGTATTCGCTGACATATTTCAAATCCGACGGAATTTTGGTTCTGGATACCTCATAATCCTCGCCCAGCTGTTTTCCGTTTACGGTAACCGTGTAGTTGTCCGGCACCTGATAGGAATATCCCGTCGTGGTCACATCGAACTTCGGCGATAATGTCTTCGCATCGATTTTCCAGTCACAGATTTCCAGAATCAGCAGTTTCTTTCTCGGATTGACCGCTTCCGCTTTTACGGTTGCCACCAGTTTGTCATCTCCGTATACATCAAACAGCGGTGACGTCGTACTGTAACTCTTCTCGCTCTTTTCCAAACGGAACACGGAAACACCCTTCAGCGTCGTCAGATATTTCTCATTCAAAAGGTTCCTGTCTTCAAATCCGTTGTCCAGCTCCGGCAGTTTTACGATTTGGTCAAATGCCCCGCTCCGAACCGATGCCGTAAATTCTTTCGACAAATCATCATAATGATTTTCGATCTGCGCCTCCTCGTATTCCTTCAGTTCGCGGTCCACTTCTTTCAAAACGAAATAACCGCCGACCCCGAGCAGAATCATCCAAAGAACCAGACAAATGATGAAAATCCGCCGGCCTTTCCGGTTTTTCTTTTTCACAATACCGGAAGGCTCGTCCGGTGTTTTCGGGTTGCCCTTCTTCGATGAGGAGTTCACCGGCTTTTCGGTTTCCCCGTCTGCCGGTTTCTTTGCAGCTGTTTTTCGAACCGGTTTGTCCGCTTCCGCCGGGATTGCCCCGCGATTCGGAGCACCGGCTGCGTTTCGTGCCGTCACGTCAGTCTGCGGCACGCTTTCCCCGTTTGCCTTTTTCTCAATTTCATCCCAAAATTCGGTATCGTCATCGCCCTGGCAAAATGCCCGGTACATCGCACGATAATGTTCTTGGTCCGGCGCTGCGTTCTTTGCCGTACCGGATGCTTTCGTTATGCTGCTTTTCCCGCCCGTTGTTTTGGGAGCCGTTTTCTTCATATCGTCTGTCATCATCAGTTCTCCTTTCCGCTCTTCGGCAGTACAACCAATGCCGTCGGAAGACGCCATGAGGAGTTCTGATAGTAAAATGTTACGCTGTTCATTTCATACTCGCCGTTATACACCATGGAGGACGAGCTGCCGCCGTCGATATTGGCCGCATTGACCGCTCCGTAATCCAGCATGATTCCGATCAGATCGGCCGCGGATGCGCCAAGATGAGCGTTGGCACCGCGCCCATCGGTTACAAGCAGGAGAATCGCACCGTCGGCACGCTGTCCGATGGCCGTTCTGGGGTTGCTTCCGCTTCCCTGTCCGTTCAGTTCCCGTCCCTCTCCGTTAATGACGAGCGGAACAAAATGATTATTTGCATCGGACGCTTCTTCCTGGAATGAAACCGCATCGCGGATTTTCTCGTCGCGGACGAAATTTTCCACATCCTTCTTGCTCATGCCGGCCATATCGTGAATCACCAGCAGATTGTCTTCGTTAAATCCAATCAGATACAATCCCTTCATGTTCGGGCTGTTGTACTGAATCTGACCTTTGCTGACAACCACACCGAGCGGATATCCGCCTTTGTTGCCCGTCGACTGATACAGACCGCCGTTTACGCCGGCCACGCCTCCGAACTGCGATACAATCACATCCAGTTTCTTGCCGTATTCACTCCAGGGATATGTCGTTCCGACCATCACCTGAGACGGATCCTTGATAATCAGCAGTTTTGCAAGATACGTCCGTCCGGGGATTTCGATCAGTTCGATTCCGTTTTCATCAAAATGATTCCCGTACTGCTGTTCTTCCTCACCGCTCCATCCGGGATTGTCCCCTGTATTGATATGAATCAAATCCTCGTTGATATCCACTTCAACCGGTTTCAGCTTATTTTGATCGACAATCGCATTGATTTCCTCCTTGCTGCAAACCCAGTTGGCCAGAAATTTCAACTGTCCGGTTTCCAGAATCGTGGTTACAAAGGTTGCCTTTGCCGACTCCGACGGACCGTTGCAGATTTTATACAAAACCAAATACAGCGTTCCCGCCGCAACCAGCACCGTAGCCAGTACAACCAGCAGAAACCGTCCGAAATATTTTCCGATTTTCTTCAGAACACGCACTTTTTTTCCCTCATCAAATCAATCATTTTGCTGTTCTTTCTTTTTGTCAGGTGCAAACACCCAGTATTTCTGAATCCGGTAGCTGAAAAAGAACAAAACAACATCTACACAGAATTTAATAATCGATTCCAACAGCCCCGCTTTCAGGCCAAGCAGTTTTTCCGCCACAACATCGACCAACAGCATGGACACCGTCATCTGACAAATTGCCAGCAAATAATACCGGAGCAGCGTCTTCTTCCCGCTTTCCTCCGAGCGGAACACAAGCTTGCGGTTCAGGCAGTAGTTCAGCACCGTGCTGACCGCCCGCGACCCCACGGTAGCAATTCCGATTCGTACTTCACCGGATACGGACGTCGTTTTGCCCACAAGTACATTTATCAGGTAAAATAATAGCGTATCCACCAGGAAGCAGAGTCCCGAACTTCCTATGAAGCGCCCTGCCAAACCGGTTGCAACATGCTTGAAAATGACCTTGTAAATCTTGAACGAATCCCGAACCGGATGAAAATGAGACGATGCATTGTCATCGATATAGACCGTTTCAATGACTACCTCATGCATGTCAATCCGATGATCATGCAGCTCCAGCAGCTGATTGGTTTCGTATTCGTAGCGTTCCCCCTGAATTTCGCACATAAGCGGCAAATACTCTGTCGGAATCGCACGAAGTCCGGTCTGGGTATCACTGCACCGGATTCCGCACAAAAGCCGGAATACCGCCTTGGTGATATTATTTCCGTTACGGCTCTTAAACGGCACGTCCGGTTTGCTGAAATCACGCACACCGAGAACGACCTTATCTTTCTGCTCCAGCATTGCTTCCGCGCACGCCTTAATATCCTTCGGCAAATGCTGTCCGTCCGCATCGACCGTTACAACACCGGCCGTCTCGGGACGATTTTCGAGAATATATGCAAAGGCCGTTTTCATTGCTCTGCCCTTGCCTTTATTGACTTCATGAGTCAGCACCGTCACCCCGGGCATTGCCGCAACGGTTTCGAACGGTTTCAGGAATTCGTCTCCGCTGCCGTCATTGACAACGAGGATATCCGTAAAGCCTTCTTCCACCAGTCCCTGCACGGTCCGGACCATTTTCTCATCCGGATTCAGTGACGGAATCATAATCGTTACATTCATTGCTGTGCTCCCATTTTGCTTTGTTCTACTGTCGTAGAACCAGCGTCACTGTGAGTTCTGTACCAGGTCCATTTGCGGAACAGAAGTCTCTCGATTCCCATTGCGAGGAGAGCCAGCAGAATACCGATGGCCATTCCCGCAAACACATCGGTCGGATAGTGAATTCCGATATACAGACGCGAGAAGGAAATCAACAGTGCGACGCCCAGCAACGGAATCGAATACCTCTTTTTCAGATATCCCATCAGAGCTACCGCGGCTGCAATACTGGCTGCCGCATGTCCGGACGGGAACGAACCGTCGTCTGCCTTCTTGCCGATCAGTATCAGTCCGTCAATCAGTTCGTACGGACGTGTACGGTTGACCAACGGTTTCAAAATCACATTGTTCAACACTACCGATGCAACCAGTGCAAGCATCGAACAAACGCCGGCACGACGGGTCTTCTTAAAACACAACAAAACCAACGTCAGCACAATCCAAAAAATCCCGGCATCACCCAAATGCGTAAATGCGGGAAAAACCTTATCCAGAAAGCTGCAGCGCAGATGCTCCTGAATGAACATTAATATCTTTTCGTCAATTGAAAATACCGGCATATTTCACCTCTTCCGATTCCCTTTTGGTTATCTTTTCTTATTTTTTTAAACTATAGGCCGCAACGTTCCTGTCAATTGCAGTACATTTGCAGGCCGCAACGTTCCTGTCAATTGCAGCACATTTGCAGGCCGCAACGTTCTTGCAGGCCTATGCGTTGTTCTGTTCCAGTGCCCAGACAAGGCCTTTTTCCAAATGAGTGCGCCAGAATACAAAATCATGCACTCCGGGAGCCGTTACATATGTGAAAGGAACCTGTTCCTTCTTCAGGAATTCCGCCATTTCACAGTTCGGCTGATACAGGAAATCCTCGGTACCGCACGCCATAAAAATGTCCGGAAGCGCAATGCCTTCCGCCAGTCTTTTCCGAACGAGAACCTCCGGATTGGCGTCCGTTTCGGCCGCCGTCTTCAAATCGCCGAACACCCAGCGATAATACTCGTAATTGGCCATCGGATTGTTATCCTCGGGCGACATATACTTCAGCGAATTCACAATCAATGCCGAAGACAGCGCAATCACCTTGCCGAATGTTTCCGGGAACAGCAGTCCGGTATGAAGCGCACCGAAACCGCCCATCGAAAGACCGCCGATCAGCGTATCTTCCCGTTTGTCGGACAAGCCAAATGTCTTTCGCGTATATTCGACAAATTCCCGCCCCACATAGGACGCGTATTTACAGCCGGTCTGCGGCTGGTCCAGATAAAAATTATTGTCTCCGTTCGGCATAAAGAAATTCACATTGAACCGGTTGGACAAATCCTGCAACGGTGCATTGGTCGGCCAATCCGTATCACATCCGCTGAATCCGTGCAGCAGATACACCGTCTTGGTGCCCCGCTGATAGTGCGGATTGCCCTCCGTTCCGTAAGCGTTATCGTTGCAAAGAACTGCTGAAAAATGAACCGGACGACTTAATGTCCGTGAGAAAAATGTTCCGCTGAAACTTGCCATGGTAACCCTCCTGAAATATTGATTTAAATTCCTCCACAATTTTTATATTATACTTCTTTTCAGCTCATTTTACAAGAAAAAAGATAGCATTCCGATATATCAAATGAGGCATCTTTTTATATCAATGAAGTATACTGAAAAAGGTCTGCCGGCACATTTTCTCATAGAAACAGGGAAGTATGTCGCCGGCGACTGATTACGCCGTTTTTGCATCATGTCAGCAAGAACAAAGCATATCGCTTGCGATATGCTTCGCGCCGCCTGTGCGTCGCGAAGCGACATTTTTCCTCTGCACAGGCGTGTGCATCCTCGCGGAGCGTTTTTTTGTCTCATAGGACGAACTTTCCTATGAGGATTAGGGTGTCAAAAGACACATTCTAATATTATATTTATTTTTGTACCTTGAAAATTTAACACGAATTGGTAAATATAAGATTTTATGATGTGATATCCGATGATTTAGGAACAATACAAAGCCTTTGCTTTAGATGTTTTTATGCAACTTTTCTATTTTGGGCATACTTATTCAAGCCGTTAGAATAATCT
>JAZLJJ010000023.1:0-3171 GCA_045597325.1 Lachnospiraceae bacterium
GAGGATGCACACGCCTGTGCAGAGGAAAAATGTCGCTTCGCGACGCACAGGCGGCGCGAGCATATCGCAAGCGATATGCTTTGTTCTCGGAATTTTTGGCAATGAAACCATCGAAATATCGGATTTTCGGTCATTTTCCAACGGATGGAAAAAAGAAGATATAATCCATTTGCATAAAATGGGCAATACCGATATAATGACATAGATAAAATATTAAAAAAGCAGAGAATACTGCTTGGAAAGGAATTTTTATGAAGAAGAAAATTGTACTGTTACTGTTGCTTCTCTCGACATTTTTTCTGTTTGGAACAATGTCTGCAATGGCTGATCCGGAGCCTTCGAAGCTGACGGTAAAGGTAAACGGCGAAACATTTACAGGAAACGACGGTACCTGGTTTGGCACGAATGGACAAAACGGCTATGTGAATCTTTCAAGTGAAGAAAATATAGTTTTTTTGGAAGAACTGACCCTTACCACAGTGAACGAGGTGGACGAAGATATCATGGCCGCATTGTACATTGAGTCGGAGGATCCGGTAACGGTTTGGTTGCAGGGTGACTGCCAGTTCTTGCTGGAGAACGATGAGGAACATGGGTTTGTGGGAATTTATGCAGACTGTCCGAAATTGACCATATATGGTTTAGGAAATCTGACCATATCGTTTTCGGATCCTCAATATGTCACCAGTGGAATCGTGACATACGGAGCATTAACAATCGATAATACGACAGTCATTGCAAATGATGCGATGAACGTAGTCTGTTGCACTACTTTGGGACTTCGTTACGGTACGCTGGAAGGAGCATTGTATTATGAGGCTGTCTCCGAATTGGTAATGGACGAAACAGTGATTCTGAAGGGCGGCAAGAACGCAGAGTCGCTGCAGGACTACGAAACAGTAGAGGAGTTGTTGAAGTGTCCCTATGTAAAAATCAAAAATCCGCAGTATTACAATGTTTCGGTAAACGGAGTGGAACTGTCGGAGAAGAATCCTGTTGTTGAGTGCGGAGACGGTAAGGCATATGTGGATTTGGATCTCATTGTCAGCTTTCCGCATTTGTACCTCGAGAATGCAACAATTACGAAGGGTATTGTGGATCCGGAATCCATGATTTACGCAGGTATTGTTTTTGAGGAGCCTTACTGCATTCAATTAATCGGTGATAATGTCATCGATTTGAAACAGGACGGTTGTACGGTTTGCGGCATTTATGGCAAAGATTATGTGGAGATATTTGCGGATGACTATACGGAAACCGAGGAGTATTGCGGAACGAAACTGGATATTCGTTGTGAGGCATCGGAAGGATATGATTCCATAGGTTGTTATGTACCGGAGAAATTGTATCTGTGTGCAGCGGATATCACAATGCAGGCGGATTACGCACTTGTAGGTTTTGGGAGGTTTTATTGCGATACCTGCCGTTTGGAATTGATCGGAAAGTATAACGCATTTGACTCCACCAATGTGACTTCGTTCAACCTTTGGAATTCGGGACTTGGTAAAAATTACGGTGACACCGAGAAGTCCGACGGAAGCACGAAACAGGAACTGACGGAAGAGGATTTGCAAAAAGCAGATTTTATGGAATACAAATATCTGCTGTTTGATGAAGAGCGTCGTTCCGAAGTATTTGTCAACGGAGAAGAGTTTACATCCGGAAAGACCGTGATTCCGTGCGGTGACGGAACGGCAACGTATAATTTTGAGAAAAATGAACTGACGTTGGAGAATGCCACAATCACACTCGACGGAACGGCAAATTTACATTTTGATAGTACAATTGCAAATAAGTTCCATCTGCCGGATGATATCGAGTGCGGTATTTTCGGATTATTTGAATCCCTGGTATTGAAGGGAACCAATACGATTATAATGGAACCGGGAGAATCGCCCGCCGATATATTGCATGTATGTATCCTGCAACCCGACACAGTGAACGAAGACGATTGGACGCTGACAGTGAAGGGAACCGGTACGCTGAATATTTCTATAGTGGGTGAAAAGTATTCCACCAGTGCATTCGGAATTATGATAGGAAGTGGTACCACGTCTGAACAGCAACTGATACTTCAGGATTTGGTATCCGTGAATGTGTCGAACAGCATCCTGGCGGCATTGTATGCCCATGAGCTGGATGTGGTTATGAAGGAATCGGCATCCCTCAGTTTGTCGGGACTTCCGGTGTTTTACGGTGAGATTCTCATAGATACGGATGGTATGACGGCGGATTTTACGGCAGAAGCAGATTATGAAACTCAGGATGGTTCGAATGCTGAGCCGTGGGAAGGAAGCATCTACGGAGATGAAAAGTACTTATCCATTCTTGCAGACAAGCGTATCGATGATACGGTCGATGTTATTCATGCCAATATGGCACGGGACGGTTTGACTGTGACATGGGAGAAGGCAGACGAAGAGAGCGGATACACGTATCGTTTACTTCGTGATATTGTGCCGGATGAAGGAAAAACGGTTGCCAATTGGACTGTTGTAGCAGAGAATTTAACGACAACCGGTTATTATGACAAGACCGTAGAGCCGGGTGTTCAATATGTGTATGCCGTACAGCTGTGTCTCGGTGAAATTTGCGGAGAAACGGGAAAAACGGCAACAGGTCGTTATATGACCTCTCCGATCATTGAAACCGTGGAGAACCGTTCCGGTTCGGTTCGCGTGACCTGAACCGCAATTGACGGAGCGGACGGATACTATGTATATCGGAAGGATACGCAGGCCGGTACCTGGCATTTCTTCGGCGGAACCCAGAAGAACCTGTACTTTATCGACAGCAACGTAGAGGGCGGAACGGTGTACTATTACGCCATCAAGAGCTTTAAGAAGTCCGGTGAGGATGTTATTGCAAGTGCCTCCGGCCCGGCGAAGAATACGATTTATGTCAAGAATAACTTCGTTTCGAAACTGTCCAATCAGTACAGCGGCATTTTGAAGGTGGAATTCAGTCCGTCTCCGAACTGTACCGGTTACGAAATCGTATACGGAACCGAGGCAGATCTCAGCGACGGACTCACCGTACCGGTGAAGATGGCTGCTGCAACCAATAAGAGCATTACCGATCTTGAGAAGGGCACAACGTACTACGTTAAGATCCGTGCATACAAGACGATGGGCGGATATACCTTCTACAGCAACTGGAGTGCGATTAAGA
>JAZLJJ010000024.1:0-28177 GCA_045597325.1 Lachnospiraceae bacterium
TAACCATCCCATAGAAAGACCTCCATATGCCGTCAGTTCGCCTTAGTACACTATATATTATTTAATTACAAAAAACAATGAGTTCGGGTAAATCGTAACACAAAGTTAACAAACGTCTTTCCGCGGTCTGCATTTTCCGTTCGCAGCATGCTGCGACGCCTTTAAATCAGGGCCTGCTCCCGGAGCGATGTTTCCCGAACAGTGACTTGCCGCGTCGCATTTTTGCGTCCCGACAGCAAGAACAAAGCATATCGCTTGCGATATGCTCGCGCCGCCTGTGCGTCGCGAAGCGACATTTTCCTCTGCACAGGCGTGTGCATCCTCGCGGAGCGTTTTTTTATCTCATAGGACGAACTTTCCTATGAGATAAAAATGCCTGCGGTACGAAGGGCACGGTTTACTCCGTCCCTTTCGTGCGCCGCAGGCACTGTTTCGTCTATCTGTTCGTCGGATTACTCAACGGTTTCCGCAATATCCTTTGCAACCTGCTCACCGGCTGCTTCCGCAGCACCTTCCAGGCCGGTCACATTGATATTCCGTGTTACCTTTGCATCATAGGATTCCGCATTGATGATGTTGGCAAGATCAATGCCGGTTGCCTGTTTCATACTTTCAAATACCTTTGCCATTACGACGGGCACATTGCCGGCAACCTGGTCAACACCGTTGGAGCCGCCTTCGCCGCCACCGATAATGGTAATCTTGTCGATCTGCTGAAGAGGAGCTGCAACCTGAGCTGCGATTTCCGGAAGAACCTTGATCATCATTTCCGCAACGGCAGCCTTGTTGTACTTCGCATATGCTTCCGCTTTCTTCTCCATTGCCTGAGCTTCTGCAAGACCCTTTGCCTCGATGGCCTTTGCTTCTGCTTCACCTACGGCACGAATACCTTCTGCCTCCTGTTCCTTTGCGAAACGATCGGCTGCAGCCTGAGCCTTGCGGGCTTCTGCTTCACGCTGAGCTTCGAACTGCTTTGCTTCGGCATCCTTCTGTCTCTGGTAGAGAGCCGCATCGGCTTTCTGCTGAGCAGCATAACGGTCTGCTTCTGCCTGTTTCTTAACTTCCGCTTCCAAAGCGCGTTCCTTAATCTGTACAGCCTTCTCCTGCAATTCAATTTCACGTTCCTGACGTGCAATGTTTGCATTTGCGGTTGTAATTTCGATTGTCTTACGCTGTTCCTCTTTCTGGATTTCGTAAGCGGCATCGGCCATAGCCTTCTTGGTATCGGCATCGAGCTGGAGTTCGGATTTCTTGATTGCCAATTCGTTCTGCTTCTTAGCGATTTCGGTCTGTGCAAGAACGGCAGCATCATTGGATTCCTTGTCGGCAGCAGCCTGAGCAACCTTGATGTCTCGTTCGGACTCGGCACGTGCAATCGCAGCAGCCTTCTTAATCTTTACGATATTATCAATACCGAGGTTCTCAATAACTTCATTGCCGTCAACGAAGTTCTGAACGTTGAAGGAAATGATATCGAGACCCATTGCGGCAAGGTCGGGCTCAGCATTTTCCTTGACGAGATTTGCAAATTTCTGACGGTCGGAAACCATTTCTTCGAGTTTCATACGACCTACGATTTCACGAACGTTACCTTCCAGTACCTCACGGGCAACTGCTGCCACGTAATCGGTAGGCTTATTCAGGAAGTTCTCAGCGGCGAGACGAAGTTTTTCGGGCTCGTTACTGATCTTAACGTTAACCGTTGCATCAACATTGATATTGATATAATCAGCAGTAGGAACTGCGTTACTGGTCTTAACATCAATGGAAATCAAACGAAGATTCAGGCGGTCCATACGTTCAAAGAACGGGAAACGGAACGATGCGCGTCCGATTACAACCTTTGATTTCTTCTTCATACCGGAAATGATGTAAGCCATATCCGGCGGAGCCTTAACATAACCGATAATGAAAATCAGAACAAACAATACAGCGATTCCGACAACAACGCCGATTAATGTGCTCTTGGGAATTCCAAGAACGGACAAATACTGTAGCATAAATGCTTTCTCCTTTCTTTTCTGTCGCCATCCACAGGATTAACGATTGGCACCGCATCATCGTATAATCGGTTTGTCGTGATGCGTCTGCACAATAAAATGTAAAATCCGCGAACCCCCCTTTTGGCGATTCCGTTATTCGGATTTTCAATTATTATACACCACGAATTGGTAAATGTAAAGTACTTAATTGTTAAATATTTTTTAACATCGCCATTCTTTCGAGGGTTTTTGACTCATTTCCAAAAAACAATTGACAAGGCGAAAAACGTGTTGTATATTGGTCGCATCAGTTACATATCAGTCGGCGTGGAAGAGAAGAGTACCGTCACGAATCCGCTACAGAGAATCCGGTTATTGCTGAGAACGGAACGGGGAACGCAGATGGGAACATGGTCTCGGAGCCGCAGGGGCGAATCACGGTCGCCCGGGTGAAAACCCGCCGCCGTGTTCAGGTTCTGCCGGGTGCACCCGTTACAGTGCAAGACTGTCGCGATTTCGGCCGGTTCCGTCGGATTGTCATCATCGGATTTGCAGGTCCTGCCGATTCCGTTTGTTGAATTTGCAGGTTCTACCGATTCCGTTCGTTGAATTCACCGATTCCGTCAATTCCTTTCCAATCGGAAGCGCTGCAGTCGTAGAGGCACATTTTTTGTGTGAAATAAAGTGGTACCACGAAGTTTTCAGGCTTTCGTCTTTATAGAGACGGAAGCCTTTTCTTTTTTGTATCACACGCATGCCGTTGATTATTAAAAGAAAGGAAGGAATCAGTTATGAGCAGTGAGAAAAAACCGTATTACATCACAACCGCCATCGCCTACACATCCGGCAAGCCGCACATCGGCAATACGTATGAGGCTGTTATGGCAGACAGCATTGCGCGTTTCAAGCGCTATGAAGGCTACGACGTTTTTTTCCAGACCGGAACCGACGAACACGGTCAGAAAATCGAAGAAAAGGCCTTTGAAAATGAGATTACACCGAAGGAATTTGTGGACAAAACCTCCGGCGTCATCAGAAACATCTGGGATTTGATGGGCACCTCTTACGACAAATTTATCCGTACCACCGATGCCGACCATGAAGCCCAGATTAAAAAGGTGTTCAAGAAGATGTACGACAAGGGCGACATTTACAAGAGCTGCTACGAAGGAATGTATTGCACCCCGTGTGAATCGTTCTGGACCGAGTCCCAGCTTGTCAACGGCAAATGTCCGGATTGCGGCCGTGACGTCAAGCCGGCCAAGGAAGAGGCGTATTTCTTCCGTATGAGTAAATACTCCGACCGCCTGATGAAGTATTATGACGAGCATCCCGAATTTATCCAGCCCGTCAGCCGCAAGAACGAAATGGTAAACAACTTCCTGAAGCCCGGTTTGCAGGACCTTTGCGTGTCCCGTACCTCATTTACATGGGGTATCCCGGTAGATTTTGACCCGAAGCACGTCGTTTACGTTTGGCTTGACGCGCTGACCAACTACATCACCGGTATCGGATACGATGCAGACGGCAACAGCACCGAACAGTTCGCAAAATACTGGCCGGCGGACCTGCATCTGATCGGCAAGGACATTATCCGTTTCCATACGATTTACTGGCCGATTTTCCTGATGTCTCTCGATTTGCCGCTGCCGAAGAAAGTATTCGGACATCCCTGGCTTCTTCAGGGCGGCGAAAAAATGAGCAAGAGCCGCGGAAATGTTCTGTACGCGGACGATTTGGTCAACATTCTCGGCGTCGATGCCGTTCGGTATTTCGTTCTTCACGAGATGCCTTACGAAAATGACGGAATCATTACCTGGGAGCTCCTGGTTGAGCGAACCAATTCCGATTTGGCCAACACGCTCGGAAACCTGGTCAACCGGACCATTTCCATGAGCAATAAATATTTCGGCGGAACGGTTACAAAGACCGGTGTCTGCGAGCCTGTTGACGATGACCTGAAGGCGATTGTTACCGATACCGTTGCCCGTGTCACCGAGAAAATGAATGCACTCCGCGTGGCCGATGCCATTTCCGAAATCTTTACGCTGTTCAAGCGTTGCAATAAATATATTGATGAAACAATGCCGTGGGCACTGGCAAAGGACGAGTCCGGGAAAGACCGTCTCGCCGAGGTTCTGTACAATCTGGCCGATTCGATTATCATCGGAGCCAGTCTGCTGCACAGCTTCCTGCCGGATACCGCGGAAAAGATTGCCAAGCAGTTCGGCGCCGAGCTTCGCGACTACGACAATGCCGGCATTTTCGGACTGTATCCGAGCGGCAACCGTGTCACGGAAACACCGGAAATCCTCTTCGCCCGCCTCGACTGGGCGGAAATCGAGCCGAAGGTGGCTGCCATTACCGCAGCTCAGAAGGCGGAATACGAGCAGGAACAGGCCCGTATTGCACAGGTTTACATCAAAAACGGCCTGACCCCTCCGAATCAGCCGGCCGCTCCGAAGGACGCGCCCGCCGAGGACGAGCGGTTTATTGATTTGGAACAGAAGGACGAAATTCTGTATGACGATTTTGCCAAGCTTCAGTTCCGTGTCGGTGTCATTTTGAAATGCGAAGAAGTTCCGAAGTCCAAGAAGCTTCTGTGTTCGCAGGTTAAGGTCGGCAGCAGGGTTCTGCAGATTGTATCCGGTATCCGGAGCACCTACAGTGCCGAGGAAATGGTCGGCAAGCATGTCATGGTTCTGACCAACCTGAAGCCCGCCAAACTTGCCGGCATCGTATCCGAAGGCATGCTTTTGTGTGCCGAGGACGAAAACGGCGTTCTGTCTCTGATGGTTCCCGAAAAGGATATGCCGTCAGGAGCCGGAATCGAATAATTCGAGCCGATTTTGTTCAATTTGTATCACTGAATATATCATTAAAATGTATCACTAAAATGTATCACTAAAATGTATCATTAAAATGTATCACTAAAATATAAATAAGGAGGCATACTACTATGTCACAGATTGAAACCAAATGCATCCACGAAGGCTGGAAACCTTCTCAGGGTGAACCGAGACAGTTACCGGTATATCAGAGCACCACATTTAAATACGACACCAGCGATGCCATGGGCAAGCTGTTCGATCTGGAGGCAGACGGCTACTTCTATACCCGTCTGCAGAATCCGACCAATGACGCAGTCGCAGCAAAAATCACCGCACTCGAGGGCGGTTGCGCCGGCATGCTGACGTCATCCGGTCAGGCAGCCAACTTCTACGCCGTTTTCAACATTTGCGAATGCGGCGACAGCTTCCTCGCATCGAACGCCATTTACGGCGGAACCTACAACCTCTTCGGCACAACCATGAAGAAAATGGGCATCGAGTGCATTTTCTACGAGCAGTCCATGAGCGACGAGGAAATCGAAGCACTGATTAAGCCGAATACCAAATGCATTTTCGGCGAGACCATCACCAATCCGACCGTCGGCGTTTACGACATCGAACGGTTTGCCAACATTGCTCACAAGCACGGTATGCCGCTCATTATCGATAACACCTTCGCAACTCCGATAAACTGCCGCCCGATTGAATGGGGTGCCGACATCGTTACGCACTCCACCACCAAATACATGGACGGTCATGCCGTAGCAGTCGGCGGTGCCATTGTCGACAGCGGTAATTTTGACTGGATGGCTCATGCCGACAGGTTCCCGGGACTGACCACTCCGGACGAGTCCTATCACGGCATTACCTATGCTACAAAATTCGGCAAGGGTGCTTACATCACCAAGGCAACCAGCCAGCTCATGCGTGATTTCGGTTCGATTCCGTCGCCGCAGAACGCATTTTACCTGAACCTCGGTCTGGAAAGCCTGCACGTTCGTATGGAGCGTCACTGCCGGAACGCTTTGGCCGTAGCCCAATTCCTGAAGTCCTGCGACAAGGTTGCATGGGTACACTATGCCGGCCTTGAGGGTGACGAATATCATGATTTGGCTGAAAAATACTGCCCGAAGGGAACCTGCGGCGTTATCGCATTCGGTATCAAGGGCGGCCGTCAGGCATCCATCGATTTCATGGATAAGCTTCAGTTTGTTTCCATTGTAACCCATGTTGCGGATGCGAAGACCTGTCTCCTTCATCCGGCCAGCCACACTCACCGCCAGATGACCGATGAACAGCTCATCGCAGCCGGCGTTGCACCGGATTTGATTCGTCTGTCCGTCGGTTTGGAAAATGTGGACGATATCATTGACGACCTGAAGCAGGCACTCGGACTGTAATCCGAACCGTTCCGATATCGGGTACGGGGGACGATCCCTCTTCCCGCCAAATTCCCGTACCTGCCGTCAGATGCGGTTCGTGCGGGTGCAGAAACCAAAAGAAAAAAGGATACTCTGCGGAGTGTCCTTTTTCTTTTGGTTCTCCTTACGGAGCGTCCTTTTTTTATTCTTCCGGTTCTCCCACCAAATGAACCGTCACCGGCTCATGTCCGACCGCCGGCAGAAACACCGTCAGCAAATCGGAAATGCGGATTTTCAGACTGCTTGTGTTGATACACGGATGACAGCCGAACCAATCCGACTTCAAAATATCTTCGTCAATCAGCAGCTGAACCTCGCCGTCCCGGTCGTTCATCAGACCGAGCACCGACAGCGAACCCGGTGTAATATCCAGGAACCGCTCCATAAATTCCGGTTCGGCAAACGACAGCCGTGCGCTGTTAATCTGCTTCGACAGTTCCTTTGTCTTAAACTTCTTATCTCCCGGCATCATCAGCATATAAAACTTCGTCTTCTGCTGATTTCGCAGAAGCAGATTTTTGCAAATGGGCGCCCCGAGCACCTTGTCCGCCTCCGCGCAGGCCTCCATGGTATCGAGTGCCTCGTGGTCGATTCGGTCATATTCGATGCCGAGCCGGTCCAAATAATCATACGTTCGTATTTCCTTCTCCGGTCGTCCGTCGTCCGAAGCCGGCCGTCCGTGTTCCAAATGAAACGTCATTGCAAATGCCTCCCGTCCTGTTTTCCTCATTTCCAAAACAGTGTATCACAGAAAACCGAATCCGAACAGAACTTTCTCTTATTTTAACAATCATAAATTTCACTCGTTTTTACAAACAGAACTTTCACTCGTTTTTACAAGCAGAACTTTCTCCCCTTTTTTTGTTGACAAATCCGTATCTTTGTATTAGAATTCTAATTAGATGTTTTATTATACTTCTAATTAGATATTTTATTATACTTCTAATTAGATGATTTATTACGTTTCTAATTAGATGTTTTACTACGCTTCTAATTAAATGTTATTACGCTTCTAATTAGATTTATCATTGTTGTTCTAATTAACAGGCATCCCTTTTGCCGGACCATTCCGGTGTGTTATTTCCCGATTTTCCGCAAAAAGCGCCTGTTTTCGTGCATAATACATTTTTTGAATGTCAACAAGGAGGATTTCGCAATGTCGTATGACAGCGAAGAATTTTTCAAGGAAATGCTGTTACTGTACAACGCACACAGACTTTACAGCATTCGTCGTTTCAATCTGCTCGGCTTAACTTCCGGGCAGCCCAAGGTGCTTCACATTTTGTTTGAAGAAGAAGGATATCTGCAGAAGGATCTTGCAGCCAAATGCCGCGTTGAGCCTGCGACGATGACCTCTCTTCTGTCGAAAATGGAGAAGCAGAACCTGATTAAAAAAGAAACCGTATACGTGTCCGGCGGTAAGCGTGCCTATTCCATTTATCTTACCGACTTTGGACATAAAATAGCAAGACAGGTTGTGGATATCACCTCAGAGGCAGACCGGATTGCAACGAACGGTATGTCGGAAGACGAACGTCAGACCTTTTTCGGTATGATGCGTCAGGCACGTAATAATTTATCACAACTGAATGATGACTGGGAAGGAGAGTGGAATGCATGATGAAGCGGACAGCAATTCTCATTCTTCTCGCTGCATTTTGCCTGATTGGCACTGCCTGCGGGAAGCAAACATCCGATTCCACCACAAACACTCCTGCGCAATTAAATAAAGAGGACCCGACGCCAACCGCCGTGCCGACCGAATCGACACCGGCTGCGCCGACGGACACACCGGCTGTTCCGACCGACACGCCCACTCCCATCCCGGAAATTCATGCTTTTGTCAGTGACCACATTCCGTCGGCATTTACCGGAATGAGACCGAAAAATTCCGGCACCATCGAAGAAATTTCCTATGAAACCAGGGATTATCTGAACGATGGAGCGATTATTACCAAACATGCTTACGTTTATCTTCCACCAAACTACGATCCGAACGGCAAATACAATATTATGTATCTGATGCACGGAGTCGGCGGGGACGAGAAAGAATGGGGCATGACCGGAATCACCTCCAAGGTCAAAGCAATTATGGACAATTTGGCATTCTACGGTGATATCGATCCGTTTATCGTCGTTACGCCAAACGGTCGTTCCTTTGCGGATTTCGCCAACAAAAACGGCGATATGAATTCCTTCTACGTATTCGGTCAGGAATTGCGAAATGACCTGATTCCGTATATGGAAAGCCATTACGCACTGTATTCTTCCGATGATCCGACAGCCGTCCGCGACCATCGTGCCATGGCAGGTCTTTCCATGGGAGGCATGCAGACCATCAACATCGGAATGTGCGAATGTCTTGATTTGTTCAGCTGGTTCGGAACGTTTTCTGCGGCTCCGACCTCCTATCCTTCTTCGAAAATCGCCGAGATTCTGGAACGTGATTTTCCGGATTTTCCGATTCGATATATGTACAACATCTGCGGTTTGCAGGATGATATCGCTTACAAGAGCGCCGCTGCGGCGGCCAAGAACCTGCCGGGCTGCACCAACCGTCTTGTGGACGGAGAAAACTTCATGTGGCAGGAACGAAGCGGCAGTCATGATTTTACAATCTGGTATCTCGGGTTTTACAACTTCGCACAGCTTGCGTTCAAAATGCCCTGAGATCCTCTGAAATTGCTAAACAACTCCTACTATTGGATAAATCTCCAAAAGAAGCCTGTTCCAAACGGAACAGGCTTCTTTTATTGTTCTGATATGACTTTGTCTGTCGCTACCGGCCGCATATGCCGGCACTCCGGTAACGTTGGAGATATCGGTCAAAAAACTTTACACGGCCACTCCGTGCTGCCGGATTCCGCGACACGTGCACCGGCACCGTTCCGGCCGCCACTCCGGTTTACTCCAGCGTAATCGCGTAAATCTTCTTGCCTCGGGTTCCGACGACAATCGTATTTCCGAACACTGCCGGAGACGCTTCGATGTTCTTGCCGAGATTGATGGTATCGCACAGCTTTCCGGTCAGACCGTCCAGCAAATGCATATTTCCGTCGGAATCGCACAGGATGATATAACCGTTTCCTTTGGCATCATATACGGCAACCGGGCTGGACCAGCTGTAATACTTCATTTCGATGCTCCATGCCTCGCCGCCGGTCTTCTTATTGATGGCAACCAGCTTTCCGTGCTTCTTACCGCCGGTTCTCGCCACGTTGAAATACACATAATCGCTCAGATTGTTCTGTCCGAGACAGGCCGTTGCCTGAACACCGCCGGAAACTCCGTCCACGGTCTTGCAGTCGTAGGACCGTTTCCATACGATTTCACCGGTTGCGGCATTGATTTTGAAAATCGGAATGCTGCCGTTATCCTTTTTGTCCTTGGTCCAGTGAAGCGATGTGGAGATATAAATGTATGCCGTTCCGTCAATCGGATCCACTTCCAGCACAGGCGACGCATTACTGTCATCCACAATGTCCTGGCACCATACCAGATCCATTGTATTCAAATCAATGCACATCAAATCCCCGCTGTTATCGCACTCATACAAATAATGGTCGTAAACGCAGGCCGAAGCCTCCATACCGAGCCAGTATTTGCTCTTTCCGGTCCGATTTGTCTCATAATTCCATTTTACCGTTTCGGACGGGTTGATTTTCAATGACTTGCCGTCATATTCCGTATTCAGCTTCGTCGTATACAGGACACCGTTCTCACCGGGCTGAATCAGCGTATCCGTCTCGATATCAAATAACGGCGACGAGTCAAATGCGCAGAATTTTCCGTTGTCCTCGCGAAGTGCGAACGGATCGTCATTTCCGTATTCATAAATGACCTTGCCCTGAACCAGATCCACCAAAAACGTTCTTGCCGCATCATCGCCCATGTCATCTCCGGCACCGACAACGTACAGCGGTGTTCCGTCCGGATAGAGAGAGCCGGTTCCTTTAATCGGGAATCCGAGGTTAATGGAATCCCGCGTGTCCGAACCGTCATCCAGGTCGAGGAAGTAAATATGTCCGTCCATCGTTGCATAAATCACTTCCACGAGGTCGCTCTTTTTCTTTTTGGAATCATACAGGTTCATCGCCTGCCTGGTTTCTTCGTCCCACTGAATCAGCAACGGCTGACCGGTCCAGCCGCTTCCGGTCCATTCGCCCTTCGAAACGCTCTTCTTCAGCTCGCCGGTCGTAATGTTCCATTTTTCTTTCAGCTTGAACTCCGTCATAACCGCCGTTCCGTATGCCGCACTGCTTCGGTAGTTGTCGCCGCGGAACGTCAGTACACCCTTCTGTTCGGTGTAATTCTTACCGTCAAAATGAATCTCGTCCTGACGAACATATCCGTCAACATCGATTCCGTTGACGTTCAGATTGGTTTCGAAGCCGCGTGTGGACGGCAGTGTGGACTCCACTGCAACACATTCACCCGTTTCCAGCAATTTCTGCTGCTCCGTCAGTTCCGTCGTATTCAGAACCGGAGCCACCAAATCGCCTTCTTTCGGCTCACCGAGAGGATCTCCGCATCCGGTCAGGACCAGTACGCAAAACATCCCTGATGCCAGTAATTTTCGAACTCGTTTCATAAATTGCCCCCTTGCCGTCATATCGGGTAGGAAGGGAAACCGCCTGCCCGTCTCGCCGGCTGTGTGTAAAATCGAGCAGACGAAACTTCTGCTCACCTCACCCGCCGCATATTGTGCGGCAGTTATTTGCCTTATGCGGCCTTGTGAATAAAGCCGGGACAGCATACACTGTCCCGGCTCATCATTGTCTTATTGCAAATAAGCTTACAGTACGCTCTTTACGGTAGCAACAACATTTTCTGTTGTAATACCGAACTTCTTGAACAGTACGGATGCCGGAGCACTTGCGCCAAAGCCGTGCATCGTTACATATCCGCCGTCAAGACCAACATACTTCGCCCAACCGAAATCGCTGAGTGCTTCTACCGCAACTCTTGCGCGAACAGCCTTCGGGAGAACGCTTTCCTTGTACTCTGCGCTCTGCTCTTCGAACAGATCCATACAAGGCATGCTGACTACGCGGGCATCGATACCCTCTTCTGCCAGTGCAGCCTTTGCTTCCAGGGAAATGCTAACCTCGGAACCGCTTGCGATAATGATTGCATCGGGAGTTGCCTTCTTGGAATCCTCGATGATGTAACCACCCTTCAGAGCGTCCTTGGAGGAGCCTGCCAGCTGAGGCAGATTCTGACGGGTCAGAACCAGAGCGGTAGGAGTTTCCTTGCTTGTCACTGCGCTGTACCATGCAGCCAGAGTCTCGGTTGCATCAGCCGGACGGAATACATGGAAGTTCGGAAGAGAACGAAGCATTGCAAGCTGCTCAATCGGCTCATGGGTAGGACCGTCTTCGCCGACACCGATACTGTCATGAGTCAGAACAAATGTGGTCGGAATACGCATCAAAGCGGACAGTCTTGCCATCGGCTTTACGTAATCACTAAATACGAAGAAGGTTGCGCAGTAAGCACGGAGACCGTGAAGAGTCAAACCGTTGCTGATGGCAGCCATTGCAAACTCACGAACACCGAAGTGCAGGTTACGTCCGCTGTAATCATCCTTGCTGAAATCGCCGATTTCCTTCATGGCCGTCTTGTTGGACGGAGCGAGGTCTGCGGAACCGCCGATCAGGTTCGGAACCTTGTTCTTCAACTTATTGAGAGCCCAGCCGCCGAGATTTCTGGTAGCGTCAGCCTTCTCATCATATGCCCAGTACTCTTCATCATCGATGAGAGGCTTTGCGATATCCATATTGAACTCGTCATCCCAAGCCTTCTTCATCTCCGGGAACTTCTCGCAGTACTCTGCGAACATTGCGTTCCAAGCTTCCTCATCCTTTGCAAGGTTCTGAGCGATTGCTTTATAATTTGCATATACCTCATCCGGTACATAGAATGCTTCCTGAGAAGGCCATCCGAGGAATTCCTTCATAGCGGCAACATTTTCCTCACCCAGAGGCTCGCCGTGAGCGCTTGCCTTACCCTGCTTTGCGGGGCAGCCGTAACCGATCTGAGTCTTTACGGTAATCATGGACGGCTTTGTCTTCTCAGCCTTTGCAGCCTCGATAGCGGCAGCGATTTCATCCAGATTGTTGCCATCTTCTACAACCAGTGTCTGGAAGCCCATAGCCTGATATCTTGCCTGTACATTCTCGGTAAATGCGATATCGGTGCAGCCCTCGATACTGATTTTGTTGCTGTCATAGAATACGATCAGCTTGGACAGACCGAGTGTTCCTGCGAGAGACATTGCTTCGTAGCTGACACCTTCCATCATACATCCGTCGCCACCCAGAACATAGGTGTAATGGTCAACGACCGGATATCCTTCTTTATTGAATTTGGCAGCCAAATGAGCCTCTGCCATCGCCATACCGACAGCCATACCCATACCTGCGCCGAGAGGGCCTGTGGTAGCCTCCACACCGCGGGTGTGACGATACTCCGGATGACCGGGAGTCAGGGAACCGTCCTGACGGAACTGCATCATATCTTCCTTGGTCAGACCGTATCCGAACAAATGAAGCAGGGAATACAAAAGAGTCGAACCATGTCCGCCGGACAAAATGAAACGGTCACGGTTTGCCCAGTCCGGATTTGCCGGATTGTGTTTCATGTGCTTTGCCCAGAGCTCGTAAGCAACTGCTGCGGAGCCGAGCGGAAGACCCGGATGACCGGATTTTGCTTTCTGAATTGCGTCTGCTGCCAAAACACGGATGGCATTGACAGACATCGTATCAATCTGATTACTCATAAAAAAACCCTCCAAAAAATTCTCCCTGCCGACGCAGGTGCTGTAGCGCCCTCATATACCGTGCGCATACCCACGTTTAATAGTACCATAACAAAACTTACAATGCAAGAAGAAACATGTACAAAGAAAGAAGTTCCAAATCCGTTTCTTCTGTGAAAACGGAGCTGAAACTTCTTATTTTGTGCCTTATAAATTTACTCAAATAAAGCCGAAGGTTACTGTTCTGTTGTCTCTATCAGTATTCTGTATCATTCTTTCGCAATGCTTTATTGATTTTTCCGACGAATCGTATCAACAATCTTCATCTTGCTGATTTTTCGAATAATTCGAAAACATGCCAATACCGTGACAACAAGTGCAATCAGTATCGCAAACGGCACATTCCACCACTGAAGAACAACCAACGGCATTCCTTCATACGTCAAATATCGGGAAACATTGAAAAGTTCTGCAAGCAGGACCGTAACAACACAGATTCCGGCACTGGCCAAAACAGGAGACACCAGTTCAAGAAATAACAGTCTGCGAATCGATTGTTCCGACGCACCGATAGATTTCAATACTCCGATTTCATAATACTTTTCGTTCATTCCGGCCTTAATAAAGAACACCATCGTCCCGCAAAGGATAACGACCAGCAATGCTGCCACAACAAACATGACAATCGAAATAATCGCCATTTTCTGTCCGACTGCCTTTGTATTTGCCATACCGTTCCGGCTTAAAGTAAACCCTTTACCGATTAATTCTTTCTCCAATTCTTCAACCCGGTTATCGCGAATATCATTCAAATAAATATCCACTTTTTCTTTTCGCTCCGTAAATCGATTGAGTAAGAGCTTCGGGCAAAATACAACATCCCCTGCATCGCCGGAAACTGCTGTAATACGGCAAACAATCTCCTGCGAAGGAACCCTCAGGCGTATTGTTTTTCCGAATAGATAATCGGCAATCTCCCGATCGCTGATACTTTCGTTGGTATCAAACGGATTAAACGATACATCCTCCGATGCCCGTATTGCTCTGTACAAGCCTCTGCTTACACAAACTTCATCCGAAGCCTCCGGCAACTGTCCGTACAAAATTGCCGGGCTTGTCTCATCAATTGACTTCAGATCATATTCGATTCCGTAATCTTGATTGCCCAGGCGTAAACTGACATCGGCAAGCATAATCCGCTCATTATAGTTGTTATATAACTCTTCCGTCATATAGCATACTTGTTCTTCCTTGCCGGTATCGTGAATTCCGACAACTTCCAAAGGATTCTGTTCCTCTCCGATATGCAGCACAATCTCTTTTCCGATGATTCCGGACAATTCTTGATTCGGAAACAGCTCTTTTACAGCTGCCGCAGTAAGTGCCACTTCATTTCCCGTCACCGGCATTTTTCCGATAACGTTCTCAAATCGTTCCGTAAAAAACTCTTCATTTCCCAGAATTCTCACATTCGGGGATTGCCAAACCTCTTCCTGTTTATCGGAAACACTAATTGAGGTCGTTCCGTATGCAAAGGAATACAATACATTCGGATTATTTTCCACATCCCGTATTATCTCACTCGGGACATAGTTTTCCTCTATTGATTTATCGATTCCGGCACATACCGAATAATAATCGTTTTCCAGAACAGACCGATTCACTTCGTTGAACAGATTGGACATTGCCCCCCGCATTCCCAGTGCTATAATCAACGCCATAATAATCAGCGCAGAGAGCAAAACGGTAAGTATTTTCTGTTTTTTATTCTTTCGTTCACTTCGAAAATAATCAAACACCCACGGATGTTCTTTGCTGTTTTCGGAATTCTTTTCTTCCGAATCCGGTTGCCCCTTTCTCATCCCGGTCATTCCACTGTCTTCGGAACCATCCGGTTCTGAAACCGATTCGGAACCATTCTGTAAAATCAATTTTTGGTTTTCCAGTCGGTAAATTTTATCACCGAATTCCTCCGCATAACCGATATCATGCGTAACAACGATTACCAGAGACTCTTTTGACATTTCTTTCAGAAGGGAAAAACATTCCCGTGCATTTTCCTCATCCAGGTTACCGCTCGGTTCATCTGCCAGGATAACCCGACTGTGTTTCAGTGCAGCTCTCGCAATTGCCACTCTCTGCTTTTCTCCGCCGGACAATACGGACACAATCTCATTCTTCTGTTCCAGCAAATTCAGTCGTTTCAACACCGAGTCCACTTGATTCGCATCGTATTGGATACCGGCCACCGCCAGTGCAACCTTTAAATTATTCTCAACTGTTCTGGTATTAAACAGATTATATTCCTGAAAAATATAGGAAATATTGCTTCTTCGCAATTCCTCTTCCGACATCTGCTTTTCCGAATACCGTACCATTCCTTCATCGGCATTTTCGATAAGTCCGAGAATATTCAAAAGTGTGCTTTTTCCGCATCCCGAACGTCCGACCAGAAAGATCAGTCCTCGTTCACCAAAGTTTACCGTTAAACCATCGAACAGTTTTCGTTCGCCAAAGCTTTTTGCCAAATTTACGATATTCATTGTCTGTTCTCCGTACAATACTCATCCAGATATTTCACATTTTCGGACAAATTCTCAACCAGTTTCCTGTACACATCCTCGTTGGTATGAACATCCGGGATATTTCGTAATGTCCTTACCATGCCTGTTGCATAGAACATCTCTGGACATACTGCGATATCTTCCTTTTTTAGCTTGCCGTATGCGAGAGCAATTTCATTGGCGCACTCTTCATATGCCGGAAAGACCTTGCCATATTCGCCTGCCAGTTCATTCCAATGTTCAAAAGTCAACTCCTTCGGGGTCTGATCGGTTTTGAAAAACCGAAGCAGGAATTCTTCCGTCAGTGCTGTATCCAGATACTTCATGCATTCCGCCGCGTTGATTGCACTGATTGCAAATTCCAAATCTCCCAATGCCGTAGGATCTTTACTGCTTGCCTCTTTTGCCGATTCAAACTTCATCATCTCTTTCATTTTTGAGTTAACGGCCGGCGAAATTGCCTCGGCGATTTCCTCTGCCAGATAGTGATATTCCGAAGAAGTTCCTAAGTGATGCAGAAGAGTCACATTGGTTATATACAGAATTTCCTCTTCTGAAGCAATATCCTCAGCGGATGCATACATTCCGTTGTCCTGTTTTCGTTTCTTAAGTTCCTTCAATAACCGGTCTTTCAGATTCAGATTTATGGATTCATCAATCACCAGCAACTGGCCGATAGATTCAGTATCATACCGTTCATATTGGGCAATCTCCAAAACATTGTCCATCGATTTCTGCATCAGTTTCAAATCCGTCTCGGAAAACTCCGTTTGCAGCATGTTTTTGTATTCACAGATTCCTGCTACAACCTGAATTACAGTTGAATTATAGGGATAGTTTATCACATATTCTTCATACTTTTTCTGCTGTCTGTCCTCCCATATATACATTGCCGATATGCCGATTGCGGTGAGTGCAATGATAAAAATCACAATCTTTATAATGGTTTTCTTTTTCATGTTCTGAACTACTCCTGTTTGATATTTTTTTACAAGGGGAGAGAGAGTAATTTTATCGTGAAATTACAGTTGCGGCTGCCAGCTGGGAAACGCACTTGCTGACATAATTATTTGCCGGAGTCGGTTGTGTATAAATTCCAATTGTCGTCGTATGTATCTGCTTATATGATCGAATCCATCCTGCGTCCAATGAATAGCAGTAACCATAGTCATTCAGATATGTTGTGTAATCAAACGTATACTCATATGAAGCAAGGGATGCCTTGCAGGAAACCGACGTGTCTTTGTTGCCAACAGCAATATCAATTGTTACGGCTCCGACCTTTGTTCCTGTAAGTTTGGTAGTTCTCTTGATGGGCTGAAATTTGTAAGAATACTTATACGAATTATTCAGTTCCATATTCAATACATTAATTGTTCCGTTAGAAATCAGATAAGTTTCAAAGAATTCCTTATCATCATACATAAGCGTTGTCTTGTCACTAATTCGAAATTTCCCATATTTTGTTTCAATTAAAGGGCTTGTATTACTTTTTACATCTGAAACTGTATTTGCGGATGCTACGTTAACCATACAGATTAATGCAATAATAACCGCCAAAATCCGTTGTTTTTTCATGGTCTCTCCTTTTTCTTGTCTCCCTCCCCTCCATAATATACGCCCCCCCGCTTTTTTGTCAACCCCATAATTTGTTATAATTCAAATTATGTTTTGCTTCCCATTTATTAACAACTGCTTAACTGTTATCTATGCCCATATCAGCGTTTTTAAGTCTCATTTGTATAACAGATCCTCCTGTTAAAATTGAAATGTTGAAAACGCATTATTCTCTTCATCCGTCCGAATTTTGATTGTGAATCATTCTCCTTTTCACCATAAAAAACACATTATTTCACTGCCGAAACTCAAAACTCATACTCATGGTAGTGCAGCTTGCCGAGTGCCTCGTCATTGATATGCAAATGCCTGCAAATATCGATAAAGTAATCGTCCGTCATGCTGGCGATAAAATCGGTCACAATGTCATTGGCATCGGCCGTAATTTCTCCGGTATCGGCATTTTTATAGCAACGCCCCTGAAACCGGTCGTTCAAATAATACCGGAACACCGGGGATTCGGTCCGCCCCGAACGAATATCGTCCTTCAGCCGGGCATACAAGCCCTTCATCAGCGGCTCAATGACCTCTTCATAGGGCTTGTTGAGTTCCGGATGCCGGTAAATGATATCATAATTTTCATCAATCAGCGCCTTCAGGTCCTCGAACACTTCCTCATCCATATTCAACGAAGGCGATTTAATCGAATTTTTGACAATATTGGCCGTCAGCCCGGAAATAATATCCCGGTTCTTCGTGCCGAGCAGCCGATTCTGTTCAAACCGTTTCTGCGGCACCAGTCCGGCCCGGTACAAATCCTGCCGGTCCTTTCCGGCATACGCAATCATATCGCTGATTCGCACAACGCAGCCCTCCAGCGTCGACGGCCGCAGGGTCTTGTGAAATGCGTTGTCCGTATAGCAATGCTCCAAAATGTCATCAAATTCCTCAAATGTCCGAAGCGTTGACGGCAGGTACTCGCGGCACACTTTTTCTCCGTTATGGGAAATGATGCCCGACAGCGTCTGCAGTGTCATATCCGACCCGAGAATCACCCGGAAAATGCGTGCGCTGTGGACGTTGTGGTTAAAATATCTTGCTTCGCGCCCGTCTTCCGTACAGCCGGTTTCATACAGTTTGCTCAAATACGCCTCTCCTTTATGACCGAACGGCGTGTGTCCGATGTCGTGTCCGAGCGCAGCCGCCTCAATCAAATCCGTATTCAGCCGAAGCGCACGCCCGATGGAACGGGCTATTTTCGAGACAAGCTGGACGTGCAGGGCGCGCCGTGTAATGTCATCATTTCGATAAAAGGAAAAGACCTGCGTTTTATCGGCGTACCGGTTGTACAGCGGACTGTGCAGAATCAAATCCGTATCGTATGAAAACGGCGGTCTCAAAATGGCCATTCTCGGCGGTCTCGGCTGAATGGCGTCACCGTTTTTCGTCGCATACGGCGACAGGGCTGCGTCCGCATCCCGATTGACTCCTTCCAGATATTCCTGTTCCGCTTTGGTAAATTCAAAATATCGATCCATCACGATTTCACTGCCGGAACTCCGTTTGCTGCGGTGTCCCGGGATTTCTCCTTTCCGATTCCGTTTGCTGCGTCGGCCGGTCTTACAAGACAAGGTAAGCACCCGCCGAAACAGGTGCTTACCGCTTTATGTATTCTGATTTTAATACGAAATTATTTCTCCAGCAGTAAAACGTTGAAGGACAGAGGCTTTACGTGAGTGGACAGAACGCCGTCCCGAACGGATGCTTCCGCATTTGCCTTCGGAACGAAAATCTCATCATTTCCGTAGCAGCTCTGCTCTTCCATGCTGCCGCCGATTTCCAAATGAGTGCATTTATTGTAGCCTTCGAAGCCCTTGACATCCAAATCCAGGGCGTAATCGTCGGTTTCGTTCCGGTTGATAACGAATACGGCCAGACGATTGGCGTCGCGGTCCCATGCGCAGGCGCTGTCGATGTAGTTCACGCCGTCCTTGCCGGTGTACTGGGACGTATCCTCAATCGCATATCCGGGCATATCGTAGGTTTCGCTGTCCACGCTGACCTGCATGGAAGTTCCCTTTGCGTAGGAAAGCATTTGCATAAATGCGTAATGCGATGCGGAACGCCATACATGATCGTGGTCGGACGAACACAGTGCGCCGAGTCCGCCGGTCATGCAGCCGATCTTGACACGGTCTGCGTGACGTAAAAATGCCAGCTGAATCGATGTCATGGAAAGCATGTGAATCAGGTCTCCGCCGGGGAAACGACGATCGGGCATTTTATCGGGATCGTGCATGATATACGGACGCTGCGGGTCGAAGCGGTAATGATTGCGGGCCATGCAGTACCGTCCGTAGCCGGGTGTCAGAGGTGCATTCGGACGTACCATTCCGCCGTACTCATCGAAAGAAATCATGATCTTCTTCGGCGAGCGGTGCTTGGACTGTACGTAATCGCACATTGCAACCTCGGTATTGATAAAGTCTTCGTAATACAGAGCGCCGCCGAGCAGAGCCTTGATGTCTCCGGGAGGTGCGCTGTGATAATGATGAACGGACAAATAATCCACCGTGTCGTAGCACTGGTCCAGAACCGCCTCATCCCACTTCGGGAACGACTCCATGAACGGAGCGCTGCTGCCGCAAACGCCGGTCTTGATGGATGCATCAATCCATTTCATCGCCTTGGATGTCTCGTTGCACATAACACCGTAGCTTCTCGGGTCGTTGCTCCAGCTTCCCAGCTGCCACGGGCCGTCCATCTCATTTCCGAGATACCATGTCTTGACTCCGTAGGGCTTCTCGTGACCGTTCCTGATACGGAGATCCGACCAGTAGGTGCCGCCCTCAAAGTTCGTATATTCAATCAAATCCATTGCGTCCTGAGTCCGTCCGATACCCATGTTGACGGTGTACAGCGATCTGGTTCCTATTTTCTCGGCCCACTGCAAATACTCGTCATGTCCGACCTCGTTGGTAATATACTGATACCATGCCGGATCCAAATGAACCTTGCGTTCCGACTTCGGTCCGATGGAATCCTTCCACTGCCATGCGGAAACAAAATTTCCGCCGGGAAGACGGACTGCCGGAAGTCCGGTGCTCTTCAGAGCATCGATAACGTCGGTACGGAATCCCTGCTCATCCGCAGTCGGATGCTTCGGATTGTACATCGTTCCGTTAACCATTGTGCCGATCGGTTCCAGAAATGCCGAAAACAATTCGTCTGAGATGTCCCCAATCTCAAATTTCGGATGAACCGTAACTGTTGCTTTTTTAGCCATGTAAACCCTCCTTCAGTGCCTTAGCACATAGAAAATAATTTATTTGTCACCGCCTCGCGGCGGATTCATTCACGCGATTCGTTCACGCTTTTGCGCTCTTCTCCTGCCGGCCGGTCGTGATTTTCTTAATCCATTTGCCGCTTCGTAAGCGGAATACGCACCAGACGGCTTTGATAATCTGGTCGGATTTCAGGCACAGATAAATCACAAACGGTGACGGTCTTTCACTCAGGCCGAAGCCGACAAACGCTCCGAGCGGCAATGCGATTCCCCACAGGAATACATTGTCCATCAGCATCAGCATACGCGTATCTCCGCCGCCTCGCAGAACACCCTTCGTCATAATGCTGTTGGTCGCCTGGAAAACGATAATCAGCGCGATTGCCTGCATCAGCTGGTGCGCAATTTCGATATCCTGCTTTTTGACATCGTAGCCGCTGATAATCAGGGACTTGAACAGCAAAATGAACAGTGCGGAAACCGTACCGAGCGCCAGTCCGAGCCCCAGGAACATCCATCCCTGCCGCATCGTTTTTTCGCGGTCGCCCTGGCCGAGCGTCTGACCGGTTACAATCGCTCCGGCCTGGCATACGCCCTGAATTCCGACGGTACTGAGCTGCTGCGTAACGGAAGTAATGGAGTTTGCCGTTCCGAATCCGAGTTTTCCGATTACAATGGCAAATGTGTTATTGCCGACCGCCAGCAATCCGTCACTGATTAAAACCGGAATACAAATCCGGAAATATTCGCCGATGATGGATTTCGTACCGATAAACAGGTCGCGAATCCGGAACCGGATTTTCTTATCGATAAAGAACAGATAAATGATGATGCATCCGGCCTCGAAAATACGGGCAATCAGCGTACCGAGTGCCGCACCTTCGACTTCCATTCGGGGTGCACCGAATTTTCCGAAAATCAAAATGTAATTGGCGCCGAGATTGACAAAGAATGCTCCGATGGAAACAAATAACGGGAACATCGCCTCTCCCACGCTTCGCAGCACGATGGTCGTAACCAGTGATGCACCGAGGAAGAAATACGTTACAACGGAATACCGTAAATATCCCGAGCCGCGTGCCAGAATGTCGACACGGTTGATATCATCCGCCGGAACGTACATTTTCATAATGGTTTCCGGCATCACAAGCGTCGCGACGGCGAACAGCGTTGCCAGCAGCATCGTAATCCGAAGCATCAGGCTGATGGTCTGCTTCATGGCACGGTCGGGATCGCCCTCGTGCCGGTTATCCCGTTTCATGCCCCAGTACCGCGAAACCAGTACCGACGCGCCCATTCCGAGTCCCATACAGAGAATGTGATAAATACCGATAAAGGAGTTTGCAAATGCGGCTGCCGACACGGAATTGCTGCTGATGGTCTTTGCAGCCTCTTCTCCGATGGTCGCCGTCAAATCCGTACCGACACGTCCCAGCATAATCGTATCCAGCATGTTAACACCGACACTGATTAAGCTTTGGAGCGCAATCGGCAGCGCCAGAATCAATACTTTTTTGTAAAAAGCAGGTTCTTTTTGAATTAATTTCATAACAACAGGTTCCTCTTTCCGACCCCCGCCGGGGTATACTTACTTCCGTGCGCATTCCCTGCGGAGCCGGACGACGCGCTTCGCCCGCTTCCCGAAAACGGAATCACACACTTCTACATGATAATATTATGCCGTTTCTTTGTCTATAGGAAAATGGAACTTCTCTTATTTTCGCTTTCAAAAAGAATGTGATTTCTTATCGGAAGCGGTTTTCGGCCGCACGATTCGGATTGATTTTTCACGGAAAATGTGGCAATATCAAAGAGATTCCGAAACCTTTTGATAACAATACAAACGGGGGACACCATGGACCATACTTTACATCTGACCAATCCCGCAGCCGGACGCCGTCTCGATGCCGTGCTGCTTCTGATACTTATTTTGCTGGCCGTCGGCTTACGCTGTCCGGCCTATTTTCTGTCAACGGAGGACGAAGATTACCGGAAAGAGTACCAAACCGAGTCCGGCCGGCCGTATTTATCGGAAATGGACTCGTACCTGTACGCCCGGCTCACCCGACAGTTTGCCGATGAAAATGCCCCGCTCACGCTTCGCAACGACCGGGAAACCGATCCGTATATTACGGCAAATGAAACCGGCGACTCCGGTGATGTGGTCATGGGCCTTCCGCTGGTCGCTGCCGCCGTTTCCGGGCTGATGAAGCCGTTCGGCCTTTCCACGGAAACGGTTGTCTTCTGGCTCGGAACCGTTCTCGCCGCTCTCGCGGCAATTCCCGCATACTTCTTTGTCCGCCGAAGAACCAATCCTCTGGGCGGCTTCGTGGCCGGCTGTCTGGTCACCGTAACGATGTCATTTTCCGGACATACTCACGCCGGCTTTTTTGATACGGACTGTGTCCTGGCCTTCCTTCCGCTCACATTTTTGCTGTTGTATGCGGAGTGTATCATGACCCCGGAGTTTCGTAAGCAGCTTGCCCTGGCCGCCGGCTGTGCCGTGTCCCTCGGTGTTCTGTCGCTGTTCTGGCGTGCCTTTTACGCGTATTTTTATATCGGAGGCTTCTGTGCCTCGGTCGTTCTTCTGTTTGTCTTTCTGACCCCCGCCAAATGCTATCCGCCGCAGGAACGCCGAAACCGGTTTGTTCGATTTTTCCGGCGGGCGGAATTTCGCGGAACCGTTATGACCGTCGCCCTGCAGCTGGTTGTCTGCGCCATTACACGCGGCCGCGACCTGATTTCCGACCTGCTGCACATTTTCACGGAAATGACGACACAGCTCAGTGCCGGCTCCGCCTCATTTCCCTCCGCGGACCGGTATGTCGGCGAGTTACGCGACACCGTAATCCTGGACAACGGATTCCTCGGCGGGTTTGCGCCGTCTTACGACGGCCTGATTAACAGCGTCGGCACATATATCGTCGTTGCGACGGTACTCCTCACCCTCCTTACACTGTACGTTCTCTGCGTTCGCACCGCTCTCGGTCACAATCCCGAGGCCTGCCTGCCGAGACGCAGTCTTCTGACGCTGACCGGATTTTTCACGGCCTGGCTCGGTGCCGGCGTGTACGTTGCCTTCAACGGCGTTCGTTTTTTGGAAATCACGTCGCTTCCGTTCTGCCTGCTCAGCGGACTCGGAATCGGACTTCTGTCCAAATACCTCCGGTTCCGGAAACCGTCCCGGAAAGCCTGCCGCATTTTGGCCGGAATTGCAAGTCCGATTGCCATTGCCTGCATCACACTCAATATTTACAGCGAATATACGCTTCTTGCGCTGATTGCGCTGATTGTAACGACGCTTCTCGCAGGAGTTCTTATTCCGGTTCGCCCGAAATACACCCTGTATCTGCTGACCTTTGCGTTGTTGTTTCCTTCCTGTTGCGGCTGCTGCGGACAGGCAGTCTCCGCCACCCCGTCAACAACCGACACGCTTTACATGGCCTGCCGGTATTTGGATGACCATACCGAATCCGACGCCGTAATCGGTTCCTGGTGGGATTACGGATATTATTTTCAATATGAAGGACGTCGCCGCACTCTCGGAGACGGCGGAACCTTCCACAGCGAATGGAATTATTTTCTCGGCAAGGCGCTGACCTCGGACAATCCGGATTTGACACTCGGCATTTATCAAATGCTGCAGGCGCACGGTCTGGATGCGGCGCACAAGCTTCAGGCACTGACCGGAGACACCCCTGCTGCCACCGAAGCCCTTCTTCGGACACTGACGATGACACCGGAAGATGCCGTCCGGGAGCTGACGGACTCCTGCGGTCTGACGGAAGCCGATGCCGCTTCGGTTGTCGCTCTGTCCCATCCGTCCGAACGCGTTCCCGTATATATTGTCGTATCCGACTATATGATGCGCGTTGCCGCGGTCATCAGTGATTACGGATTCTGGGATTTTAAGCAGATTCAGAGGGCCTGTGTCTATATGTCCGAAGCTTCTGTCACGCTCAATGAGGAATTTACCGAACTGCCGTTAGCCGACAACGAAACGCTTGTCGTGCGTCTTCACAAAATGCCGGACGGCTCCGTGAACGCCTCTCTGGATAACGGATTTATGAGTTCCGTGCATTACCTTTCCGGCGGCACCGTAACCGGGGAAAAGACGATCGGAGATTCCGGCTATGCGGTTTTCGTGCTGGAAGAAAACGGGCGCTACAGTGCGCTTGTCTGCAACGAATCCATCGCCGATTCCCTGCTCATCCGCCTGTTCCTCGCCGATTCGCCCGCCAAATCCTCGGACACCGCCCCTCTCAGCCTTGTTTACCGGGGTGCGGCCGCAGCCGACGCCGTACCGTCCGAGCCGTCGGAAATCCAGCGTATGCTCGGCACCCCCACGGAATCCGGCTGTCACGGTATTTCCGTTTGGAAGCTCGGCGAATAAACCGGCGCCGGGCTCCCGCGCCGATGCGGTTTCATTTTCCTGCGTACTTTTTCTTTTTCTTGCAATCCTTTGCCAAATGATGTAAACTATAATTCGGTGTGTCCGAAAATCGGACCTTTCTATTGTATTTTCACGGAACCTTATATATGGAGGAACGTATGCCTAATTTTGAAAATGAAATCAAGAAGCGCAGGACCTTTGCGATTATTTCCCACCCCGATGCAGGTAAGACCACTTTGACCGAAAAATTCCTGCTGTACGGCGGTGCCATTAATCTGGCCGGCTCCGTAAAGGGCCGCAAGACCGCACGTCATGCGGTATCCGACTGGATGGAAATCGATAAGGAACGTGGTATCAGTGTGACGTCCTCCGTTCTTCAGTTTAACTATGACAATTATTGCATCAATATTCTTGACACGCCCGGCCATGAGGATTTCTCCGAGGATACCTACCGTACCCTGATGGCGGCCGATTCCGCGGTCATGGTAATCGATGCTTCCAAGGGTGTTGAGCGCCAGACCATCAAGCTCTTCAAGGTCTGCGTTATGCGCCATATTCCGATTTTCACCTTCATCAACAAAATGGACCGCGAGGCCAATGATCCGTACGAACTGATGAGCGAAATCGAAAGCGTGCTCGGAATCGCTACGTGTCCGGTTAACTGGCCGATCGGTTCCGGCAAGAGTTTCAAAGGCGTATACGACCGCAACACTCGCGAAGTTGCCCTCTTCACGGCTGCCATGAACGGCCAGAAGGAAGTCGCAACCGAATATATGCATTCCGACGACCCTGCCCTCAAGGATCGCATCGGATTTGATTTCTTTGACAGACTGCAGGAGGATGTCGAGCTGCTCGACGGCGCCAATGCGGAATTTGATCAGGAGCTTGTCAATGCCGGCGAGCTGTCACCCGTATTTTTCGGGTCGGCACTCACAAACTTCGGTGTCGAAACGTTCCTGAAGCATTTCCTTACCATGACGTCATCGCCGCTTCCGAGAACGTCCGACCAGGGCACCGTAGATCCGTTTACGGAAGAGTTCTCCGCATTTGTCTTCAAAATTCAGGCAAATATGAACAAAGCGCACCGTGACCGTATCGCATTTATGCGAATCTGCTCCGGCCGCTACACGCCCGGCATGGAAGTCAACCATGTGCAGGGCAATAAGAAAGTCAAAATTTCGCAATCGACGCAAATGATGGCCGACGAGCGTCACATTGTGGAAGAAGCCTATGCCGGCGATATTATCGGTGTCTTTGACCCGGGCATTTTTGCCATCGGTGATACCCTCTGTCTGTCCGGCAAGAAATTCCGCTTTGAAGGAATTCCGACATTTGCGCCCGAGCATTTTGCCCGCGTACGCCAAATGGACACGATGAAACGGAAGCAGTTTATGAAGGGTGTCACCCAGATTGCACAGGAAGGTGCCATCCAGATTTTCCAGGAATTCAACACCGGTATGGAAGAAATCATCGTCGGCGTTGTCGGTACCCTGCAGTTTGACGTACTGCAGTTCCGTCTTCAGAGTGAATACAACGTAGAAATCAAGCTGGAACCGTTGCCGTACGAGCACATCCGCTGGGTTGTAAATCCGGATGAATGCCCTGTCGACAAGATTGTCGGCACAAGCGACATGAAGCGAATCAAGGATATGAAGGACAATCCGCTTTTGATTTTCGTCAATTCCTGGTCCGTCGGCATGGTTCTTGAGCGAAATAAGGGCCTGAAGCTCGCCGAATTCCGCGTTGACTAAACGCCGTACGCGGATTGCCCGGACCGTCGTCCGGACACAAGCATTTGCACCGTATGCAGCTGTCTGCTGCGGTCAGCAATATTCGTGCCGTACGCAGCAATGCCACGGCCGGCAACAGCCACACCGTACGCAGCAATGCCACGGCCGGCTATGTATCATGTAAGAATTAATAGGGGAAAAAATGAATAGTAATCAATTTACCGACTCCGACAGCCGTCTGACCGCTCCGGACACCGTTGTTACGGCGTCCGAACCGTCCGAACCTGCCGGTGACATGCGTTCCGCAGGACCCGAGCCGACTCCGGCATCGCCCGCAAAGCCGACCGAACCTGCCGAACCGAAAAAAAGTACTGCCGGCAAAACCGTCATTTGGATTCTGCTGTCATTTACAATCGCACTTGTCAGCATTTTCGCCATCATTTCTCAGAATCGGAAATTTTCCTTCGGACAGTTTATGGATTATCTCCGCAATTCCGACAAATTCTGGCTCTGCTGTGCCTTCGTGGGAATGCTCGGATTTATCCTGTTTGAAGCCCTTTCGCTGAAAACGATTCTTCGCGGACTCGGCTATCGAAAAGGCTTTCTGAAGAACACCGGCTATTCCGTTGCCGACATTTATTTTTCGGCAATTACACCGTCTGCAACCGGCGGCCAGCCCGCCAGCGCATACCTGATGATGCGGGACAAAATTCCCGGCTCGGTAACGACCGTTTCGCTGCTCATCAACCTGATGATGTATGCCGTTTCCATCGTAATTCTGGGTGCGTTGTGTTTCCTGGTGCGACCCGGCCTGTTCTTCTCCTTCGATGTATTTCCCCGGGTTCTGATTCTCATCGGAATCGGAGTGCAAATCGGCCTGTCGCTGTTATTTCTTCTGCTGATTAAGAAGGGCAACCTGCTTTGTTCCTTTGCCTGCAAATGCCTGCACCTCGGTGCCAGACTTCATCTCGTTCGAAATGTCGAAAAGAAGGAACGCCGGCTTCGCAAATCGCTGGAAAGCTACACCATGTGTGCGGAAATGAGCCGCGGCAAATACAAAATGTTCGCACTTTCCCTTCTGTTTAACGTACTGCAGCGCTCCTCGCAAATTGCCGTTACGGTTTTCACGTATCTGGCAACCGGCGGAAGTGCCCGCAACATCGTCGATGTTTTTTCCCTCCAGAGCTACGTGGTTCTCGGAGCCGCATATATTCCCATCCCCGGCGGAATGGGTGTCACGGAATATCTGATGATCAACTGCTTAAGCAATTACATGACCTCCGGCCGTCTCTCTGCCGAGGACGCCGAGCTGGCCGCAAGCAACCTCGGACTCCTGAGCCGGGCCATTTCCTTTTATTCCTGTGTCCTGCTCTGCGGTTTCATCACACTGTTGGTAATCGGTATTCCAAAGCTGATTGACAAGCTTCGCGATAAGAATCGGAAATAATACCCTGAATCGTATTGCGGTAGCTTTGGGAGCAAAACGGACAGTTTCTATCGCGTAATGCACCAAAAACAAAGCATATCGCTTGCGATATGCTCGCGCCGCCTGTGCGTCGCGAAGCGACAGTTTTCCTCTGCACAGGCGTGTGCATCCTCGCGGAGCGTTTTTTTATCTCATAGGACGAACTTTCCTATGAGATAAAAAACCGT
>JAZLJJ010000025.1:0-29164 GCA_045597325.1 Lachnospiraceae bacterium
GCTCAGAATCCACCGGGATTCCCGTCACTGCCGAAAGCACTGCCGTAACCATCGTAATTCCGGCACTCGGTCCGTCCTTCGGAACCGCTCCCTCCGGAATATGAATATGAATATCGTGCTTTTCAAAATAATCCTCGGGAACCGAATAGCTGTCTGCAATGGAACGGATATAACTGATTCCGGTTGAAGCGGATTCCTTCATGACCTCGCCCATCAATCCGGTCATTTCAACCTTTCCGCTTCCCTTCATTGTATTTACTTCAATCTCTAACGTTGTACCGCCGACCGACGTCCATGCCAGTCCTCGCGCAATACCGACCTGCGGCTTCCTGATGCGGTCAGGTTTATGATACCGTGCCGTACCGAGGAACTCCGTCAGGTTCTTCCGGTTTACTGCCGTCTTTCCTTCTTCGCCGCTCTGCGCTTTCATCAGAACAGCCTTTCTGCAGGCCTTACCGATTACTCTCTCAAGCTCTCGCACACCGGCTTCCCTTGTATAAAGCTGAATCATATCGTTCACAGCGGTATCGGCAAATGCAATATCCTTCTTCGTCAATCCGTGAGCCTTCATCTGCTTCGGAATCAGATATCCCTTAGCGATATGAAGCTTATCCTGCGCCGTATAACTGCTGAGCTCAAGAATCTCCATACGGTCAAGCAGGGGTTTGGGAATTGTTTCGGTAGTATTTGCCGTAGCAAGGAATACAACCTTGCTGAGATCCGTCGGCAGCTCGACAAAGTGGTCGATAAACCTGCTGTTCTGCGCGCTGTCCAGAACCTCAAGAAGCGCCGCGGAAGGGTCCCCCTTATAATCGCTGCCGATTTTATCAACCTCATCCAGAAGCATAAGCGGGTTATTCACTCCGGCCTGCTTTAATCCCTGAATAATTCGTCCGGGCATCGACGCCACGTAGGTACGTCTGTGACCGCGAATCTCCGCCTCGTCGCTGACACCGCCCAGGCACACGCGTACGTATTGGCGGTTCATCGATTCGGCTATGCTCTTCGCGATAGACGATTTACCGGTTCCGGGAGGTCCGACCAGACACAAAATCGGAGTTTCCGCATCCTTCACCCGTGCCTTTACGGCAAGAAATTCCAATATTCTTTCCTTAATCTTCTCAAGACCGTAGTGGTCTCTCTCCAGAATCTCGGAAGCATGCTTCATATCAATGCTCTCCTCACCGGAATGATCCCACGGCAAGCTGAGAAGGGTTTCGATATAGTTATGAATAACGTTCCCCTCGGAATTGTTGTTTCCGATATTCCGGTAACGTCGGATTTCATTCTGAATTGCCTTCTTAACCTCATCGGACGCCTCAAGCTCCTCGGTTTTGCGAAGGAATTCCTCGCATTCATCCTCTGCGCCCTCGCCGAGTTCATTGCGAATAACCTTCATCTGTTCACGCAGAAAATAATCCTTCTGGTTCTTATCAATACTCTGCTGAACCTTGGATTCCAATTCGTTCCGGATTCGCAGAATTTCACGTTCTCCAATCAGCACGGAAGAAACCCGCTGATACTGCGCAATCGAATTCGGAGCTTCCAGAATATCCTGACGAAGCTTGACGGGAATCGGCAGAAGGATAATAGCCTGACGTACGAGCGTTTTCAAATCGGTAATGCGAAGAAGCGTTTCCTTTACCTCACCGGAAAGCTTCGGGCTTACATTCAGAAACCTCTCAACATTGTCATGCAGAGAACGGTAAAGTGCTTCCCCCTCAATCACGCTCAGCGTGACCTCATCCATCGGGAATTTTTCAACCTCTACAAGAGGTTCTTTCGATTGCTCAATCCATTTTGTGATTCTGCCGCGAAACAAACCGCGTACAAGCACCCGTGTCTGATTATTGGGCAGACGGATTAACTGCGTAATCTCGGCAATCGTACCGACTTTGCAAACATTTTCCTCGCGAACCGGCTCGTCTCCCGCTTCCCTGCGCAGAGCAATAAACACTCTGTTCTTATCCCGAAGCGCATTTCGCGCCTCCTCTGCGGACTTTCCGTCCGAGAGCTCAAGCTGCATAATCATATCGGGAAATACAACCATATTGTTCAATGCGAACAACGGGTAGATATCAAACTTGTCCTGTTCCAAATCATCCATTTCTTCTATCATCCTCACCAAGCAAGAATCGCTATGTCAATAGTCGCAAAGAGTCTGCCGTTTTGAGGCAGACTCTTTGAATTATTCCTTCGTAGTGTTATTCTCCGCGTTCTCATCCAAGCGAATCAGAACCGGTTCCTCTGTCCCGAGAGCAGCTTCCTTTGTAATAATGCAACGTTTCACATCATCCTCGGAAGGAATTGCATACATCGGATTCAGCATAATCGACTCCAGAATGGCACGAAGACCTCTGGCTCCCGTCTTTCGCTCGATACTGCGATGAGCGATAGTACGGATTGCTTCATCCTCAAATTCAAGCTCTACACCGTCCAGACGGAACATCTCATGATACTGCTTCGTAATAGCATTCTTCGGCTCAATCAGTATTCTCATAAGAGCATCCTCATCAAGCATATCGAGTGCTACCGTAACCGGAACTCGTCCGACGAACTCCGGAATCATTCCGAACTTAACCAGATCCTGCGGCAGAGCCTGTCGGAACAATTCTCCGATATTCTCTTTTCTTCCGCCCTGCACATCCGCCTCAAAGCCGATGGATTTCTGACCGATACGAGCCTCAACAATCTTCTCCAATCCGTCAAATGCACCACCGCAGATGAACAGAATATCCGTCGTATCAATGTGATACATATCCTGCTGCGGGTGCTTTCTTCCGCCCTGCGGCGGAACACTTGCTTCCGTTCCTTCCAGAATCTTCAACAGCGCCTGCTGAACACCCTCTCCGGATACATCTCTTGTAATGGAAACATTTTCCGACTTCTTCGTAATCTTATCAATCTCGTCGATATATACGATTCCGTGTTCGGCCCGTTCAATATCGTAATCTGCCGCAACAATCAGTTTCAGCAAAATGTTCTCAACATCCTCGCCGACATATCCGGCCTCGGTCAACGTCGTCGCATCTGCAATCGCAAACGGAACGTTCAGATTCTTCGCCAGATTCTGTGCCAAATACGTCTTGCCGGATCCTGTCGGTCCGATCATCAGGATATTGCTTTTCTGCAATTCTACATCAGTAGTATCCTTATACAGAATACGTTTGTAATGATTGTACACAGCCACCGAAAGCATCATTTTCGCTTCGTCCTGTCCAACCACATACTGATCCAGAAACTCCTTCATCTGCTTCGGAGGAACGAGATGAATCCCGCCTTCCGCAATACTCCGCCGGTCAGCACCGTCATGCATCTCGTTGTCCTCATATATCAATTCCATGCACTGGTCGATACAGAAATCACAGATAAATGCATCATTGTTCGGGCTGGCAATCAGCTTGCTGACCTGCTCTGCCTGACGTCCGCAGAAGGAGCACTGTCTTATCTTTACTCCGGATTTTGCCATGAACCTTCCTCCTATCGACTGACAATAACCTTGTCAATCAAGCCGTAATTCATCGCTTCTTCCGCCGTCATCCAGTTATCACGGTCCGTATCGGCCGCAACCGTCTCATACGGCTTATCGCAGTTCTCCGCGAGCATCCGGTTTAATTTTTCCTTTGTCTGAAGAATATGCTTTGCAGCAATCTCAATCTCCGTTGCCTGACCCTGAGCACCGCCCAAAGGCTGATGAATCATGATTTCGGCATTCGGAAGAGCATATCTCTTTCCCTTGGTACCGCCCGCAAGCAGGAATGCGCCCATGCTGGCAGCCATTCCGATACAAATCGTGGATACATCGCATTTGATATATTTCATCGTATCATAAATTGCCATGCCGGCCGTTACGGAACCGCCGGGGCTGTTAATATACAGGCAAATGTCCTTGCTCGGATCTTCCGACTCCAGGAACAGAAGCTGCGCAACAACAAGGCTTGCCGTTACTTCATTGACTTCTTCTCCAAGAAAAATGATTCGATCCTTTAACAGTCTGGAATAAATATCGTAAGACCGTTCCCCGCGGCTCGACTGTTCAATGACATAAGGTACTAAACTCATAAATCCCTCTCTTTCTAAAGTTGGCCCGATGGAGTAAATTCATCGGGCCAACAATGCATAACCTAATTATTCTCTGCTACATAATCAGTATAACCGATCATGTGTCCCATTAAGAACCCTTCTCGAAAAATCCCAATTATTTTTCAACAGCGGAATCAGCAATCAGAGTAATGGCCTTCTGTACGGCGAGATCCATCGACATCTGCTTCTTCTCTTCCTCACCGATCAGTTCCTTAATCTTCTCTACTTCCATCTGATACTGGTCAGCCATCTTCTTCATCTCCGCATCCAGTTCCTCGTCGGATACTTCAATCTTCTCTGCAGCAACAACAGCTTCCAGAACAAGTCTGGTGTTAATTCTGTTCTTTGCCTGAGGAGTCATCTGCTCAATGAACGTCTTCTCATTCAGACCGGTGTACTGGAAATACTGATTAATATTCAGACCCTGGCTCTGAAGACGATATGCAAAATCCTCAGCCATCTGACGCTTTGTGGACTCTACCATAGCATCCGGAACTTCCATCGTTGCATTGTCGATTACCATCTTAACCAATGCATCTTCCTTCTCGGTCTTTGCTTCCGCTTCCTTCTTGGAAGTCAGGTTCTTCTTAATGCTTTCCTTGTACTCGTCCAACGTATCGAAATCGGATACCTCGGAAGCGAACTCATCGTCCAGTGCCGGCAATTCCTTTGCCGTAATCTTGTTAATCTTGCACTTAAATACTGCCGGCTTTCCAGCCAGTTCAGCTGCGTGATATTCCTCCGGGAAGGTTACATTGACATCGCACTCTTCACCGAGTTTCTTGCCAACCAGGCCCTCTTCAAAACCGGGGATAAAGCTCTGGGAACCGATAACAAGCGGATATCCTTCGCCCTTGCCGCCTTCAAATGCAACACCGTCAACAAATCCTTCGTAATCAATCGTAGCGGTATCACCCATCTCGATTGCACGGTCTTCGATATTGATTTCCTTTGAGTTCTTCTCCTGCTCTTTCTTGAGTTCTTCCGTAATCTCATCATCGCTTACGGAAATTTCTTTCTTTTCAATCTCCAGACCCTTGTACTGACCGAGAGTAACCTCCGGCTTCTTTGCTACGGTTGCGGAGAAAATGAACGGCTTTCCGTCTTCCAACTGAACAGCTTCGATTTCCGGTCTGGAAACGATTTCAAAACCGCAGTTCTTTGCTGCATCTTCGTATGCGTCCGGAATCACAATATTGGCTGCTTCCTCGAAGAAGATCGACTTGCCGTACATCTTAATAACCATGTTGTAAGGAGCCTTACCCTTACGGAAGCCCTGAATGCTGATCTTGTTCTTATTCTTCTCGAATGCCTGCTTGATGGCATCCTCAAACTTCTCTGCATCCACATCGATGGTAAGCTTTACCATATTCTTTCCTAAATCTTCTACCTGATAACCCATGTTCGGTATCCTCCTTTATTTTTGGTGCTTCTTTCCTCCCATGGACATCATGCTTTACACTCCGTCCTTCCGGAATCGACACACTTGTTTACAGAATTCAACGAGATTAGATTATAGCACAACATCCTGCGCAAATCAAGCATAAGATTTTCCTGCGCATTTCCATACCGGTTTTGTTTCGCCCGTTCGTCACTGTCTCGTTCGCCCTTGCTTATTTTGTTCGTCGTTTTTTCTCCGTTCCCGGCCGCCCCGTTTCTTCTACATCATTTGCACGGCCAGTACGATTACGGTCAATGCGGAAAATGCAACCAGTCCGACAACGGAAATGAACCGGCTGACACGGTCGAATACCCACACGGACTTCCGCATACGAAGCACCCGTATCGTCCGCTCACCGTCCCGATACAGCCTTTTTTGAAAAATGCGGTTTGTCGGAAATGTGTTTCTCAGTTCTTCCCCGTCGGATTCGTAAATCGCATACAACGCTTCGCCGTCCCTTCGCTCCAGACGCACAAACCGCGCTTGCCGTCGTTTGGAAATCAGAATCAAAATGACGGAAATCAGAAAAAACAGTACGCACAAACCGGCCAGCCCGTCAATGGCCCACAGTGCCAGCGATAAAAACTGTTTCACCGGAACAATCCCGAGCACCGTCAGGAGCACTGCCAGCATAATACATCCGACAATCCATTTCATATCTCGGCTCCTACAAAATCAAATTGGTGAACTCCTCCGGAGCCATCGGCGCATTCAGTCGCTTCTGTTCCATTGCTTCCAGCTGTCTTGCGACTTCCGGATTCTGCCTGATATAGCTTGCCGGCAAATCCTTCGGCATCGTTTTCACGGAACACCGTGCCAGATACATATCAATATCGACAACAAAGCCCATATTCTGTAATTCCTGCAAAACCGACATAACCGCATTGAAATTCGATTCGCTCATTCCGTCCGGAATCACGATTTCGATTAACTCTGCCGGAATGTTATACCTCTGAAGCAGGTATTTGATTCGATTGACGAAATCGGCGCTGAACATATACTGCCAGGAACTTCCGAGGGAAATCACAGGCGGGTTCACACCGTTTTCCAGCCATTCGCGAAGCAGGCGGAACGTCTCTTTGTGAACATAATAATCCAATTCGGTAACAAATCCGTTTTCTTCAAAAATCGGCATAAAGGATGCCGGTTCAATTACCTGGCCTTCTCCCGTAATCCAGCGAACCAACGCCTCCGCCCCGACAATCTTGCCGTTTGCGGGATCGCGCTTCGGCTGGAAGAATACCTTAAATTCCTTGTTGGTCAACGCTTCGTGCATTGCATTTTCCACAAATGCCCGGAAGCTGTTGACATGCTCCACATCACCGCTGTCGTAATTAATCGCAACCGTTGCCGCATTCTTCATGCTGCCGACCGCCTTCCGTGCCCGGTTGGCGCGCTCGATTGCGGTGGAGACGGTATCTTCCTTATTCTGGAAGCGGTAAATGCCGCACCATACGTTCAGCTGTACATCCGGATACATCCGAATAACCGCCGTATGTGCATTCTGCAAAATCATTTCCATTCTGGCCTGTGTCCGCTCACGGTCTTCATAATCCAGCATCATGATGAAGTCCGCACCGCTGATTCTTGCCAGAAGTTCGTCGTCTTTCAGCATGGATTCTACCGAGGATGCAAATACACGCATCATTTCATTGCATACCTGATAGCCCCAAACTTCGTTCAAATCATGGAATTGCGGGAAACTGAAGTATGCAAAGCAACGGCTTGCACGCGGTTTCTCGGAAATTCTCTTGGTTGCTTCGTATTCGAATTTCTCTGCGGTCAGCTGACCGGTCAGTGCATCCTTGGAACGAACCCGCTCCACGAATTCCGTAACATCCGACCAGCACACCAGACACTGCGGCTCACCGTATTCCCCTTCGATTCGGGACGCCGTCGTGCTGATCCAGCGCTTCTGCTTGGTATAATACGTTTCGGACGTATGAACCTTGTCCTTTTCTCCCAGTGCCGCAACCGGACAATTCGGGCAAACGGAATTGCGTCCCATAATTGCCGAATAGCAGTGCTCGCCGGAATGTGCCATCGGATACTGACGTCCGGTATAGTCACCGACATACACCAGTTCCATCGTCTCCGGCACAACCGCATAGCTGGTAATCTGCTGATTTTCGATAATGGCATGAGTATATTTCAACTCATCCGCCAGCATTTCCTTGGCTCTTGCACGCTCAATATAAATCGCAAGCAGACGGGACAGATTAATCAGAACATCCTGCTCTTCCTTGCCCCACGCCTGGTTGACTTCTTTCTCAAAGCAAATGCAGGCGAACGTTTCTTCGTTATCGATAATAACGTACTGGAACAGGGACGAATTGCCGTACAAATCCTGAATTTCCGCCGGCATTGCAATACCTAACTGCGCGGTATTGGCTGCCATAAACAGCCGGTCATTTTCAAAGCGGGACCGAATGGCCTTGAAATTCTCCCGTACAACCTTGTCAAATGTTGTATAATAAGTATTCTTCTCCGCTTCCCAGTCATACCGAACCTTGGCCAGCTGCTTCCGGATATCGTACTGAATGGTGTAAATGCGGCGGTATTTGTAATACTTACCGATTTCTTCGAAAATGCGTACAACCTCTTCCGCGCCGGTTCCGTTTCCGGCCAGCATGTCAAATGTTTTGTTGACGATATATTTCTCAACCGGTCCGTACTGCGAACTCTGCTGTGCCTGAACGACCTTCTGAGCCTCCGTTTTCGGTTGCTGAGCAGACTCCTTCTTCGGATGATACTGCTGATGAACGCTCAGGGCATCCTCATACATGGTGCAGGTGGCGTTCGGATTTTTTCTGGTTTCTTCCAGTGCAATAACGGCCTTCCGATACAGGCTTCCGTAATCTTTGCCGTCCAGCGGGAAAATAGACACACCGAGGCTGACGCTGAGTTTATTTTCCTTTTTCAGCTCGATCCGCTCCGCTGCCCTTGCGATGGCACGGGCGATGGAATATACGTCCGCCGGTCCCTTTACGCCAACCTTCAGCAGGATAAATTCGTCATCTTCGCCGTGGCCCATGGCATCATTATCCATGAAAATGGACTGCAGGCCTTTGGACAGTTTCTCCAAAACGTAATCGCCGTATGCATGGCCCCATGTATTGGTAATACCGTCAAAATCATCGATGTTCAAAACAAACAGGGCAAACCGTTCGTTGTCCGTACTCTTCTTAATCATATCCTCCAGACGTTCCTGAATGGACACCTGAGTATATAATCCGGTTACGGGATCGGTTTCGGACTCTTTAATGATAACGGCCTCGGCCTTCTTCTCTTTATCCACGTTAAGCGTACGACCGATTACCTTGAGCGGACGGCCGTCATCGTCAAAGACCGTATAGCCCTCGTAACGGAGCCAGATTCTGGTCTTCTCATCAATATACGCCCGTATGTCGTACGAAAATGCTTCGTCGCCGTGTTCCAGACTGTCACACAGTGCTTCAAACATGTCCCGGTCTTCTTCCGCAACCAGGCCGCTCTGTTCCATCGTCGTTCGGAAGGACGGAATTCTCAAAACATCCCGGGATGCCATGCCTTCCACGCTGCGGCTCTGTTCCAGCTCGCCGGAAGCAATATTGTATTCCCACAAACCGCAGTGAACCATACCTGAAATAATGCGATATTTTGCCCGCTGCTGTTCCAATTCCAGTTCCAGTTCCCGTATTCTCTGTTTTTCTTCTTCAATGCTTCCCATAATTCTGTAAACCTCCGTATGTCTTCTGTCCCTTATGCTGTCTGAATACTCTCCGCAACCCGTTTCGCTTCTCCGTCATCCAACACCGAAAGAAGCGCCAGTGCAAATTCCCTGGATACCCCCATACCCTTTCCGGTAATGATCCGCCCGTCGATGACAGCCGCCTCTCCGGTAATCTCCGCTCCGAGCAGTTTCTCTTCAAATCCGGGATAACAGGTCGCCCGCTTACCCCTAAGCAGGCCGTTCACTCCCAAAACGCTCGGGGCCGCACAAATCGCACCGATATATTTGTCCGCCTCGTAATACGCCGTCAGCAGCTTCCGAACGCCCTCATGCGCCGCCAGAGCCTTCGTCCCGTTGCCTCCTCCGGGCAGGACAAGCATATCACCGTCCTTCAGTTCCTCTTCGTCAAATAACCGGTCCGTATAAAACCGAATATTGTGAGAGCCCTCAATCAGCTCCCTACCGGTCACGGAAACCGTAATCGTTTCCTGCCCGCCGCGCCGCAAAATGTCAACGACCGTCAAGCCTTCGATTTCTTCCGTACCGTCCGCAAAAAGGACGTATATTTTTGCCATAAATTTTCCTCCCGGTGCCTGTCATTTTCCCACTGAGCATAATTGCTTATATGATTCCAGTGTTACCCATTATTGTAGCATACGGACATATAAAAAGCAAGCATCTATCCCGATGATAAATGCCTGCTTTGCAAAATTTTTTATCATTTTTCGGACCTTATTTTCGAGGACCGGATAAGAAACGCCGGGAAAGAAATTCCATCGCATGTAACCAAGATTATACCTTGCATTTTTCTCCTGTTTCGACTACTCTGTAACTATTACATTACTCTTGGAGGAGGTATTGGAAATGATACAAAAAACACTTGCAATTCATACCAAGAATCAGAAGGCAACTATCCGCAAAGAAATCTACGGACATTTTTCGGAGCATCTCGGACGTTGCATTTATAACGGCATTTTCGTTCGCGACAATCAGAACATTCCGAACCACAACGGCATGCGGGATGACGTTGTCGGGGCGCTGAAGGAAATGGGGATTCCGGTATTGCGCTGGCCGGGCGGATGTTTTGCCGACGAATATCACTGGAAAAACGGTATCGGCCCGCTGGAAAACCGGGCAACCATGATTAACACCAACTGGGGCGGCGTCACCGAAGACAACAGTTTCGGAACCCACGAATTTCTGGAGCTGTGCGACCAGCTCGGATGTGAGCCCTACATTTGCGGAAATGTCGGCAGCGGCACGGTTCGGGAGCTCTCCGAATGGGTTGAATACATGACTTCCTCAAACGTTTCCCCGATGACCGATTTGCGAAAGCAAAACGGCCGCGAGAATCCCTGGAAATTAAAATATCTGGGAATCGGAAACGAAAACTGGGGCTGCGGCGGCAATATGCCTCCGGAATACTATGCCTGCCAGTACCGGCAGTTTTCGTCATTTGCCAAGAACTACGGCGACAACCGCCTGTACCGAATCGCCTGCGGACCGAATGCCGAGGATTACAACTGGACCGAAGTTATGATGAAAATGCTGAACCCGTTCTTAACCGACGCAATCAGCCTTCACTACTATACCATTCCGCGCGGCGACTGGGCTCACAAAGGCTCGGCAACCGATTTCACCAACGAAGATTATTATTCCACCATTTTCAATACGCTGCGAATCGACGGAATCATCGACAGGCACCTGGCGATTATGGACAAATATGACAAGGACCACCGAATCGGGCTGGTCGTTGACGAATGGGGCTGCTGGTACGATGTCGAGCCCGGAACCAATCCCGGTTTCCTATATCAGCAGAACACCATGCGTGACGCCATCGTTGCCGCATTGAACCTGAACATTTTCAATGCGCACGCAGACCGTATCCCGATGGCCAACATTGCCCAGGTTGTCAATGTTCTGCAGTCCGTAGTGCTGACGGACGGTCCGAAAATGATTCTGACCCCGACCTACTACGTGTTCTCCATGTACAAGGCGCATCAAGATTCTACTCTTGTAGAAACAATTCTGGATGATTCCTTTGTCAAGCATGACGGCGGCGATTTTGCCGAGCTCAGCGTGTCCGCTTCCGTTCGCGACGATTCCCTGACGGTTACTCTGGTCAATGCCGGTCTGACCGAGACATATCGCCTCAACACCACGCTGGACGAGCATTACAACTGCTGGACCGGGCGGATTCTGACCGACGATGTCCGTGCCTTCAACTCCTTTGACAATCCAAATGAAGTTCACGACACCACATTCCTTGACTGCGTACTCGACGAGCAGGACAACTGCACCATTACCCTTCCGCCCTGCTCCGTCGTAACATTAACGTTTACCAAATGATGAGTTCCGGTGCAACACCGGCATTTGCCAAATAAATATGCCGGCGCAGCATTTGCCAAAATGATGTACACTGACGCAACACCGGCATTTGCCAAATAATACTTTACTGTATGATAATCGGGAGGTTCTTCCGTTATGTCAAGTTCTATTGAACCAAACAATTTGAACGGGGCGGCTGCTTCCGAAGCGTCGGGGCAGCTCTCCTCCGATTACCGCATTCCCTGTCGAAAATGCCTTCTTGCCGGGATTCGGGAAGAGGATGTTCAAAACCGGCTTCGGGAATATATCCTCGCCATCGAGCCGTCCGAGCGGTGTGATTCTGCACTTTACGAACAGCGGCTGGCGATTTGTGAGGCGTGTTCGTCATTGTCGGGAGGCTTATGCCGGGAATGCGGCTGTTTCGTCATTTACCGCGCCGCATTTTCCGAAAAGCACTGTCCGTATTTTCCATCCGGCTGGTAAGTGCCGCCGAAAAAATACACTTCCCTTCGATTTCGAACTGCTGTGTCGATGTTCTACGGTTCCGATTGTCGCCGGGGGGGCACCTGCTGCATTCGGTTTTCGCAGGCTTGTTTCCGACATTGACAATGTCCGGTTCCGATGATACAATCAAACCGTTGTCGGTTTCCGTTTTTTTATCACACCGACATATGCGGATATGGCGAAACTGGCAGACGCGATAGATTTAGGTTCTATTGTCAACAGACGTGCAGGTTCAAGTCCTGTTATCCGCATTTTCCTTAACTATCATAACGACAAAAACAGCCGGCACCAGGATGCCGGCTGAAATTTTATATTTGATTTTCTGCCCTCTTCGGCCGGGAACAAATTCCTGTCGGAAACGCCCCGTCCCGATTCCGTTCTTCCGGACAAGCCGTTTATTTTGTCATGGTCAGGCTCTTGACTGCACTCCAGTTACTGTAGAAGGTGTACCCGCCCATCGTCTTATAGGCACGAACCTTAACATAATATGTGGTGCCCTTCTTCAGACCGGAAATCGTCTTGTTCACAGCTGCTGCCATTTTCACCGGAACCGTGATCCCGTCACTGAGATTCGATTTGGTTCCGTATACGATTTCATATCCGGTGCAGTTCGGAGTTTTGCTGAATTCCACATTCAAAATGCCTGCCTTGGAATTCGACAGTGCGGAAATAAAATTATTTTTCAAATAAATTGTATTCTTTGCCGAACTGGATGCGCTGTAAACAGTCTTGCCACCGTCTTTCTGAAAACTCTTGATGGCGTAATAATAAACAACTCCGCTCTCGACCGTTTTGTCGGTAAACGAAAGATTTTTCTGCGTGGAACCAATCATGTGCCATGTACCGGCCTGTGTATCTTTTCGATATACATAGTATCCGTCCGCACCCGCAACCGCAGCCCATGTCACCTGAACTCCGCCGCTGACATTGTCAACGGAGCTGATTGTCGGAGGTGTCACAAACAAAATGCTCTTGGCATTTCCCTTTTTGCATATGACGCCGGTGTCCTTCTTCTTCAGTGCCAGTGCATACGAATATACCGTATTGTTTTTTGCGGTTTTGTCATAATATCCGTTTGTATCGGTCGTACTCAGTTCCGTCCAATTCGACTCATTTTGGGCTTTCCGATACACAACCGTGAAATACCCGCCAACCGGCTTCCACTTCAGAGTGACCCCGTACCATGCATTGGTCAGCGATTCGATTTCAACCGCCTTATCCTCAGTCCATTTGGCATACAGTGTCATATTCGCCTTGATACTTCCATATTGGAAGGGCGTCGTAAGTGGCGCATCCGTGTACCATCCCTCAAAAATCCAGCCTTCTTCTGTCGGATTCGTCGGAAGAGAAATGGATCCGTTCTCCGGCAGCGTTTTGGAAGCAATCTGTTTCCCGTGTCCGTTCATTTGAAAGGACAAGGTATATCGATGTTCCTGTTCCCATACTGCCACCAAAATAATATCTTTATCGAGCGTTATCGAATTGCCGGGGTACACGATGGTATTCGGTCCCGACAGTTTCCAGTACTTGAAGGCACAGCCGTCCGGTGCACGATAACTGCAACCCGGAACGACATACGGACTTTTCGCCACAGCACTTCTCATGACCCCGCTTCCGCCGTTGGCATCGAAATCCACATAGAATACCTTATGCGATATATGCTGATACGTTATCTTCGTAACCTTGGAAATAATATTCTTTTTACCGCTCATCGCATAAATGGAAAGCTCATAATCTCCGCTGGGATACTCTTTTTCAGTCATTTTCGTAAGTACGTTATACTTTGTGTCCGTCGTTTCATAGGTATCATATCCGAACTTAAGCACATATTTAGTCGCACCGGGATACTGTTCCCATTGAAGCTGTCCCTGATTATACCACTCGACTCCTTTCATGGTCCCCTGTCCGACATAACTATACGTCCCGGAAGTCTCCGGATCTCCATCGATATACCCCTCGGCAAATGCCCTCACGACTGCCCTGTATCTGTTCCCGGCCTGCATCTGTGTGGACATGTCACAACTCGTTCGGCTGGCCGGAAGTTTAAAAATGGGCGAGACTCTCGTATCGGTATTCGGATCCGTCAAGTATACTTCGTAATACTCCGCCTTCTTAACTTCATTCCAGCACACGGTCGCACAATCGAACCATATTTCCGTTGTGGAGCCCATTTTTGCCGTATGATGGTACGTCAACGTATATGGTTCAGAAACGACTGACCACTCGTTATGAGAGTAATTGGTCTTTCGATAGAAAATAACGACCTCATAATCACCGCTGGCATATCCCCAATTGGCAGCTAATCCTGCCAAATCAACACTGACTGTTTTTTGATTTTGTAAGACGTCCACATTTACCGCTGTGTACCCAATCTTCACTTGCAGCACCAAATACGTCGCTGGATTCTGAGCTCTGTCGCAGGTAAGCACGCCATCGTCCGAAATTTCCACATTGGTTATTGTTTCCAACCCAAATGCGGCACCCATTTGGATTGCTCCGGCCATCACCAGGCAAGCAATCAGCATCAACAATTTTTTTCTCATAACCGACCTCCTGTTTCTGTTTCTGATATTTTCCCCATAAAACATTTCTCAAATAATAACACAATTCGTAAAAAAAGCAAGATTTTGCGTAAATTTCATCGAAATCCGCCTTGGTTTGCGGCCATTTAGCTTTGTTTTGGGAGATGCAGGCATTTTCACACAACAAAGCCCCGGGAAGGGAAATTCTCCCGGGGCTTGATCTCTGAAAAGCTGCAGTCAATTACGAATTCAGCGGAATCATTTCCACGCCGTCCTGATTTGCAAACTCTTCAATTGCAGCTTCCACCTCTTCCCACGTCCGGTAAGTTTGGAAACGCCACTCTTTGGGTGATACCACTGTCTCGCAATCCATGGTATAAGCATTCTCATATTTGTACACATAGAAGAACTCATGCTCTTCGGTGGATTCGTCCGTTGTCAGTTTCAGAGTAACGTCCACCTTGGCAACACTCCACAGGACATTGTTTTCCTCATTGTTTTGCGTATACAGGAACAGGACTGATTTTTCAAAACCAAAGTCATCAATCGAATCAACTATCATTTCCGTCAAACGAACATTCGGTAATCCGTCCGTTCCGACAAATTGTTCGAAATCATATTTAAACACGTCTTCCGGATCGAATTCGATAGAATCATCTGCCTTTCCGAGAATGTGCGGCAAATTGCTCGGAATCGTTCCCGTAATCTGTTTTGTCGCATCAATCGTATATCCGTTTTCCGTAAATACATCCTCGTCATATACAGTTGCGGTAATCACATACTCCTCACCGATAGACCAGTAACTGCTGTCCGCATTTTCATCCTTCTTCTTGATCTTGTACGATACATTTTCCCGACAAATCTCGTCCATTCCGGATGTATCTATCGAAGGACTGAGTTTCGGGCTGACACCGTTATATACAATCAGGATATTCTTAAACAAATCATACTCTACCGCTTCCTTTAAGCCGTTGCAAACGTAGGTGAGCTGATATTTATCCGAATCATACTTGTAATACCGGGTAGTTTCTCCATCCGAATGTGTGAAATAACCCTTGGACGTATCCGCCGGATTCATCGCATTGAAAATGACCTTGTCGCCGTTCTTCTTTGCATTTCTCAACGATTCCGCATCCACCGAATAAACAAAGAGCGATGCGATTTTCGAATCAATGGTTTTAAAATCATATTCAATCTTCGGTGCATTTTCATAGCCTTCGCAGGTTATCTCAAATCCTTCAAACGGATTAATTTCGTTACATTCTGCAAAATCTTCCTCTTTCAATGTGTACTCGAAAGTGGTATTTGTTAACTTCAAATGAGCGTCCTTCAAATCGTCCTCATCGGCCTCAACAACGATCGTTACAACATCGCCGACAGAATACCGGCCGTTTTTCGGATCCTTAACGGAAATCTTCAAATCCATCAATTCATCAATCGCTTCATCCAGTTTGTCCCCTTTCAACTCTTTCCATGCGGAGGACGACTCAAAATACTCACTCGTATGCTGCTTAATCCAGGAAATCGTTCCGTCCGGGTACTGCTCCTGACGTTCCTTGGTCATTTCATACAAATATTTCCACAATCCCGGATACGGATTTGCATCATCCGGTGCGTTCAGCAAATCTGACATTTCTTTGCTGTCTGCCAGCACTACAGCAACCGAACCGAACCCGTTCGGGCCATAACCGGTAACCGTAACCAGTTTGGACGCATCAATCGTTTCTGTTTTCTTCATTTCACGAATCAGGAAAAATGCGCCCACGCCAAGTGCCACCAAAAGAACCGCAACAATTCCGAAAATCAAGGGTTTTCCGGATTTCTTCTTCGGCTTCTCAGGAACCGGTTTTACGGGTGTTTCAACACGATTCACTGCGTTCGGAGTATTCGGTGTAATCGGCATAATCGGCATAATCGGCATAATCGGAGTAATCGGTTTATTGGCATCCGCCTGATTGGCGGTATGAAGAACCGGCAACAAAGCACCGCAATTCTTACAGAACTTCATCGTGCATTCCAAAGGTGTTCCGCACTCCTTGCAATAAACCAGATTTCCGTTTGCCGCAGGTGTTTCCGTAATAACATTTTCTGCTGCCGCATCCTTTGCTGCTTCTGCTGTCTCGGCTACTGCTTCGGTTGCCGCTTCAGTCGCCGTCTCAACTGCTGCTTCCACGGTTTCTGCTGCATCCTTTACTTCTTCCGCTGCTTCTGCTGTCTCGGCTACTGCTTCGGTTGCTGCCTCAGCAACTGCCTCTGCTGCCTCGGCTACTGTCTCGGTTGCTGCCTCAGTCGTTGTCTCAACTGCTGTTTCCACCGTCTCGGCTGCCGTCTCGGTTGCCGCTTCAGTCGCCGTCTCAACTGCTGCTTCCACCGTCTCAGCTACTGTCTCGGTTGCTGCCTCGGCAACTGCTTCTGCCGTCTCGGCTACTGTCTCGGTTGCAGCTTCAGTCGTTGTCTCAACTGCTGTTTCTGCCGTCTCGGTTGCTGCTGCCACGGTTTCCGCTACTGCATCTGTTACAACATCCTTTACTTCATTCAAAATCGGCTGCATTGCTCCGCAATTCTTGCAGAATCTTACAATGTCATCCAATTGAGTGCCGCATTGATTACAAAATTTCATATAGATCCCCTTTCTGCATTTTTATTCACACTTAATAATTTTAAATACCAACCTATCATATACGATATATGATATATCCGTCAAAGTCAAGTATTTGCATGCAAATGTCACGATATTAACACATTTTCGACATCTGCCGGGAACCCCTGCCGCACGTGACCGGACACGCCGCTTTTGCATTGCTCCGGCGACAAAATTGCGTTGCAAATCATTTGGCATTCTCCCGAAACATTTTTACCGTACCGGATACCGTTTCCGATAGAACAAAGCATATCGCTTGCGATATGCCCGCGCCGCCTGTGCGTCGTGAAGCGACATTTTTCCTCTGCACAGGCGTGTGCATCCTCGCGGAGCGTTTTTTTATCTCATAGGACGAACTTTCCTATGAGATGAAAAAATACGGACGTGATTTCGTTATAAAATCACGCCCGATATCTATTCTACTATTGTAGTCTGGTGGTATTTTAGAAATGTCCGCCACCACCGCTGTGTGAATGTCCGCCACTGGACATATGAATACTGCTTCCGCCACCGCCGGAACGACTTCCGGTACTTTCCACAATTTTTGTACGCGTTACATTGGAGTACAAAAACGTTTCGCCGAGATTATTTATATTGCTCTTATCCATTACAATATAATCTTTGGCATCATGCTTTGGAATCGCATTGTTCATCTTCGATGCAAGTGAGCCGGCATATCCGCTTCCGATTCCCAGTGATACAAAGAATTCTACCACGGTTGTCACAATCATCGCCAGGACGCCCATCTTTTTCTTATACGGATTATCTTCGCTGTACGGCTCTCCGGTTTCCGCCTGCTTTGCAAATTCATCGGCCAATTCAATGACTTCCAAAAATGCATCGGCATAATCAGCGGACTTCAGATTGGATATAAAATTCGTTTTGTGCTCAACACATTCAAAGAAATAGGTGTCAAACAGAGTGGCTCCTTTTTCGCATCCGTTAAGCCAGTAATCACGGCCGTCCTCATCATCACACATATTCAGGAACACCAGCAAACCGTCTTCTCCGAATCCTCTGTGATCAATTCCGTCATCGTACCAGTCATCGGTATAGGTCATTAAACTATCATACGATAAACCTTCCTGATTTACGGTCCAGATTACAACGTCGATATCATAATCCGAACGGAACCGCTCAATTCGATTTTGCAGTTCATCGATATCGCTGTCGCTCAAAATACCGGCTTCGTCGAATACCCGTTCCGCCTCGTCGGCAAATGCCCCGGAGCACAGTAACGTGCCAAGAAGTACCATGCAACATACAATCAGTAAGAGTTTGCGTTTCATCATAACCAACCTCCTACACATGCCGTAATCAATACTCCGATTGCCAAAATAATACCTGTCAACAGCCATTTACGCCGTTTGTACTTCTTCTGATCAACCGGAAGTTCACCGACCATTTTACCGGTCTGACCGTTCATCGCAAATGTATATACCTTGCCTTCGTATTTCGTTGTCAGAAGCCATACGGGAAGCAATGCATATCTGATTTGACTGCGTCCGGTCGAAATGCTCTTGGATTTGGTTGTTATCGAACCATATCCTGATACCGAGGCACGCAATGCCTCCTCAGCACTGTTGGAAATTCGGTCATTTGCACGCCCAAAACAATCCTTCACTTCAACGTCCGGCTTATTTGCCACGTAACCGGACAAATACGCCTGTTCAAACGGAACAAGAGCCGAATAGTCATACGGTTCAATGGCATCCATATACGCATCGTCCATTTTCACGGAGCTGTCCACCGGCACTTTTTCAAACATCAGATTTCCCTGTCTGGAAATCAGATAGTGATCGACTTTGGTGACGTTATACCCGGCTGACGTCCAACCGGACGTTTTGGTTGCATCGTATTGTGCACTGATATCCGCTTCACAGTCAAACAGCCAAAACGGTACATACACACCGGTAATCTCATCCATATGGTTTTGTGACGTAAATCGGTCCGGAAGAAGCTTTTTTCCTTCATAGAATCTCAGCAGCTGTGCTTTGGCCTCATCCTTCGTCAATTTAAACGGTATAATACAATCCGGCTTAATCATTCCGGTCACCTGCGGCTGCATAATCGCCACATTGTCACAATACGGACAACGGTCTGCTGCCACGGTACCGTCTACGATAATATCCGCACCGCAGGACGGGCATGTATATGCTACCGCCTCGGTAATCTGGTTATCCACATGATAATCTTCCCAGTTGAAGTGATCTGCTTGTGTTGCTGCCGCCTCATCCGCACGTTTTGCCTGATCCAAAGTATCAAGCGAATACTTGTTGTCGCAGGATGTACACTTCATGATCTGTTCGGTCGCATCCCACAAAAGCGGGGCCCCGCAACACAGACACTTGTAGCCTTCAACATCCATAAATGCCCCTCCTAGTTCTGATCGTCCTCATTGAAAATGTCACCGCACTCCGGGCAGAATTTCGGCGGATTGGACGGATCTTCCGGTACCCAACCGCACTTATTGCACTTATATACTGCCGCCGCAGGCTTCTTTGCACCGCACTCTGCGCAGAACTTTCCGGTATTTACCGCACCGCATGTGCAGGTCCAGGTTCCTGCCGGAGCCGGCTTCGGAGCACCGCATTCCGCACAGAATTTTCCGGTATTTACCGCACCGCATGCGCAGGTCCAGGAATTTGCCGGTGCTGCCGCAGCTGCCGCAGCTTCCTTTTCCTGTTTCTGTGCTGCCATCGCAGCCAGCGTCTGAATGGTTCCGTTATCCACATTCTGAACCATATTCATACCGATAAAACCGTTCATTGCACCGCCTTCATTTTGAGCCGCCATACGCTTTGCATCGTTGGTTGCGGCAATACTTGCAGCCATTGCCATGGAAGGATCGCGATACATTGCTGCCTGCTGAGCCTGCTTAACCATAGCGGCATCTTCCGGAGACAGCGTAATCGGGTTCATTGCAACATTAACAACCGCAAGACCGCGGATGGTTATCCATTTCTGAGACAATGCATCATTCATTGCCTGGCTGAGTTCTTCCGCATGAGCGGGAATTGCACTCGGACGAAGTTCCAACTCGGACATCTTTGCAAGAGCCGGCTGTAATGCACTGATAAATTCCGTCTTCAACTGAGTATCCAGTTCGGATCTCTTATATTCATATTCAACATTTCCGCATACGTTCGTATAGAACAGCAACGGGTCTGCAACACGGTAGGAATATACACCGTTGCAACGCAAATCAACATCGATATCCAAACCGATACGGGAATCTACAACACGGAACGGAATCGGATTCTGTGTGCCGAACTTATTGTCAATCAATTCCTTCGTATTGAAATAATAAACTCTCTGATCTTTGCCGGCATCTCCGCCAAACGTAAAACGCTTTCCAATCTGCTTAAACGTATTCAAAATACCTTTGCCGAGTCCGCCGTAGAAAATGCTCGGCTCCGTCGAAGTATCATAAATGAACTCACCGGGCTCTGCGCAAACCTCAACAATTTTACCCTGCTCAACAATAATCATACACTGACCGTCTGCAACCGCAACAACCGATCCGTTCGAAATAATATTATCATTTCCCTTAGTATTGGAGCTTTTCTTTCCTATTCTCTTTTCCCCTTTGCGAACAAGAACGTCTGCCGGCATTGCATCACAATAGAAGAACTCCTTCCACTGATCTGCCAAAACTGTACTGGTAGAACCAATAAGTGCACTGATAAGTCCCATATTTTTATTCTCCTTTAAAAAAATTCCGCTGTCGCGGTACACCGTGATGTAAATAAAAATTACATACAAGCATATCATATCACACTTTTTCGGGAATTTCACTATTTTTTTTAGAAAAATGAGTTTCTCCGAAAAATCGCGTAAAACCGATAAATTCTATTGCATTTTCAGAAAAATGCGTCGCTCCGGCGACAAGCTTCCTTTACAAAAGCGTGCGCATCCCGCGGAGCGTTTTTCGTTATTGGACATGGTCAAAATAACGAAAAAAGTGTCAGCATCACTGCTGAGACTTTAGCTGGGCCAGCTGGATTCGAACCAGCGACTGCAGGGATCAAAACCCTGTGCCTTACCGCTTGGCGATGGCCCACTATGAAACAAGAAGCCTTTTGATTTCCAAAAGGCTTCTCAAAGGTGGATATTGGGATTCGAACCCAAGGCCTCCAGAGCCACAACCTGGCGCGCTAACCAACTGCGCTATATCCACCATATAAAATTTAGGGGCTTCTTTGGAAGCCGATTTCCGAACCGGAATTGTGCCAGAAGGGATTCGAACCCCCGACACACGGCTTAGAAGGCCGTTGCTCTATCCAACTGAGCTACTAGCACATTTTTTGTCCTCTGACAAAAAACATACGAGCAGTGAAGAAATGCACCGCTCGTATACAAGCGGGTGATGGGAATCGAACCCACGTGTCTAGCTTGGAAGGCTAGTGTTCTACCATTGAACTACACCCGCAAAGAAACGAGGCTTTTTGAAATTGGATCGGGGTGACAGGATTTGAACCTGCGACCTCCTGATCCCAAATCAGGTGCTCTAGCCAAACTGAGCCACACCCCGTATCAGACGCGAGATTTATATTATCACCATCAGCATCAAATGTCAACAAGTTTATTAAACTTTTTTCATTTTTACGGAAATAACTGCTTTTCCGGTTTCCGGCAAGTTCATACATTTCCTCATTTTCTTGGAAATTACTGCTTTTCCGGGTTTCCGGCTTCCAACTGTTCCAGCCGCTCTTTCATTTTGCGAAGTGCGGTTCCCCGATGGCTGATCGCATTTTTCTGCTCCGGAGGCAACTCTGCCGTTGTAACCCCGAGTTCCGGTACCAGGAAAATCGGATCGTATCCGAAACCGTTTTCGCCTGCTGCGGCATGGGCAATTTCACCTTCAATCGTACCGCGCACAACGTCCTCGCGACCGTCCGGCCATACGCAGGCAATCGCACACACAAAACGGGCGGTGCGCTCTTCCGGCCGTGCATCCTTCAGTTGGTCAATGATATACTGATTTTTAATTTTGTAATCGGTATCCTCTCCCAGGAATCGGGCCGAATAAATGCCCGGCGCTTTGTCCATATAGTCAACTTCCAGCCCGGAATCATCGGCCATGGCCATTTTCCCCGACAAGCGGCTGACCGTTCTTGCCTTGATTAACGCATTTTCCTCAAAGGACGTTCCGTCCTCCACGATGTCCGCGGAAATTCCGGCCTCCTTCATGGACACAATGTCATATACATTTCCGAGAATTGCCTTCACTTCCAAAACCTTATGTGCATTTCCGGTTGCGAAAATAATCTGCTGCTTTTCCATACCCGTCCTCACTGTTCCGTGGTCCCGTTCTCGGCCGGCCGACTTTGCTTCGGCGGCTTCGGACCCATAAACTGATAAAAATACGTCTTAATCATACCGTTATAAATCTTCCGGTTCTTGTCCGCAGATCGGCCCAAATACCGTTCGGCATCCTCATACGAAGTAATCAGATACATCGACCACGAGTCCAGCCCGCGATAGACATCGCCGATTTGCCCGTACAGTTCCGGCAAATCCTTCTTGTCTTCCAACCGCTCTCCGTACGGCGGATTGGTGATGATGAACCCATATTTCTTCGGATGGCGCAATTCCTTAACCGCACGCACCTGAAAATGAATCCGGTCCGCAACTCCTGCCGCCTGCGCATTCTGGCGGGCAATGGAAATCGCATCCTTATCAATATCAAATCCCTGAATCTGCATGCGGACATCCCTGCGGATTCCGTCATTTGCCTCTTCCCGTGCCTGCTTCCAGAGCGTCTCGTCAATCCGTTCCCGATAGGTTTCGCACCGGAATGACCGCATCGCACCGGGTGCCATATTCATTCCGAGCATCGCCGCCTCAATCGGGATGGTGCCGCTACCGCAAAACGGATCCACCAGAATCCGGTCATCTCTCCATGGTGTCAGCGAAATGAGTGCTGCCGCCAGTGTCTCGCTGATCGGTGCTTTTCCGACCAGTTTTCGATATCCGCGCTTGTGCAGGGATTCGCCCGACGTATCAATTCCGACCACGAAAACATCTTTGATGGCGGATACCCGAATCGGATATTCATTGCCCGTTTCCGGGAACCACGACATGCGATACCGTTCCTTCATTCGTTCCACAACGGCCTTCTTCATAATGGACTGAATATCGGACGTACTGAACAATGCACTTTTGATGGACGTTGCTTTGGTGACCCAGAATTTTCCGTCCGCCGGCAGGATTTCCTCCCACGGCAGATTTCTGGTTTCCTCAAACAACTGTTCAAATGTCGTTGCCGTAAACTCGCCGACCTTCCACAACACGCGTTCGGCCGTTCTCAGAAAAATGTTTGCCCGGCAAAATGCCGTCTCATCCCCCGAGAACGTAATACGGCCGTCTTCGACCTTTACAATCTCATAGCCGAGAGTTCGAATCTCCTGCTTCAAAACAGCCTCCAGTCCAAAATGACAGGGGGCAATAAATTCATACAATCCCATATCCGTTTCCTTTGTGTAATTATCGGGTAGACGGGAACCTGCCTACTCGTTTCGCCGGCTGCGGGTTGCGCAGCAACCAATTTCCTTGCGCAGCAACCAATTTCCTTGCGCGGCCGTGTGTAATTATCGGGTAGGCGTGAAACAGCCTACTCGCTTCGCCGGCTGCGGGTTGCGCAGCAACCAATTTCCTTGCGCGGCCGTGTGTAATTATCGGGTAGGCGTGAAACAGCCTACTCGCTTCGCCGGCTGCGGGTTGCGCAGCAACCAATTCCCCTACGCAGCCGTGTGAATAACAAAGGGACCGCTAAAAAGCGATCCCTTTTTTCCGTGCGTGAGAAGATTCGAACTCCCGACACCTTGGTCCGTAGCCAAGTGCTCTATCCAGCTGAGCTACACGCACACATCTTGACGACAAGAGACATTGTACCTTCCGATGTTCTGATTGTCAAGCATTATTTTAGAGATTTTCCTGCTTTTTTTCGGATTCCTTCGGAAGCCGGTCCTGTTCCCGAAGCATTACATATAATTTCTGTTCGTATCCGAACTCTTTCATCAGTTGTTCCGCTTCCCGCAACGCCTTCATTTTCGTGCTCTTCGGAAGCAGCGTCCGATTGGCGCGAATCAGAAGATTCTTCGGTGTATGCGACAAATCCACAAATTCCAGAATTTGCGTTTTGTACCCGCACGCCGTCAGCAGATTGGCCCGAATCGCATCGGTCATCAATGCCGCCATCCGTTCCTTCACAATTCCGTAACGTCCGACAATCGGCAGCCGGTCGGCCTTCATTTCGTGATTCATTTCATGCTGGCAGCACGGAACCGACAGAATCAGCGACGCTTTCCACTGAATCGCATTAAACAGTGCAAAATCCGTCGCCACATCGCAGGCGTGCAGCGTCACAACCATGTCAATCGGGTCATCGGTACGATATCCGTCGATATTGCCCATTTCAAATTTCAGATTGGTATATCCGTACCGTTTGGCCGCCTCATTGCAGTGCCGGATGACATCGTCTTTCAAATCCAGCCCCGTAATGTGCACGTCCATCCGCTTTATTTCCGTAAAATAATAATACAAAATGAATGTGAGATACGACTTGCCGCAGCCAAAATCCAAAATGTACACCGGTCGGTTTTTCGGCAGGCAGTCGATGGCGTCCTCCACCAGCTCCGCAAACCTGTTAATCTGGCGGAACTTATCATACATCGAGGCAACAACCTTGCCATCTGCCGTGAAAATGCCCATATCCGTCAGTGCAGGCAATACCGTTCCTTCCGGAATCAAATATTTCTTTTCACGGTTATGTTCCGTCGTCACCGTTGCCGTCACTGTTCCGGTCTTTGTTTCCGAAAGCATCAGCTGCCCGGATTTTGAATATTTCAGCTCTGTCGTTCTACCCGTGTAGAATAAATTGCACTGACGATATTCGACAAACATGCGTTCCGCATCATCCGGCATTTCCGTGCCGGTCATATTTTTGTGAAATACCTGTTTTTCCGTATAGGCTTCCCGCTGATATCCGGTTTTCTTTTTGACATATACCACCCGTCGGTATTCCGGCGTCACACCTTTGCGCGGATTACTCAAAATGAGTTTCTCCGGCAGCTCGGTCTGCCGTTTCAAATAGTCCAATAATGATGTTTCCTTCATTGCCGTTTCCTTTTGCTCCGATTGTCAGATTACAATTCTGCGCGCATGGTCTGAAAATCAGATTACAATTCCGCGCGTATGGTCATATTCATGCTGAATAATCTGCGCAATATGCCCTGTGTATTCCGTTCGCTTCGGTCGAAACTCCTCATCCAGATATTCGACCGTAATTTTATTGTACCGTTTTACGGTACGAACTCCGGTCAGCGACAGACATCCCTCCGAGGTTTCGTACGGTTCTTCTTTTTCCACGATGACCGGATTTACCATCGGCACATTGAAAAAGCCCATAGTCACGATAATAATGCGTTTGCGTTCCCCAATCATATTGGCAGCCATACCGACGCAAATGCCGCCGTTTGCCTTTAAAGTATCCTTCAAATCCTGAATGATTTTACGGTCTTCCGGGCAATCCGTCGCCTCTTCCGATTTCATTGCCAGAAACAGAGGATTTTTTACAATTTGCTGAACCATAGATAACCTCCTTGTGAAATTATTTTCGCCGGCATTTCTTTGCTGACGTATTCTCGCTGCTGCATTTGCCCGCTTTCGGTTTCAACCGATGCTGCCCGGTACTACCGCAGCATTTCATTTTCCATCGCATCTGCTATCAATTTACACGCATTTGGCAAGTTCTGTCAAGAGATTGACGACAGCCTCCATGGACTCGACGCAAATATACTCGTACCGTCCGTGGAAATTATGTCCTCCGGTGCAAAGGTTCGGGCACGGAACGCCCATAAATGACAGGCGCGCCCCATCGGTGCCGCCGCGAATCGGCTGAATTTTCGGAACAATTCCGAGGCTTTCCATCGCCGCTTTCGCCTTCTCCACAAGGAACATGTTTCCGTCCTCAATCACTTCTCTCATATTGTAATACTGGTCCTTGAGTTCCACCGAAACCGTACCGCTTCCGTACTGTGCATTCAGTTTCTCCGCAATTGCGTTCATTTGGCATTTCTTTTCTTCAAATAACGTTCTGTCGTGGTCGCGGATGATATATTCCATTGTTGCCTTCTCAATGTCCCCGTTCAACGTTCTCAAATGAAAGAAGCCCTCGTACCCTTCCGTCCGTTCCGGCTTCTGATTGTCCGGAAGCATTGACTCGAATTCGGTCGCAATTCGCACGGCATTGAGCATCTTATTCTTCGCTTCTCCCGGATGAACGCTGCGACCGCACACAGTGACCACCGCCGACGCCGCGTTAAAATTCTCATATTCCAGTTCTCCGATGGCACCGCCGTCCACCGTGTACGCGTAATCCGCGCCAAATGCCGCCAAATCGATGTGGTCCACGCCGCTGCCGACTTCCTCATCCGGTGTAAATGCAATCGCAATCGGCCCGTGCTCGATGGTCGGATCAGCCAAAAGCCGCTGTGCCATCGTCATAATTTCCGCAATGCCGGCCTTATCGTCCGCTCCGAGCAGTGTCGTTCCGTCCGTCACGATGAGAGATTTCCCGACATACTCCCTAAGCTCCGGAAAATCATCCGGCTTCAGAAGAACATTTTCATTTAGGCAAATGTCCCCTCCATCATAATCGGAAATGATCCGCGGGTGAACATTTTCCCCGAACACCTCCGGAGACGTATCCATATGCGCCAGAAAGCCGAGTGTCTTCCGCTGTTCCATTCCCGGTGTGGCCGGAATTCCGGCGTATACATATCCAAATGTTGTATCTCTGACAACACCGGTCGCGCCCATCTCCCGAAGTTCCGATTCCAGGTGTTCGGCAAGCAAATGCTGCACCGCAGTACTCGGAAAGGTTTCGGAATAATCATCCGACTGTGTATTGTACGATACATAATCAAAAAACTTTTGAATTACCTCAGACATATTTTCTCCTATTCCTCCGGCTCATATTTTTCATTTTCTTCGTTGAAAATAAACCGAAATACGATTCTGTTCATTTCCACGTCCAACGGATTCATTTCAAAATAAAAAAGAAGCGAACTGATGTGTATCAATTCGCTTGAATTCTTATGATTGCCGGCGACGGGAATCGAACCCGTACGGGAGATTAAGCCCGCAGGATTTTAAGTCCTGTGTGTCTGCCAGTTCCACCACGCCGACTATTTTAATAATTCTCCCGTACCTTTCGATACGAGAGAATATTAATGGGGCCTATAGGGCTCGAACCTATGACCCTCTGCTTGTAAGGCAGATGCTCTCCCAGCTGAGCTAAGACCCCGGATATGCAATTGACACAAAATATTATCTCACAAAGATTTCCTTGTGTCAAGAAATCTTTTACGACCCGAATGGGGCTCGAACCCATGACCTCCGCCGTGACAGGGCGGCGCTCTAACCAACTGAGCCACCGGGCCATATGAAATTGTATGAGGGTTGGCCCTCAAGGTATGGACCATCGGGGACTCGAACCCGGGACCGACCGGTTATGAGCCGGTTGCTCTAACCAACTGAGCTAATGGTCCGCATTTGTTGCGGCAGGAGAACCTGCAAGCCGATGATCGGACTCGAACCGATAACCTGCTGATTACAAGTCAGCTGCTCTGCCAATTGAGCCACATCGGCACTACGTACTTTCGTACAATGACTCCAAGGGGATTCGGACCCCTGTTACCGCCGTGAAAGGGCGATGTCTTAACCGCTTGACCATGGAGCCGCAACAGTGATGATTATAATAGAAAAAGTGCAAAACGTCAATAGCTAAAATGCATTTTTTTCACTTTTTTTCAAAGCCGGAAAATTTGACCAAAACAAAGCATTTGTCAGACATTTTAAAAGAACACTCCGGTTATGAAAATTTCCAAGCCAATACCTATCAAAATGATGCCGCCGGCGATTTCCGCTTTGCCTCCCAGCTTCGTTCCGAACCGCTTCCCTATAACTAAACCGATATAACAGATCAGAAATGTTATAACGGCAATAATCAGCGCACAGACGAATGCCATGGCTGCCCCATAACCGGAAATGGTAAATCCGACCGATAATGCGTCTATGGACGTTGCAACGCCCTGTACCATCAATTCTTTAAAACCGGTTCGTTTGCCGCTCTCTTCTTCTCCCTTGTTCTGAATTCCTTCCTTCAGCATGGAGCCGCCGATATACAGCAGTAATGCCAGAGCAATCCACGGAATAAGTTTTTCAAATACTTTAAAATACTTGACAATCGTATGAATACAAATCCACCCGATCATTGGCATAGCTGCCTGAAAGCCGGCAAACACACCCGCTATACCGCACATTTTGCCCTTCTTCATGCCGGGCTCATTCAGGCCGTTGGCAAGCGATACGGAAAATGCGTCCATCGCCAAGCCAAAGCCCAGAAAAATACTGTCAATCAGAAATTTCAAACTCCAGTCCATATTCGTCCTGTCCGTTTACCATACGGTAATCGAGGGATTCCTTTCCGATAAATAGAAAAAAATGACTATGCAGAATTTGCATAGTCATTAGCTCCCCGAGTAGGACTCGAACCTACGACACTCCGGTTAACAGCCGGATGCTCTACCGACTGAGCTATCGAGGATTAGTCGGTAAATGCCAAAAAGAGACTTCCGTCTCTTCTTTGCCTCCGTCAGGTATACCCTGAAAAATTCATACCGATTATATCTCATCACCTTAACAGGTGATGATCTGCGCATTGCCCTCTGCGTAGCAGATTTTCAATGGCAATGCTTCCCGTCATCTTGCAGAAGATGATACGTTAACAACAACTGAGGTCAAGCCCTCGACCTATTAGTATCGGTCCGCTCCGTATGTTTCCATACTTCCACTCCCGACCTATCAACCTGATCGTCTCTCAGGGGTCTTTCTGACTTATGTCAAGGGATATCTTATCTTGAGGG
>JAZLJJ010000026.1:0-1620 GCA_045597325.1 Lachnospiraceae bacterium
GAGGATGCACACGCCTGTGCAGAGGAAAAATGTCGCTTCGCGACGCACAGGCGGCGCGAGCATATCGCAAGCGATATGCTTTGTTCTCGGAATTTTTGGCAATGAAACCATCGAAATATCGGATTTTCGGTCATTTTCCAATGAATGGAAAATTTACAAAAAAGAGAGGGATTCGATTGCAATAAGCATGCAATAACGATATAATAGTTGAGAAAAATTACAAAAAGCGAAGAAAACTGCTTGGAAAGGAATTTTATGAAGAAGAAAATTGTACTGTTACTGTTGCTTCTCTCGACGTTTGTTCTGTTTGGAACAATGTCTGCAATGGCAGAGGAACAGACAGTGAAGATGAACGACGAAACAATTGTGGGTTTCGGAAGCCATGAATTTGATTCAAACGGACAAAGCGGAACCATTGCGATTGCGAGTAATGACGGTGTGATTTGGCTGAACGATCTGGTCATTAACTCAACTTGTGATGTAGACGAGGTAGTCGGCATTAAGGCTGCATTGTATATTAAGTCGGAGTATCCGGTAAAAATCCGTTTGAACGGTGATTGCAAGTTCTTGCTGGAGAACGATGAGGAACATGGGTTTGCGGCAATTTATGCAGACTGTCCGGAATTGACCATAGTTGGTTTCGGAAGTATGACCGCAACATTTAGCAACCCTCAGTTTGTCACCTGTGGAATCGTGGCATGCGGAGCATTAATAATCGATAATACGACGGTCATTGCAAATGATGCGATGAACGTAGTCAGCTGCAAGAACCTGGGACTTCGTTACGGTACGCTGGAAGGAGCATTGTATTATGAGGCTCTCTCCGAATTGGTAATGGACGAAACAGCGATTCTGAAGGGCGGCGAGAACGCAGAGTCGTTGCAGGACTACGAAACAGTAGAGGAGTTGTTGAAGTGTCCCTATGTAAAAATCAAAAATCCGCAGTATTACAATGTTTCGGTAAACGGAGTGGAACTGTCGGAAAAGACCCCTTCCGTTGTTTGCGGAGACGGTAGGGCATATGTGGATATGGAGGGCGGTTTTGGCCTGCCGGCATTGTATCTGGAGAATGCAACGATTACAAAGGGTGTTGTGGATCCGGAGAGCGAGCTTTATGCCGGTATTGTTTTGCATGATGATTTTATTATTGTGTTATCCGGTGATAGTGTAATCGATTTGAAGTATGACGGTGACCTGGTTGGTCTTCTGAGCTATGAACAGGTAGAGATTATGGCAATCGATTATTTTTCAACCTCAAAATATTGCGGTACGAAACTGGATATTTGTGGTAAGGCATCGGAAGGATATGATTCCTTTGGCTGTTATGCAGAGGGCGGTATATATCTGTGTGCATTGAATCTCAGAATACAGGCTGATTATGCACTTATTGCCAGATCACACGCATATTGCGATAATGCCCGGGTGGAATTGAGCGGAACTTATAATGCATTTGATGCCGACACAATGCTCCCGTTCGGGATTATGAATTCGGGACTTGGTAAAAATTACGGTGACACCGAGAAGTCCGACGGAAGCAAGAAACAGGAACTGACGCACGATGATCTGAAAGATATTAACTGGATGAAATACAAATATCTGCTGTTTGATGAAGTTCTTCGT
>JAZLJJ010000027.1:0-29939 GCA_045597325.1 Lachnospiraceae bacterium
GAGCATTTGCAGATGAATCCTATGGGGTAGGGGGGAGTGTGCCCATTTATCAACGAAAAAGATGAAGTGAAAGAAAGCCATAAACAAAATCAAGGGCTGCGAAAAATGTTTTCACATTTTTTCACAGCCCCTTTTTTTCATCTCATAGGAAAGTTCGTCCTATGAGATAAAAAAACGCTCCGCGAGGATGCACACGCCTGTGCAGAGGAAAAATGTCGCGTCGCGACGCACAGGCGGCGCGAGCATATCGCAAGCGATATGCTTTGTTCCACGAGACCGTACGTAAGTTAGTTGCTTCGCAACACGAATATAATTTTTCTAAAAAAACGATAAAGCAAATTGAATTTGTGTATCATTGGGAGTATAATTAGGTTCATTGAATAAAGTATCGGAGGACTGATATGAGTAAAGTAAGAATTGTTGCCGACAGTACCTGTGACTTATCGGCACAACTGATTGCCGATAATGATATTACGATTGTTCCGCTTTGCATTGTAATGGATGGCAAGAGCTATTACGACGGAGAGGATATTACTCCCGAGGAAATTTTTCGTTGGGCGGATGCCAACAAAACCACACCGGGCACGGCTGCGGTTACCTTTGACCATTTGGAACAAAGCCTGCGTCCGATGATGGATGAGGGCGATGAAATCGTCTTTATCGGTATTTCCACCGATATGAGCACAACCTGCAATGTGGTTCGTCTGTTTGCCGAGCAAAATGATTACGAAAAAGTATATATTGTCGATTCCGCAAGTTTGTCCACGGGAATCGGACTTCAGGTTATGAAAGCAGCAGAACTGGCAAGAGAAGGACTGTCCGGCAAAGAAATCGCGGACTGTCTGACAAATGCCAGAGGACGTGTTCGCGCCAGCTTTATTGTCGATACGCTGACTTACCTGGCACGGGGCGGTCGCTGCAAATCCATCACGGCCGTATTTGCCAACGCATTGAAGATTCATCCGATGATAGCCGTGAAAAACGGTGCCATGGGAGTGGATAAGAAATACCGCGGCAACATGAATTTGGCAATGGAACGGTATATGAGTGATTTGAAAGAGGAACTTCTGACCGCAGAACCGAAGAGAGTCTTCATCACCCATTCCATTTGTGATGAAGAGCTCCGGACGAAGGCAAAGAAGTTTTTGGAAAGTCTGAATTATTTTGAAGAAATTCTGGATACGGATGCCGGCGGAGTGATTTCCAGCCACTGCGGTCCCAACACGATCGGCATTTTGTATTATGTCAAGGATGATACGAACGAAAACGTAACCGAATAAGCAAAAAGAGCAGGTCCATAAGCGAAAATAACGCCTATGGACCTTCGTTTTTGTTGCTATTTTTCAAAAAGTATGATATTATATTCATAATAATGAGTAATTGTGAAAAGTGTTGCCTGAATTACCGAAAAGACGGCTTTTTAAGAGAAATGAATTGTTTTTTTGGGGAAATTTGGAACAACCGGAGGGCATTATTTATGATTAACAACGACAAAGTGAAGCTGATGACGAAACTTGCCGTATACGAAGAAAAACAGGGCAAGGAAGATATGTCGGTGGCAAATTATTTTAAATCGGATTATTTGAGCTATCAGATTCTGAAAACGGTTTTGGCCGTGACCTTCGGATGTATTTTCATATTGGCGATGGTAATAGCGTATAATATGGATTATCTGATGGACAAGGTACTGATTCTGAACTATGCGTATATCGGAAAATGGATTCTCGTGATTTATCTGCTTCTGATTGTTGTCTATGTCGCAGTCACGTGGTGCGGGTATCGTATCAAATATATGAGATCGCATGAACGCCTGGCCAAATACTACAAGCTTCTCGGAAGGCTTCGGCGAATGGAAGAGAAGGAAGAACGTATGAAGGACATGGAAGATGAATGGGAGGAATAACTCATGATTTGGGTTTTTGAAATTCGCGCAAAACTGACGGAATTATACCAGAAGTTTGATTTTTGGGTTAATTTGGTATTGAAATTTGTTCTGTTGCTGGTTGCTTTTTCCAGAATCAGAAACGCATTGAATTACAGCAAAGGAACATTGTCCAGCACGGCCGTTGTCCTTCTGCTTGCCGCGTTGTCGGCATTTTTGCCGGCCAGCCTGACAGTGCTTCTGGTTGTGGTTTATGTTACGCTGCAGATTTTGTCGGTATCATATATTATGGCGGCACTTGTATTTCTGCTGTTCATGGTTGCGTATTGTTTCTTCCTTCGGTTTACACCGAAGTATGATGCGGCAATGATTGCAACACCGGTTTTACAGGGATTCGGAACACCGTATATTATGCCGCTTTTGATGGGTCTGTTCGGAAACCTGCTGACGATTGTACCGGTTTGCTGCGGTGTATTCGCATTTTACACCATTTCCTTTATTCGAAAGAATTTCCAGACATGGTCTGCATTGCAGCTGGATTCGGATCCGCAGAAATTGCTCGGAACCGTAATCAGTTCGCTGTTAAAGAATCCGTCCATGTATGTTTTGATGCTGATTTTTGCCGTAGTAATTGTCGTCGTATATTTTATCAGCCGGCTGAATATGGATTATTCCTTTGAAATCAGTGTTGCGGTAGGTACGGCTACAATGATTCTCGGTTATATTATCGGAGATATCAAATACGATATGGGAATCAGTATTCCGGCCATGATTATGATGTCGCTGGTCAGCGCGGCCGTAACCATTGTGTTCCTGTTCTTCTACAGGGTACTGCAGTATTCTGCGGCGGAACATGTGGAATTTGAGGATGATGATTTCTACTATTACGTAAAGGCTGTTCCGAAGGTGAAGGCAGGAGCACCCAAGAAGAAGGAAAAGAAAGTTATCAAGCGTCGGCGCGATGAAGAAGATGACGATGACGAAGAATATGAGGAAGCAGCAATGGGCCTGATTGATTACAGCAACAAGGCCGCTGCGGAGAATGTATCGAAGCCCAATGCCAAGGCCAATGCGACCTCAAAGGGAAATGATTCCGATTTTGAGGATGACGATGATTTTGACGATGACGATGATGACGAACAGGTCATTCACAATTATTTTGCTGAGGACGGAGACGCAAAGTCTGCGGAATCGAAGAATGCGTCGGCAAAGTCTGCGGAATCGAAGAATGCGTCGGCGAAGTTTGCGGAATCGAAGAATGCGGAATCAAAGTCTGATGACGATGATGAAGATTACTTATAATGTCCCGTATGACAGAATTTTGGAAAGGGGGTGATGAGGCATGAAGACCTTTATCGCTTTTTTGAAAGATAAGTTAAATGTTGCTACGTTGCCTCACATCACCTTTATCGATGTGTTGGAAATACTGATATTTGCGGTTGCCGTTTATTATCTGATTAACTGGGCGAAAAAATCCCGAATCCGGTATCTGGCAAAAGGAATCGGTATTTTGCTGGCAACCTGGTTCCTCGCATATATCTTTGAACTGAGTGCCGTGCTGTTCATTTTCAAAAATGCCATCAGCGTCGGTATTATCGCCATTTTCATTATTTTCCAACCGGAGCTCCGAAATGCACTGGAACAGCTTGGTCAGAAAAAGGTGAGGTTCTGGGGTGATAAAAGTGCGACGGAACGGTTTTCGGATGAAACCAAAGAGGAAATTATCGAAGCTGCGATTGCAATGGCAAAGGTGAAAACCGGAGCGTTGATTGTCATTGAACAGAGTGTATCGCTGGAGGAATATATTAAAACCGGAATTCGGCTGGATTCCGTAATCAGTTCGGCACTGCTGATTAATGTGTTTGAACATAATACGCCGTTACATGACGGAGCGGTTATTATTCGGGACGGACGTGCCGTAGCGGCAACCTGTATTCTTCCGGTTTCGGAAAATATGAGTTTGTCCAAGGAACTCGGAACGAGACATCGTGCCGGTGTCGGAATCAGTGAGGCGTCGGATTGTCTGACGATAATTGTTTCGGAGGAAACCGGTAAGATTGCAATCGCATCCAGAGGAATGCTGACAAGGGATGTCACGGAGGAATTGCTTCGCAGCAGACTGACATTGGCTCAGAATAAAGCGGAGATTACCAATAAAAAGTCCAGAAAGGAAGCGAGCAAACATGGTAAAAAAGCTTAAATCAATGGTTTGCAACAATCTGGGCTTAAAGCTGCTTTCAGTCGTAATCGCAATTGTTCTCTGGGGAATTATCATGAACATGAATGACCCCGTCATTACGAAGACCATTGATGAGATTCCGATTGAGCGGATTAACGAAGAGCAGGCAATGGAATTGTTGAAGGACAGTTCCAGGAAAGATACGACCGGCATATCGGATGCAAAATACACATACGTGTGTGCATCGCCCGAAATTGTAACCATAATTATTCGAGGAAAGCGGTCCAAGATCGAACGATTGACGGCATCGGATTTTAAAGCGTACATTAACTTCCTGGAATGGAGCGATGTGTATGCACTTCCGGTGCATGTCGAGGCAAAACAGAAGGATGTTGAGGACGATTTGGAAATTCAGTATCGTTCGCTGACAATGATGAGTGGGAAACTGGAAGTCAACGAGTCCAAGACAATTGACGTAGAAATACGCACGGAAAATGTTCCGAATGATTTTTATGCGAACTGCATCAAAAAAAGCGTCAGTCAGCAAAATGTTTCGGGACCGAAAAATAAAATCAAATCGGTTGTCAGTGTTATTGCCGTTATCGACGTCAATAAAATCGAACTGACGGAGACTAACGGAATCCGGGTCGGTTATCCGAGAGCAACGCTGATTCCCATTGATCAGAACGGTGCCGAAGTTACCGGTGTAAATCTTCAGATTCAGACCGTTTCGATGGAATTGCAGCTGCTTCCGATTCGGGAAGTGGAAGTGGACACGGCGGCACTGGCCAAAAAGGTATCGGCGGGAAAAGGATTCTATGTCGGCAATATAACCTGTCGTAACATACGAATTGCAGGCCCCGAGGAATTGCTGAATCGAGTCGGAAAACTTGATATTTCGGATAATTTTACCACAATGGAAGGCAAGGTTGAGAAGGAAGAGCAGCCGGTAGAACTGAGCGAAAGTTTCCTTCCGTCCGGTCTGTATTTTGCCGACAGCAAGTCGGTAACGGTAACCGTGGAATTTGTGGAAAAGAAAAAAGTGGAATTTGATGTCAAAACCGAGGCAATTCAAATACCGGATTTAGATGAAGGGTTGCAGGCGATTTTCGATGCAGAGACAATTCATGTGACGTTATATGTATCGGATGACAATGCGAAAACATTGACGGCGGAAAATCTGCAATTGTATCTGGACGGAAAACAGTTCACGTCGCTCGGAACGAAGAAAGGAATCGTCGTTCATTCCGAAAATTCCGTGGTGGAGGACAGTTTCGGAATGGAAGAGGCGCTTACGGTCGATCTGATGATACGGCCGATAAATATAGTACAACAATAAACACGTGGTGGTGTGAGGAACAGGAGGAGTCGTTATGGTATCAGAAAAAGCAGTTGTTATTAATGAAAAAGGGTTACACATTAAGCCGTCCGGCAAAATGAGCAGTATTGCGCTGTCATTTCCGTGCATGGTGTACCTTGTTGTAAGAGAGTATCATGTCAATGCCAAAAGTGTGCTCGGAATCCTCAGTGCACAGGTTAAAAAGGGCGAAGAAATCGAAATTGTCTGTGACGGTGAGCAGGAAACCGAGGCATTGGAAAAACTGCTCGAAGGAATCCGCTGCGGATTTGAAATGCCGTGATTCGGGCAATTGACGGAACTCGGAAGCAGTGTTGAAAATTTATTTTAGAGAACCAGGAAGTGCTTTGTATAGATGATGTATAGAGCACTTCATTGGTTTTTAGAGGTAGAAGGATGAAAAATGCGGAACGATATCGGAAATTTCCGGTGATGCAGTATGAAAACAGACGGTGGCCGTCGGCGGAAATCACAAAAGCACCGATTTGGTGCAGTGTGGATCTGAGAGACGGAAATCAGGCTCTTGTCGAACCGATGACAGTGGATGAAAAACTCCGGCTGTTCGAACTTTTGTGCCAAATCGGAATTCGGGAAATCGAGGTTGGGTTCCCGGCAGCATCGCAGATTGAATTCGATTTTATCCGCACCCTGGCGGACACACATTGTGTGCCGGATACCGTTTCCGTTCAGGTATTGGCACAGTGTCGGCCCGAACAGATTGTCAGAACCTTTGAAGCAATTCGCGGCTTGAAGAATGTCATTTTGCACATATATAATCCGACCTCTGTGCTGCAGAGAGACGTTGTATTTCACGGTACGAAAGAGCAAATCAAACAGATTCCGACAGAGACCGTACAGCAGATTTGCGAACTGGAAAAGACCTTTGACGGTAAACTGACGTTGGAATATTCTCCGGAAAGTTTCAGCGGAACGGAGCCGGATTATGCGGTCGAAATCTGTAACGAGGTTTTGAGACAATGGAAACCGTCCGAATCCCGAAGAGCCATTATCAATTTGCCGGAAACCATGCAGCTGAATACACCGAATGTGTATGCCGATCAGGTGGAATGGGTTGCGGACCGTTTGGAATTTCGTGAGTTTGTTACGGTCAGTGTGCATACGCACAATGATCGCGGAACGGGAATTGCCAGTACGGAGCTGGCATTACTGGCCGGTGCCGAACGGGTGGAAGGAACCCTGTTCGGAAACGGAGAGCGAACCGGAAATATGGATTTACTGACTCTGGCATATAATTTATTTTCCGTCGGTATTGACCCGGGACTGGAAATCGGAAATGTGCAGGTTCTGGCAGATGCCTATGAACAGCTTGTGAAAATGCCGATTTCCCCGAGACATCCGTATGCGGGACGATTTGCTTTTACGGCATTTTCCGGCGGACATCAGGACGCCATTAGCAAAGGCTTTCATGCCATGAAAGAAAGCGGCTCTCCGGAGTGGAGAGTACCGTATCTGCTGATTGATCCGGAGGATATCGGAAGAACCTACGAGACCGTTGTCAGAATCAATTCGCAGTCTGGAAAGGGCGGCGTTGCGTATGTTTTGGAACAGTATTACGGATTCCGGCTTCCGAACGATATGAAGCGGGAATTTGCAGGTCATGTTCAGCTTTGCGCGGAACGTCAGGGCGGCGAATTGGCCAAAGAAGCGATATATGAAGAGTTCCGAAAGGAATATCTGGAGAAAAAATCACCGCTTCATTTCCTGCGTTGCAATATTGACGACCGTGTGGAATCGGATCCCGCCAAGAACACTTATGCGACGCTGTTTTACACGTATAACGGTGTGGAATGTCAGCTGGAAAGCTACGGAAACGGACCGATTGATGCCGTTAAAAAGGGACTTCAGAAGGAACTGGGGTTGAATTTGAAACTGCTTGATTACAGCGAGCATGCATTGAATTCCGGTTCGGAAGCGCAAGCGGCTGCGTATGTTTGCATGAGAGATGAGTTGACCGGTCGGACGACTTTCGGTGTCGGAATCAGTTCCAATATCACCAGAGCGTCGATTCGGGCAATGTTCTGTGCTGTTAACAGATTGGAGGATCGGAACGAATGAAAACAACAGCGTATCGGCTGTACGGTCTGATCGGGTGGCTGATGAAACCGTTTCGTATCAGGAAGAACAAAGTGTTTTTGTTTATGGTGCATGACTGTCATTTTCAGGGAAATATCCGATATGTATATGATTGTCTGAAGTCGGAATATCCGGAAAAAGACTGCGTTGTCAGAAACAAACGGGAATTGCTGCACCCGGAGGGCGGTTTCGGAAAGCGGATTGTCGGGTTGTTTCGATTCGTATTCGGTGTCAATTTTCATCTGATGACATCGGAAACGGTATTTTTAAATGATAATTTTCTTCCGCTTGCATATATACCGGTCCGACAGAAGACAAAACTGGTGCAACTTTGGCACGGGGCGGGAGCATTTAAACGGTTCGGACTCGATACGGAGCCGAGCGAAACCGTTCGGAAGCTGGTTGAAAAGGGCAACCGGAACATTTCGTATCTTCCGGTAACGGCCGATTTTGCCGTGCCGATTTATGCCGGGGCGTTGGGGATTGCAGAAGAAAACATTCATCCGATCGGACTTCCGCTGATGGATTTTTATTTTGACGAAGACCGGAAAAATCGGGCCAAAGAGGCGGTATATCAGGCATATCCGGAGCTTCGGGGAACGCGAATCATTTTATATGCGCCGACGTTGCGCACCGGTTCCGAGCAAAATGAGGCAGTTTGGAAGTCCTTTGACGGAGAGGCACTGTTGCGGGCCGTCGGAGACGATGCGAGACTGCTGGTTCGTTTTCACCCGACATTGCCGAAACGGACGCTGCCTTCGAATCCGCACATTCTGAACGTAACCGAGTATCCGGACAGCAAGGAACTGATGGTGGCTGCCGATTGGCTGATTACCGACTATTCGTCCCTTGCCGTGGAATATTCACTGTTGCGAAAACCGTTACTTTTGTATGCGCCGGATCTTCACGAATCGTCATCGTCGGAGCTTATGCAGTACGACCGGGGCTATTATATGTCCTTTGAGGACATTGACGGCGGAATCGCCGAAACCATGGACGAATGCTGCAAAATGATTGGGGATTCGGAAACCGGAATTCTTCGCGCGGGCTGTTTTCTGGAACGAAATTTCACCTGCCCGATGAAATTCGGATACACGAAGCGGATGCTTCGGGAAATACTGGAGGAATCAAAATGATAATTGCCGGGATAGTTGCCGGAGGTTCCGGAACGAGAATGGGAACGACGGTTCCCAAGCAGTATCTGATGCTCGGAAACCGATGCATATTGCTTCGAACCGTGGACTGTTTTCTGTCACATCCGGATATTGATACAATTATTCTCGGAGTCGCACAGGAGTATGTGACATATACCGAAGACCTGCTCGACCGGTCGCTTGACAGTGCAGAACGGAAACGGGTGATTGTTGTTTCGGGAGGTGCGGACAGAAATGAGACACTGCTGCACATTTGTGAAAAGGCGGAAGAACTGGAAGCATCGCCGGATACGATTCTGGTGACCCATGATGCGGTTCGTCCGTTTGTAACGCGGCAAATGATTTCGGACGGAATCGAAAAATTACGGAAGTCCCCGGAATGGACGGCAGTAACGACGGCAATTTCGGTTGTGGATACGATTATTCAGTGTAACGACGGACAGCAGGTAGAGGCTGTTCCGGACAGGAATACGATGTTTCAGGCACAGACCCCGCAAACCGTCAGACTGACGGAACTGCTGGAATTGTACCGTACCGTATCTCCGGAAGAGATGGCATTCCGAACCGATCTCAGCGGATTGTATCTCAGCCAAAACCGGACGGTATATACGGTTCCGGGGTCGCCGAAAAACAAAAAAATAACGACACCGGAAGATTACGAGGCAGCTGAGGGGCTGTTCAGAGAGGAATGCAAAGCATGAATGTAGCAGTCATTATAGCGGGAGGATGCGGTCAGAGAATGGGAAGTGATATTCCCAAGCAGTTTCTGACGGTATTGGACAAACCGGTTATTGTCTATACGCTCGAAAGCTTTCAAAAGCATCCGATGATTGATTGGATTGAGATTGTTTGCATCGACGGGTGGCAGGATAAGCTGAAGGAATATCTGGCAGAGTATCATTTGGATAAGGTACGGCAGATTGTTCCCGGAGGTGCATCGGCACAGGAATCAATTCGAAACGGAGTGGATGGACTGAAACCGTTCTGCTCCGATTCGGATATCGTGGTAATCCACGACGGAATACGACCGCTTGTCGATGATGAGGTGCTGACCGATGCCGTGGAAACCTGCAAACGGTTCGGAAATGCGGTGTCTTCGCTTCCGTACAATGAACAGATTTTCGTTGTGGACGAGCAGGACGGGGAATGTACGAACCGGTATATTCCGAGAGAAACCCTGCGACGTGTCATGACACCGCAGGCATATCGATACGGGGAACTGGCGGCAAGCTATCAAAAGGCATTTGCCGATGGAATCGGAATCGGACCATCCTCGTATACGAATACGATGATGGCGGACCTCGGCGTTACCCTTCATTTTTCCAAAGGGTCGGATCGCAATATTAAGTTGACCAATAAGAATGATTTGAACATTTTTAAAGGATATCTGTTGGCGGAACAAAACGACATGCTGGAGTGAGAGTATGAATATTTACGAAAATGAGCTGTATCGGGCGGATGTGCAGAGAATTTCGGAATTGCCCTACGAATGGGAAAAACTGACCCATATGACGGTCGCCGTGTCCGGAGCAACGGGAATGGTCGGCAGTTTTCTGGCGGATGTGCTGATGGAACGGAATCACAGACACAATCAGGATGTGACTCTGATTTTGATGGGACGAAGCAGAAACAAGCTGGTTCACCGGTTCCGGGAATACATGGATGACGCCAATGTGGAATTGTGCGTACAGGATGTCAACGATCCGATTACGGAAGAGCCGGAACCGGATTATGTAATTCATGCTGCCAGTACAACACATCCGAGGGCATATGCGGAGGAACCGATCGGAACCATTACGGCGAATGTTATCGGAACAAAAAATCTGCTGGACTGGGCGGTTGCAAGCGACGCGAAACGGTTTGTTTTTTTGTCTTCGGTCGAGATTTACGGGGAAAACCGGGGAACGGTGAATGCATTTTCCGAGACGGACCTCGGATATATTGACTGCAACACCATGAGAGCCGGATATCCGGAGAGCAAGCGAACCGGAGAAGCATTATGTCAGGCATATCGAAGAGAAAAGGGACTGGATTCGGTTGTCGTGCGGCTGTCGAGAACGTACGGACCGACCATGCTGGCATCGGATACCAAGGCGATTTCGCAAATGATCGGAAAAGGGCTGAAGGGTGAGGATATCGTCCTGAAAAGTGCGGGAACCCAGCTGTATTCCTATTCTTATGTGGCGGACGCCGTATCGGCGATTCTGTTCTGTATGCTGCAGGGAGAGGACGGAGAGGCCTATAATGTGGTTTCCGACGAATCGGATATTCGTTTGGCCGATTTGGCACAGACCATCGCCGACTGGGCGGGAACCAATGTTGTATTTGAAATGCCCGACGCCACGGAAGCGGCCGGATATTCCAAAGCGACCCGTGCTACCATGTCGACGGATAAACTGAAAGCACTCGGCTGGAAATCGTTGTATCCGCTGGCAAAGGCATTGCCGAGAACCTTGTCCATTTTGGCGGAAACGTCGGAAGAATAGAAAAGAAACGGAGAAGTACTATGTATGATTATTTGATTGTGGGGGCAGGGTTGTTTGGTGCAACATTTGCCTATGAAGCACGAAAATGCGGAAAGACCTGTCTTGTTATCGACAGACGGGATCATATTGCCGGAAACGCATACTGCAAGGATGTGGAAGGAATTCAGGTACACTGGTACGGAGCACACATTTTCCATACGTCCGATAAGAAAATTTGGGATTTCGTCAATCAGTTTGCGGATTTCAATAATTACGTCAATTCCCCGGTTGCCGTGTACGGCGAGGAATTGTACAACCTTCCGTTTAATATGAATACGTTCAGCAAAATGTGGAATATCAAGACACCGCAGGAAGCCCGGGACATTATCCGAAAGCAGATTGAACGGGAACAGATTACGGAGCCGAAGAATCTGGAAGAGCAGGCACTGAGCCTCGTCGGCCGGGATGTATACGAAAAGCTGGTGAAAGGATATACGGAGAAGCAGTGGGGACGCGACTGCAAGGAGTTACCGGCATTTATCATCAAACGGCTTCCTCTTCGGTTTACGTTTAACAATAATTATTTCAATGACCGGTATCAGGGAATTCCGGCGGAAGGCTATACCGCAATGGTGGAGAAAATGCTGGAAGGGACGGAAGTTCGCCTGGAGACCGATTATCTGAGCAACCGGGACGAGTGGAACCGCCTTGCCGATAAGGTTATTTATACGGGTGCGGTGGATGAGTTCTTTGATTATTGTTACGGACCGCTGCAGTACCGGAAGGTGACGTTTGAACATGAGGTTCTGGATACGGATAATTTCCAGGGAAATGCCGTTGTCAATTACACCGAGCGAAGCGTTCCGTACACCCGAATCATCGAGCACAAGCATTTTGTGTTCGGAACGCAGGAAAAGACGGTCATTTCCAAAGAGTATCCGGCAGAATGGAAGCCGGGCGAGGAGCCGTATTATCCCGTCAACAATGATGATAATCATGCACTGTATGCAAAATACCGGGAACTGGCCGAGAAGGAAGACAAGGTCATTTTCGGCGGACGCCTCGGAGAGTATCGGTATTACGATATGGATAAGGTCATTGCATCGGCATTCAATCTGTGTGAAAAGGAGTTACGGTCATGATAGATATTTTGATGGCGGCATATAACGGAGAAGAATTTATTACCGAGCAAATTGATTCGATTCTCGAACAGAGCAATCGGGATTGGCATTTGTATATTTGTGACGACTGCTCGACGGATGCGACATATGAAATCGCGAAAGCCTTTGCGGACACGTATCCGGAGCTGATTACCTGCGTTCGAAATGAGACCAATACGGGAAGTGCGGGCGCCAATTTCCTTCAGATGCTGGCGATGTCAAAGGGTGATTATGTGATGTTCTGCGATCAGGACGATGTGTGGAGACCGAATAAAATCGAAGCTTCTGTCCGTGCCATGAAGAAAATGGAAGAACGGTACGGAACCGAGACCCCTCTGCTGGTACATTCCGACCTGATTGTTACGGACCGCAATCTGGATGTGATTGCTCCGTCTTTTTTGGAAATGCAGAAACTGGAAGGAAGTCAGCGAACTTTTGAGAAGCAGCTGGTGCAGAATTGCGTAACCGGTTGTACGATGTTATTTAACAGGGTCCTGAGAGACCTGCTGAATCCGTTGCCGGAATGCTATATTATGCATGACTGGTGGATTTCTCTGGTGGCTTCCTGCTTCGGAAAAATCGGATTCTTGAAAATGCCGACCGTTTTATATCGTCAGCATTCCGATAATGTGGAAGGTGCAAAGGATTTCCGCGGACTTGACGAAAGCCTGAAAATGATGCGCAACAAAGACCGGATTCGGATGGCATTGGAACTGACATACGATCAGGCAGGGCAGTTTGACGCGATTTATCGGGACCGTATGAGCGAAGAGCAGCTGACGATTTTGGAAGAGTATGAGATGCTTCCGTTTGAAAATAAGCTGAAACGGATGCATATTATGAGAAAATACGGATTTTACAAAACCGGATGGAATCGGAAAATCGGTCAGGTGTTTTTTCAGTAGAGTTTGAAACCGGACAACAGAAGAACAGAGATACCGGTCCCGGGAAAAGAAGATAAAAACCGGCCAATTTCGGAGAAAAGGACAACTTCGGAGAAAAGGACAATTTCGGATAAACCGGATATCAATAATAGAAACAGATACCGAAAAACAGTAATGCCCATGCAAGTGATTTGCATGGGCATTATGTAATAATGTGGTGTAAGGAAAGAAAATAATCGTAATTAATTCTCCGGCATGGAAGATTTATCCATAAGGGTTACTTCAACAGCCAAAGAAACCTGCTGTCCGTCCTTGTTGCGGAAAACCGTAAGTGTCACGGTGGTTCCGGCACGGTAGGAGGAGATTCGGGATGTCAGCTGTTCGGTTGTTGCAACCTTCATACCGTTTACCGCAGTGATAATATCACCGGCCAGAATACCGGCCTGTTTTGCTGCGGAATTATCAATAACCTCTTTGACATATACGCCGCTCGGCCAGCCAAAGGAGGAAATCATTTCGTCTGTGACGGGAAGAATATAAACACCGAGACATCCGGCTTCGCTTGCATCAAACTGTTCGATGGTTTTCAGTTCGTTCAGAATCGGAGTGGCCTGGGCAATCGGAATGGCATATCCCATGCCTTCCACATCCACGTCTACGGCTTTTGCGGAATTGATTCCGATGACTTCGCCGTTGATGTTAACCAAGGCACCGCCGCTGTTTCCGGGATTGATGGCGGCATCGGTCTGAATGACGGTCATGCTCACGCCGTCTTCGGTGGTAATAACCCGGTTAACCGCACTGATATATCCGACGGTAACGGAGGTTCCGTATCCTTCGGCATTTCCTACGGCAAGAACCATTTCGCCGACACGATAGGCATTTTCCTCAGCCAGTTTGGCAACCTTAAAGGATTTTCTGGTGTCCTCTGACAGGGCAGAAGCCTCAATCGTCAAAATAGCAAGATCGTCGTACGGGGAAGTGCCTTTGACTTCCGCTGTGATTTCCGTGTTGTCCGGAAGAATGACGGAAACAGCGGAGGCATTTTCAATAACATGATTATTGGTTGCAATATAAACACAGTGTTCGTCTTCGGAAATGATGATTCCGGATCCGCGGGATTCGCCCTGATATCCGAATCCGAACATATCGCGGACAAGGACCTTCGAGGTAATCTGAACAACAGACGGAAGAACATCATTTGCAATCTCGCTGATATCCTTATTGGGAATCATACGAGCCTGTGCACGTTTTGTTTCCTCAATGGAATACGTAATTCCGGGAGTGGGAGACGGCTGACCGGTTTCGGATGACCGCTGCCCTGTTTGAGTTGCGTCTTTACGGGTAGAAATCGGAGAGGAATCATGGTCCGAAAATATGTACATGACGCCAAGACCGGCACCGGCAAGTAAAGCAACCGTGACAAGTACAATGAAAATATTTCGAATGACTTTCATAACGTAATCTCTCCCTTCAATCTGATATGGTCAATATACACTACGAATGTGTCAAAATTGTGTAGTATTTTTGTTCTTTCGTCGGAAATGCAAACAAAGAAAATGAAATTATTTCACAGATGAATTTTCAGAAAACAAATCCAACGAATAATTGCGTGGGAAGGTATGAATTTGCCGCGCGGGAAGCAAGACTTGAATTTTTGCTTAAAATAGAGTATTATTATGTATTGAGAAGTTTGTAGTGAGGCGCGAATTTATGACAAACAACAATCAGCGTACATTATCGATGATTTGCATTATTGCGGACATCAGTATCGTTATTGCTTCCTATTTGCTGGCATATCTGATACGATTTCAGCTGCTGGCCGATGTCGGAGTATTTGCTTTGGGGCAGAATGAAAAATTCTACTCCTTATCGGTGTACGCAAAATATTTGATTGCAATCGTTCCCGGATATTTCTTTATTTACAATAAATTGGGTTTGTACCAGCTGTCCCGCAATACCCGGATTGCATTGTGGAAGATTACGGAAGCCAATATTTTCGGATTGTTGTTCTTCGCACTGATTCTGACCGTTTTGAAGGAAGTGAACCTGTCCCGTTGGTTTTTGGGTTGTTTCTTCCTGTTAAATGTGGCAATGGGATATACATTCCGCAGACTGTTCGATGCGATTCTTCGAAAGCTTCACGCAAAAGGAATAAATCTGAAGCATATCGTAATCGTCGGCTACAGTGCGGCTGCCAGAGGGTATATCGAACGAATCAATGCAAATCCGCAATGGGGATATGATATTCACGGTATTATCGACGATGAACTGGAGGACGGATTTGAATACAAGGGAATTCGTCTGATCGGAAATATCAGCAATCTGCAGGAGCATTTGGCCCGTCATCAATATGATGAAATCATCATTTCGCTGAGTATCAACGATTATTATAAGCTGCGCCGCGTGGTTGGAATCTGTGAGCGGTCCGGTTCTCATACGAAAATGATTCCCGATTATAATCATATAGTTCCGACGGTTCCCGCAATGGAGGATTTCGACGGATTGCCGATTATCAATATTCGTAAGGTTCCGCTTGCGTTTTTCGGAAATCGTATTATCAAGAGAATTTCCGATTTGCTCGGCGGCATTGTGACACTTGTCATTTTCGGGGTTCCGATGATTGTGATTGCCATTGCGATTAAGGTATCGACCGGCGGTAAAATCATTTACAAACAGGAACGAATCGGACTTCACAACAAACGGTTCTATATGTACAAATTCTGCAGTATGAAAGAAGCCAAAGGGGGCGAGGACCGGAATGAATGGTCCAATGCGGAGAATGCCCGTGTGACCAAAATCGGACGTTTTCTCAGACATACCAGTCTGGACGAGCTGCCGCAGATTTTTAACGTGCTGAAGGGGGATATGAGCCTAATCGGGCCTCGGCCGGAACGCCCGTTTTTCGTGGAAAAATTCAAAGAGGAAATTCCGCGATACATGATTAAGCATCAGGTGCGTCCGGGAATTACCGGATGGGCGCAGGTGCACGGTTTGCGGGGAAATACGTCCATCAGTAAGCGAATTGAGTATGATTTGTATTATATCGAAAACTGGACGATAATTCTGGATATCAAGATTTTGATGATGACGATATTTACGGGATTTGTGAATAAAAATGCATATTGATAAAAACTCGCGGAGCAAAACGGAACGGTGACAAAACCGTGTGCGGAAACGGAATCGTGCGATGCGATGCCGGGAATGCGCAAATGTGCGAATACGGGAGAACCGGAACGGATGAGCCATGCGAAATGACGGAAAGGATGTTATGAGTACGGATACGGATGATAAGAAAAATGACTATGAACACATTTGCATGATGTGTCATAAGACAGAACACGAAGTCGGCAAAATGATAACGGTACCGCCGAATATGACGGTTTGCACAAATTGTATGCAGAATATGCTGAACCGGTTTGGGGCATCCGGAAAGTTGCCGTTTAACCTCGGCAGTTTCGGTTCGATGTTTAATGCAACGAACGGAGATGCGACAAAAGAACCCGAAAAATCGGGGGGAACGGAAGAAGAACAGCCGAAGAATAACGGAGAAGGAGACACAAAAAACGGCAACGGTCCGTTTGAGTTTCCGTTCGGAAATATCCGCTTCATTTTCCCGGAAATGATGCAGGGAGAAAACCGCAAGATCAAACCGAAGAAGAAAGCACAGGAAGAGACCGCTGAGGTCAATCCCGATGTGATGGATATTGCCAATTTGCCGGCACCGCACGAAATTAAGGCAAAATTGGACGATTATGTCATCGGACAGGAATATGCCAAGAAGGTTATCAGCGTTGCGGTGTATAATCATTATAAGAGAGTGCGCAGGCAGAATGAACCGGCGTTCAAAGACGAAGTTACCATTGAAAAATCCAACATGCTGATGATCGGACCGACCGGTTGCGGCAAGACATATTTGGTACAGACGCTGGCAAGACTTCTGAATGTTCCGCTTGCCATTACGGATGCCACGTCGCTGACCGAGGCGGGATATATCGGAGATGACGTGGAAAGTGTGCTGTCTAAGCTGTTGCAAAATGCCGACAATGATGTGGAGCGCGCGGAACACGGAATTGTATTTATTGATGAGATTGATAAAATTGCCAAAAAGAAAAATACGACCAGCAGGGATGTCAGCGGAGAGAGTGTTCAGCAGGGTCTGTTGAAGCTGCTCGAAGGTGCGGATGTGGAAGTGCCGGTAGGTGCTTCCAGTAAGAATGCAATGGTTCCGCAGACGACAATCAATACAAAAAACATTTTGTTTATATGCGGAGGAGCGTTCCCGGGACTGGAAGAAATCGTCAAGACAAGACTGACGAAATCATTTACCATGGGCTTTAATGCTAATTTGAAGGATACGTACGATAAAGACCCCGAAATTCTGTCGCAAACATCCATGGATGATTTGCGGGAATACGGAATGATTCCGGAATTTATCGGACGTCTGCCGATGGTATTTGCATTAAAGGGACTGGATAAGGATGCGATGAAGAAAATCCTGACCGAACCGAAGAATGCCATTTTAAAGCAGTATCAAAAGTTGCTCGCAATGGATGAGGTGCAGTTGAGGTTTGATGATTCCGCACTGGATGTTATTGCGGAGGAAGCCGTTTCGAGAGATACCGGAGCCCGTGCGCTTCGGTCCATTATCGAAGAATTTATGTTGGATATTATGTATGAGATTCCGAAGGATGCGTCCATCGGAACGGTAACGATTACGGGAGATTATATCCGAAAAAAAGGCGCCCCGATTATTGAATTGCGTCAATAGTTAAGAAATTACGACAGGAAACAACGTGAAGTATGTTTCATATGAGATATTGGGCAAGAATTTTTCGAAACTACTTGATACACTTTTAAATTTGCTATATAATATAATTGACAATCTATTAGTTTATTGGATTTAGCGTATTACGCAGAAAGAGGGCTGTTATGTTTTGCAATCAGTGTGGAAAAATAATTGTTCCCGGAGCAAAGTTTTGCAGTGAATGCGGGGCAAAAATGGAAAATGTTTGGAATTCTGCTGCAAATACCGTTGCCGAACCGGCAGCGGATGCAGTTAACAATATTACAGAAACTGTTTCAGAGGTGGCAGAGAACATTGCCATGCCTGTTTTTGAAACAGCGGATAATATGACGGAGTCTGTTATGGAAATGACAGAGAGTGCTGCAGCGTCTGCGGTTGAGGCAGCAGAAACGATTGCCGCACCGGTAACGGAAGCGGTAGAGAGTGTTGCGGAGCCTGCAATTGAGGCAGCAGAAGCGATTACCGCACCGGTAACGGAAGCAGTAGAAAGTGTTGCGGAGCCTGCGGTTGAGGCAGCAGAAACGATTGCCGCACCGGTAACGGAAACGGTAGAGAGTGTTGCGGAGCAGCCGGTATTTCAGCAGCCGGAGCAGCCGGTATTTCAACAGCCGAGCCAGCCGGTATATCAGCAACCGGAACAGCCGGTATATCAGCAGCCGAGTCAGCCGGTATATCAGCAGCCGAGCCAGCCGGTATTTCAGCAACCGGAACAGCCGGCTTATCAGCCGTTGACGCAGCCTGTATATCGGCAGCAGATTCCGACCAAGCAGCCTAAAAAGAAAAAGTCCAAAGCACCGGCAATTATCATCGGCATTTTGCTGACAGTTATTGTCCTGGCCGGTGGTTTGATTGCATACCTTACATTTTTTGATAAGAACGGTATCAAGGAATACATCCCGGGTATTGACTTCAATCTGTTGGATTTCACTCAGTTGAGTGATGAAGAAGAAAAGACATTTAAAGATTTGGCGATTATTGCCGACAGAGCGGTTATCAATCAGGATGCTTCCAAATTGAAACGGGCATATCCGGAGTATGCACTGGATTATATTTTGAGTCAGTTTAACTGCAGTACCGCACAGGATTATGTGGATTCGTATCATAATGAATACGTTACCGAGGAGTTGGGAACGGAAATCGGTATTTTGGAAACTCCTCATCTGATGTTCAAGGTTAAAGATCTGAAAGAATTGAAGTCAGTGTTCAAAACGAAGTTTGATAAAGAGGTATCATTGAAGAATGCATATGTTGTAGAAAATGTATGTCGTTACAGAAACAAAAAGGACACCGATAAGTGCGTAAGATTCTCGGATACATATTTGTTCTTCGAAACGGAAGACGGATGGAATATTATTCAGCTTTCCGAAGACGGATTGTCCGACTTTGGCCTTGATAAATGATGGAATGATTATACCGAAAGACCAGCAATGAAATGCTGGTCTTTCATAGTGTTGAAAGTCAGGTGTTAAACATGTACGAAGAAAAGGATAATAACTCTGAAAATCTGAATGCTATATCGGATGAGCCAGAGAATAAAGAGACTATTATCTCAAATCCGGGAAACGACAATAACGATAGCCCGGAGGTCGGAAATGAGTCAGTTGAAACAAACGGGCAAACCAAAAAGCAAGGAATCCGTTCGGTACTGAGCGGTAAAAATGTTGCTGCCGGAGTTTTCTTTTTTATTATCAATATTGTTATTGTGGCATTCGGATGGAAGCTGATTTATTTTAATACAGTAGATATGTCGGCCATGATATTTCAGCTGAAAGTACCGCTTGGCGGTGCGGATGCAACGAATTTTTATTCTCTGTTTGTCGGCATGCTGGTTGGCGGAATACTGATGCTCGTAAGTGAAATGACGATTTTGGAGCGGCTGCTGAAGAAATGCGAAAGAACGAAGGACAAAGGAAAGTTTATAACATTTTTTCAAAAACATTACAGTTTGCTTGTAGGTATTTTGATGGGTGTTGTCATTATTACGGTTCTGCTGCTTTTGAAATTTCCGCAGTATGTTATCCGCCAAATGACGAATTCTACGTTCTATGATGAATATTATGTGGATCCGGAACAGGTGGAAATTATCGCACCGGAGAAGAAACGGAATTTGATTTATATTTATCTGGAATCGATGGAAATCGGTTATTCCGATATTCAGCACGGAGGTATCAGCAAGAAGGATCTGATGCCGGAACTGACGGAACTGGCGTTATCCGGAATTGATTTTGCACCGGCAGACTCGGACAAACTGAACGGTGCGCTGATGATGACAGGTATGACCTATACGATGGGTTCACTGGTTGCTCAGACAAGCGGAACACCGGCCATTTTGCCGATTGCACAGAATGCCATGGGGAAGGCGGATTATAAGGAATTTTTGCCCGGTCTGTACACAATCGGAGAGGTGTTGCGAAAGAACGGATATCAGCTTTGCTTCCTGATTGATTCCTCGATTGAATTTTCCGGTTGTGATATTTATGTCGGAACTCACGGAAATTATGATGTCCGTGATTACAGTTATTATTTGCAGAACGGTACCCTGCCGGAGGGCTATAAAGAATGGTGGGGATTTGAAGATGAAAAGCTGTTTGCGTATGCCAAGGAAGAAATTGTCCGTATGTATGAGCAGAACGAACCGTTCTGTATGACGATGATGACAATGGACACTCATTTTACCAACGGATATAAATGCCGTTTGTGCGGAGATGAGTTTTCGGAGCAGTACAGCAATGTCATTGCCTGCTCATCCAAACAGGTGTCGGATTTTGTGACGTGGATTTCCGAACAGCCGTTTTACGAAAATACGACAATTGTATTGGTTGGGGATCACCCGACAATGGATTCCGAATTCATTGCGTCCCGGTCCGGTTACAAAAGAAATATGCAGAGAAAGAGCTATCTGGCAATTTTGAATTCGGCAACGGAGTATACGCTTAACAAGAAGAGGGAGTTCACTCAGCTCGATATGTATCCGACGACGCTGGCGGCGATGGGATTTACGGTTGTCGGTGACAAGCTCGGAATCGGAGTTAACCTGTTTTCGGATACCCCGACGGTTTTGGAACAGTTTGGGTATAATGAAATGAAGAAGCAGCTGGAAATGCATTCCAAGTTTTACGATATGAATATTATGTATAAGCATAAACAGTAATACCGGCACATGTCGGAACAATACGGTATCTGCCACGGTTCGAAAGACTTGCGGCAGAGCGGTTTCGACGGAGAACATCGAAACTGTAAACCTATGAGTCGAAAGACTTGCGGAGGAGCGGTTTCGACGGAGACGGAATCGCAAATGATTGAGAAGAATAATGTTGTGGGAGGTTATGGGATGGTTGATTCGATTTCGGAATTATATCGTGATTACAAAAAACGATTGAATGAAGTTGATATGATCGAACAGGATCTTCTGAATACGGATGATAAAAAAACGTGGACTGAAAAAATGATTCGCAAGTCGGAAATCATCCGTAATTACTATCGATTGACCGAAGATGAACTGAATACTTACATCAATCCGATTTTGTATGGACAGGAGCCGCTGAATGATGAAAAAGCCGGCGAGCTGTACGAAGGGGCGTACGATTATTTTATGAATGTCATGTGTGATGACGTGCTGGAATCACAGATGTTTGTTCGACTGTGGGATTATTTTCATCAGCAGGGAGATGAGTTTAATGAGAGAACCTGCCGATGTGCATTTTCCAACAATGCATTTTTGAACGTAGAGGGAAATCTTCAGAAGCTGGCAATGGAACAGGCGGAGTGGGTTTCCGGATATATGGACCGAATCGATCATTTGCGAAAGATTCATCAGGATGACGATGAGGCATTTTTAAAGGATGTCCGTGGGGTGCTGGATACGCTGAGAAGCCAGTATCGAATGGAAAGTTCCCGCTTTGAACCGAATGTTAATCATTTGATTGAGTATTTTAACAAGTTGTCAAGAATTCGCCGGTGTCGCGAATATTTTGATGACGATGCATGGGAAATGATTGAAAAACCGCTGCAGGAAGTCGGAACGGACGTTATGTTCATGGCGGCATTGCACTGGAAAACCGTGGATCCTGCGTTGAAGGAAACAATCGGACCGGCCTATCCGATTGGGTTTATCGAGCAGACCAAACTGCCGGTGGAAGAACGCGACATGAAGGTGTATGTCGGGTATATCGTATATGCGTTCTATTCCGGTTTGCTGAAACCGGAACAGACGTTTACACTGCTTCGGTCGTACGGTCGTTCTGTGACAAAGGAATACGATTTTAACAATACCAACTGGTATGATCAGCCGGAGGACAGCCGGTTCTCGGTTATTTTATATACAACAAGACCGATGTTTGAAATGCTGGAATCATTTACCTGTGAGCCGGCGAAGAAGGAACGGATGAAGGCCGAACTTCTGTATGAGGTCAAAACGTATATTGAAACCATACCGAGAGAGTGCACCTGCAAGGAATATCTGGATCAGTCACTGTATCATTTGCTGTATGATCTGATCGGATTTATCGATGATGACGAGATGGCAATTGAGTTTATCGACTGCATGATTATCAGTCGTCAGATGTCGACACTGATTCATACCGTTATGACGGCAAAATTGTCGACAACGATTTTGGAACGGCTGATTGATACGCATCCGGAACTTTTCTTTGACGTTTTGGAGACGGATTCCGCAGATATGGTGGCGGAATTGAAAGAGGTTCTGATGAAACTGATGTACAATTCCGCAAGATGCCATGATATCGGTAAAATTCTGATTGCCAATATTGTCAATACACAGATTCGCCGATTGTCGGATATGGAATATTCGTATATCAAATATCATCCGAAGTGGAGTTATGAGATTCTCATGAGAAACCGTCATTTGCGTCCGTGTGCGGAAATTGCGCTCGGTCATCACAGAAGTTATGACGGAAAGAGCGGATATCCGATGTTCTTTGATAATTGCAAGAGCCGGTATCGCATTTTGATTGATTTGCTGAAGGTTTGTGACTGCATGGATGCCGCAACCGATGTTTTCGGACGGAATTATTCCAAGGGCAAGACGTTTGAAGCCGTGATTGCCGAGTTTGAAAACGGTGCCGGCACGCAGTATAATCCGGAAATTGTGAATTTTATTAAACAGGATACAAAACTGTATCAGGATTTGAAACTGCTGACCTCGGAAGAGGGACGGGCGGATTTGTACTATCATATTTACAGAAGTTATCGATAGATTGGAGATTGGCGGACATGAGCAGCAGCGTTTCCGAACGAAAAGGAAAAGTGAATAAGGGAAAAACAGAGCGGGAAAATCGCAAAGCATTACTGGTTACCATTATTATACTGCTTGTGATGGGTCTTTTAACAATCGGATTCATTATTTATCATCAATGGAAAACCCGAAAAGATGACGAAAAGGCTGCCCAAATTGCCCGGTATGAGGCGGATGGATTCCATGATTACTCGGATTATTTTTCTGCCGGACTGGATAAGAAAGGGTATGTGAAGGGGGTGTCCCTGTCCGATTCGGTGAAACTTGTCGATTACAGGAATATTCCGGATATGGGCCGGGATGATTTGTATGATGAAAAATCCGATGATACAAAAAGTCAGACGGCAACGGAGTATTTGCTTCGGTTTTGCGAGGTTCAGATTCCGAAAGATTATCTGAATCTGGTTGTTAAACGGATTCATTTTCGACTGGAAACGGAATATGAGTATTTGTCCGAACAGCATCAGGTTGCGTACGGAGACACGACGGTTCCGACGATTTGGGAGTCGTACAAGATGACACAGGACGAATATGAACAGTGGATTCGGGATATGGCGGAAGAGGAAGTGAAGCTGACAATGATTCTCCTGGCGATTGCGCAGAAGGAGAAACTGACCTCGGAACAGACGGATATGAAACTCTGGGTATTGCACAATACGTCGTTTTCCGTTGATAATCTGGACGAATTGATTTATCAGCACGGGGAACCCTGCATCCGGAGAAATACGCTGGAGTATATGGCATTGAAAAAGGTTGTGGAATTAAACGAATAAAGTATTTTGGAGCCCTCTCTTTCGGACATACCGGAAGAGAGGTTTCTTCTTTTGCCGGAATTGTGAAACAAGCCACAAAAACGGCGAGAAATCTTACTCTTTTTTTACAATTTGCGTCTTTTCTTTATGTTGTGTTTGTGATAAAATATCTAAAATGTTGTTTTTTAGGAGGCTCTCAAAAATGGAAGAGAATACGAATATCGAAATCACTGAGAATAAAGAAACTGTCTCCAAGAATTTTATTGAAATGATTATCGAAAAGGATCTTGCGGAAGGAAACTGCAAAAATGTCATTACCCGATTTCCGCCGGAGCCAAACGGTTATCTGCATATCGGACACGCCAAATCAATTTTGTTGAATTACGGTCTTGCAAAGAAGTATGGCGGTCAGTTCAATCTGCGTTTTGATGATACCAATCCCACGAAAGAGAAAACGGAATTTGTTGAGTCAATTGCCAAGGATGTGCGCTGGCTGGGTGCTGACTTTGAGGACCGTTTATTTTTTGCATCCAATTATTTCCGACAGATGTATGAAGCTGCTGTCGGTCTGATTCGGAAGGGAAAGGCATTTGTCTGTGATTTGACGGCAGAGGAGATTCGCGAGTATCGCGGTACCCTGACCGAGCCGGGCAAGAACAGTCCTTATCGGGATCGCAGCATTGAAGAAAATCTGCGTCTGTTTGAAGGTATGAAAAACGGCGAATTCGAAGACGGTTCGAAAGTTCTTCGTGCCAAAATCGATATGGCATCGCCGAATATCAATATGAGAGATCCGGTTATTTATCGTGTTGCGCATATGACGCATCACAATACCGGTGACGAATGGTGTATTTATCCGATGTATGACTTTGCACATCCGATTGAGGATGCTCTGGAAGGAATTACCCATTCCATTTGTACGTTGGAATTTGAAGATCACAGACCGTTGTATGACTGGGTTGTTATCGAATGCGGATTCAAAACGAAACCGGAAGAATCTCCGAAGCAGATTGAATTTGCAAAGATGTATCTGACCAATGTCGTAACCGGAAAACGGTATATCAAGAAGCTTGTTGAGGACGGTACGGTAGATGGCTGGGACGATCCCCGACTGGTTACGATTGCGGCACTTCGACGTCGCGGATTTACACCGGAATCCCTGAAACTGTTCATGGAACTGTGCGGTGTTTCCAAGGGTAATTCATCCGTGGATTATGCAATGCTTGAATATTGTATCCGTGAGGATCTGAAGCTGAAGAGAAGCCGTGTGATGGCTGCTGTTGATCCGATTAAGCTTGTGATTGACAACTATCCGGAGGATATGACCGAATCGGTAGAAGTTGCCAACAATCCGGAGAATCCGGATCTCGGAACGAGACAGGTTTCGTTTGGAAAGGAACTGTATATTGAACGGGACGATTTCATGGTGGAGCCGCCGAAGAAGTACTTCCGTCTGTTCCCCGGCAATGAGGTTCGCCTGATGGGTGCTTATTTTGTTCGCTGCACCGGATATGATACCGATGAAAACGGAACGGTAACCTGCGTTCACTGTACATACGATCCGGCCACCAAGGGCGGAGAATGCGCAGACCGTAAAGTAAAAGGAACCATTCACTGGGTATATGCGAAGACGGCACTTCCGGTAACGGTTCGTTTGTATGAAAATCTTGTTGATGAGGAAAAGGGCGTATATGACGAGGAAACCGGAAAGGTTAACGTCAATCCGAACTCGTTGATTGTTCGGGAAGCCTTTGTGGAGCCTTCGGTTGCAAATGCCAAGGCATATGACAGCTTCCAGTTCCTGCGGAACGGATATTTCTGTGTGGATTTCAAAGACAGCACCGAAGAGAAACTCGTATTTAACCGCGTTTGTTCTCTGAAGAGCAGTTATAAGCCTGTATAATCGGAGGAATTCATGAAGGAACAGTTGTATACGATTCCCGTTAATGATGCGTTTGATGAGGATACCGAATGTCCGGTATGCTCGATGTATCGAAAGATTCAGGGCGATGTCATTGATTTTGTTATGGGTGCCAGCTATATGGAGGACGATGTCCGGATGGAAACCGATAAAGTCGGTTTTTGTTCCGAACATATACCGATGCTGTACAAGAATCAGAACCGACTCGGTTTGGGACTGATGATGCTGACGTATATGGACCGTCAGTACAAAGAAATGGAAAAACGGGCCGGAAAAAAGAGAGCACCGGCGGGCCTGTTTAAGAGAAATTCCGACGGAGACGCAATGGCGGAATATCTTGCGGAACAGCAGTCATCCTGCTATGTCTGCAACCGTATGAAAAATACATACGAACGGTATTTGATTACGATATTCAGTCTGTACAATTCGGATTCCGCATTTCGTGACAAGGTGTCCAAATGCAAGGGATTCTGCATGAAACATTACGGCAATTTGCATGCGATGGCACCGAATTATCTGAATGGTTCGAATTTGGACGAATTCGATCGCGTGACCGGACGGATTATGTTGGAAAATTTCAAACGGGTTCGTGATGATTTGGAATGGTTTACAGACAAGTTCGATTATCGAAATGCCGACGCTCCGTGGAAAAATTCGCAGGATGCACTGGTGCGGGCAGTACAAAAAACCAATTCGGCTTTTGTGGAAGAAAAGAAAAAATAATTGCCGAACGGAAATATGGGAAATGATAAGCAGAAAGGTATTGGTATGAGAGCAGAAGGTTGTTACGGCGAGTGTGTAGTTAAAAAAAATCCGTCCCTGAAGGATGCATTTTTAAAGGGGTGCCTTGTACTCCTCGGAATTGTATTGCTTTTGGCCGGAGTGTTACTGGGGCAGTGGTTGATTCTGATGGTGGCAGCGATTTATCTGTATGTGTTTATTGCAATTCTTTGGCAGCGTTTCGATGTCACTTATGAATATGTTTTTGTTGACGGACAATTGGACTTTGATAAAATCATGGGCGGAAATGCGAGAAAGCATGTCAAGAGAATTGATATGGATACCGTTGAAATTGTGGCACCGGAGAATTCTCATGCATTGGACGGATATCAGCATTTGAATCTGAAACCGATTGATTTTTCTTCGACAAGTCACGATGTGGAGCATCGTATTTTCGCAATCATCAATAAAGGCGATAAGGGAACGGAAAAGATTTTGTTTGAACCGAACGGAGAAATGCTTTCCCTGATGAAGAGTAAATCGCCCAGAAAGATTCAGGAGTTTTAAAACTTACAATACATTACACATTTACAAGGAGGATGACTATGGCAACGATTATTGGAGACGGCATTACATTTGATGATGTGCTGCTTGTGCCTTCGTATTCGGAGGTGATTCCCAATCAGGTAGAGCTTGGAACCGAGCTTACCCATTCCATCAAACTGAACATTCCGCTTATGAGTGCCGGAATGGATACCGTTACGGAGCATCGTATGGCAATTGCGATGGCAAGACAGGGCGGTATCGGCGTAATTCATAAGAATATGTCAATAGAAGCACAGGCAGATGAGGTTGATAAGGTAAAGCGTTCGGAGAACGGTGTTATCAGTGATCCGTTCTTCCTCTCCCCGAATCATACTCTTCAGGATGCCAATGATTTGATGGCAAAATATCGTATCAGCGGTGTTCCGATTACCGAGGGTCGCAAACTGGTTGGTATTATCACAAACCGTGATTTGAAATTTGAAACCGATTTTTCCAAGAAAATCAGCGAATCCATGACGAAAGACGGTCTGATTACCGCAAATGAGGGAGTTACCCTGGAAGAGGCCAAGAAAATTCTTGCCGATGCAAGAAAGGAAAAACTTCCGATTGTAGATAAAGACGGAAATCTGAAGGGCTTGATTACCATTAAGGATATTGAGAAAGCAATCAAGTATCCTCAGGCTGCAAAGGATTCCCAGGGACGTCTTCTGTGTGCTGCCGGAGTCGGTGTGACCGCTAATATTCTGGATCGTGTGGATGCTCTCGTAAAGGCAAAAGTTGATGCCATCGTTGTGGATACGGCACACGGTCATTCCGCAAATGTATTGAAGGTTGTTCGTATGGTTCGCGATGCATATCCGAATCTTCAGATTATTGCAGGAAATGTGGCAACCGGTGAGGCTACCGAAGATTTGATTAAGGCCGGTGTCAATTGTGTTAAGGTTGGTATCGGACCGGGTTCCATTTGTACCACCCGAATCGTTGCCGGTATCGGTGTTCCGCAGATTACAGCGATTATGAATGCGTATGAAGCTGCTAAGAAATATGATATTCCGATTATCGCCGATGGCGGTATTAAATATTCCGGAGATGTTACGAAGGCTCTTGCGGCAGGCGCAAATGTCTGCATGATGGGTTCTATTTTTGCAGGATGTGAGGAAAGCCCCGGATCGTATGAATTGTATCAGGGAAGAAAATACAAGGTTTACCGCGGAATGGGTTCTATCGCAGCAATGGAGAACGGAAGCAAGGACCGTTATTTCCAGTCGGATGCGAAGAAACTGGTTCCGGAAGGCGTAGAAGGTCGTGTTGCATACAAGGGCCTTGTAGAAGATACCGTCTTCCAGCTTCTCGGAGGTCTTCGTGCGGGAATGGGTTACTGCGGTGCCAAGAATTTGCAGATGCTTCGTGAAACGGCAAGATTCGTAAAGATTTCTGCAGCATCTCTGAAGGAAAGCCATCCTCATGATATTCATATCACGAAGGAAGCTCCGAACTATAGTGTAGATGAGTAAGTTGATATCCGGTGAGACGGCCTGCATTTGCAGACCGTTTTGCGGATAAGGGGTGCTTTCGGAAAGGGGGTTACAAGAGTTATGGTTATGACCAAGGCGGAATGGAAGCGTAAGCGCAGGCGGAGAAAAAAGCTCAAGCGATACGCGGTACTGGCCGTAGCAATTTTATTGTTTGTCCTTCTTATTCTGTTGCTCAGCAAGGTAATCTCATGGATATTCAAAGGTTCGGATGACGGACTTTTGAAAAAAGTCGGAGACGTCAAGGTTCAGGAAAAACTGCTCACGATAAATGAGTACTCCAGGTGCGGCAGCAAAATGAACGATGTCAAGAACGTGGTGATTCATTATTCCGGAACACCGAATGTTCCGGCAAAGGTACGAAGGGATTATTACGAAAGCCTGAAGGATACCCGAGATACCAAGAAAGACCGTGAGAGCATGCATTTTATCGTTGATTTGGATGGCGGTATCATTCAGTGCATTCCCATCAATGAAGCGGCGTATGCGTCCAAGGCATATAATGAGTCCTGTATTTCCATTGAGTTCTGTAACGTAGCGGAAGATGGTTCCATGAACAAATCGACATATGAAAGTCTGGTTCTTCTGACCGCAGAGATTTGTAAGAAGTTTGATTTAACTTCGGAAAATGTTGTAAGGCATTATGATATTACAAGCGCTGATTGTCCACATTGCTTTGTCAATGATGCGGATGCATGGAATATCTTTAAGAGCGACGTGGATAAAGCAATCAAAGGCAAAGATTTTACAATCAATAATCCGGTTGCACATTGAGCAAGGCAGTGCAGAAAGGATGTCAAACAGAATATCGAAAGCCCGCCCGGGAGATTGAACCGGACGGGCTTTTTTCATCTCATAGGAAAGTTCGTCCTATGAGATAAAAAAACGCTCCGCGAGGATGCACACGCCTGTGCAGGGGAAAAATGTCGCTTCGCGACGCACAGGCGGCGCGAGCATATCGCAAGCGATATGCTTTGTTCGTATATCAGAGATGTCTCAAACGGGGTGTTGCGTAATCTGTCAGAGGGTACCGGGACAGGATTCACGCATATCAGAGATTTGCCGGTGATGTGTTTTTGCGTATATAAAAGAAGGGGCTGTGAAATAACCCCATGAAAAAAAAGAGGCTATCTGGGCGAACCCAGGTAGCCTCTTTTGTGTTATAATAGTCTTACCAATGAACCACATAACACGAAATTATTCTAACCCAAAACAGGGATTTTTACCAGTGT
>JAZLJJ010000028.1:0-38511 GCA_045597325.1 Lachnospiraceae bacterium
GTCTCCACGTGCGGAGTCTGCGGAAATAAATCCACCGGCTGAATTTTGATGGCTTGATATCCGGCTTCCTGAAGGGCAAGCAAATCATTTGCCAGTGAAGTCGGCTTGCAGGAAATATATACCAGACTGTCCACGCCGTACGCGATTATTTTTTCCAAAGCCTTCGGGTGAATGCCTTCCCGAGGTGGATCGAGGACGATAAAGTCCGGCTTATCGGTTACCGTATCTATCATTTTCAATACATCACCGGCAATGAATTCGCAATTCGCCAACCCGTTCAGCGTCGCATTGGCCCTGGCAGCTTCGACAGCCTCTTCCACAATTTCAATTCCGATTACCTTATCGGCAACCGGCGCCAGCAGCTGACCGATGGTTCCGGTTCCGCTGTACAAATCGAAGATGACTTTGTCCCTTGTCTCGCCGACAAAGTCACGAACCTTGGAATACAGCACCTCCGCCCCTTTTGAATTCGTTTGGAAAAAGGAAAATGCACTGATTCGGAACGAAAGTCCCAATATTGTCTCGTTGATATACTCCCGGCCGTACAAAATATCCGTATGTTCGTTTACAACCGTGTCTGCGACGGAATCATTTTCCGTATGCAAAATTCCGCATATGTTTCCCTGAAGCGGCAATTCCCGCAGGCATTTCACCCAGTCGGACAAATCCCGCTGTTCCTGCGTTGTGGTCACCAAATCGACCAGTATTTCCCCTGTGTTCGCAGCTTTTCGGACAAGCAAATGCCGCAAATATCCTTCATGCCGCATTCTATGAAAATACGTCATGTTCTGTTCCTGTGCAAACTGTAATGTTGCCGTTGCAATCGCCCGAACATCGGCATCTCCGAGCCGGCAGTCGCAGGCATTTGCCAAATCGTAAAAACTTCCCTTGCGGTGAAATCCCAGAGTCAGCGGCCCGTCCTTATATTCATCGCCAAACGAAAATTCCAGCTTATTGCGATATTCATACTGCCTCGGACTTCCCGCAATCGGCAGCCACTCGCAATCCGGATTGGAAATGACCGGATTCAACAGACGTTTCAAATGCTCTTCCTTTAGCGACAACTGGGTTTCATACAGAACCGACTGCATCGTACAGCTTCCGCAAATTCCGAACTGTCCGCATGGCGGCTCTTCGGTTTCAATCGGACTTTTTTCCAGCACTTCGCGTAGCAACGCTTCCGCCTTTTCCGCCGATGCTCTTTTTACCGCCGCCGACACACGCTGGCCGGGAAGCACTCCTTTGACTCCCACTTTGCACCCATCGTGCCGAATATATCCCTTATTCGGAAATACCGTATATTCCACAGTTCCTTCAATAATCTCTCCGCGTTTCATTTGATTAATCAATTCCTTTCCGTTTGTCTGTTTGGCAACCCCAATGAAATTAAATTTTCCCCTTTACTTTAGCTCTGTGAAGTGTTAAAATGTGAATTGTGAAACCGTTCACCAATTTTCCGTTTGAAACGGAACCCGTTTTTATAGGAGGCTCGCATGGGCAAAGATATTCATACACCTGCGGTCAATCAGTTATTTTCCGCAATACTCACATTAAAAACAGTCGATGAATGTTATAAATTTTTTGAAGATGTCTGCACCATTCAGGAGCTTGTTGCCATTTCGCAGCGATTCGAAGTTGCAACAATGCTGACCCAGAAAAAAACGTATCTGGATATTGCCGCCAAAACCGGTGCATCCACCGCCACAATCAGCCGTGTCAATCGTTCTCTGACCTACGGAAATGACGGCTACACCATGGTCTTTAACCGAATGGGTTCGGACCACGGCGGTTCCGAAGACATCTCCGAAAACATTTCCAAAGATTCTTCCGAGCAAAAATGACACACAGGGACATCGTACAGATGCCCCTGTATTTTTTTATTCACTCTTTTCGGCAGGTTCCGATTCATCGGCCTTGCTTTCCTTTTTGCTCTTCTCTTTGGCCTTGTCCTTCGCTTCCTTTTCCGCTTTCTTCTCCGCTTCCTTTTCCGCTTCCTGCTTTGCTTTTCGCTCTTCCTGCGCCGGAACGAGAAGATCGTCGATTATTTTCTCAATCATGGCCTTTTTCAGATATACATCAAAGCTCAGCATCGCAATAAAGCTGAAAATGTTCAGATACTCGCTTTCTTCCTCATTTTCGACCTCGGAAAAGACATGACGGGACCGCAGGAACTTCTTCATAACGTCCTCGCCCATATCTGCGGAAACCTGCGATTCCATTTCCACAATCTTCTCGTAAATGGTTTCCAGCGAAATATCGGCATCGTTCTTATAAAACATTTCCTGCATCGGTGTCAAAATGTGCTCCACGTCGCTGATGCTCAGGAAATTTTTCAGGTAATAGATAAATACGAGCAGATACATATGCTCTTTGCTGTACTTTTTCTTAACGGGGTTCGGCAAAAGCTCTTTTTTGGTATAGTTGTTAATCATGGTCTTGGTCAAAAGCTTGTCATCCTTAAACCGTTTTGTGGTTTCCAGATGCTCGTCCATAAAGGTTGTGACCTGATCCATGTATAAATCGATGTTCGGGATATCGTGAGGACGAATATAGTCCGGATTACGGACGCTTTCCATCAAATCCCTCAGATAGCTTTTCCATTCATTTTCCATCGTTCTTCTCCCTCCTCAAGCCCTTCCGTTTCCGAAGATGACGTATATTGTATTATAACTGTTTTCGCGATTTTTTACAAGTACAAATCCTGTAACTCTTCTGTTGCCGTTTCCTCCCCATTGTGATAAAATGAACATACATTCGATTTTTGGAAGGTGATTTATCATGGATTTATTCAGTTCACTAAACCGTGCGCAAAAGGATGCCGTATTGCACGAAAAGGGTCCCCTTTTGATTCTTGCGGGTGCCGGTTCCGGCAAAACCCGTGTGATTACGCACCGTATCGCTCATTTGATTCAAAATTGCGGTGTCAGTCCGTATCGGATTCTGGCCATCACATTTACCAATAAAGCTGCCAGGGAAATGCAGGAACGTGTTTCTGCCCTTCTGGAGGAAGGCGAAGACGTCTGGGTCAGCACATTTCACTCGACCTGTGTTCGTATGCTGCGCAAATTCTGCACTTCAATCGGATACGACCGGAATTTCGTCATTTACGATACCGACGACCAAAAGCGTGTTATGAAGGACGTCATCAAGCATTTGAATATCGATCCGAAGAAGCTGTCTCCCAAAACGATTCTCGGTGCCATTTCCAAAGCGAAAAATGAAATGATCGGTCCCGACGAATTCTTCGGAACCGCGGGGAACCGTGATATTGCACGCGCTTACAAGGAATATCAGGACGTACTTATGAAAAATAACGCGTTTGACTTCGATGATCTGCTTCTGAAAACCGTCGAACTGTTTCAAACCGACCGCGAAGCACTGGGATATTATCAGAACCGGTTCGAATATATTCTGGTTGATGAGTATCAGGACACCAATGCCGCTCAGTTTGAACTGATTCGACTGCTTGCCAACCATATTAACGATGACGGCGAGCCCGAGCACAACCTCTGCGTCGTTGGTGATGATGACCAGTCCATTTACAAATTCCGTGGTGCCGATATTCGAAACATTCTTGATTTTGAACGGTATTTTCCGGACACAACCGTGATTAAGCTTGAGCAGAATTATCGTTCCACCAAACGAATTCTGAATGCCGCAAACTCGGTTATTGCGAACAATATGGGACGAAAAGTCAAGGCGCTCTGGTCCGACAACGAGGAAGGCGACCTGATTACTCTGACGGAATACCTGAACGACCTGAGCGAAGCCAATTCCATTGTTGCCGACATTGCCAATGCCGTGCAAAACGGCTCCGGCCAGTATCGGGATTATGCCATTTTATACCGAACCAACGCCCAGTCGCGTGTATTTGAAGAGCGATTTGTCAATCGGGGAATCCCTTATAAGTTAGTCGGAGGAACCAACTTCTACGAACGAATGGAAATTCGTGATATTCTCGCTTATTTGCGTACAATCGACAATTCCAACGACACGATGGCCATCAAGCGAATTATCAATGTGCCGAAGCGCGGAATCGGCGATACAACCATGGACAAAATCGATGATTATGCATATGTCAAAGACATTCCGCTGTATGATGCGCTCGAACGTGCCGCCTCGGTTCCCGGTGTTTCCTCCCGAACCGCCAACAACATTGAGCATTTTCTGGCAATCATCGGAGAACTGAGAAGTCTCGCCGCATCCTCCGTTTCCGCCATGTCCTCGCTGATTGATGACATTTTGGAAATGACCGGCTACGACACGGACCTGAAGGACCAGGACCCCGAGCGTTACGATGACCGGATGGACAATATCAACGAATTGAAAAATAAGATTGCGCAGTATCTGGAAACGGCCGAAACCCCGTCACTTTCCGGATTTCTCGCCGAAGTTGCACTCGTTGCGGATGTCGATTCCGTGGACAACGACGCCGACTATGTCATTTTGATGACTCTGCACAGCGCCAAAGGTCTGGAGTTCGACCATGTTTATATCAGCGGACTGGAAGAAGGACTCTTCCCGAGCCAAATGTCCATTGATTCCGAACATCCGGACCTGGAAATCGAGGAAGAACGCCGTCTCTGCTACGTCGGTATTACCCGTGCCAGAAAGACACTCAACCTCAGCTACGCCAAGCAGCGAATGATGCGCGGGGAAACACAGTTTAATCGGGTTTCCCGGTTTGTCAACGAACTTCCGCGTGATATCATTCGTAAACGCACGGAAGGCGCCGGAAATTCCGGTTGGGCGGATCGAACCTCCTCCCGGTTTGGCACTTCCTACGGTTCCCGCGGCGATTCCTACTCCGGCACTTCCTACGGTTCCCGCGGCGGTTCCCACTCCGGCAGTTCCTACTCCGGCAGTTCCTACGGTTCCCGCGATGGTTCCTACTCCGACAGTTCCTACTCCGGCAGTTCCTACGGCCGCAACCGGGATTTCTCATTGGACGACCTTCCGGTTCACAGCGGATCCGGTGCTTCGCTTTCCGATTTGCTTCAGAAGAAACGGAGTACTTCCGCTTCTGCAGGTTCGTCGTATCAGAATCCGTATACGCAAAAAGCGCCGGCTGCTGCTCCCATATCATCCGACGGCCCCGGCTATGGCGTCGGCGACCGCGTTAAGCATGTCAAATTCGGTGTCGGTACCGTAACGGAACTCACGCGCGGTGCCCGCGATTATGAAGTCACGGTGGAATTTGCGGCAGGAACCAAGAAAATGCTTGCCGCATTTGCCAAACTGGTCAAGGTGGACTAGCCCTCCGGAGCAGGTTGATATCCGCCTGCAGTTTTCTCCCTTGCCGGTCCGATTGGACGGGTTTACCTCAAAAATGCCGCATTTCAGGTCATTTTTAAAGCTTTGATTAACTTTTTCTAAAATATGGAAAACTCTTTGCAAAAGCCGTTTTTCATGCTATAATTGATATAATCTTAATATTGTAAAGGAGGATGAACTACTATGAATTGTGAATGTAATGAATGCAACGATTGCAAGAGCTGTAAGGTACTCGGCCTGATTCTCGGCATTATCGGTATTATTGCCGTAATTGCAGGTATCGCATATGCCGTATATCGCTTCTGTACACCGGAATATATCGAGGAATTCGATGATCTTGACATCGATCCTGAAGAAGATGATAAGAAGGAAGACGAAGCAAAAGAAGAGGATATCTTCGAAGAGTAATCGTTCTTTGATTAACACAAACAAAATGAATCCCGGTTCGTTCGGAAAGCCTGTATGCTCTCCGTCCGACCGGGATTTTTATTGTCGTTATATAATTTTGATAGCGTAGTCCCCATTCGGTCCGCTGCCGGGCCCGTCATCCTGATTAAAATCCGACATTCCGATTCAACTCCGCACCGGCTTCAATCATTTATCGATTTATTTCTGGGTGTTCCGGAAGCCAAGCGTAACATCAAGCACAACCTCGCGGAATTCGCCCTCAATACGACGCATAACCGTAACCTGAATCTTGGTACCGCCCTTTGTGTATTTCAAAAATTCCTGAATATCCGACTGTGTGGTAATGATTTCCGCATTCAGTTTTACGATAATATCTTCCGGCAAAATGCCTGCCTTATCGGCCGGCGAATCTGCTTCCAGTGCCTGAACATAAACACCTGTGGGCATATTCAATGCTTCCTGATGCGACAAGGAAATATCCACCATACGGATTATTCCGAGATATCCCTGCTCATCTTCTTCGTAAATAATCCGGCTGCTCAAATCGTCAATCAAATCGACGATGTCGCTAATCGGAATTGCGTATCCCATTCCTTCGACATCCGTACTTTCCATCTTGGCCGAATTGATTCCGACAACCTCACCGTACTGATTAAATAACGCACCGCCGCTGTTTCCGGGATTGATTGCAGCATCCGTCTGCATCAGTTTCTGTGTAATACCCGTTTCGGTGGTAATTTCACGATTCAAAGCGCTGATATATCCAACCGTAACCGACTGTCCCTGACCGAGTGCGTTTCCGATTGCAACAACCATTTGGCCGACTTTAATATTGTTGGAATCACCGATTCTTGCAATTCGAATCGCATTTGCCGTCGATTCGCTGATGCTGTCGAGTGATACGGAAACAACTGCCAAATCCGATATCTTTGCGGTTCCGCGAACCGATGCGATGGCATTTGTTCCATCACACAAAGTAACTTCGATTTTGGTTCCGTTTGCAACAACGTGATTATTGGTGACAATCAAAAGACCGGATGTATTCTGTCCGATAATGATTCCCGAACCGCGGCTGATTACAACTTCACGCTGAGATCTCTGTCCGGTAAAGAAATCAATACTCTCCTGTACTGCGCTGCAGGTAATTTCAACCAGCGACGGCATTACGCTTTCCACCAAATCGGATACGTCCACTGCCGTTACCAGTGATGTCAGAGCGGAGCTCTGATGCAAATCAACATTGGTTCCGTTTCCCTGCTCATTCGGCTGAGGAGTAATCTTGTCGACTTCCACCGGCTTTACCGGAATTGACTCCTGATATTCTTCGCCTTCCTGTTCCTCTTTTTGTTTCTCGGTCAGCTTCTTACCGCCCCAGAACACACCGAACGCAACCGCGCCAAACAGCACCGCCAGCAAAACAGTTCGCATCATTTTCCCGAAAAAATCGTTTGATTTCTTCGGCTGTTTTTCCTTCTTCGGTTCCGCTGCCGGCTGATTTTCAGTCATTTCATCAACCTGTCTGATATACTCATCATCCATTTCTCACGCCCTCTTTCATCCTTATCCTAATCCCTAAAAATGCGTCACTATCGGCACTTCGGATATCAACAGAATACTGTAAAAATATGATAAATTTGTGTTCATAAATGAAATTTTTTTCAAAAAAAAGCTCACTTCTGCAATCCCTTCGCATCACTCAGGGAAATTCCGTTGTCACCAAGCGGAATTGCATGATCCAAACCGACAAAATGACCGTTTTCCTGCCATAAAACGTCTTTTACAAAAGAATATTTCGCATCATCCCAGGTTTTAAAATCATCCAGAAGCAGCCCGCCGGTATCCCCGGAATTTGCGTTCAGACACCAGAACGTATGATTCAAATGATACGTTCCGATTAACTGTCTCATATACGTCATCCACGTAATGTTCGGTTCCGTCATGAAGCCGCCCCATTCTCCGATCAGAAGGGGAGCAGTATTATTTTCATAAATATAAAACCAGTTGTCATGCCAGCAGTCCTTCATCAGCGTATCGTAATTGTAATCTCCGCTGAACCAGGGCTGTTTATATACGGTCGGACCGTAATCGTGAGGGGAATACACCAGCTTGTTTTGGTACCGGCCGAGGTCCACCGGATAATCCGCAACTCCGCGCAGATTGCCTCCCCACCAGTTAAAATCATAGTCCTTGTCATCGGACGAATGAAAATCTCCGTTTGTCGCCGTATCCTTCGGATAAATCTCCGTGCCCTCCACAAGAATCAGTACATTCGGATTTTTCGCCAGAATCCGTGCCGCCGCTTTCTCCGCAATGTATTTCCAGTTGTTCGGCTTTTCGGAATCGTTCCAAATGGCCGCGCCGTCTCCTTCGTACGGTTTTCCGTGAGGCTCATTTTTCAAATCATAGGCAATAATCGTATCATTGTCCCGATACCGTTCCGCCATCCATTCCAAAGCATGCAAATAATCCTCTTCGGTCACTTTGGATGTTGCCCACAAATTAATATTATGTCCCGATGCATTGGTCTCCGCACTGTGAATATCCGGCATAACCTTAATTCCGTTTGCTTCGGCCAGTGCGAGAAAATAATCGAAAATTTCCAGACTGTTCATGTCGTTCAGAACGCTGTTATACGCCCTGTTATAATTGGCCTGCGGATATTCGCCCGCTGCCCACTGATTGATCAGCTCTGCGGAAATCGGCACCCGAATCAGGTTGAAACCATGGTCCGCAATTGCCTTTACCGTCGGCTCCAGCTGGGAATTCCACAACCCGTCAAACAGATTTGTCCCGGTATTGTAGCCAAACCAGTTGACACCGGTCAGCCATACCTGTTTCCCGGTTTTATCATAAATTCCGTTTCCGTCCGTAACCAGCCAGTCATCGCCCTGTACTGCATTTTCGGCACGTTTGAGCAGTTTCTCCACATCGACCGAAGGGTCGTTCTGACCGCCCTGCTGGCCACCCTGCTGGCCGCCCTGATTTTGATTCTGCGGATTTTGCTTATTCTGATCGACATTTCCCTTTCGTACCGTACACTCGGTTCCGTTCAAAACCGCTTTGGAAATGTTCAGTTTGCCTTTGATTCCGAGGTTGCAGCCGACAACCTGTGTGTGCCCCTTCGGAATTTCCGCATTGTAATTGGCATTGGTCACGGTAAGTACCGTCGGGCTTACGGAAAATGTTCCGTTCCAACCGTCTGCGGAAACCAGCCCGTCAATCGTCAGTTCCAGTTTCCAGCCTCCGGTAATCGCGTCATCGGAATTGTTGGTTATCCCGAACTGAATTCCAAGCATCACAACACCACCGTTTTCCCATGTATTGTCCGTCGCATACTCAACAAGAATGCCTTTGATTTCCTCCGGTTTCAGTGTCGGTACTGCTGTCGGTGTCAGTGTTGCCGTTTCTGTCGGTTTCGGTTCGCCCGTCACTGCCGGTGTTGCCCCCGCTCCCGTCGGAGTTGTGCCGGGAGTCTCCGGATTTCCTGCCGTCGGAGTTACGGAGCTCTCTTTGGCCGGAGTTACGGAGCCCGCAATGTCGGTCGTTTTCGGTTCCTTATTGTCATTCTTTTTGGAAACCACTGCCCAAATCAGCAATCCGACAATAAGCAGCGTTGCAATCAAAAATCCGATTGTCATCCCACGGTGCTCCTTTAAAATCTGAAAAATCGATTGTTTTTCCGTATTGTTGTCCATTTTATACACTCCACCTTCGCATATTGTCATACTGTTATATAACAGTTTAGGCCTGCACTCTACCTGTGCAGGCCTTGTTTGTATTATTCTTTTAAATCATCCAACTTATGATAATAGTCCGGTACTCTGACGCCTCTCTTCAGAAGTTCTTTCACGATTTCCGTTGCCGATGTTGTACAACTGTTATTGAATACACGGCGTGCCTGATATGCGGTCAGGTAATCATCATGCAATTCGTTAATGTGTACTTTATGATTCGTTGACATGGACAAATAGTAATATCTTCCGTTCACCTTTCCGATATAGATACCGGAATGATGCGCCTGATTTACGCCCTTGCCGTTTCTTCGGCCGTAAGGGTCATTCAGCGTAACAACAATATCACCCGGTCTTGCATCCTCCCAGGACACCTTGTATCCCTTCGTCAACTGTTCCGGACAGGTTCTTCCGAGTTCAATACCAAACTGTTCATAAATGAGCCGTACAAATCCGCAGCAGTCGGTACCCGAAGACAAGCTGTTTCCGCCATAGACGTATTTCAACTTCTTGTATTCAGCACACTTCAAAAGAATCGAGTATCCGTCCAGACTCTTCGGTGCTTCCGGTTTCTTATCTGTGAGGAATTCGGTACTGATATATGCAACAGATCCATCAAAATCAATCTGCCACCATTTCGTTTCCACACACTGACCGGTAACATGAATCTCTGAACCGTACGGTTTGGTAAGTACTCCGATTTTATTGTCGCTCTTAACTTCCGGCGACTTCCGGACATTAATTCCGGAATTAATCAGATACATTGTCGTATCCATCTTCTCAATGGTATATTCGGAATCCGGTGCCTTGGTCGGTTCCGGTGTTGCCGTCGGCTCGGGTGCCTTCGTCGGTTCCGGCGTTGCCGTCGGCTCCGGTGCCTTCGTCGGTTCCGGCATAATTTCCTTCAAATATTTATTTCCGACATATCCGGAAACGCCTTTATACGTTACCCGATATGCTTTGCTTTCATTACATTGAGCCAATATGGTAACAATCTGTCCCTTATCAATCGTTCCGAGAACCGGGCCGGACTTGTCAGGCTCAGACCAAATGTTGACAAAGCTGTTGACATTCACAACTTCCATCATTTTGTTCAGACTGATAAACGTGTACGTATTTTCCGGTGTCGGTGTTGCAGTCGGAACCGGTGTTGCAGTCGGGGCCGGTGTTGCGGTCGGAACCGGTGTTGCGGTCGGAACCGGTGTTGCAGTCGGGACCGGTGTTGCGGTCGGGACCGGTGTTGCGGTCGGCTCAGGCATTACGGTCGGTACTCCGGGTACCGGAGTCGGTGTGACGCCGTTCGGAAGTTTATCCGTAATATAGGAGTTGCTTACGTAAGCAACCATTTTCTTGGTTCCGTTTTTGTATTCGATTCGATACCAACCGGTTTCATTGCAAATACCGGTTACAAATACTCTTGCATCTTTATCCAAATGACCGACAATGTTACCGTCAACGCAAGGCAAATCACGAACATTGACTCCGTTTGCAATAAACATTGCACGTCCTGCTCCGGCAAAGGTATAATTTGTTATTGACGGTGCCGGTGTGGCAGTCGGTGTCGGTGCTTTCGTCGGTTCCGGTGTTACAGTCGGCTCCGGCGTTGCGGTCGGTTCCGGCGTTCCGGTCGGCTCCGGTGTTACGGTCGGCTCCGGCGTTGCGGTCGGCTCCGGTGTTACGGTCGGCTCCTGGGTGTTGCCGGGTTCTGTTGTTTCATCAACATCATCCGGTCTCACTGATGCTGTCGTCAAAATACGAGGTGCATCCGAAAGAACGGTTCTCTTCATGTTCAGTTCTGTTTTGGTGCAAATTCCCTCGCCATCATCCATTGTCGTCTGCACATCATGTCCTGAAGCAACGACATTGGGATTAATATCGACAACAACCGTCTTAACCGGTTCCGGTGCATCTGTCGGTTCCGGCACTTCTGTCGGTTCCGGCAGGTTTTTTGTAACAGCACCTGTGTTTCCGTCTATATTATTCACCAAAATGATACCGTCATCCGGTCCATCCTGTAAGTCTGACAACGCAACTGTCGGTGTTAAGAGTCTGTCAGTCATAGACATATCCGTATTCTCATTTGATGTCTGCGGCAGTACCGTAAGTCCGATGGCCAAAATTCCTGCCATCACGCCCGATACAACTCGTGTCAGATGTTTTCCGGCTTTTTTCATTTCCCTAAATCTCCTATGTGTAAACCGATAATCGATTTCCCCTAATATCGTATTCTAAATATGTTACATAATTGTTACATATTTGTTACGCGTCATATAATACCACAGATAAAAAGAAAAATCAACCCCTTTTCTTATTCTCGCTGATTTTAAGCATATTTCAGCAAATTTTTGACGTCTTTTTCGGTTCCCGAAAATCATTTTTTTCAATGTAAAATTGTCATTTTATAGACTACATCAGTAGTCTGAATTGTTACAAATAGGCGAAAATTATTTCTCCAAATGTAACAAAAAAAGACATGCGAAATCCTCTCTCGAACTCCGCATGTCCCTATATGATGGAACTGTATTTGATTTAAAATCCAATTTCGCGAATCGCATCTGCAAGATTTCTTCCGTACACTTCGGTGCCAAGCTGGTTCGGATTGTCTGTTAATTTTGTCACGGCTCCACACCCCATGCATAACAACCATCTGCCGTTCTTCATTTTGATCTGTGCTTGATACACGCACATATCCCCAGTTTTCACTCATTTTTTTGCTCCTTTATTATGAATTACTTTGCAAATACAAGTTCCTTCATTATCGCGGATTCTCATCAACTTGAAAATATCCTGCGAAGGATTGCACTTCATTTTCCAACTTTATCAAAATGAGCAGAAAAATAGCGGCTTCGAAAGGAAGCCGCCAAAAACCGATTTTCCGTTTTTCATACAGTTACCACTGACCTTACCACAAAACTTACCACTTTTTACCACAAATTTATGTGATTTTGCGATACCTTACGATACTTTTTCTTTTTCCTTTACGTCTGCAAACCCTTGAAAATCCCATGTTATCGGCTCTTTTTCGCTCTTACTTCTCGTCCACAACCTGGAAGATGTAGAACTTCAAATAATATGATTCATCCGCTGCCCAGAGAATCGGATGGTCGGCTGCCTGCGTCCGATATTCCACCTGGCGCAACCGTTTATGAACACTTCGGGCAGCCTGTGCAATCGTCTCCGTAAACAGTTCCGGCGTCATAAAATGAGAACAGGAACACGTTGCCAGAAATCCGCCGTCACGAACCAGCTTCAAACCGCGCATATTGATTTCGCGATAGCCCTTAACAGCCTGTTTGGTCGCCGTTCTCGATTTGGTAAATGCCGGAGGGTCCAGAATTACAACATCATACCGCTCTCCTTCCTCCTCCAGTTTCGGAAGAAGGTCAAATACGTCGGCGACACGGAAGGACACTCTGTCCTCCAAACCGTTCAGGCGTGCATTGCTTTCAGCCCGGCGAATTGCCAGTTCCGACGCATCGACTCCGAGGACTTCCGTCGCACCTGCGTAGCCTGCATTTAATGCAAATGAGCCGGTATGGGTAAAGCAGTCCAGCACCTTTGCACCGCGGCAAAGTTTCTGAATCGCCAAACGATTGTATTTCTGATCCAAAAAGAATCCGGTTTTCTGGCCGTCCTGAATATCCACCTGATACCGAACACCATTTTCCGTAATCTCCACCATGGTATCGAACGGTTCGGTCAAAAATCCCTTGATCCGCTCCATGCCTTCCAATTCGCGAACCTTTGCGTCACTTCGCTCGTATACTCCGCGGATTTCGATTCCGTCCTGCTTCATCAGCTCCATCAAAGCATTGACAATCAGCATTTTAAAGCGATCGGTTCCGAGTGACAGGGACTCCACAACAAGCACATCCGAAAACTTATCCACAACAATTCCGGGAAGCCAGTCCGCCTCTCCGAAGATAACCCGGCATGAGGAGGTATCCACTGTCTTTTTCCGGTACTCCCACGCATCCCGAACCCGATTTCGAAGGAATTCCTCATTTACCTCGGTCTGCTTTCCCCGTGTCAGCATTCTGACGCGAATGGTCGATTTTTCGTTATAGACACCGATACCCATCGGATATCCGTCAAAATCCCGTACTGCTGCCAGCGTGCCGTTTTCCCCGCCGCCGAGTACGGCTGCAATCTCATTGTCATATACCCAGAGCCCGCCGGCCTTCAGGCTTCGTCCCTCACCCTTTTTTAATGTTACGGTACGTGTTACTTCAAACATGGTCTTCTTCCTTCTCCGGTTTCACTGCCCGGTCACCGTCCTGTTTCTTCCGAAATACAATCAGCTTACTGAAAACATAATTCAAAATGATTACCAGTACGCTGGTAAAAATCTTTGCCCACCAGGACGGGTCGATTCCAAAATAACTCTTCGTGAGAATTTTACCGTCCACCAGAATCGTCGGCAGGAACCATTCCAGTACGCCGGTTGCGACACGGGCCAAATAAAACTTCAGCATCTCCAGCAAATACGCGGCAACGCCCTTCGTTTTGCTTTCAAACACATACTTTTTATTGGTCAGAAATGCAAATGTAACCGCTGCAATCCATGCAATCACATTGGTTACGGTCAACTGCCAGCCGTTTTTCGCCATTCCGCACAGCTGCAGCAAAAAAGTTACGGCGAAATTGACCAGCGTCGTAAGCACACCGAAAATCAGATACATCACGATTTCCTTGTATTGAATCAATAAATCCCGAATTTTCTTCATATGTCACTCCTTCAAACACGTTCTGAATGAAATTAACGGACCGAATAAACGCCCGTCTGCATGTCGGCATAAAATCCGCATCTTTCTTAGCGGAACAAAACGGACCGTATAAACGGTCCGTTGCGTGTCAGAAATATTTGCGATTACCCCAAAGATTATTCTTCTTCAGCTCCAGATATTCATCATATGCCTTCTCAAGTATCTGTTTCTCGTTTGAGAATTTCAACAAATGATAAGCTTCATGATACTTGTAAAATCCGGAGTCCACAAAATATTCCTCAGTCTGTGGTTTGCTATAATAGCTGTCCGCCATCATCAGGTACCAATGAACATCCTTCAAAACCGTATTCTGCGGAGTGTTAAAAGTATACTGGCTCTTTCCGACGTACTTGATAATCTTCGCGTCGGCGCCGCTTTCTTCTTTTACTTCACGTATTGCGGTATCCGGATATTCCTCGCCTTCCTCCACTGTGCCCTTCGGAAGCACCCAACCTTCGTACTTCCTCTTGTAATTCTTGTACAGCAACAGTATCTTTCCTCTGAAAATAACAACACCACCACAGCTAGTTGCCTCTACCATCGTAAGACCCCCTGTTCCGGGATCATTGCCATCCTGTTCGCCGGCAATGTAATATGCCGTTTCCGAAGAACCGGCACATCCCTTGGTGTATTATAAATTGATTTCAGTATACTCCGTAGTGTCACATTTTGCAAGCAATTATTCTTTTTCGCTGTCAATCTCACGCAGCCGTTCGCTCAGTACCCGGATTGCCGGCATATATCGCTTTTCCGTAATTTCATTTCGTTTTTTGTAAAATGCTTCCCGCTCCCGTGAATCGGTGATGGTAATTCCCCTCGATACGTCCGTATTGTGGCGCAAATCCGCAAGCTTTACCCGAATTGCCAATCGGTTTCCGGAGTCCCGTATGGTTTCAATATACTTGCTGTACGTTTCCTTTCGATTGCGCCGCAGCAACAGCAACGCATCGGTTACGGAATTACCGAACAGCGTCCGAAACTGCCCTTCCGACATAAATTCCGGCCGGTCCTCCATCACATCATGCAAATAAGCCACAATCTTTTCTTCTTCCGTTTCCACAAAAGATGCCACGGCTTCCGGATGAAGAAAATACGGGCGATTTGCCTTATCCACCTGACCCTCATGGGCTTCTTTCGCAATCGCAATTGCCTGTTCTAACAAATCACTCATTCTTCTTCCCTTCCGTCACAAAACGCCGCGTTTCCAATGACCTTTTGTGTATTGTCCTGTCTTTTCCGGTTCCGATACCGTCATTCCCGTCATTGCATCCGTTGCCGTCTTCAGGGCGCGTTCCGTTTCCTGCAGAGTCTCCGTGGTAAAATTCATTCGGATTCCGTGCGGATGTTTCGAACGAACCTCATCCAGTACCGTCAACAGGGATGTGATATGGGCATTATATAAAATGGAATGGCAATATCGGCAGACTGTCTGAACCGGCATGTCATTTCCTTCCTCGTCCCGCAAAACACCGCCGTTCCAAACCGCCCGGTATTCATGGCCGGAGATTGTTTCCGCTTCCCGCTGACACCCAAATGCGGTACGTCTCACGCACTGTTCCGAAACCATCAGCGGAGTTCTCTCATATACCGTAATCCAGGATTCCGCTGCCAGCCGTTCGGATATCTCGGACCGTTTCAATTCCGCCGATACCGTTCCGTGCGTAATTCCGTTTGCCCGTAAAAATCGGACGGACGAATCATTTGCCGTATACAGCGTACTGTCCGCATCCACCCGTTTGGCACCGAATGCCCGAAATTCGGAAATTTCCGCCAGCTGGTCCGGTGTCCGTACCATGACTCCGTTTGCCGGCCCGTCTTCCAGCAGCGTCTTCACATCCGTCATCATGCGCTCGTGATTCGCTCCTTTGGTCACTCTCGGCAACAGAAGCAACACCGAAATATTCATGGCCGCTCCGAAACGCTGTTCGGCTTTCACGATATTCAGGCACATTTCATACTGCCCTTCCATATCAATCAGCAAATCGGTCAGTTGCGGTTGCCGTAAAGCAGCTTCCGTCTGTTCCGGTGTCATAACCGCAATCGCAAATCCCGGTTTTCCGGCATTTCCGCCGGGCGCCTGATTCTCTTCTTCGGTCGTGGCATCGACATCGTCATACAATTCGTCCATTGCATCGTATCGTTCATACGTGCGAAGTACAGCCTGTTCAAATGCCTGAATTCCTTCCCGTCGCAGCTCATTGATTTGGGATACCAGAACAAACAGGCCGTCATCGAGTTGTGTCGACAGCTGCTGCCAGCAATAGCCGGAGCCACCGGTCTTTTTCATCTTTTCCTGAATCTGTTCCCGCGTGGTCGGATTGGATTTCGCCGCTTCCGGAACTGCTCCGGTCACGGTAATATGCGCCCGCTCCTCTTCATCGGTCACAATCAGTTTCATCGGTTCGCCCGCTCGGATAATCACTTCTCCGATAATCGGAATATCTCTCTTTGTTTCGGAAAATGCCTCGCGAATGTCGCCGAGGACATCCTCATTTTTCATCCGGTAAATCGTCAGTTTTCCCGGCATTTTCCCGTCCTTCGGATTCCATTTTAAAAGAGCTACCGGTCTCTGCTCATCAAATCTCGTAATATCCTTCGGGGTCGTAATCTCCCCGCAGACAATATTTCCATCGGTCCGGAATTCCAGTACCTGCTCCGGTCCCGGTGTTTCCTCATAGGTTGCAACCGCAACTTTTCCCGTGCTGTTCGCAACCGGCAAAACGCGCGCCGTACCGACCCGAATTCCCGTATGGTTCGGGCGCTCCGTGCTCATCATTGACGTCCCTTTGGTATCGTATATATATCCGTTGCAGAAGCCGCCGCGGTTGTACAAATCCGCAAGCAGTTCCACATCCTCATCCAGTTCCTCTTCATGGTCTTTGCAATAGTCCCGGTACTCTTCCGAAGACATGCTTTCGTAACGGTCCAGCCATTTTCGATACACATATGTAACTCCGGCCGCATATTCCGTCCGCTTCATTCTGCCTTCGATTTTCAGTGACTCGATTCCCGTATCCAGTAACGGTCCCAAACCCTTTAACAGGCATTGGTCCTTCGGGCTCAACAGATACTGTTTTTCACTTTCTTTCACACTGCCCGGTTCCGAATAAACATACTGTTTCCGGCACGGTTGCGCGCATCGTCCGCGATTTCCGCTGCGTCCTCCGACCAGTGACGAGAACAGACACTGTCCCGAATAGCAATAACAAAGTGCGCCATGTACGAAAATTTCCAATTCCCGATCCGTTGTCCGTCGCAATTCACGAATTTCCGCAAGCGTCAACTCCCGGGCGGGAACAATCCGGGTAACCTGCGGAGGAAGAATCGCCGCCGCACGGCCGTGTGTCACCGTCATTTGTGTGCTTGCATGAATTTCCAGTTTCGGGAACCATTCCGCAATTTTCGTCATAACACCGAAATCCTGTACAATCACCGCATCCAGCCCTGCCCTGTAGTACGGCAGCAAATACAGTCTCAATTCGCTGAGTTCCTCATTTTTCAAAAGGGTATTCACGGTCATATAGACCTTGACTCCGCGCAAATGAGCGTATTCGATTCCGCGTATCAGCATATCCTCAGCGGGATTGTCCGCATACGCCCTCGCGCCAAAACGGGTTCCGCCGATGTAAACGGCATCGCAGCCGGCTTCCACAACTGCGCAGAGTGTCTCATATGACCCTGCCGGAGCCAGCAATTCAATTTTTCTTCTGCTCTGTTCCATCGTCCCTGTCCCGTTTCGTTTCTATCCGTCCGCACTCATCCGTCGCCGTTCGCAGCTGCAGCCGTTCGCACTCATCCGTTGCCGTTCGCAGCTGTATCCGTCCGCAGTTGTCGCCGTTCGCAGCTGTATTCGTCCGCAGTTGTCGCCGTTCGCAGCTGTCGCCGTTTGCAGCTGTCGCCGTCCGCACTCATCCGAAGCTATATGTTCACCGTCTGCCTGCATTTCTGCCCCGTATCATTTCTGCCGCAGAAAATCAGCGTCCCTTTCGGGCATTTCCGAGTTCGGTTTCCAACCGGACAATCTTCTTCTGATACTCCATCTGAGCGGCCTGCAAATTGCGAACCTGTTCCTCCAGTTCACGGATTTTATTTTCCTCTTCGAGCAAATCATGCTTCAGATTGAAAATGTCGGTATCCCGCAGTTCCAATTCCTTCTTTTTCTCGGCATTTTGCTGCTTTTCCTTCAGAAAATCATCAGCGGTATTAATCAAAATTAACGCCTGCTTCATATCCGCATCCATATTGCGATACCCCTGCATTTCGCGAATGGTGGCGTATTTCCCGTTCAGATACGAGGCTATCTTCTGCAGATATTCCTCTTCTTCAATGCCGGCAATCCTGTACCGTTTTCCGTTAATAATAACTTCCGCTTCCGTTCTCTTCTGCATACCCTTCTCCTCGCTTTCGCCTTCTGATTTATTACTTCGTCATCGGAATTCCCAAATGCTCATAGGCCTCTGCCGTCACCATTCGTCCGCGCGGCGTTCGCACTATCAGCCCGGTCTGAACCAAATACGGTTCATACACTTCCTCAACAGTTCCCTGATCTTCCCCTATGGTTGTCGCAACGGCTGCCGTTCCGACCGGCCCGCCATGAAATTTGGTAATCATCGTGGTCAAAATGGCACGGTCAATCTGGTCCAGTCCCAGTTTGTCGACATCCAGCAAATCCAATGCCCGTTTTGCCACTTCTCCGGTAATCGCTCCATCGTATTTGACCTGAGCAAAATCACGTACCCGCTTCAACAGACGATTTGCCAGACGGGGCGTTCCCCGTGAGCGGCGTGCCAGCTCCATTGCACCCTCTTCATCAATATCCACATTTAAAATGCGCGCCGAATGCCGGACAATCAATGCCAGCTCTTCCACCGAATAAAACTCTAAGCGGTCCACAACGCCAAACCGGTCCCGCAACGGTGCCGTCAGCATTCCGGCTCTCGTGGTTGCACCAATCAGCGTAAATTTCGGCAGTTTCAGACGAACCGGTTTTGCCGCCGGTCCCGTCCCGATAATGATATCCACGCCAAAATCTTCCATGGCGGAATACATCAGTTCCTCAACCTGACGGTTCAACCGATGAATCTCATCGATAAATAAAATGTCATTCGGCTGCAGCTTACTGAGAATTGCCGCCATGTCCCCCGGCTTCTCGATAGCCGGTCCGGAGGTCTGCCGCAAATTCACACCCATCTCATTTGCAATAATATTGGCCAGTGTCGTTTTGCCCAATCCGGGCGGTCCGAACAGAAGCACGTGATCGAGTGCCTCTCCGCGGTTTTTCGCGGCCTGTATGTAGACCGACATCGTCTTCTTTACCTTGGATTGGCCGATATATTCGTCCAGTGTCTGAGGCCGCAGGGACCCTTCCAGTTTGGAATCCTCCGTCATTTTCTCGGTTGTTGTTATCCTCTTTGCCATTCTGACTTCCTTCTTCGTAACCCCTGATTATAAATATCTCAAGCTGCAGGACAAAATATCGTCCGAATTCATGGACCCGCTGTCTTCCACTTGGGAAACCGCCCGCATCGCATCGGTTTTGGAATATCCGAGAGCCACCAGAGCCAAAACAGCTTCCTCCTTTGCGCCTGTCATCGGTTCCGACGCCTTCTTCGACGATTCTCCGGTCAGCGGCGTCAACAGGGTTTCTTTCCAGTCCACCTTGTCTTTCAGTTCCAGCACAAGCTTGGCTGCCGTTTTCTTGCCGATTCCCGGTGCCTTGGAAATGGTTGCCACATCATCGGAAATAATCGCCATCCGCATTTCCTGTACGGTCATTCCGGACAAAATTCCGATTGCCGCTTTCGGTCCGATTCCGCTGACTGTAATCAGAAGCCTGAAAAACTGCAATCGATCGTCCGATGAAAATCCGTACAAAGCAACCCCGACATTTTCATTGACAATCATTGCGGTATATACGCGAACTTCATTGCCGGTTACCAGGTCAGCCAAATCCATTGCCGGCATCGTAACGGAATATCCGACCCCTCCGCAGGAAATAACTGCTTCCGATTCTGTTTTATACTCCAAATTTCCCTGAAGAAATGCTATCATAAACCATCCTCCGCACGACATTTTCCATGCCGTTCTCCGGCCGTAACCCCCTTCTGTTGTGGTGTTACGGACTCTCCTATACATTATAGCATATAAATTATAGAAAAGCACCCATTTTCTGTTTGAAAAAAAACACTTTCTTTGTTACCATATATAAGGACAATAATTCATTTGGGAGGTCATGTCATGCGTTATCTGGAACAACCGTTAACCGAGCTTTTGCCGGATTCCGTTCTGCGGGAAGCAGACCGCTTTGCAAATGACCGAACCTATCTTCCGGACGCCTCTTCGGTTCCCTGTTATTTCGATATTGAAACGACCGGGCTGCATTCCGACACCGATTATGTATATGAAATCGGAGCCGTCTGGAAAAATGAGTCCGGATATATATTTCGTCAGTGGTTCTCGGAAGGTCCGTCCGAAGAAGAAACGCTTCTTCGGGATTTTCTGGCTTCGCTGCCGGACCGTTTCTCCCTGTTGCATTTTAACGGAGACACCTTTGATATTCCGTTCTTAAAGAGACGGTTTCTCCTGTACGGGATTGATGCACCGGACTATGATACTTCCGTTGATTTTTACCGGATATTCCGCCCGCTAAAGACTCTTGCCGGGCTTTCGTCCTGTCGTCAGAAGGATTTGGAGGCACTCGCCGGATATTCCCGAATCGACCCCTATGACGGCGGCACTCTGATTCGGTTCTATGCCGAATATGTCGGGACGCATAAATTCAATCCCGAGAAAGCGGAATCATTGCTTTCGGACCTTATGCAACATAATCGGGAAGACCTGCTTGGGCTGGTTTCTCTTTGCCGCCTGTATTCCGTTTTTCGTCTGCGGACCGGCTGCATTACCGATGCCGAGATTTACGGAATGACCGATGATACGGTCTCGCTCCGTCTTCTTTCGGAATACACGCTCCCCGACGGCATTTCCCTTGCAATGCCTGTTCAACGGCTCCTGACACTGGCCGATACGACTTCGGATACCCGGCTTTGTCTGACCGTCACAAACGGCAACCTGATTTTGGAGATTCCGATTCTGAAAGAACCGGCCAAACATTATTATCCCAATTACAGGGATTATTTCTATCTTCCGCTGGAAGGTCGGGTGATTCACAAAAGCATCGCCTCCCACATCGACCGGAATTATCGTCGTCAGGCGACCCGGGAAGAAGCCTTTGACTGGTTTCGCGGTGAGCTTTTGCCGCAGGGCACGGACATTTTTCAGCCATGTTTTTCCTATAACGGGAAAGACAAATGCATTCTTTTTCCGCTTCGCGAACTGACGAGGCACGAAGATCTCCTGAAAGACTATGCGGTCAGTCTCCTGACACTGCTTTGATAATTCGGAACGTAATTTCATAAGACGGAACAAAGCATATCGCTTGCGATATGCTCGCGCCGCCTGTGCGTCGCGAAGCGACATTTTTCCTCTGCACAGGCGTGTGCATCCTCGCGGAGCGTTTTTTTGTCTCATAGGACGAACTTTCCTATGAGATAAAAAAGGGCTGAGCAAATGCTCAACCCTTAATTTGTACATAATCAGTTTGAAATTATGCTTCCTGCGGAACGATTTCCTTCTTGTTGTAAGAACCGCAAGCCTTGCATACTCTATGAGGCATCATGAGTGCGCCACACTTGCTGCATTTAACAAGATTCGGAGCAGTCATCTTCCAATTTGCTCTACGACTATCTCTTCTTGCTTTGGAATGTTTATTCTTAGGACAAATAGCTCCCATTGTCTACACCTCCTTGACTACTATTCGCCGAACCTCTTGCTCGGCACACGCATGACAGTATTATATCTGACCGTTTTCTGTTTGTCAATGAAAATTTTCTGTTTTCTTACACTTTTTTGTGCGTTGCAGAGCATTTCCCTTAAACAATCATTTTTGTCATTAGATCAATGCTACGGTCTCTCTTGCGATGGCAAGCTCTTCGTTGGTCGGGATTACCAGAACCTTAACTTTGCTGTCCGGAGTGCTGATAATGACTTCCTCACCGCGGATGGAATTCTTCTCATCATCGATGGTGATTCCGAGGAATCCGAGACGGTCGCAAATCATCTTACGAACCTTCTTGTCATTTTCGCCGATACCTGCCGTAAATGCAATGGCATCAACACCGTTCATTGCTGCGGTATAAGCACCGACATATTTTGCAACACGATATGCAAATGCATCGATTGCAACCTTTGCTCTCTCATTTCCGGAGGTTGCTGCAGCATCCAAATCACGGAAATCGGAGCCGACACCGGAGATACCGTCAACACCGGACTTCTTATTCAAAATGGTCATCATGTCTGCAAGCGACTTGTTCAGTTTCTTTGCCATGAATTCGATGACAGCGGGATCCAGGTCACCGGAACGGGTTCCCATAATCAGACCTTCCAAAGGAGTCAGACCCATGGAGGTATCAACGGATTTTCCGTTCAGTACAGCGGAGCAGGATGCACCGTTTCCGAGGTGGCATACGATAACCTTGGAGTTCTCGGTCTTCAGGCCTGCAACATCGATGACACGCTTGGAAACATAGCTGTGGCTTGTTCCGTGGAAGCCGTAACGACGTACATGATAATCGGTATAATACTCATAAGGAACCGCATACAAATATGCTTCCTTCGGCATTGTCTGATGGAATGCGGTATCAAATACTGCAACTTCCGGAACACCGGGCATCAGAGACAGACAGGCGTTGATACCGATCAGGTTCGCCGGATTGTGAAGAGGAGCCAAATCGCTGCACTCTTCAATTGCCTTAATTACATCGGGAGTAATCACAACCGAGGATGCGAACTTCTCGCCGCCGTGTACGACACGATGTCCTACAGCGCCGATTTCCTTCAGCGATTTGATAACGCCGTAAGACTCATTGGTCAATGCAGCCAAAACGCTCTGAATGGCAACCTCATGGTTCGGCATGTCGATTTTGAATACATTCTTCTCGCCGCCGGCCGGAGTATGCTTCAGACAACCATCGATTCCGATACGCTCGCAAAGACCTGTTGCCAGTGCCTGCTCACTCTCCGAATCAATCAACTGATATTTCAAAGAACTGCTTCCGCAGTTAATAACCAAAACCTTCATTGTTTCCCTCCGAATTATTTATTGGCCTGAGCCTGTACTGCCGTAATGGCAACAACACCTACGATATCTTCAGCGATGCAACCACGGGAAAGGTCGTTAATCGGAGCTGCAATACCCTGGGTGATAGGTCCGTAAGCTTCTGCCTTGGCAAGTCTCTGAACGAGCTTGTAGCCGTTGTTACCTGCATCAAGGTCAGGGAATACCAAAACGTTAGCCTGTCCTGCAACGGGGCTTCCGGGAGCCTTGGATGCGCCAACGGAAGGAACCATAGCGGCATCAGCCTGAAGTTCACCGTCCAGAAGAATGTCAGGGCGAAGTTCCTTGGCAATTCTCGTTGCTTCGGTAACCTTGTCAACGTCGGCATGCTTTGCGCTGCCCTTTGTGGAATGAGAAAGCATAGCAACCTTAGCCTGCTTCTGAACAAGGAGTTCAAAGGACTCTGCGGAACTGATTGCAATTGCCGCAAGCTTCTCGGAATCCGGATTCTGCTCAAGACCGGAGTCTGCGAAAAGGAAGGTTCCCTTCTCACCGTACTCACAGTTCGGAACGATCATCATGAAAAATGCGGAAACAAGCTTGGTGCCGGGCTTCGTCTTGATAATCTGAAGAGACGGACGAAGGGTGTTTGCGGTGGAATGGCAAGCACCGGAAACAACACCGTCTGCTGCTCCCATCTTAACCATCATACATGCATAGTACATATAGTCCGTTGTAAGAAGCTTCTTAGCTTCCTCGGGGGTCATACCCTTGGACTGACGAAGTTCAACCAATTTATCAATGTAGGACTGAAGCTCCGGAGCGGTGTTCGGGTTGATTACCTTTGCGCCTGCTACGTCAAGTCCTGCGTTGTTTGCTGCACACTCTTCGGGAGTACCGAGAACGATAATGTCAGCGATACCTTCCTTCAAAATGATTTCAACTGCCTCCCATGTTCTTCTGTCCATGGACTCCGGCAAAACGATTGTTTTCTTGTCCTGCTTTGCTCTTTCTTTAATGCTGTCAATAAATCCCATGATTTTTGACTCCTTTCCTATATTTTTACGCCGATTTCTCGGACAATTCATACCAAATTATACTATAACACTTCTCTTCGTTTCATACAAGCATTATTGTGCGGACTCAGGAAAATATTTGTTTCGTCCAATCTTCACGGTTATGAGAAAAAAGGAGTACATCATCTAATCTCCGATTCTTCAAAAAGGCCGGCTTTCTGAAAATATCATCCCGGTAACTGACGAAAAATACGGATATGTGTACTTTTGCCGGAGCCGTTTCGTTCAATCACACCATGGTGTTATTACATAGTAATGATGTCTTTCCGTCCCCAAAAACAAGCCTCATAAACGGTATAAAAACACCATCCATGAGGCCTAAATTATTATGTTTCGAAAACTTTTCCTCAGTATCCCGCATTAAATATGGAATCACCCATCAGGAAATATTCCCTCACGTCCGCCGCAAACTCGCGGCTGCTTTCGGAATTCGGGTTATACATTCGAAAATACATATAGCTGAAACGCGAAGCACGGTCATGCTTGTCCGCACCTTTTGCGTAATCGTGTGCCTGACCGGAGTCATACACTTCTCCCCACGTCAGGTCTTTTGCAAGAATCTGCTTAGCTGCCTTGTTGGCGCTTACCAGTTTCTTCTCCTGCCAGCTGCCTGCCGTGTAGGTTTTGTTCACCCACATATAGTAAGCTTCGGAAAATGCACATTCACCGAATCTCGGATACGTTACCGTGAACTGGCTCGCCGCATAAATAACATCATACATGGAGCCGCCGCCCGAATACATACGGTTCTTCACAACCTGCGCAGTACAGAGCTGTTCGATGAACACGTCATCCGATTCGGAGAACACGAGCGCTGTCAGCAGATCCTCCTCGGTTGCGGTTTTCGGAACCATGGAACTCGGTCCCGGATCACTTTCCGTCAGAAAATCATTGGAGCAGAACCCGACCTCACCGCTGTAATCCACGCGGTACCAGCCGGTTTCCTTGCATTGTCCGGTAACCGAAACCTTCTGCGCTCCTTTAAACTGACCGATAATCTTCCCGTTAGTCGACGGTAACGTACGAACGTTTACACGGTCCTTCGCATACATGGTTCGGGTGAAATCGGTAAATGTATACCCGCTCTCTTCCGGTGTCACCGTTGCGGTCGGCGTCGGCGGTGCGGTTTTCGTCAGATAGTTGTTGCTGACATATCCGGTCTTGCCGTCATAGGAAATGCGATACCAGTTATTCTCCTTGCACTGGGCCGTCACGGTAACCCTGGTATCTTTCTTCAATTTATCCAACAGTTCACTGTTTGCATCCGGCTGTTTTCGGACATTCACCTGATTTAACACATACATCTCCGTATTCATTTCACGATATGTATATCCGACAGGAGTCGGGGTCGGCGTCGGCGGTGCGGTTTTCGTCAGATAATTGTTGCTGACATATCCGGTCTTACCGTCATAGGAAATGCGATACCAGTTATTCTCCTTGCACTGTGCCGTCACGGTAACCCTGGTATCTTTCTTCAATTTTTCCAACAGTTCACTGTCTGCATCCGGCTGTTTCCGGACATTCACCTGATTTAACACATACATCTCCGTATTCATTTCTCGGAAAGTATATTGAATCGGCGTCGGGCTCGGTGCTTTGGTCGGAGTCAGGGTCACGGTCGGGGTCGGTGCTTTGGTCGGCTCCGGGGTCACGCTCGGGCTCGGTGCTCTGGTCGGCTCCGGGGTTCCGGTCGGGGCCGGCACGTTGGTCGGCTCCGGGGTTCCGGTCGGGGGCGGCGTTCCGGTCAGTTCCGGCGCTTTGGTCGGCTCCGGCGTTCCGGTCGGGGTCGGCGTTCCGCTTGGTTTCGACATTCCGTATTGTGTCTTCGTATCATTCCAATCCGTTGAGCTGATTGGCACAGCCGTCGGTTTTTCGACTTCTGCAGGGGACGGCGTGACATCAGAAAGAATCGTCGAAATCGGCTCTTCATCCGACTCCGGCGAGTTTAACAAGGGTTCATTTTTCAGTGTTTTGATAATCGAAATCCATGCCACTGCGGTGATTACCGCAAATATGGTCATGAACAGATATGCCGTTTGTTTCTTCATTTCCTGCCTGCTGCCATTTCCGTCATTTTTCTATTTCTGTGATTTGCACAAAAAGCTCCCACACAGGAGTTCTGTGCGGGAGCTGAAAGGTCTGAATCAGTCTTCCTTTTCCTCTTCGGGAAGTTCCGAAGTACAATGAGGGCATCTGGTTGCCTCAATCGAGATTTCGGATTTACAGAACGGACAAATCTTGGTTGTGGGTGCTACCGGTTCCTCTTCCTTCTTGCCGATAGAAGATGCCTTGTTCACTGCCTTGATTACAAAGAACATGCAAAGAGCCATAATCAGGAATGTAATGATTGCGGTGATAAATGCACCGTAACCGAGGCATGTATAACCTGCTTCCGTAGCCTCTGCCAGTGTTGCCGGGCAACCGCCTTCCGGAATCACCTCGGGCTCCTTCAAAACTGTGAAGAAGTTGGTGAAATCAGCCTTGCCACCAAGCAATAAACCGATTAACGGCATGAAAATATTATTAACCAAAGATGTAATGATGGCACCGAATGCACCACCGATGATAACGCCGACAGCCAGGTCGATCATGTTACCACGCATAATAAACTGTTTGAATTCCTTCAGCATAGCAAAATCTCCTTTGAAAAATTATTCAGGCGCGCTCCAATCCGGTCAGTCCGGTCCGCACAAGTTCCAGAATTTCAAATTCGTAGAACATTCTGATAAATGCGTCGATTTTGGCCGTTTCTCCGGTCAATTGCATCATCAGAGAATCCACCGCCACGTCAACCACCTTTGCCCGAAATACATCGGCAATACTGATTGCACTCTGTCGTTTGGCATCTGTTTTAGTCCGTACCTTTAAAAGTACCAACTCGCTGCATACAGAATGTTCCGGTGTCAGTTCCTTCACGGAAATGACCTCTTCCAGCTTGGTGAGCTGTTTCACAATCTGTTCCAGCGTCTGCTCATCTCCCGTTGCAACAACCGTCATACGGCTGATGTCAGGGCGTTCCGTTTCTCCCACCGTCAGGCTTGCAATATTATACCCGCGACGGCTGAACAATCCGGACGTTCTCGCCAGAACTCCGGCGGTATTGCTGACCAGAATCGACAATACGATTTTACGCATACGGTACCTTCCTTTTCTGTTTCCAACCGGCATGTCACACTGCCACGGACTTATTATAGCATATCAAAAAAGATATTCAACATAAATTCGGAAGTCCTTGCAGGAAACATTTTTATGTAATATTGTATGGCATTTTCACGCCTTTTTTGCATCATTTTTCTTATCGGTCAAATACTTCGGATTGCTGATCAGTGCCGTTGCCAGCCGCTCCGGAAGGATTTTATAGCTTTTTCCGAGCCGATAACCGATCCATTTGGCTCCGCTCTGTGCGACAAATACGCAAATCCTGCCGAACTTCTTTCGCTTGGCCAGGCACCGGATTACCTTCTTCACGTATCGGATGCCCTCGGATTCCGATGATAATTCTCCGAACACCTCGGGATGATCTTTCTGATTGACTCCGATATCAAAATTCCGGCAAAGCAGCTGCCGCAGCGAATACCGATGCCAATGAATCACACGCGCTTCCGGTTCGTAAACCACCTCATGCCCGTAATCCAACGCCTTTTTTGCGAACAGCGTATCTTCCCCGAACAGAATATCTTCCTCAAAACCGCCCAGTGCATCCCATGCTTCGCGTCTGTACATACAGCACACATCAGAGCTGAAAATGGCCTTGATTCCCATCGTTTCATAGCAGCTTCGGTCCTTCACAATCCGTTTCTTCGGATAATTGAAGCCCTGCGTCAAATGAGTCAGAATATCCGCCTTGTCATCTCCCGTCTGGCGTGCGTACACCGCCACCGCCTTCGGTTGCATTTGCATGGCATTTCGCAAATGTTCCAACAGTCTGTTATCCCACGGTACCGCATCCATTGTCATGCATACCGTGTACTCGGCCCGACTCTTCCGCATACCGTCATTTCGCGTATTGCCGTGATTAAAATCGTTCTTTGCAAGCGGTGTCACCGAAATCGTCACGCCCTCACTGCCGGGAAGCCGTTCCTGAAGTCTCGCCAGCTGTTGCCGAAGGGTTTCCGCCTCGTCCGGGCACTCCTCGTCCGCCAGCGTCAGCATTAGGAAAATGGTCCCCGGTCGAACCGTTTGCGTCAGCAAACGACCGATGCATCGAAAGAAGGTTTCGTCCGGCTTATAAACCGGAATCACGATATCAATTTGTTCTTCGTTCATAATTTTCTCCATACTTTCAGCCGGTCCGCCCGGTTGTGGTCATTCGTTCTGTATCGCATTCATTCGGCACAAATACCGTTCTGTGTCGTATCCGATCGGTATGTCCGTCTTCTGTACCTGTTCATCGGCACATACGTTATTGTACACTATTCCGTCCCGGCATGCAAGCCTCTGCCGTTCAGAATCCGGCCGGTTCATTTTCCCGGAACGGCTATTTCTTTTCCGAACGGCCGGTTCATTTTCCGGAACGGCCGTTCATTTTCCCGGAACGGCTATTTCGTTTCCCGAACGGTCGGTTCATTTTCCCAATAAAGCAACACGCGCCTCTGCAAATTGCAAAGACGCGTGTTAAAAGAATACTTTTTATTTTGGAACTTAGAATGTAATCTTACCGGTAACAGTGTTGTTTGCTACATAGTATGCAGCGTTATCCTCAGGCTTCACATACAGAACGATGTCCTTGAGGTCTTCCTTGTTGTCAGCTGCGTAAGCCTTCTTTGCAGCGTCCAGCAAATCAGCCATAGCGATATCCTTGCCTGCGTACTGAAGAACAACCTTAGCGGTTGCAGCCTTCTTGGCGGACTTTGCAGCTTTTACGGTATCATCAGCCTTCTTAACAGCCTTCTTTGCAGCTTCTTTTGCGGGAGCAGCTTCCTTCTTCACTGCTTCCTTAACCGGAGCAGCTTCTTTCTTAACTTCCTTCTTCACTGCTTCCTTTACTTCAACAGCCTTGGTTGCAGCCTTCTCTTCGGTCTTCTTAACAGCGTCCTTTGCAGCCTCAGCATTAACGATTGCGTCCTTAACCTTCTTCGTAGCCATTTTCTATGGTCCTCCTAAAATATTCAACAACGGGCTCTCACGAATCCCACGGTACTATAATACAGAAAAAAAACAGGTCATGCAAGCATTGGAAAACATTTTCTCCATTTTGGCAATAACCTGTTTTTTTATTGATATTTATTTAGATAATATATACAATTTCTCAAGCAATATTATACAAGATATAGTATTTTCAACAAGAAATCACACTATCAATCCGTCTTCGATTCGTATAATTCGTTTTGCGTACTGAGCAACCCGGCTGTCGTGCGTGACCAGCACGATGGTCTTTCCGTCCTCGTTCAGTTTGGTGAACACATCCATGATTTCCTTTGTGGTATTCTGATCCAGTGCACCGGTCGGTTCGTCCGCCAGAATCAGCGGATTTTGCGACGCGTATGCTCTTGCAATGGCGCAGCGCTGTTGCTGTCCTCCGGACAAATGAATCGGCAGTTTCTCCTTTTGATCGAGTATGCCGACCTTCTTCAAAGCCTCGTCGATGAGTTCCTTTCTCCGTTTTTTGGGAATCCGTTTGGCAATCAGCGGCAACTCCACATTTTCCGCAACCGTATACTGATTAATCAGCGAAAAATTCTGAAATACAAAGCTTACGTGGTCCTTTCGAAATTTGTGCAGTTGCAGTTCCGACAGTTCCGTCACTGTCACATCATCCATCCGATACACACCCGCCGTTGCCCGGTCCATTCCGCCGAGAATGTTCAGCAGTGTGGATTTTCCCGAACCGCTCGTTCCCATTACGGCAACGAAATCACCCTCTTCAATCGTCATGGAAATGCCCTTCAGAGCCTTCGTTGCGACATCTCCGCTCCGGTATTCTTTTTCAATATTTTCCAGTATAATCATACCTTCCTCACTCCTTTGTTTCCAACAGCTGAACCGGTTGTTTTCGAATCACATACACTACCGGAACCAATGACGAAATCAGCCAAATGCCCACTCCCAGCAGGCACAGCCATTTCAGGCTGACCGATTTATAATACATCATATAAATACTGCTGTAATATCCCCACATTCCAACAAAATACGCAATCATGGCAGAGAATCCGATTTTCAGAAACTGTTCGATAAAAATCATCCAAATCACATCGGACGGCAAGACTCCCGAAGCATACCAGATGCCAATCTGACGGCTTCTCATCATACAGTTGATAACCGTCATGCTGACCGTTGTAACCAGGCAGATAAATGCCATAAACAGAATCAGTTTCAGATTGGATTCAGACACCTCGGTTTCTGTCTCATAAATTTGCTGCATCGAATCGGATATCGATTCCGTATTAACCGTAATCTGAAGGTCCCGGGCAATGCGCTGTATCTTGGATGAAACCTCTGCTTCTCTGCCCCGTTCCACATAAAAATAAATGGAATTCAGTCCGATAGTTCCGGCACCGGGCTGTGTTTCACATATCGGTGTCATCAGAATATAATCCAATTGAATCAGCTGGTTATACGAAAATCTCGGATTGGAATCCGCCGGCCAGATATCTCCTTCGGGAAGATATCCGATAACCTTCCGCGGAACCTGTCCGATGGTCAGAACATCCCCGATTTGAATCACATCACGGTATCCGCATCCGACCAGAATCGGAACCGGATCGGCCTCTCCCGTCCAAAGCGACTTGACGTCATCCGGCAACCGGTTTGTAATCATTTTCAAAACTACTTCGTCCGTATACAGGATTCCCGCACAGCCCTCATCATTGCCGTAAATCATGGCTTCCAATTCCGTCATCGGACGAATTCGGTTAATTTCCCGAAAGTCCTCATTTCGATACAGTTCAGGGATTCGTGCTTGTTGATTTTCGTATCTGCCGACCGTAATTCCCTCGTCCTGCATGGCCTGAATTATTTTCTGTGCCACACCTTCCACCATCGCCTTTTCGCTTATATCGGTAATATTCAGTCGCCATATGGTATCGAGATCTCCCGAAAAGCAGGAGCTGTAACTGTCCCAGTCATATCTCTGCTCATAGTAATCGGTACATATATTCATAAATAAAGACAGGGTACATACCAGCATTCCGACACTGATTATGAAATTCCGTTTTCGTTCCAACATGATTTGGATTGCAAATACAAAACGATGCCATATTCGCATAATTCATCCTCCGTTTTCCATTCTTCCCCATCAACCGATTGTCGTCATCTGTTGTGCGACCGTTTTACGCAAACGAAACAGCAGGGAAAGTATACTGATAAATGAAGTAATTCCGACAAATGCCAACAAAATCAAACCGTCTCTTGTACGCATTTGCAACGGAATCCCAAGGAACGAAATGCCGAATCGGAATGAAATATACTGAAGTGCCCAGCAAAGCACTGCCACTGTTCCGCTCAGCCGAATGCTTTGTAACAGCAAATCCGCAAACAGCTGTTTTACGGAATATCCCTGGCTGATTTTGACAGTTATTTCTTTTTTTCTTACATGCCCCCACAGGTCTGCGGTTACGACGCAGTTTAACAGTGCAAACACATACAACAGTGCATACCGGTATGCTTCATCCCGGTTACGCAATGCGGTTTTGTCTTTTGTTCCGTATTCCCCGCGAAGCGTAATGTCCGGCTGTGTTGTTTTCGCGGATTGTACCATCTGAGTAAAACAATGATAGGCATCGTCCCGGTTGGTGCTGATGACGAAAGACCAGACCGGCTCATTTTCCATCACCGCTTTCAAATCCGGACCGAGGGTTTTGTAATCAAACAGAACAAACGCATCCAAAAAATCCGATTTGTCCGAATGCAGTACCTCTGAAACCCGATACTTCTCCGTATTTACATTGACGGTATCACCGCCCGACACACCCAACATGTTTGCAATTCCTGCCCCGATTGCAACTTCCCCGGTTCCGATTGGCTTTGTCAGATATCCCGGCCGCTCCGTCTCATTTAGAAACACCTCCGCGGCAACCGATATACTGCGCTTCTCCGTTTGCATGGAGACAATGAAGTCATCGACTTTTAACGAGGCATTGACATCCGTTTTCCATGCGCCGATTCTGTCTTCCGACTCCGCCGATACATAGTATGTGCTGACATATGCATATTTTGACGCATCTTCCTGAAGTCTCCAATCCGCCTCAAACATGGAAACCGATATCATCAATACCGTAAATGCCATCAAATAACAAAACATCATATATCCGTCAACCGCAGGATATCGGAACAGCTTGCGAATCCACCGTTTCATATCATTCCCCTTTTTGTTGCTGAATTGAGCAGGAAAGAAAATCCCTCCGCCCGTCTCGCCGGCTGTATGCTGCGAGGCAACCGGCTTCTTTGTGCGACCGTGTGAATAAAGACCGGGATATTCGTACGAACATCCCGGCTGAAATCAATCAATAATTTTCGTATATGCGTAACGCCACTTTTTGGTTTCTATGTGTATTGTACCCGCCGTTATCGAAGTAATACTGTAATATAAATCCGCACCCTTCCCCGGTTTCGGAATCATTACAGTCTTGTCAAAATCATCTCCGGCTTTCGCTGACCAGGACCAGCACTGTTTGCCCGCTTCGTTCTCAATATAAAACTGAACTTCGCCTTCTTCTACCATTCCGGTAAAATGAAATTCAATTTGTGCACACTCGAAAAATTGATCGTATCCGCCATATAAATATGATGTGTACCACCCATTTTCATATTGAGCGTCCCCCGGTGGATTCAGTGAAAGCGTCGTACTTCCGCCACCGACTTCCACTTTTATATGTCCGAGCGAATATGCCAATATTCCGATTCCGACCAGAATCAGAAGTGTTTTGATTGTTTTGGTCCAGTTCATACATTCCCCCAAAAGCATTATTTTGCTCAAGCGTTTAACAATTAGTCCGCTACATCCGTTACATATGAAGTTAATACATGTTTTAACGATTCGTCTCTTAACGAACCCACTGCCTTAACTGAGATAAAATTTGATTTTGAAGTTTCTATAACAAAACTCCATGTTGCTTCATTTGTGTGCCACTCGTTATAGATTGCTCCGCTTCGTACTGTAACAGAAGCATACCCATAACAGGGTCTTGCTACATACTGAAGGTCCTCACTCTCTGTTGTTCCCTGTCCTGTACATACTTTTTTGTTTCTGAGCAATCCCTTGGTAGCATCTGTTGCTTTTACAGCACAAAAACCGGCATCGCTGTAACCAGCATGGTATATTTTCGAGCACTCCCAATCATTATTCACCATTTTTTGACGAATACTACTCAAACTTGATGCACTCGCCTCTTTGGTTGATAAACATACAAGAACAGCCATTGCAACAAACATACCAAGAACACCTACTGCTAATTTGACTTTCATTTTTATTCCCTCCCAGGATAATATATTATATGGTAGTCATATTAGCACGTATATATATATATATATTGTCAAGTGTTTTTGATTAAAAAATGTATACTTTCAATTTATTGATACATTTGCAGCCGAATGTAAGAATTATTTTACTACATTATTTTCACTTTGTCAACCATTTGAGTTGACAAAAAAGCAAATCCACCCTTGTCCGAAAACTCCGGTGGATTTGCTTTCGTTTTTTACATCATTTTCTTAACAACAGCATTTTCGTACTATATGCTGCATTGATTCTGTTATAACTCATTGCCATAATGTGCTGCATATATCTGCTTTACCACTGTAGATACTTCAGAAGCCAAATGATCGTCAAATTTCTTTTTGACTTCATCACGGAACGCTTGAATTGCTATATCACATTCACCATAAGTATCCAGATTCTTGTCTTGCAAAGTCAGCTTGATATTATCCCAGGCAATCGACCATGCACATTCAGCTAATGAGAGAAGCGAATTATTAAGTACTTTGCCAAATCCAATTTCATCCAGTTCACTCAAAAAACCTAATGCTTCTTTCTCCTTTGCAGTATATATTGCGTCTGCGTTAGCCTTTAAAGTTTCCTTTATGCTACCCTTTATATTATATTTTTCTTTTATATACGTAGAGAAAACATGGTTAGGCACTCGTTTATTCAATTCCTCAATTTTTTGGACAACTGATAAAACATCGTCGGTAGTATTTCCGATATTAATTATAAAATTACCAAATTCTTTTATTAAGTTTATTACATCCACCTTATTGATCAAGGCATCTGAAACCCACTCTTGTATTATCGGAACAAGTTTTTGCTTAATCAGATCAATCTCAGAGTCACTATATTTATCAGCCAGTTCACTGCTAATTGCACTGATTTCTGTATTGCATATTGCCGACTTCAGTTTCGTAAAGAAAACATCATCCGTTGGAGCCAACGACATAAGGGTATACATGACTTCAAAGCTAAATTCCTCTGCACTCAACATTGCTTTTGCAATCGGTATCTGTTCGGCAATCGTAAGGGCTACCTCAAATCCCGCCAGCTTAAGTCGTGCCTCAGTATTATTATTGCCAATCTTAATCGTATACTTTATGTATTCTATAGGAGTTGCGTTTTCCGGATCTCCGGAAAGACTCCATGTCCCATCATCACGCAGTTCAAGAATCATAATATCAGATACCATGTATTTATTATTCACCGAATCATTTGCTTCGAATGTCTTCAGAATAAAATAGCACTGATCATTGATTTTTTCCCAATGAGGAGATACATATTCATACTCAAAGTAGTAATCCGGCATGATATCTTTTCCATATAGTCTTTGCAATTTTTCTTTTAAGTTGTTCGTCGTCAGCGGACTCCAGACAGCAAACAATACAACCTTATTGTCTATAATCTCATCCGTATACATGTCTCCTGCATGATACTCTACATACTGTTCCCTTGAATTCAGTGACCAGCCTTCAAATAAATATCCGTCTCTGCTCGGCTCACCTCCTGCAATTTCATATTGATTGTCTTCATTCAGATTGAGATCAACTTTTCCCGGACCACCGGTTCCGCCCATAGGATTGTAGACAAACATCACCTTCCCTTTCGGGACTTCATTTTCATCATAACACGAATAGAAATGCATGTCTTTTGTCAACGTACGCAAACTGTTCGATTCTTCATTATCTTTGATGATTTCGTCATCAGAAACATTTATCGGAAGTCCGATTGTTTCCGCATTATTAATTTCCGTCCAACCTAAAAACGTATAACCTTCCGTATCAACTAATGAAAGCAGTTCCTCATCAAATGACAATCTTGTTCTGGCATTGACTGTTCTTGTGATAAATTCTTCCGGCTGGAATCCATTATGATAGATAATTCGATACTGCTGAATATCCCATTTCGGATAAAAGGTAACTGATTTTTCCGGAAATGTATATATATCTGTTCTTGTATATTCATTTCCATCGGAATCACACCATGATTTAGGAGAGTATCCATCCCGTTCCACATATTTATTCAATTCATCAATTACAATTTCATCTCCCGGACAATATTTGTTTGTAATATCCTTCTTTTTGGCATTTCCGAAGCCCGGCTCTATCGAATACTCTATTCCTGTTGTCCTCCATTCGGAAATAAAATAAAGAGTAGTGCTCGGAACTAAAAAATTACCATATATCTTCGAAAAAACAACACTCGCCGGCAAAATTAATCCGCCATCGAATATCACTGAAGACGTGCTCTCTTTCCAACCGCCGAATTCGCAATAATTACGCTCCGTATTAATAAAAGGAAAGATGACATTATCAAAACTTCTGCATCTTTGAACCGTTCCCTGTTTCATATACGCATCAAAAAAGACTGCAACAAACTCACCTTCCAATAGATCGTCTATACCATCAGCGTAAAGATAACATGAGTATAATTTTACAACCGGCTCTCCTGTATACGGAATATTTGCCACACTGCTTCCTGCTCCATGAATATTGTATTTTAACAACAACTCATTGGATTCACTAATATATTTCAAAACATTAGAAATCACTCCGGAAAAAAAGCCGTTTGGATTCTCCGTTGTCGTCTCGATAAGCAAACCGTTCACCAGATTATCAATCTCCTTCGATAACTCAGTGTTCCACATGATTTTTAAATTCTTATCCTGACTCCACCCCAGGAATGTTGCGCCCTGAATTTCCGGTCCTTCTTTCAGAACTCCCGTTTCGGTATTTACTTCTTCCGGTGCCCATAGCCGTGTTCCCGTTAAGGAATCCCAATATTCAATTGTAAACGTAATCGGTATCCAAATTGCATATAGAGTTGATCCATATACCGGCACTGTGTACTCACTTCCGCCGGGATAAACATTCCGATATTGCGGTATATCGTTTTCCGAATCATCCGAAGTATCTATCTTGCCTTCTCCCCAGCCTCCGAAAATATATCCGCTTTGATATGGAATTGGCAGAGTTATAGTACTCGATTCCGGTTTCACCACTGTAGCATTTCCTTCACCATATATAAATGTTACTTTTACATCAGCACAATATTCCCACTCTGCATCGAATACAATGTTATTCTTATTAATTCTATTGGCCACAATTGTATCATTTTTTGAATAGAACAATTTTCTCTTCTGATTCTTCACATCTCTCTGATACCATCCTTTAAAATCATACAAGAAATCAAAGTATGGAAATGTAATATTTTCTTCTTCTGATGTAATTTTAGCACTTTTGTCTAAGATTTTTATAATAATATCCTTATTTTTTCGCTTCTTATCATAGAAAATCAAGGCACGTTTAGTACTCTCCAACTCGTATACAGGATATAATTTCAAATCATCTTCCCCGGAAGCAACGATATCTTCATTTCCACTATATTGTGCTATCTTCTCTCCCGTTTTTTCTTCGACCAGATGCTTAAATTCCTTCTCCGAGCTCCAGCCGACCAAACGCAATCCTTCTAATTCCAACTGTGGAAATTCACTAGTATCCGTGATTGTATATAAATGCGTCTGTCTATCAACTTTCATAACCTCTTGTCGAATCGGATCAATATACTTTACAAGCTTATTTTCCTTCCACAACGCATACAATACAATCGATTTCTTATCCCCGGTCAAATTAATGAAATCTCCTTCATCGACAGAATAGTATTTGTCGCCGAGTGTTCGCATCGGCGAATCACACCATCCTTCAAAACCGGTTCCTCCATCAAACTCAGGTGTATTTTCTGTCCATGAATATTTCTGATCATAATAATAGTAGCGGTATTCAACTGTTTTCTCTTTGTCTCCGTTTCCAACAAAAACAACCAGATACTGGTTCTTCTTTCCCCATACCGGAAGCAGTGTAATATCCTCTCTTGTAGACACTATGGTATCTTCATCATAGAAGTTCCCGTCAGCGTCTTTCCATGCAAGAATCTGATATTCCTTTGGATTTTGAACTGTCGGAAATACATTTCCAAACGGTTTACAATAAGTTACCAATTTTACAATTTTTGCAGGAATATCCTCTCCATGGTTATCCTCAATCTGAAACTGTACACAAACCGGGGGCACCTGATAATGGGCATACAGTCTGGTGATATGCGAATCGACAACACTTTCTTCCGTTATCTCTTCTCCGCCCTCCGGCTCCGTAAACCAACCACTAAACTCCCGGTCTTCTCTATCCTCTGGTTCAGGCGGAAAATCATAGTGCCCGCCAACAACCATTTCGATATGAATTTCACCGTCAACATATCCATCGTCTCCGAAATACGTACCATATAGTTCGTCGGTGCTGTAATAAAAAGTAACCGTAATCAATCGTCCCGGTTGTTCTACATCTACATATATCTGTTCCCCTGTCAGGGAATCTTCAATGATAATTCGAGCCTGTCTGGAATAATTATCTTTGTTCTCAAGTATTACATAATTATATTTTCCTTCGCTTCCGGCTATTGGCTCAACACTTATCCAATCAGTTCCATCATCCGAATAAACACGTAAATATTTCGAATTCTCATATCCATAGACTTCCAACGTTCCCTTAACCTGATTACAATTGGATAAACGAATTTCTTTCGGTTTCGTCCACATACCATACGGGGTCGGACTCGGGCTCGGCGTTGCTGTCGGCCTCGGTGTACTCGTTGGCTTCGGGCTTGGTGTTGCTGTCGGCTTCGGTGGACTCGTTGGCTTCGGGCTTGGTGTTGCTGTCGGGTTCGGTGT
>JAZLJJ010000029.1:0-30096 GCA_045597325.1 Lachnospiraceae bacterium
GAGTTAGTATGTTCCTCACATCCAGCTTCCTTCAGATTCGAGGTCGCCCTCGACACCCTTGCCTTCGGCTATATCCTTCCCACTACCGGGCGGATTCGGGACTTTAACCCGTTAGAAACGTGCGCCGCTAGGCGCACAACAGTAGAAATACCGGCCAAAAATGACCGGTATTTCTTTATATCACATATATTTTGTTATTACAACAGATTTCATTAAAATGCTACATAATCGTTATTTTCGAAGCGACCTTCGCGTACCCGGCCGTTTGCGTATTTCATTTTGCCCTGGCCGTGACGCTTGTCATTCTTCCATTCACCCTCGTAACGGTCTCCCGTGGACCAGGTGAACACTCCGTATCCGCTGCGGATACCATGTTCAAATGCACCGTCATAGTAGCTTCCGTTGCTGTATGTAAATACGCCCTTGCCGTGAGGAAGACTCTTTTCGTCCACTTCACCCTGATAACGGTTGCCGCTCTTATAATTAATGGACTTCACTTCGCGTGCCGGCTCTTCAGCAGGTGCCGGCTCTGCTGCAGCTTCCGCTGCCTTCTCAGGCTCTGCTACAGCTTCCGCTGCCTTCTCAGGCTCTGCCACAGCTTCTGCTGCTTTCTCAGTTTCTGCTTCCGCTTCCGCTGCTTTCTCAGGCTCTGCTACAGCTTCTGCTGCCTTCTCAGGCTCTGCTGCAGCTTCTGCTGCTTTCTCAGGCTCTGCTGCAGCTTCCGCTGCCTTCTCAGTTGTCTGCTCTGCCGATGCAACCGTTTCAACCGGTGCTTCGTTTGCAGCATTTTCGGCTACTGTTGTCTCAACAACCGCTTCCGCCTGTTCCGTTGTATTTACAGTTTCTTCGGGAGCTGCAACGGGCTTCGGTTCTTCAATCACGATTTCCGCCAAAACCTTCTTTCCGTTCTCCCAAATCTGTGCTTCTTTCTTACCGTCGGCATAAACCAGAACACCCTTGCCTTCTCTGCGGCCGGCTTTCCAGTCGCCCATATAAATATTTCCGTTTGCGAAGGAATAGGTTCCGAATCCTTCAAAGGTACCGTTTGCAAAATTACCCTGATAATTTTCTCCGTTTGCCATGGTAAACTTGCCTTGTCCGGACTTCACGCTGTTTTCCCAGTTTCCTTCATATACGCTTCCGTTGTCATACTTCATAATGCCCTGTCCGTCTCGCTTACCGTCTTCATAATGTCCTTCGTAAACATCACCGTTATGGTATTCCATTCGACCGACACCCTGACGTTTTCCGTTTACGAAATAGCCTTCATAACGTTCTCCGTTTGCATAAGTTTCCGCACGATATCCCGTCTTGGTAACCGGGTCGTAACTTCTGTCCGGTTCTGCTTTGGCTTCTTCCTGCGGTGCCGTTTCTTCTGCAGCTGCCGGAGCTTCTGCCGTCGGAGCTTCTGCCGTCGGAGCTTCTTCTGCCGTCGGAGCTTCTTCCGACTTCGGAGCTTCTTCTGCCTTCGGCGTTTCTTCTGCCGTCGGCGTCGTCTCTACCGGAGAAACTCCCATCTTAACGAAGAATTTCTGCATTGCGTTATCTTCCAAAGCCTTCTCGGTAACAACCGGCTTTACAACCGCTTTCTCACGTTCCTCTTCCGGAATCGGCTTTCCGATATTCTCATACATTCCCTGAAGTATCCAGTTATTGGCCGTCTCCTTCTTTTCTTCCGAAGGATCAATAAAGCTTGATTCGATCATTTCCTTTGTTCCTTCCCGGTTCATTGCTGTATTATTTTGCGGAACTGCAGTGTCTGTTGACTTACCCTGTGTATTGTCCGGAGCACTTTCCTGACCGTTCAATTCCACCTCGGATACACTGTCATCAAGCACCACCAATGTCTTTGCTGTCGCTTCTGCCACTCGCTTTGCAACCGCATCGGCCTCATCCTCAAGGTCAAATTCGATATCCGAACCCCCGATTCCGTTTCCGCGGAATACCGGTCGGGATGCCTTTATGCTGACAGGCTCCGCACGATTTCCGGAAACCTGCGTCACATTGTCGGATTGCTGCATACCGTCAAACAGAAGCGGTGCCCCTTCATCTTCCTCCATTGCCGCCAGCTTTTCTCTTGCCAGCGGGTTCCAGATCCGATCGCTGAAATCCTCCTGAGGAAGATTGGATGTATTCTGCTGTTTACGGACACTGTCCTGTTCATCCTCCAACGGATTCTCGTTCAGCGCTCTCTGTTCCTGATCGGCCAGGAACTGTGCAATCTGCTCTTCCGACGGTTTTTCCGGAAATGCGCAAATTCCGTTCACCCAATATCCTTCTTCCGCATGACCGTCATGGAAAAACATCTTGCCCATACCGTTCGGCATATCATCGTTCCATTCACCGTCATATTCACGGCCGTCACCAAAATAGACATGACCGCTCGTCAAATGTCCGGCCGTATAATATCCTTCCAGAACATTTCCGCCCGGCAGCGATTCCTCGCCGTAACCGTCGTATTTATCATTCAACCAGTCCCCGTCATAGTACGCATCATTTCGGAAAATGAGTTTTCCTTTGCCATGACGCATTCCTTCCTTAAAATCGCCTTTATAAGAGCGACGGGAATCATGTTCGTTATATGTAATCTCACCCTTGCCGTTCGGAATACCGTTCTTTGCCTTTCCGACATACCGTCCTTCCGGAAGCAGAATTTCCGTATCGGCAACCCCTTCTTTGTTCTGCATGCTCATACGAAAACGGCACTTGACACACAAGCCGTCCCCACCGGCATTATTTTCCTTACAGATCATACAGTACATATTCGTATCACACCTTTCTTCCCATTCTTCTCCGTCCACATCGCAAAATGCTCCCATTGCATTCTTGTGGATTATCTTATAATAACAAATTTCGAAAAAAATTTCTACAGACTTAACTAATTTTTTTGCAAGAAAACGGATTTCTTTTGTTCTGTTTTCCAAATTGTCTGAAAATGTTCCATTTTCCCGACACTATATTCTCGTACGCCGGTTCGAAGATGTCGTTTTCAGTCCGCAAATCGAGTCGGAATCCCCTCTCCGTTTCGCTTGCCGCATGCTGCGAAGTAACGTTTTCCTGCATCGATGAAGAACAAAGCATATCGCTTGCGATATGCTCGCGCCGCCTGTGCGTCGCGAAGCGACATTTTTCCTCTGCACAGGCGTGTGCATCCTCGCGGAGCGTATTTTTATCTCATAGGACGAACTTTCCTATGAGATAAAAAAAAGACAAGTCCCTCAAGACTTGTCTTTCACGAAGCTGCCTAGCAGATTTGAACTGCCGACCTCCGCCTTACCAAGGCGACGCTCTACCAACTGAGCCAAGGCAGCATCGAACGTTGACTAATATATCACAGTCGAACGCTTTTTGCAAGCGGTTTTTTATGAAATTCCAAAGTTTTTTCAAAGATTCTGAAAAACCGCCGGCAAAACCGGGTTCGGTTTCACCGACGGTATCTTTGGTTGGTTTCAAAAGCGTTTGTTATGCTCCGATTTGCTGCGATGTCCACAGCTTATAATACTCTCCTTTCTTCGCCAGAAGTTCCTCATGGGTACCGCACTCCGCAATTCCGCCGTGGTCGATATACAGGATTCGATCGCAGTTCTTTATGGTGGACAGACGATGTGCGATTATAAATGATGTCCGTCCCTGAATCATGGACATCAGACCCCGTTGCAGTTCCTGCTCCGTCCGGACATCAATGCTGGACGTTGCCTCGTCCAGAATCAGAATTTTCGGATCGCTCAAAAGCGTTCTGGCGAAGGAAATCAGCTGCCGTTGTCCCTGTGACAGCGAAGAACCGCGTTCTTTGACCTCCGTCTTGTAAGCATCCGGCATTTCCGAAATAAACCGGTCTGCACATACGGTTTTGGCCGCTGCCCGAATCTCTTCTTCCGTCGCATCCAGCTTACCGTATCGGATATTGTCCTCAATCGTACCGCTGAAAATGAAGCTGTCCTGCATCATAATGCCCATCTGCGAACGGAGCGAACGGAGCGTCACGTCCCGAAGTTCCTGTCCGTCGATTCGAATACTGCCGTCCGTCACATCGTAAAACCGGGAAATCAGATTCACAATCGTACTCTTTCCGGCGCCGGTCGGTCCGACCAGTGCAATGCTTTCTCCCGGTTCTACGGTAAAGCTCACATCCCGCAGAACATCTTTGCCTTCCTCGTAAGCAAAGGTCACCTTGTCAAATTCCACGCGCCCCCGAATATCGGGAAGCGGCTTCGCACCTTCCTTGTCGGCAACCGTCACCGGCTCATCCAGCGTCTCGAAAATTCGCTCAAGATATGCAATATTGTTGATAAACGTATTAAACAGATTTCCGAGGTTCAAAATCGGCTGCCAGAATCTTGCCGCGTACGAACTGATTGCGACAATGACACCGAGGCTGACGGTCTCCGGTCCGAGTATCAGCAACCCGACGATATACACCGCGGCACGCACCCAAACCGAGACATTATCGATTCCGGGCCATACCAGATTGGAATAACGCACCGCTTCCATCCAGGTATCCCGGCATTTTTTCGACAAATCATCGAAAATCACCGCATTTTCCTCTTCCCGCGTGAAAATCTGCGTAACCCGGGCACCCTGAATATTTTCCTGCAGATATGCATTCAGATTACTGTTTTTGTTGGATACCGCCTGCCATGCCTTTCTCTGACGTTTCTTGATAAAGCTCATGAACAGCATCAGAATCGGCATTCCGGCCAGTACCACGAGAGACAGTCTGACATTGACATAGAACATCAGAATCACAATGAAAATCATATTCAGGAATTCCAGAATGACATTAATAATTCCGTTGGACAGCATTTCCGAAACCGAATTGACATAATTGACAACACGAATCAGAATTTTTCCATGCGGTCTGTCGTCATAATACTGGAACGGCAGTTCCTGCAGATGATTAAAAATATCGGTTCGAATATCGAAAATGATGTTCTGACTGACGACGGTCATAATGCGGGACCGAATCGTCGCAAATAAAATTCCGACCGCAGTAATCGCAATAAACAGGCCAACCAGTGTGAACAGGCCCTGCTTGTCGCCGTTCGGAATGGTTTCGTCCAGCACTTTTTGCGTAATCAGCGGAAGCACCAGACTTCCGAGTGCCGCAAACACGCTGATGGCAAATGCCAGAATCATCGGAAGCCGGTATTTCTTCAGATATACCGTTGCCCGAAGTAAATTCTTGATATTAAACGGAGTTTCGAGAGTTTCGTCCTGACCGTAAGTATTACGCTTGGCCATATACTTCACCTCCGTTCTGCAGCTTTGCCACTTCATAATAGTAGCCGCGTTTTTTCAGAAGTTCCTCATGCGTTCCGCATTCGGTAATACGGCCGTGTTCCAAAATCACAATCAGATCGGCATCCTTTGTGGAGGAAATGCGCTGTGCAATAATCAGCTTGGTGCAGGGGAAATCCAGATTTTTCAAATTATTCTGAATCTCATGCTCGGTTTCCATATCCACCGCCGATGTCGTATCGTCCAAAATCAGAATTTCAGGACGCACCGCCATGGCACGGGCCAGCGCCAAACGCTGTTTCTGCCCGCCGGACAGACCGACTCCCCGTTCTCCGACAATGGTATTGTACCCATCCGGCATATTTCCGATAAACTCGGATGCTTCCGACAATTCGGCAAACAAATGCACCTGCTCATCTTCCATATCGGAATCCCCGTATGCGATATTTCCGTCAATCGTATCGGAGAACAGCAAAACATCCTGCGTTGCCAGTCCGATATGCCGGCGCAAATCAGCCAGATTCCAGTCCCGAACATTTCGTCCGTTCACAAAAACCTCTCCCTGCGTCGGATCGTAGAACCGCGGAATCAGCTGAATCAGCGAAGTCTTTCCGCCACCGGTTTCGCCCATGATTGCAATGGTCTGCCCCGGCTGAATCGTCAGACTGACACCGTCGAGCACCTCTTTTCCGTCATAAGCAAAATGAACGTTCCGAAATTCTACAGAGCCGCCGTTCGTCATGCCGGTTTCCTCCGTTTCGGACACGATGGTCGGTTCGGTTTCATCAATTTCGCGTACTTTTGTTGCCGCCGCATCAAACCGCTGAAATTCGTTGATAATGCTTCCGAAGTTTCTCATCGGGTTGGCTACGGTCCACAGAAGGCCCGAAAATGCCACATATTCACCCATGCTCAGCCGACCGTTAATCAGGAACAGACCGCCCACCAGCATGAGTACGACCGACAATCCGTTACACAACCCTTCAATGGACGGAAAATATTTCAGCCACAACAGAGCCGTCTTCTTCCGCGCCTCCGAGTACTCCACATTTTTCTTTCCGAACCGTTCGATTTCGTAATCTTCTCTCGCAAATGCCTTCACCACGCGGTTTCCGTCAATATTTTCCTGTGCCGCCGTATTCAAATCGGACAGGCGTTCCCGCAAATCCCGGTGCATCGGTGCCACTTCCTTGCGAAACGCCAGCGTAATCAGGAAAATGAACGGGCACAATGCCAGAATACAGAGTGCCATTACCCAATCCATCATAAAGAAATACACGGCCGATGCCAAAAACAGAGACAGGCATTCTATCACCATTCGAATGACCCAGGCAATCATGTGCCGCACCGCATCCAAATCGCCGGTCAGACGGGTCATCAAATCGCCGGTACGATACTGATTATAGAATGACATATCCTGATTCAGTATCTTCCTAAACAGTTTGTTTCGTATCCGGTACAGCATACCCTGGGATACGATTTCAAAAATCATGCACGTTCCGTATACAACCACGGTTCGCAAAAATGTCATGCCAATCATTGCCGCAACCAGCAGAATCAGACGTTTGGTATTATGTTCGAGGTTATACGCCGCCTGCGGTCCGGTCAGAAAATCATCCACAATATACTGTGAAAATACCGGCACCGTCAATTGCATGATATTATATACAATCGTCAAAATCATTCCGATTACGTACAGCTTTTTATAGCCCTTCAAATACGTAAACAGCCATTTGACATTTTCCATGGAAACCCGCTTTTTCCTGGTGTTTGTTTCCGATGAATCCATCCATTCATCCTCCTGTTTTCCCGGTCATACCGATATCCGTTGCAAAAGCGTGCTCATCCCGGTGAAACACACTTTGAATTAGCGGGAAAAACACAATCTCCGTTAATTCAAAAAAAGCGGCAACGTCTATCGTCACCGCTTATTGTACACGTTCTGTCATAAAAATTGAATGTCGCTTCTTTTACTTCCGTTTGTCCAATAATGTATATCCGTTCAGTTCCGTCCGGACTCTCCCGACGGCAAAACAGATTGCAGCCGGAGCTGTCCATCCCGGATTTGGAATCGCAGTTCCGCATTTCCGAACTGCATTCCGTACACCCGCTCTCCGTCTTCCCGGTACGCCGGTCTCGGATCCTGTGACAGAAGCTCACAGACCGTTTGAAGCCATTGTTCGGAATACCCGAGCTTCTTCGCGTCCTCTGCGGCCGTCTCCGTCACCGTAACCGGAATCCGATACTCTCGGGTCTGCTCCGTAAATCCGCCGACTGCTTCCGGAATACTGTCCACATACGGCAAATACGGCTTGATATCATAAATCGGAGTCCCGTTCATCAAATCCGCCCCGCTTACAATCAGAAGCGTCCCTTCCTGCTCCGTGTCCTGAATCTCTTCCAGCCGAACGACCGTCAGTCCGAGGGAATTCGGTCGAAACGGAGATCTCGTGGCAAATACACCCATTCTGGTATTTCCTCCCAGTCTCGGCGGTCGTACCGTAGGGCGGAATCCGGTCCCGGTTGCTTCCGAAAACTCCCAAATCAGCCAAATATGGGAAAACCCTTCCAGTCCTTTCAGTGCTTCCCGCACGCGGTACTGCTTTTCAAACACAATCCGGCTTTTCACGCCCGATACCAGGCCGCTTTGTCTCGGAATTCCGAATTTGTCCGTATAATCATTGTAAATTGTCGCGATTTTGTTGATTTCCATGTCCTCGTCACCTTCCGGGGCGATTATTTGCCCATTCTCTGACGAAGGATTTCGTATGCCAGAACACCCATGGCAACCGATGCATTCAGGGAATCGATATCCCCTTTCATCGGAATCGATGCCGTGAAATCACAGGTTTCCTTTACCAGCCGGCTGACTCCGTTTCCTTCATTTCCGATAACCAGTCCAATCGGTCCCGTCAGATTACAACGATACATCACATCTCCGTCCATATCGGCACATACAAACCAAATGCCCTGCTTTTTCAACTCTTCCATCGTCTGCGTCAGATTGGTCACCTTCGCAACCGGAGTATAGTTGATGGCACCGGCCGAAGTCTTTGCAACCGTTGCCGTCAAACCGACCGCACGACGTTTCGGAATAATAATTCCGTGCGCACCGACCTGATTGGCCGTACGAATCATGGCACCGAGGTTATGCGGGTCTTCGATTCCGTCCAGAAGAATCAAGAACGGCGGCTCCCCTTTTTCTTCGGCAATCTTCAAAATGTCGGACACTTCGGCATAATCATATGCCGCTGCCTGTGCGATAACACCCTGATGCTTGCCTGTTTCACTCATTTGGTCAAGCCGTTCCCGACCGACGAAATTGATGATGCAGTCGCCCTTTTTGGCTTCCCGAACAATGCTCTGTACCGGTCCGTCCTTGCAGCCGTCCAGCACAAACAGTTTATCGATGGTCTTTCCGGCACGAAACGCCTCCAGAACCGCATTTCGTCCTTCAATGATAAATTCTTCGTATCTCATTGCTTTGCTTCCTTTTCCTCGTTCTCCGTCATGTCGCGGATTGCCGGTCCCAGCAATTCCAACAGCCTCGGCAACCGTCCCTGCAGATACAGGTACCCGCACAATGCTTCAAATCCGGTCGCCAGACGATAATCCGAAACCGTGGCATGCTTGGCAACCGAATAGGATTTCGCATTTCGTCCGCGACGGACCACGCTCTGCTCCTCTTCGGTCATATACTCTTTCATATACTGTAACAACCGACACTGCGTTCCCGCATTGACAAACGAGCATGTCCGTTTATGCAAATGATTGACGGTCCGTTCCCGCTCTCCGAGCACCACGGACCGGATAATCATTTCGTACACGGCATCTCCGATGTAAGCAAGCGTCAGCGGAGACAGCGTCTTAATGTCATTTCCGGGCACCTCAAAGGTCTTGAGGATTGCCTCATTCAGGTTCAGCTGTTCGAAACCTTCTCCCATACGACGCCCTCTCTCGTATCCTTAATCTGAATTCCCTTTTCCAGCAGCTCCGCACGAATGCCGTCTGCCTTGGCAAAATCCTTGTCCTTCTTTGCACGGGCACGTTCTGCAATCTTTGCTTCCACCCATGCTGCCAGTTCACTGTCACCGTCTTCCCGATTGGACGTATCCTCCATCGAAACGGTCAGGCTGAGTCCGAGAACCGTATCAAAACTCTCCGCAATTGCAAACTTGGTGGTATCGTCGAGATCGGCCTTCAGCATATCATACAGAACCGTAATTGCCGAAGCTGTATTAATATCATTGCAGAGTGCCTCCTCGAACTTCGCACGATACAGTGCAAATGCCGCCTCGTCCACCGTACCGTCGTGCTTCAGGCCGGAAATTCTCCGTCTCAGCTTTTCGTATGAGGTTTTCATCTGGTCCATAACGTCATAGGAAAACTCCAGCGGTTTCCGATAATGCGACTGCAGACAGAACAGACGGTAAATAAGCGGATTATATCCGTTTTTCTCCAAAGTGGATACCGTCAGGATATCTCCCTTGGATTTGCTCATTTTGCCGTTTTTGTCATTCAAATGATGCACATGGAACCAGTAATTGCACCATTTGTGTCCGAGATAGGATTCGGACTGTGCAATCTCATTGGTATGATGCGGGAAAATATTGTCCACGCCGCCGCAGTGAATATCCATGTACTCGCCGAGATGCTTCATGCTGATGCAGGAACACTCGATATGCCAGCCGGGATATCCGACGCCCCACGGGCTGTCCCATTTCAATGCCTGGTCCTCAAATTTGGATTTCGTGAACCAGAGCACGAAGTCGTTCTTGTTTTTCTTGTTCAAATCGACGTCGACATCGTCACGAACCCCTTCCAACAACGATTCTTCGCTGTGATTGGTCAACACGTAATATGTCTTCAGCCTGGATGTGTCAAAGTACACATTGTCTCCGGCAATATACGCAAATCCCTTGTCCAACAGGACTTCAATCATATGAATGAATTCCGGAATACAATTGGTTGCCGGCTCCACCACATCGGGGCGCTTAATATTCAGCTTACGGCAGTCATCCAAAAACGCATCCGTATAATAGGCTGCAATTTCCATGACCGTCTTATGCTCCCGCTTTGCTCCCTTCAGCATTTTATCCTCACCGGTATCGGCATCACTTGACAAATGACCGACGTCGGTAATGTTCATAACACGCTTGACATCATATCCGATGTAACGAAGTGTTTTCTCCAGAATATCTTCCATCAGGTAGCTTCTGAGATTTCCGATATGAGCAAAATGATACACGGTCGGTCCGCAGGTGTACATGGCAACCTTTCCGTCCTCATTCGGCACAAACAATTCGACTTTTCTCGTCAGAGTGTTATAAATTGAAAGCTTATTTTCCATACTGTTACCTCTCTGTTTCGGAACACGGTCCCGTCATATTCCGTCATTTCAATATGCCCGGCTGATTCATTTCGTCCGGCTGATTCATTCCGTTCGGCTGATTCATTCCGCTCGCCGGATTCATTCCGTTCGACGGATTCATTCCGCTCGCAGGATTCATTCCGTTCGACGGATTGGGGCCGTTCCATACCATTCCGTCTTCATCCGGCAAACAGGTTTTGTTCTTTTTGCGAATTATCTTCCAGACGATTGCGGCAATAATCATAACAATGCCGACAATTATGAATACCGTTGCTCCGGTTCTGCTCTCGGCAAACGGAATGATAAATGTGCATTCCAGATAATCGCTGAGCAGTTCGCCCGCAACACCGATTTCCTTGGCTTCCTCCCGAAGCAGATCTCCCGTAAAGCTCTTAATGCAGACAAGCAGAATCGTAATAATCAGACCGGAAATCAGCAGTGCGATTCCGACATTGCGGCATGCACGATACAGTTCCTTATGATACAAAACGAATTCCAGTATTGCCAAAACAACGACAACCGCAAGGAGTCCCCAGACAATCTTGTGGAACAAATCGACGTAATCCTCAAACTCCTGAAATACTTCCTTCAGCTGCATTTCATCATTCAGATCATTTAATTCATCATTGACCTTCTTGTTGATTTCATCGATGTTATCATCAAACAGTTCATTGAACGTCGGAAGCACGTTCTTCATAAGGCCCTTTTTCATCGTGTTGCGGACCTCGTCAATGTTCATCGAAGTAACCTTCAATTTGGTGTCCTGATACGCTTCCTGCAGCGTGTCCATCAGTACTTTCTTAACATCCACGTCCAGATAGTCATCCGCAAATGCCTCTGCCTGCTCAAATGCGGCAGCAACCGTTTCGTCGAGAATGCCCTCATTTGCCTTAACCTTTTCCAGCGTTTCCGTTACAACCGCCTCACAGACAATCGATGCGTATTCGTTGCACTCGGATTTCAAATAAGATAAATCAATATCCTCGCCTTTTTCCAGCGAATCGACAACCTTCTCTGCCGTATCGTTCAAAATATCCTTCGGAACAACATCCCGAATGGTTTGCCCGGATACCCCGAAATCCTTACTGTGCTCAACCAGATATTCAATGGCAATATCCGTTGCGTTCTCGTACATGTCGTTCTTGGATGCAAATTCCGACAGAGAATCGACATCCAAAATGGAATTCTTCAGAGAATCCCCCAAACAAAATGCCAGTCCCACAATCAGAATCAGGATTGTCAGAATGAATCCGATTAATCCGCGAAAAAAGTGTCTTACTGTGTGTTTCTCTTCCATCATTTTCTCCTTTCCTGAACCCAACAGGACCTCGTCACTGCTGGCGAGGTCCCGATTTTGTACCTTTACTCAAACCGAATATGCCGTTCCCGACTCAGTGGGACAGCATTTCGATGTATTCCGGCAACGCCAGTTCAAACTTCACACCGTACCAGTGGTTCGGGTCTCCCTGGGTCTTCTCGATACAAAGTACCGTATAGTCGGCAGCAATCTTTGCCGCCTCATGCTCATTTTTGCCTCTCATCAGAGCTCCGACAAATGCCGATGCATACACATCACCGGTACCGTGGCAGCCTTTTTCGATTTTCTTATGTTCGTAATAAGTCGAAACACCGTCGATGCATACCACAACTCCGGTCGTCTGCTTCGTATATCCGACACCGGTCAATACAATGGTCTTTGCTCCGGCTTCTGACATTTTCTGACACAACAGGTTGATATATGCCGGATCATAGTCCTCGCGATACTCGACACCGGTCAGGTAGCAGGCTTCCGTAATATTCGGAACCAAAATGTCCGCTTCACAGGCGAGTTTCTTCATTTCCTCCGCATATGCGGCATCAAAGCCCGGATACAGTTTTCCGTTGTCCGCCATGGCCGGATCGACCACGGTAACACCCTTCTTTGCCAGATGCGCTTTGAAAATGTCGCGAACATATTCAATCTGCCGAATGCTTCCCAGATATCCGGTATAAATTGCATCAAACGCAATATTTTCCTTGGACCAGTGCTTGCTGATATCCGGCATATCATCGGTCAAATCCCGGAATGTGTATCCGCTGAATCCTGCGGTATGTGTCGAAAGAACCGCGGACGGTAAAATACAGGTTTCATTGCCGGATGCCGAAAGAATCGGCAAAGCAACCGTCAACGAACACTGACCGACGCAGGAAATATCCTGTATTGTTAAAACACGTTTATAACTCATCTAACTTGCCTCCTGTCGCATTCTTGGCGACGACCTCGGGCATTTGCCCAAAGAATAAATTGAAAAACTTCTTCTAAAAAATACAATTTACTTCTTATTGTTCATCAAGTCAATAGAAAACGTATAAAAATGCCGTTTAATTTGAATATTTTTTAATAAATTCGGCAATGTAGCGTTTCTGCGGGTTTCGGTAACGTATCGTCCCGTTCGACCCGGACTCCGCATTTCCGAAGTCGCTTACTGCTGCGGTTTGGTTGCCTCACTCTTCATAGACAGCTGAATTCGGTTTCTCTTTTCATCCACGGAAAGAACCCGAACATCGACAATATCACCGATTTTGACAACATCCAGCGGGTGCTTTACATATCGGTCGGACAGCTCACTGATATGCACAAGACCGTCCTGATGAACTCCGATATCGACAAAGGCACCGAAATCAATAACATTTCGAACGGTCCCCTTCAGCATCATACCGGGTTTCAAATCCTTAATTTCCAAGACATCGCTTCGAAGAATCGGTTTCGGCATATCCTCACGCGGATCCCGGGACGGTTTTTCCAGTTCGTTGACAATATCATTTAGCGTAATCTCTCCGACATTGAGTTCTTCCGCCAGTTTCCGAATATCGGCGACCTTCTTTCGCATGCCTTTTGCACCGCCGGCCGCAATATCGGCTTCGGTATATCCCAGCCGATCCAACAGGGCATATGCCGTCGAATAACTTTCCGGATGCACACCCGTATTGTCGAGAGCCTCATTTCCGTCGCGAATCCGAAGGAATCCGGCACACTGCTCATACGCCTTCGGTCCGAGTTTGGCAACCTTCAGCAGTTCCTTTCGATTCCGGAAGGAACCGTTTTCCTCACGATATGCAACAATATTCTTGGCCAGCGTTTTATTAATTCCGGACACATATTCCAGCAGCGAAACGGATGCGGTATTCAAATCCACTCCGACGCGGTTTACACAATCCTCAACAACACCGGACAGATTCTCCGCCAGCTTTTTCTGGTTCATGTCATGCTGATACTGTCCGACTCCGATTGCCTGCGGTTCAATCTTTACCAGCTCGGCAAGCGGGTCCTGCAAGCGTCTTGCAATGGATGCCGCACTTCTCTGTCCGACATCGAATTTCGGAAATTCCTCGGTTGCCAGCTTACTTGCCGAATACACGCTGGCACCGGCTTCGCTGACAATGGCATATGACACCTTCTGCGGGATTTCCTTTAACAGTTCCACAATCACGGCTTCCGATTCTCTCGATGCTGTTCCGTTTCCGAGCGAAATCAGTTCCACATGAAAATGAGCGATAATTTTCTTCAACAGTTCCTTGGCTTCCCGAATCTTCTTCTGTGGCTCCGTCGGATAAATGACCACGGTGTACAGTACCTTTCCGGTCGCATCGACAACCGCCAGCTTACAACCGGTACGGAATGCCGGATCCCAGCCGAGAACAACCTTACCGGCAATCGGCGGCTGCATCAGAAGCTGTTCCAGATTCTTGTCAAATACCTTAATTGCCCCGTCTTCCGCCGTTTCCGTCAATTCATTTCGGATTTCCCTCTCAATGGATGGTGCAATCAGACGGTTGTACGCATCCGCAATCGCAAGTTTCAGATACGGTGTCGTGTTGGGATTGTCCCGCACAATCACCTGTTTTTCCAAATATCGGATGATTGCGTCCGTCGGTGCCTCGATACGGACGGTCAGTACCTTTTCGTTTTCTCCCCGGTTGATGGCCAGTACCCGATATCCGGACAGTTTTGCAATCGGCGACTGAAATGCCTTGTACATGTCATATACGGTTACTTCGGCACTGTCTTTGTTCTTTGCGTCCGAATACAAAATTCCGTCCTTAAACGTTGCGGTTCGAATGTAATTCCGGTAATCGGCAGAATCACTGATTGCCTCCGCAACAATATCCATCGCACCCTGAATTGCCGCCGCAACGTCGGTAACACCTTTTTCCTCCGACAAATATGCCGTTGCTTCGTCTTCCATGGAACGGTTGGTATACTGCAAGGACAAAATGTTTGCAAGACCTTCGAGCCCCTTCTCCTTTGCATCCGTTGCACGTGTTCTTCTCTTCGGCCGGTACGGGCGATACAAATCTTCCACCGCAACCATTGTTTCGGCTTCTTCAATCTGTTTCTTCAGTTCTTCCGTAAGTTTTCCCTGTTCTTCAATGGTGGCCAGTACCTGCTGTTTCTTTTCGTCAAGATTTCTCAGATACGTCAGCCGTTCGAACAAATTCCGGAGCTGTTCGTCATTTAACTGGCCCGTTGCCTCTTTTCGGTATCTGGCAATAAACGGAATGGTATTGCCCGCATCAATCAGTTCCACGGCCGCCTGGACCTGTGTAACCTTTACACCAAGTTCTTTTGCTATCTGCTGTTCAATCATTTGCGTCCCTCGTTTTGTCTGCATTTTTCACAGTCTCCGCTGCAAATCCGGTCATCCTCATCATACATTAAAATCGGTTGGACAAGACAGACGGCCTGTGCCGCGATGCCTTCTCTGGAACCGGTAAATCCCAGTCCTTCTTCCGTTGTTGCCTTCACACTTACCGCACCGACCGGAATATCCAGTTCCTGTGCGATATTCTTTCTCATGTCTTCCAGATACGGTGCCAGCTTCGGCTTCTGCGCGATAATCGTGGCATCGATATTTTCAATCACATAACAGTTTTTGGCGAGCAGTCCGGACAATTCGTGCAGCAGTTTTCTGCTGTCCGCTCCCCGGTATGCCTCATCGGTATCGGGAAAATGCTGTCCGATGTCGCCGAGCGCGCAAGCACCGAGCAGGGCATCCATCACGGCATGAATCAAAACATCCGCATCCGAATGTCCGAGCAGTCCCTTTTCGTATGGGATGGAAACACCACCCAAAATCAGTTTTCGTCCTTCAGTCAGTCGATGTACATCGTATCCTGTTCCGATTCTCATGTCTGTCTCCTGTTTCTTATCGTTGTCGGTTACGGTACCGGATTGATTCCGTCTGACCGCATTCACAGGCAATTCGGGCATTTTCCGTTTTCCGACGGATTCCCGCTGTCATTCCGTCCCATCCGCATTCCGCAGACAACCGACTGTGTTATCATATCATGTTACGGACTTTTTTGCAACTTTCCGCAGTTGATTTTTTGTCCCGAAAATGCTATCGTATAGTATATATGACTGACATTTTGATAACATCATGAAAGGATACCCGATATGAACCAAACATACGTAATACTGAAGAATCTGTTTAAGAAAAAACCGGTTCTGTTTCTGGCTATACTGGTTCTGCTTGCCGTCGGACTGTTCGTTTTCAAAAAGACCGGTGCTTCGAACGACAATCCCGACAATACTCTGACGGTCGTTACTCAAAGTCCGAACGCAACAGTCTCACCGACTGACACAGCGGAACCGACCGAATCCGGCAGCAAAGGCGAAGTCACTCCGGCGCTAACGAACACCCCGGAGCCGACCAAGGCACCGACCGAGGCCCCCACCCCGAAACCGACAGCCACTCCGAAGCCGACAGCCACTCCGAAGCCGACAGCCACCCCGAAACCGACAGCCACTCCGAAGCCGAGCGGACTTACGGTAGAGCGCAATCAGTCGTATTTTGACAAAGATCACGTTGCATTATATATCATTACCTACGGATGTCTTCCGAACAACTATATTACCAAAAATGAAGCCAACGATTATGGCTGGAACGGCGGTCCCGTTGAAGATTATGCCCCCGGAAAAGCAATCGGCGGTGATGTCTTCGGCAACCGTGAGGGCATTCTTCCAAAAGGCAAGAAATATCATGAATGTGATATTGACACCAATGGCGGAAAAGCACGCGGAGCAAAACGAATCGTCTTTTCGGACGACGGCTGCATTTACTATACCGACGATCACTATGAGCACTTCAGTGCCCTGTATCTGAATGGAGAAAAACAATGAAAACAATAGTCTTGGACGGAATTTACATGTCAAACCATGATGCCCTTCACCAATATCTGGCCGAACGGTTTGAAGCCCCTGAATATTACGGTAAAAATCTGGATGCCCTGTATGATATTCTGACGGATATTCACGTACCGACCACCATTGTTCTGTATCGAAAAAGCATGGCTCTCTGCTCTCTCGGTTCGTACGGACAGGCTCTGATGGACACGTTCCGGGATGCGGCTCACAACAATTCCTTTATAATCTTTCTGGAAGACACACCGATGTCCTATTGACGGTTGTACCGGCACAAATAATTCTGTTGACGGTTCTTCCGAAACCCGGACACAGAACGAAATCCGATTTTCTTTTCAAACGGAACAAAGCATATCGCTTGCGATATGCTCGCGCCGCCTGTGCGTCGCGAAGCGACATTTTTCCTCTGCACAGGCGTGTGCATCCTCGCGGAGCGTTTTTTTATCTCATAGGACGAACTTTCCTATGAGATAAAAATGCGGGTACCTGCACTCTTGCAGATACCCGCTTTCATTTTGTTCATCGACAATTCCGATTACTCAGTCCGGATTACCGCTTTCATTTTGTTCATCGACAATCCCGATCACTCAGTCCGGATTACCGTATTCATTTTCTCATCAATGCTTCTTTTTCAGTACAAGGGACGTTGCACCGAGACCGAGTGCCGAAATCGACGTAATCAGCGTAACAACGTTCATCGTATTGGCAGAGGTGCTGTTTGTTGTTGACCCGGTTTTGGTTTCCGTGGTACCCGAATTCGGAATTTCAAAGCTGTAACTGCTGCCATCGGTCAGGGAAATGGTCCAGGTATCCGCAGTTCCGGAAGAACCGGTCTTGCTCACGGAGGAAATTCCGACTCCGTCTTTACCGTCGGTTCCGTCCTTGCCGTCGGTTCCGTTAACAACATCAAACGTATAGGACGAACCGTCTGTCAGCGTAATCGTATAAGTGTCCACATTGCCGTTTACGGACGTTTTCTTAATATTCGAAATTCCGACTCCGTCTTTGCCGTTGATACCGTCTTTTCCGTCGATACCGTTCTTGCCGTCGGTTCCGTTCTTTCCGTTGATACCGTCCTTACCGTTGATACCGTCCTTACCGTCGATACCGTCCTTGCCGTCGGTTCCGTCCTTGCCGTCGATACCGTCTTTTCCGTCGATACCATCTTTTCCGTTGGCTCCGTCCTTGCCGTCGGCTCCGTCCTTACCGTCGATACCGTCTTTTCCGTCGATACCATCTTTTCCGTCGATACCATCTTTTCCGTCGATACCATCTTTTCCGTTGGCTCCGTCCTTGCCGTCGGCTCCGTTCTTACCATCGGTTCCGTCTTTTCCGTCGATACCGTCTTTGCCGTTAGCTCCGTCTTTTCCGTCGATACCGTCCTTACCGTCGATACCGTCCTTTCCGTCGGTTCCGTCCTTCCCGTCGATACCGTCCTTGCCGTCAGCTCCGTCCTTGCCGTTTACAACCCGGAACTGATATGTCGTTCCGTCCGTCATTGTAACCGTATAAATATCCGTATTGTCGTTACTTCCTGTTTTCTCGATACCGGCAATGCCGACACCGTCTTCTCCGGGCTCACCCTTTTCTCCGTTTGTAACGGTAAACTCGTAGGAATCCCCGTTGTCCAGCAAAATGGAATAGGTATCCATCAGGCCTTCACTCGAAGTCATGGAAACATAAGAAATTCCGACACCGTTCGTAACAGTAAAATCATGCGTCTTTCCGTTTGTAAATGTAATCCGGTACGTGTCTGTATTATTATCGGAGCTCACATATGTAATGTCCTGAATTCCTACGGTGTAAGAATCCAAATACCGATATGCCGGCTCGGATTCCAACGTTTCCAGCTGGGTGTTTTCTTTCACTCCCACAACCGAGAACTGATACATGTTTCTGCCATCCAGACGTTCATACTTAAAACTGTTTGTCGTGGATGTGCCGACCGGTGATTTCTGTCCGTCTGTAATCAGATAAATGTTATACGATCCGCATTTCGGATATCCGTCACTTCCGTCATTGGGATCATCCCATTCCACCAGAATATATTCCGCATCACCGTCATCATCCAAATCGTACGGATCGATGGTCACATTGTCCATCGGATGCGGCAGCGACGTAACGTTGTCCACAATATATCCGACAACCGGAACCATCACATCTTTCTTATCCGTCGGAATATTGGAATTCCACTGTGCAAGTTTCCATGAGAATTTGTATGCATGGGCCTGTGCTTCCGAATATCCGTCACTGACCATGGATACCATATCAATATTCTGAACCGATCCGCCGATTCCGATTCCGTTGCCTTTTGTATATGCGGTCTTTTTTCCGTGCAAATAACTCAAATTCACATATGCTCCTGCGGATGCTTCCACAAATCCTCCGTCGAAGCCGAACGAAACCGTCATTTCAAAGTCAAAGCCGTGTGCTTCTTCCACCTCATGCGATTCCGCTGTTTCGTATTCATAACTGATGCTTTCCGAACTTCCGTTATATCCGATATCATGAAGCGAGCCGTACGTCGTAATACCGTTTGTCCGGCTGCTCGGGTATGCATACGGATTTCCGAGAATACCCAGATACAGACTGTCCGCCTTCAATTCCGTCATCGGCGTATAATCGTTCTTCTTTTTGGACATCATGGTATTGTATTCTTTGACAAACCGGTTGTAGTCCGTTACAGACAACTGCTGATATACCGGTTTATTTACCGTCGCAATGGACAGGGCCTGCTTAGCCCATTTTCCTGTCGAAGAATCAAAGGTATCATACAAATAGAAGAACACCGGAGTTCGATAAATGACAACCGAATCCTCTGCCTGAGCGCTCCACTCTTCGCTGATGGTATAGGACATCGTCTTTTCAAAGGATTCTGACCAGTCCAGCGAATAGCCTGCCGCAAGTTCCACACCACCGATGGTTCCCTGCATGTTCACCGTTCCTCCGGCGCCGAACGATACCGAATTGGACGTTCCCTTCGTATACTCAACCGTCTCGTTGATGGAATAAGTAGTTGAAAATCCATCGTAATAATAGTCGGCAATATCATCAAAATAAGGTGCAGCCTGAAGAACTGCCAATACCTCCGGGTCCGCATACGAATACGTCTTGGAATTATACCGTGCCAATAACCCGTCATTGTCACAGTCAATTGCCGTCAGCATACAGCTCAGTGCCTGACTGTCGCAATCATCACCCTTGTTGAAAATAACATACTGTTCATGATTTCCCGACACATAAACAGCCTTGGAAATATCATCCGGAATATCGGTCAGGCGATTCCGTTTGGAATCATCAATTCCCATCAAACCGAGAGAAAATACATAATCCCCCTGGCCGTTTTCCTTTCGTCCGAGAACATAAGCAACCTGCTCATACCCCTTCTGATTACCGTCGAAATTACCGACGGCAACCGCACCGATAAAGTTCACCGAAAGAACCAAACTGGTGCTGTCTTGTGTTGCACCGTCATCCGTATTATTCAGATATGAATTGTCATACACCTGAGACGGGGCGGACGTCGTACTCAAATCATACAAATCACCCGCAATAAAGACATACGCGTTATTACCCCTACCGTTCAGGTACACTCCCTCAACGGCAATCGGTGCCCATACGGGACTGCTGTCCAGCACACCTTTGTTGGAAAAATTATTCAGACCGTTGCTATCATTCAAATAACTTAATTCAATACTGTTTTTTCCCTGTGAACCGGTATAAGAATACCGTGCAATTCCGAGTTTGGTTGCGGCGGACCAGCTTTCCATATGATCGTTTTGCGACTTAATCTCAATCGTCACCTTTTTTCCGGCTACGATAATTTCATCTTTTCTGTCGTTATTGACATCGGTGAGCGTCATTCCGGCCGCACGAAGCGTCGTATATTTGCTCTTGAGTTCGCCGGTGTAATTGGAATCGACATAATACGCGTTTTGGTCCTCTGCCTCACGCAAAATCGAATTCCCGGCACTTCCGTAGCTGACCGCAACATACGGTTCGATGTATCGGTTAAAATAACTTCCTCTGTCCGAACCGACATCATTTGCATAACTCAAAACCGCCAAATCGTCGATACCGTCTCCGTTAACATCACCGGTTTCCAAAGATACCGAAAGCCGTTCCTGTCCGCTGGCAGAAGAGGAATTCTTAATGATTTCTGCGGAGTTGGACAAATATGCCGGGTTTAAAAGCACGTGGGAACCGACGCCCTCTGTACTTGCAAAGGATACCGCATTCGAGTTGTTGACATTCAGCTCAAATAAACCGTATGCCTGAGTATCGTTCTTTTCTTTTGCCGAAAACCGATCGGTATCCAATGCCGCATACACAACCAGGGAATCCTTATGATCTCCGTTGTAATCTCCGGCCGTCACGGAAATGAAGTTGCTCATCTCGTAAAACTGACTGTCATGATAGTCAATCCAACCGTATTGTCCGATTTTGGTCGGTTTCGACCAGGTATTGTTAACGGTATCATAAATGAATATATACAGCGTTTTACCGTAAATACCGACATATGCAACATGGTCCTTCCGACCGCTTCCGTCCGGGTCAAAAGCAACCGTCTTCGTAAAGCTCAGCGTATTGGGTGTCACCACTGTCTGTTTGGAGTGATTCGTATTGTAATCTTTGAATGTTGACTTGTCCGCAATGATTTTTTTGGATTTGAACGCACTCCGGACAGCACCGGTATTGGCATTCCGGCTTGAAAGAGTATCGTAAATACCAAACTCCGTCAGTTCTCCCCAGTTATCCGTCAATGTCATCAGAAGCTCATTTTCCTCCGACAGCAAAAACGGCACGCCGGTTCCGTAACCGTACGGATCGTCGGCTCCCGCGTTGTTAAAGTTCTGTGGAACCTGATTGCTCATGTCCAGCATATCAAACGTTTCGGGTGCTTCCTCCGCAAACGTTCTTGCCGGAAGCAACGTAAACAGCATCATCACACAAAGAGTGATGCTCAAAACCCGTTTCTTCATCTCATTTTCCTCCTAATGTAAGTTATAACCGTACACCTATGTTTCTGACTGTGCTTCATTGTAGCAAACCGAAATCGGTTTGTGTGAAAACCTTACAAAATCGTTTGTTTTTTTGCGTTTTCGTTATTCCGCCGAAGTGTCTTCCCTCTTCGGAAATGACATGTATACGGTAATTCCGCTGTCCGGCTCATTTCGCCTGATCCAAATCCTGCCGCCGTTGTACTCTACAATGTCGCGGCACAGCGGTAATCCGATTCCGTGTCCGTTGTCTTTCGTATAACCGCGTTCAAATGCGTGAGCAAGCGTTTCGTCATCCATCCCATCTCCGCTGTCCCGAACGGACAGTTCCGTTTCCTGACCGTTTTCCGTTGCCGTAATTCGGATGATTCCGTTTTGCGTATGACGGCTGCCGTTGATGACCAGATTATACAGTGTCTGCTGCAGACCGTCCCGGACGCCGTACAGAGTCATTTCCTCATCGACTTCCGTCACAATCGTATTATGCCGTTTTTCGCAAATCGGCATGCAGAAAGACTGTACATCCGAAAACAGCCCCGCAAGCGATATCTCTTCCGCTTTTTCTCCGGACAGAACCGCCATATTATCGCTTTGTTCGATAATTCGTCCCAACCGGAGAGCTTCCTTTTTGATGACCGTAAGCGAGCGCAGTGCACTCTCCTCCTGCACCTGCATGGATACTTTATCGGCATATCCCGCAATAATGGTCAGCGGAGTTCTCATTTCATGATTCATAATTGCCATAAAATTTTTCTGCAAATCCTGTGCCCGGGCCATACCTTCATTTCTCTGCTTCAGTTCGTTTTCCCGGAACACAACATTTTCATACGCCTTCTGAATGGTCTGGAATTCCATAATCAATCCGACGGTCAGTACAATTTCAAACATCACCATTGCCGTTTCCAGCAATTCCATATACGGCCCGATACGAAGCGCGCCCAGAACTGCACTCAGCGCGATAATCAAAATGCCTCCGAGATAATATTTCTGCGAACCGGTCAGTTCCTTCGGTTTTCGCAAACTTCGTATTATCACAAGGACGCAATACGCAACCATATACACGATAAAAACATTGCTGACCGGAACCGCATAGACCGTATAAATCCCGGACGGAAGCAGGAAATAATATCCGAGGACCAGGCCTGTCAGACTGAATCCGATAATATCAAATACATAACCGACACTTCCGAAACACTCTCGGAAAAATAACATCAGAAAGAATGCCCCCAGTACCAGTCCGGCCGTTTCCAGTCGATGTCCCAAATACCAGTTCAGGTTCGGAAACATCACCATAATCGGTTTCGGGTCGGAGAACGAGAAATTTATCATCATGCCAAAACAGCTGAGTGCAAAAAACAGATACCGTTTCTTATTCGGAAGCCCGGTACTCATTCCGAGGTTAATAATCCCGACAGTCAGAAAAAAGAGTATCAGCGCGGCACTTTTCAGGTATTCCACGGTAGTATGCCGGCTGACGTCCTGCTGCGTACCGATTGCAATATTAAAATGATTCCATTTGGCATGATTGAAATTGGCTCTCTGCACAACAATCCGGTTTTCGGACTGAGCTGTAAAATATGCCGTTACCTTTCCGGTATGCGGTACGAAATCCTCCTCGTTGTCGGCCACGCTTCCCTGCTCAATCAGCAGTTCTCCGTTCACCCATACACGAACCGCATACGTCAGGTTATTTCCGGTAATTCCGTACACCGTTCCCGGCTTCAGCGAAATATCCGTCACGCTTGTGCGGACTCTGGAAAATTCGGTGCTGTGCCAGTAATCCCGAACACCGCCCTGCGTCCCGGTTGTCAAATCGGGGATTTCCTCAGGGGCATATAACACATCATGAAACGTGACACACTCTTCTTCGCTGATCCGCTGCAGTTCGGGTTCCCGGAGTTTCTGTTGAAAAAACAGAAGCATGAGCAGCATTCCGACCAAAAACGTTGACAGCAAAATGATTTTCTTCATCGCTTGTCCTCCCGACCTGTTCTCGGCAGTACCAGCCGGTATCCGCTGTGGTCGCTGTCAATATAAAACAGGTCCATATACTGCGATATTTTCTTCTTCAGTCGGGATACGGTCGTCCATAACATCGGACCCTCAGTCCCGCTGTTCACTCCCCATACCTCCCGAAACAGCGTTTCCTTGCTGACCGTTTCCGTATTATGGCGGGCCAAATAATATAAGATTCCGTATTCTGCTCCGGACAGACATAACGGCGTGTCCCCGACAAATGCCGCCGACTGTACCAGATTAAACCGCAGTGGTCCGAATACCTGTTCCTGAATTTTCGAGCCGATCCCCCTCGCATAAGCAATCAGGGATTCCACCCGAACACCCAGCATGTCCAGATCGTACGGCTTGGTAATGTAATCATTTCCCCCGTTTCGGTATCCGGCCATAATATCCCGGTCGGTCACCATACCGGTCAGGAACAGAATCGGCATGGTGTATTCTTTCCGAATTTCTTCACAAAAATCAAGACCGTTTCCATCCGGCAGAAGAACATCCAGAATCAATAAATCAAAATGATTCTTTCTGAGCTGTTCTCTTGCCTGCGCCAGGTTGTATGCTTTCAAAGTCCGGAAACCGCGTTGTGTCAAATACCATTCGTTGATTTCCATTATATCTTCCGTGTCTTCCACCAGCAAAATCGTATCCATTGAGTTTTCCCCTTTCAACACATACTGCTATTATACAGACTACCCCTGAAATATGTGAAAACCTTGCAAAATTGTTAGTTTGTATGCTGCATTGCGGAATCCGGCCTGTTTTCGTTTCCGTCTTCCGTTCCAAACTCCGTCATTTCGGCTCGTTTCCGGGTTTAGGGTGATGGTATATCATAGCATATTTCAGCGTTGAATTCAATTCTTCACCGCCGTATTCCGTTAACTGCGCGGCTTGAATGCACAGTTCCGATGCCGGCTATGCCTGTGCGGTTCGCCGGATATCGGGGGTCTGCTGTTCGTCTGTTCCGTATATGCAAAAACAGGGGGCAATCCTTTCGGATTACTCCCTGTTTCCGATCCTTCCGCACCGGAAGGCATAAAAAAAGTAGCGAAGGGGGGATTCGAACCCTCGACACCACGGGTATGAACCGTGTGCTCTAGCCAACTGAGCTACTTCGCCACATTGTTACCGTTTTTTACGCGGTACGTTTGCTATTATATTCACCGAAACCTCTTTTGTCAAGCACAATTTATGAAAAATTACAATTCAAATGCCATCGGCAAAAGCTCTGCCACGGAAAAGATCGTATACTCCCCGGTTTCTTTTCCGAGAATGACCGGAAATGTACTGTCCGTAAACTCGGCAATGACCTGTCTGCAGATTCCGCAGGGCGGGCACGGTTCATCGGCCTTTTCCCGTCCGCCGACCACGGCCAGAGCCACAAAATCACCGCGTTTTCGACCATCGGCAATTGCATTGAAAAATGCGGTTCTCTCGGCACAGTTTGTCGCACCGTACGACGCATTTTCGACATTACAGCCAAGATATACGCCACCGTCCGTTGTCAACAGTGCTGCTCCGACCGAAAATCCGGAATACGGAGAATAACTCCGTTCTCTCGCAAGCAATGCATGTTCAATCAGTTCCCGAATCATTTCCTCATCCATTTTCGTATCCTCCCACCCGGTTCCGGGCCGGTTCTCCCTGCCGTTATCCGTGTTCCGTTACTTCCGCTTCGCACCGGCGGCGTGCCGTGCATCATTTGGCTTCCAAATTACAGGTCAGCGTAGTTCCGTCCGTTTCAAATACAACCGTCCCGTCCGTATCGGTCCGATAGGTCGTCACATGAAAATCCTGAAGCAGCTGCAATACCTTCTTATCCGGCTCTCCGAAATCGTCGTCTTCCATGGCCTGACCGCAGCAAATGACCGCATATTTCGGCTGAACCGCTTTCAAAAACTTCTTGTTCGTTGCTTCGGACAAACCGTGATATCCGACCTTTAAAACATCGGCTCGAATCAGATACGACGAATCCACCAGTTCTTTTTCCGTTGTCGACAGCGCATCGCCCATCAACAGAAAGGAGTTGGTTCCGTAAACGAGGCGAACAACCAGCGATGCATCATTGTCGGAGCCTTCCGCCAGCGCTTTTTTCCCCGGAGCCAGCACCGTAGCCGTTGCACATCCGAGCGAATACTCCGTTCCTATCGCCGGAACACTGCACCGAATATTCTGTTTCTCTATGACACGGACCATCTCTTCATAATAGTCCGATTTTTCCTTTTTGGGTGACAGCAGCACCTCGCCGATGTCAAATGACTGCAGCACCTTTGCCATCCCGCCGACATGATCCTTATCCCCGTGGGTCAGCACAACATAGTCCAGCCGCACGATTCCCTGTGCCTTCAGATAGGACACGACCTCGTCCGCGCGCTCCTGATATCCCGCATCCACCAGCATGGCCTTTCCGTCGGCCTGAACCAGAATTGCATCCGCTTTTCCGACAGACAGAAAATGCACCCGACAACCGTTTTGCACAACCGCCGTAGTCCCCGTCGAATTGTTCTCTTTGCCGTCGCCGCAGCCGGCCAGACACAGCATAACAATCACCAAAATTACACTAAACACCCGTCTCTTCATACATTCCCTACTTCAAAAATCCGCTGATAATCTGTGCTTCCGCCTCTTCCTCCGTCAAACCGAGCGTCATCAGCTTAATAATCTGATCCCCCGCAATTTTTCCGATTGCCGCTTCGTGAATCAGCGCTGCATCCAAATGATTTGCCGTCAGCTTCGGGACTGCCGTTACGGCGCCGTGATCCATCAGAATCGCATCGCATTCCGTATGACCGTTGCACCGGTTATTTCCGTTAATTTCCGAAATAAACTCCTGTCTGGAAGCATCCTTGGCAACCGAACGGGAAACCACATCGGCACCGCAGTCTTCCCCGTTCAAATGAACCGAAAAATCCGTTCTCGCATACTGCTTGCCGTGCGTCATGATTTTCTCGCGAATCACCAGCGTGGCCTTATCTCCGAGCGTTGCTTCCGTAACACGGTCGGTGGAATCCACGCCCTTAATCTGAACCGTATCCATTTCCATGGAACCGCCTTCATCGATGAAAATGACCGTCTTCGGGTTCATAATCCGCTCTCCGGTTCCCTCACCCGAGCCGTAATGCTTTTCCACATATTTGACTTTGGCATTTTTCCCGATATGGAACGTATGAATTCCGTCATGCTCCGACGCCGAATCCCCCGAATTGTGGATTCCGCATCCGGCCACGATGGTCACATCCGAGTTGTCTCCGATGAAAAAATCGTTATATACGCATTCCTGTAAACCTGACTGCGACAGTACAACCGGAATATGAACACTTTCGTGCTTCGTGTCCGGCTTGATGATAATATCGATTCCCGGTTTATCGGATTTCGTTACGATGTCAATGTTCTCCGTTGACTGTCTTGCGGTACTTTCTCCGTTAACACGGAAATTATAGGCCCCCTGCGGAACCTCGTGAAGGTCTGCAATCTGTGCAAACAATTCCTTTTGTATTGCGTCCATCTGTCTTTCTCCTAGTTCTCAGCATTTTGATAATGACAATCCATGGAACGGTCCAGAATCTTCGGAAGAATCTCCGCGCTGTCCGCTTCCTCCAGAATCTCTCCGCCGGAAATCACGATAATCCGATCGGCAATATTCAGAATTCTCTCCTGATGGGAAATGATGACGATCGAGCCTTCCATTTCATTGTGCATCCGGTCGAAAATGCGGATCAAATTATTGAAGCTCCACAAATCAATTCCCGCCTCCGGCTCGTCAAAAACCGACAACGGTGTCTTTCTTGCCAGAATTGTCGCAATTTCAATTCGCTTCAGTTCACCGCCCGAAAGGCTGGCATTGACTTCCCGGTTGATATAATCTCTGGCACAGAGACCAACCTCGGACAAATACTGACAGGCCGTTGTATGGCTGATTTTATCTCCTGCCGCCAGCGTAATCAGATCCTTCACGGTAATGCCCTTAAACCGCACCGGCTGCTGAAATGCAAATCCGATTCCCATCTTGGCACGTTCGGTAATACTCATTTCCGTGATATCGACTCCGTTATAGAGAATCCGACCCGATGTCGGCTTCTCGATTCCGGCAATCAACCGTGCCATGGTGGATTTGCCTCCGCCGTTCGGTCCCGTAATGGCAACAAACTGTTTATCCTCAATCGTAAGACTGACATTTTTAATAATTTCCTTCATCGCCCCGGTATTCTCATCGGGAACCTGAAAACAAATATTCTGTAACTCCAGCATACTCTATCCTTTCTGCTGCCGTTTCACTCCGATAAATTCTTCGGCAGTAGCTGTAATCTGACATGCGACAGGCGTCCCGTCGTTTCGTCCGTCGCCGGTGTATCGGCTACACCGCATTCATAAACAGTGGCTATTATAGCATATTCTTCCTGCCTTGGCAAATAATAACTCTGTAAAATAAGAAATCCCCGCGCCGTTAACCGGGCCGAATGATTTTGACAGTTTGTCCTGTTTTTGCAGCCTCTTGCATTTTACCGGGATATCCTGTATAATGTCTTCATTGTGTCGGCAACAACCGGGAAACCGTTTTGGTTTCCGTCATTTGTTCCGAATCAAAAAAACATTATTAAGGAGTGTGAATTTTTTTGGACCCTTCCGCCTGTTGGCAAATCGTTATTATTTGTATTTTATTACTTCTTTCGGCATTTTTCTCATCTGCCGAAACAGCTCTGACCTCTGTTAACCGAATCAAAATCCGGACTCTTGCGGAGACCCGCAAAGCCGCCGTTTTGGTTCAGCGTCTGCTGGAAAATCAGTCCAAGCTGCTTTCCGCCATTCTGATTGGCAACAATATCGTCAATCTGACGGCGTCCTCCCTGACATCCGTACTCGCGCAGCGGCTTTGGAGCAATGCGGTTGTTTCGATTGCAATCGGCATTCTGACCTTTCTCGTTATTATTTTCGGTGAAATAATTCCCAAAATTGTCGCATCCGTGTACAGTGAAACTCTGTCGATCCTCTACGCACCGATTTTATACGTATACATTCTCATCATGACGCCGCTCATTTGGTTTATCAATCTCTTCTCCGATGCCATTCTGTTTGTAATGAGAGTCAATCCGAACAAAAAGGAAACGCTCACCGAGGACGAACTGCTGACCGTTGTGGAAGCCAGCACCGAAGACGGTGTCATTGAAGACGAAGAAAAGGAAATGATAACCAACGTGGTGGATTTTGGCGATTCGGTTGCCAAGGATATCATGGTTCCCCGTATTGACGTGAATTTTATTCATACGGAAATGACCTACGATGACATTGTTGCCTGTTTCAGGGAAAGCAATTTCTCCCGTCTTCCGGTTTTCGAAGATACGCCGGACAACATCATCGGTATTTTATATCTGAAGGATTTGTTCCGTTTTGACGGAGCACCGGAAACCTTTGACCTTCGCAGTACCATGCGAAAGCCGTACTACACCTTTGAATTCAAAAAAACCTCCGAACTCCTTGCGGAGCTTCGAAGGGATTCTCTTACGATTGCGGTTGTTTTGGATGAATACGGTTCGACAGCCGGAATTATCACATTGGAGGATTTGCTGGAGGAAATCGTCGGCGAAATTCGCGACGAATACGATTCCGATGAGCAAGATCCCATTTGCCGTCTGTCCGATACCGAGTATCTGGTTGACGGAACCGCCAAACTGGAAGACATCGACGAGCTGCTTGGCTGCTCTCTCGAATCGGAAGACTACGACTCGATCGCAGGTCACATCTATCATTGCCTGGAGCATATTCCCGAACAGGGCGAACGCTTCACGGATGAACACGGTGTAACCTACGAAGTCGTCGAAGTTGATAAGAAAAGAATCGATAAAGTGCGTATCCTTATTCCTGAGAAAGAAGCAGCCGAAGAAAAATAACAACGGCTGCAATGATTCCGAGTACCAGCCAATAAATATTGGTTATCATCAGATACAACAGAACGGACAAAATTGCAACGGCCAGTACATCGGCCAATCCGCTCATAACCTTTTCCGCAACTGAATTCATAAGACGCTTAAACATATTCATACCCTCCGTTATTAACAGCCCGATGTTCTCCGGATTTGTCCGGTTTCATTCGAAGCAGGTGTGTGTTCCTGTTTCAACAAAAGCATGTTTTCCTTTGTTCTGATATCCTTGAATGAAAAACTAATACCCTACTGAAACATCGCCTAATAACATAAAATCGATTTATGAGCCTTCTGGAGACCAAATTTAGGTATCACCTTTTTAAAAAAAGTGTTATAATCAAAGCATTCCAAATGCAATGGTTATTCTTTTTG
>JAZLJJ010000030.1:0-5196 GCA_045597325.1 Lachnospiraceae bacterium
TGGAAGACTGTAAGAATGAATACTACAAGGATGCGAAGCTGACGGCAGAGGAAATCGAAGCAGACTGGAAGGAGCGTGTGAAGGCATTTTCCGAGGTTTATCTGCTGAAGGATTACAAGTGCAGAAAGGCACAGGAGGTTCTTACCGAGCGTGTAGCCGGTAAGTAAATCTGCCGGCTGTTCAACCGGATTCGAAAGAGCAGTTGCCGGGCAATTGCTCTTTTTCAGTTCAGGTTGTTTATAAACGGACTTTTCAGCCGCCGTCCGTAAGGACACCGGCGTGAAAATGTTCGGAATGATTTCGGAGGTTTTGTATGCCCACCTGTTACACACACAAGAAAGTCGGAGCAAAGGTTTTTCATAAGCTCTCCATTGACAAAAGAACGCTGATTAAAAAGAATCTGCCGTATTTTCTGATTGGCCTTCATGGCCCGGACATTCTGTTTTTTGAGCCGACCGTAGGTGATACGCACATTGCGGAATTCGGTCATCGCTTGCACCATGAGGCGCATCGGGAGTTTTATGATAATGCGAAAATGGTTATCCGGAATTCGATGGATGACCGTCAGCTGGTGTATTATTTCGGCTATCTGTGCCATCTTTTTTCGGATAATAAAATTCACGGCGTTTTACCGGAGCTGGATAAGGCAGTCGGCGTAACACACGCGAAGATGGAGTGTGAACTGGACCGTTCGCTGATGCTGGATGACGGACTGGATCCGGTCACTTATCCGGTAACGGCTCACCTTGCCGTAAATCGTGAGGTGGCGCATTATATCGCCCCGTTCTATCTCGGAGTATCCGAGAAACAGATTTTCAACAGCCTTCTGGTTATGAAAGCATCCTTTTCGGCAGCGCGAAGCAAGAGCCGGATTTATCGTAAGGTTGTAAGCGACGGAATGGCTTGCGCGGGATTTGCCGATAAGGTTCCGAACCTGGTTATGTGTGCGGATGAGAGCGAGATTTGCCGGGAGGTTATGCCGCAGCTGAAGGGGTTGCTTGACGAAGCCGTGGAGGAAGCTGTTACCGCAATCGAGGAAATCACAAAATATATCTTTTCAGACGAAAAAATGCCAAATTTTGTTGCATTTCGATTAGATGGACAAAAAGACGCTTGACGAAACAGGGGGTTCCATTGTATTCTAAAAATGGAAAGGTGCCAAAGCATCTTTTTTCGGGATATAGTAACAGCAGTCACAATGAATTTGTATTATGATATGGGTTTAGGTAAGCAAAGTCAGGTTGTTGTGAGGAGATGGTTATATGATTATTACGGTTACAATGAATCCGGCAGTAGACAAGACCGGTGAGTTGGAAGATTTTGTACTCGGTGGAGTGAACAGATTAAAGAATGTCGTTTTGGACGCCGGAGGAAAGGGAATTAACGTTTCCAAGACCTTGCGTGTTTTGAATAAGCCGAATATGGCCTGCGGTTTTGTCGGAGGCTCGAATGGTGAGGCCATTCGTACGGCATTGCAGAAGATGATGATTATGTCTGACTTTGTCAATGTTGCCGGCGGCGAGACCAGAAGCAATCTGAAGGTTAAGTCTATCTTCGGTATGACTGAGTTTGATGAGCCCGGTCCGAAGATTTCACCCGAGGAGCTGGCGCAGCTTATGGATAAGCTGAAGAAGCATGCAAAACCCGGTACCATGTTTGTATTGAGCGGAAGCGTACCGGAGGGTGTTCCGGTTGATATTTACAAGACGATGACCGAGATGCTCCATACGTGCGGCTGTAAGGTATTTCTTGACACGAACGGAGAGGCTTTGCGAAAAGGTCTCGAGGCATCTCCTGAATACATTAAGCCTAATCTTGCGGAGCTCCGCGATCTGTATGACTTCCATGATGATTTCGAGAGCAATGAGGCAATGGTGGCATGGTCGAAGGAGAAGGCCGTTGATCTTCTTTCCAAGGGACCTCGCATGGTTTCGATTTCTCTCGGCGCGAGCGGCGGTGTATTTACGGACGGTATTGAAACCATTTATGCTCCGGCCAAGAAGGTGGACGTTATTTCCTCTGTCGGTGCCGGTGATGCCATGACGGCAGCAATTGCGTACTGTCTTGATTCGAGTATGCATTTTCATGATGTTATCCGCTATGCGATTGCAGTATCCTGCGGTGCCTGCACGACCGAAGGAACCAGACCGCCGAGCAAGGAAGTTATTGTGCAGTTACTTCGTCAATAATGTGAGAGGTTGTTTATGAAAAAGGAGAAACCCAGAAAGAAATTGGTTTGGGTGATTCTCGCAGGAATATTTGGTTTGGCATTTATTGGACTTCTTATCTTTGCGATTTATGATGATATCGCAAGTGAGAAGTCCATTGTCCGTTTAGGGGATTATTCCAATCTCAGTTATACGGCCACAGACCGGGATACGGCGGGAACACAGGTGCTTGAGTCCATTGTGGAGAAAACGCGCTTTGGCGCATTGGTAGACCAAGCAGGTGAGGAATATGCGAAGGCAGCTATGAATGTTTATGAGGAAAATGCGAAATATCTCGGCATTTCTCTCGAAGAATATCTGAAGCTGTACTTCGGGTCGGAAGTGGAGGATTTCCGAAAGAATGTCCGGAGGACTTCGCTGCTGGTTGCCAAGGAGGAAGCAGTGACGGACTTCATAGCGGATAAGGAGAATATTCAGCTCTCCGAAGAAAAGTATGAAGACCTTCTTACCCGATATATGGATTCAACCGGATATACGGACCGGGAGCAGTTTTTGATTGACTATGATGAAAAGGTGCTTCGCGTGCAGATGCGGCGCGAAATTACCGTAGATTATCTTTTGGAAAGGGCGAAAGGACCGGCTTTGACTGATTAACGGCGGCCGGTGAAGAATATGGGAAAGACTTATAATATTACCTGCGAGAAGGTCGACCAGGAAGGAAAGGGAGTATTTACCTTTAACGGAAGGAAGTTTGCGGTTCCGTATCTTCTGGATACGGAAAAGGCATCCATATCACTCATATACGGAAAGAATGAGACCGGTGCGAGAATTGAAGAGATTCGTAAGCCGTCCGCTGACCGTGTGGAGCCGGTGTGCCCTTATTATATGCAATGCGGCGGCTGCGATATGATGCATATGAAGTACGAGCGTCAGCTGGCGATTAAAGAGGAGCATGTTTCCGGCGTTTTGGCCAAAAGGATTGCGCAGGACAGGACGGAGGTACTTCCGATTCTTGCCTCTGAACAGCCGCTTGGCTATCGGAACAAGATTCATAATACGTATGCAAAGGTCAAGGGTAAGGTCGTCAGTGGATTGTATGCGGAATCCACACATCGCCTTATGCCTTTGCCGGGCGGATGTAAGATTGAGAATCCTGCCGCTGCGGGAGTATTGAAGACAATATGTGAATTTGCCAATGAAAAGCACATTTTCGTGTATGACGAGGACCGACGTGACGGTCTCCTCAGACATGTTCTGATACGTGTTGCTTCGGATGGAAGCATGATGGTTGTGCCGGTTGTGGCGGAACGAATCTTCCCGGAGAAGCATGCGCTTGCGGAGGCGATTGTCAAAAAACATCCGCAGGTGAAGACGGTTGTGCTGAATTATAACAGCGCACCGACCACGATGGTACTTGGGAAGCGTGAGGAAATCCTTTACGGTGAAGGCTATATTACGGAGAGGCTTTGCGGCTGCGAGTTCCGGATTTCACCCCGTTCCTTCTTTCAGGTCAATACAACCCAGACGGAGAAGCTTTACGATGCAGCCATTTCCATGGCGGCCATAAAGCCCGGCGAGCGTGTAATCGACGCCTATTCCGGAACGGGAACAATAGCGATTCTTGCGGCCCGACAGGCGCCGCAGGCTGACATTATCGGTGTGGAACTCAATGCCGACGCCGTGCAGGATGCAAAGAATAATGCTTTTTGCAATCATATTCCCAATGTCAGTTGGATTTGCGGAGATGCCGGTGAGTATATGACCGGCGCTGCCGTGCGCAAAGAGAAGGCGGATGTTCTTTTTATGGACCCGCCGCGCAGCGGCAGCAGTCCTGCCTTTTTCAAAGCCGTCCGAAAGCTTCTTCCCAAACGTATCGTTTATATTTCCTGCAACCCGGATACTCTTGCCCGTGACCTGAACACGCTTGGCAACGCGTACAGGCTGGAAAAGGTGCAGCCTGTGGATATGTTTTGCCAAAGCCACCATGTGGAGAGTGTCTGTTTGTTAAGTAAAGTACAGAAATAGAAATTGCAGATGTGCTCGAAAAGGCTTGAAATAAAGGCTTTCGGAAGATTTTGACTTGCTGAGAGTGATGGCTTAGATGAGCGTAGAAAAATAGTAAAACGCCTGCTGATGAGATTGCTTGGTATAGGTTGTGTAGACAAGAGTGTTATTAGTGGGTTGAGTAGATAAGAATGTTAGCATTTTATTTCTACCATGATTAGCATGTTAGGCTGCCAAGTGGTAGCACTTACTAATTTTGGGAGGTAGAAGAATGAGTAACAAACAAAAAGATTCAAAGTGGCAGAAACTTAGAGACGAGATTATGAGTCATATAGTTTTTGTTAACAGAGAATATTTTAGAAAAACTGTCTTAAGGCCACTGTTGGAGGCTGGAATATTAGTAATGACGGATAAGGATCATCCTAAGAGCAAAAATCAAAAATATATTGTAAAGCAATAATTATTTTTCATGCGTGGTATCATGCATGGTGATGATGCGTGTTACCACGCATGATACCACGCATGATTGAGCAAGGATATGAATGAAAGCGAGGAAAAGATAAATGAATATTGAAGCGGAAAATCTCGACTCGCTTCGTAAATTAGTAAGGGAGTTGCAGGCGGAAAATATTGTATTAAAGGAAAAACTCAAGAAGGCCAATATTGCATATCCAGAGAGCAATGTGTTTGAAGAAAAGATAGAAGATACATCTGAATATGATCCAGACCAGGGTGAGAGAATCGTCGGTAAATACATCACAGAAGAAATGGCTAATCAGTATTTCGCTATGTTTTGGGGAAGAACGGATGTATATGCTAAACGTGGTAGGAATGGTGGATATTTCCCACAATGCGATAATCGTTGGAATGATAGAGCCTGCCCAAAGCAGCGTGGGGAAAAGATTCGATGTGAAGATTGTGAGAATACAAAGTGGACTAAGCTTACTGCGAGAAAAATCGTGGAACATTTGGTGGGTTACAAGGAAGATGGTTCAGATGTTATAGGAATATATCCGTTATTGCC
>JAZLJJ010000031.1:0-24541 GCA_045597325.1 Lachnospiraceae bacterium
CCGCCTGTGCGTCGCGAAGCGACATTTTTCCTCTGCACAGGCGTGTGCATCCTCGCGGAGCGTTTTATTATCTCATAGGACGAACTTTCCTATGAGATAATAAATAAATACAGTCATATCCGTCAATCATCGGAATCACCGCATGCTGCCGTCCGTCCGGACCTGTTGTCACGGGAACCTCCGTCCCGCTCCGAATCGCCATGGCCGCAGTATACCGGTGTCCGTCGGCAACCGAAATCTCCGTGTTGTAAATCGGCAGCCGGGTATCCACAATATCAATCGTTTTTGTTCGGCGTTCCGGAATATAATTCAGAAGGTGAATCAGCAGCCCTCCGTCCTTTGCGCGCCGTGCCGTCATTTCCGTGCAGGTCGGGGCCGCCACACGCACGGTCGGCTCCGGCAGCAGGGCATTTTTCAGACATTCGAAAATGTCCCGATAAATCCGGTTTCCGTTTGTAATATAATCGTCAAACAGCGGAAATGCACAGTATCCGACCTTCTCGCCGAGCAAAATTGCCGGCCGGTTCGAGGTCCTGTCATACGGAAAATGCCGATGGGACGAAAAACATTCCGCCGTTCGGTTAAAATACGGATTTCCGATATACGCAAGCACCGGCAAATCACTTTCGACGCAGACGCCCCTCTTGTAAAAGACATATTCGAGCGGCTCCGCTCCGGGAATCACACCGTCCCCGATTACCGCATATGCCGGTTCATATTCGCACTCCGAAACCATCCGGATGCCGAGTGCTTCCGGGTCCGTACTCCGCCCGGTGGCAATCACCCGTCCGCCACCGTCCAGATACGCCTTCAGTTTCTTGGAAAATGCGGAATCCACCACGATTTTGTCCGGCAGAATCACCAGCCGGTACCGGCTCAAATCGTCGGTCACCGGAATAAAATCATACGTATCGTGCAACTCGGAGAGCATTCTCATCACGCCCTCATCGGAATCCGTATTCCGCTCATAGAAATCGGCCGAAACCACAACGCCGATATCGGCAATTTTCGTACTTCCGTCGCAAACCGGCTCCAGCTTCTCGATTTCGCGGTACACCTCGCCGATTCGTCCGTAGGCTGCCCGGTTCATGGCACCGCGCGGATGCAGCTGGTCTCCGACCGAGCAGGCACACCCGTTTGCAATCATCCGAAAGCACTCGTATTCCAGTGCTTCCCGGTTTTTCAGGCTGCCGTGGTCACCCCATGACAAATGAAATTTTCCGTTCATTCCGATAATCGGCCCGTCATTCCGGTTATGATAATTCACTAACAGCGGAAAATGATTATATCCCCATTCTCCCGACGGCAACGATTCGATTTCCAAATGATCCTGTAACAGCGACCGGTTGTCAATCGCCGTGTCTCCATATCCGGAATTCGGTTTCCATGCGGAATTGTAAAATACCGGAATCGGCTTTCCGAACCCGGCCAGAAATTCATTCAGTTCCGTCTGAAGCTTCCGAAGGACATATTCGTCGTGCCACAGAACATCCCGCTCGGACTCCGGATTCAGGCCGAGCCGTTTCATTTCCGAAACGCATGTCGGGCAACAGCACTGCTGCTGAAAAATGATATCGAACCACAGACCGTCCGCATCATATCCTTCCACCAGCTCCGTCAGCTGCCGTTTGATATATGCCTTGTATTCCCCGTTGTTCAGGCACAGTTTCCGCCAACTGTAATACGACGCATCATCGGGCCGTTTATGCCCGGGAATTCCGTCCTTTCCAATCTCCAGCCACTCCGTGTGCTCTGCCGCATCCTCTTCCCAACCGAGCGGAAAATACAGCGGGCACGAAATCCCGCGCCGGTGAAGCACCTCAATCATCTGTCCCATCAGGTCAAACCGAAGAGACGGATGAACGGTCCCGACTTTGGTCGGATAATAACACATGCCGTGATGACATTTTGCGAAAATGTTGATGGAATTCACGTGTGCACGGACAAGTGTTTCCGCAAATTCTTCCGCATCGAAATCCGTTCCCACATCGGGAATCATCGGTGCCGTATGAAAATCCAAATGAACCTGTCGATATTTCATAGTATCCTTTCTCTGCGCTTCGGCCCGCACTCGCTGCCGGCCGCACAAATCGTATGTCTTTCGTTCTCTGCGCTTCGGCCCGCACTCGCTGCCGGCCGCACAAATCGTATGTCTTTCATTCTCTGCGCTTCGGCCGCACATACAGACTTCGCAGTGCATTCCGATTACAGATATTTTACCAGAATTTTCTTCAAATCATCAATCCGAACCGGCTTGGAAATGTAATCGTCCATTCCGACCTTTTCGGCTTCCGTCCGGTTCTCGTCAAATACATTCGCGGTCATCGCCAGAATCGGAATGGATGCCACCTCGCGGTTTTCCAGTGCACGGATTCGCCGCGTTGCCTCATATCCGTTCATGGCCGGCATCTGAATATCCATCAGAATCAAATCGTAATCGCCCGGCTTGGCTTCGGTCATTTTCTCCACCGCAACGGTTCCGTCTTCCGCCGTATCCACAATAACACCGTTATCACTCAGAATATCCGCTGCGATTTCACGGTTCAGTTCGTTATCTTCCACGACAAGAATCCGCCGGCCGGTCAGTTCAATCGTATCCAGCATTTTCCGCTCATTTTTCGTTTTCTCGCTTCGGCGGCTCAATTCCTCCGCATTCAGAATACGGAAGTCAAATGCCAGAGTCACCGCGGTGCCCTCATTTTCCCTGCTGTTAATCCGAATCGTTCCGCCCATCATATCCACGATATTCTTCGTAATCGCCATACCGAGGCCGGTGCCCTGAATGCCGCTGACGGTCGAAGAACGGACTCTTGTAAACGGGTCATAAATCGTCTTCAGGAATTCGTCGCTGATACCGATTCCGTTGTCGGTAATCCGAAATTCGTAGTGTGCGCAATCCGGCTGTTCCGACTTTGTTTCGATTACTTCCAGCACAATCTGGCCTTCGTTCTGCGTATATTTGACGGCATTGCTCAGGACGTTTAAGAGGGCCTGATTCATGCGCAGCCGGTCGCAATATACCGATGCATGCATCAGATTGCGGTATTTGACTGTCAGTTCCTGCTTCTTGGCAGCGGCATCGGCCTGCATAATATCCGCAACCGAACGGACGATTTCCTTCAGATTTTCTTCCTGCTCCTCCACCATCAGTTTTCCGGATTCGATTCGGCTCATGTCCAGAACATCGTTAATCAGATCCAGCAAATGATCCGACGAGCGGCGTATTTTGCCCAAATAATCCTGAACCTGTTTCGTATCGTCAATATGCGATGCTGCCAAATCGGCATATCCGATAATGGCATTCATCGGGGTTCGGATATCATGTGACATATTATTCAGGAACGTGGTTTTCGCACGGTTTGCGGACTCGGCCATGTCGAGGGCGTCATGCAAGGCTTCCTTCTGCTCCATTTCCTGCCGGTACTGGTCGTCGACAAGGGCGAAACCGATAATCAGCTCGCGCGGTTCCTCATCGACAGGTTCCGATTTGGCAACAATCATTTCGGAGTATTTGTAGCTGTTGCCGAATTTGCGCCGAAACACAAAACGGTAGCGTTTGGTATGCGCCAGCTGTTCCCGGATATAGTCGGGATTCACCCATTTTCGCATCATTTCGCGATCATCCCGATGAACCGACTGCTCAATAAAAATCTGCAGAACCTTCTTCAGCTCCGAATTCTTCTGAATACTTGCACCCGTGTCTGCCCGAATGACATCGCTGACATAGACGACGTTGCTTTCTTCGGTTTCCATATCGTATGTATACAGCCCGGTATAATCATCGGACAGCGTGGCAATCAGCTTGGTATGCTCCCGATTTTCATGCTCCGTTGTCGTATCCACCAGCGTTCCGAACAGTTCCCCGCGCGTCTCGTCGATTCGTGTCATACGGCAAATGGAGTGGTACCAGTGGTATTTTCCTTCCTTGGTGCGAATCCGGTATTCGATATCGGAACGCGGCTCGTCCGAGGACGATTCCATGATTACATCGTAAAATGCCTTCATCACCCAGGAAATATCGTTCGGATGAACCCTCTCCTGCCATGCCGCAAGTGTATTCGGGAAGTCCTCCTCACTGTCAAATCCGAGCATGCGGCGGAACTCATCCGACCACTGAACGCCGGTCACCTGATACTGTTCGTTAAAATCCACAGACCAGATTCCGGAATGAATAATGTCATGCACCTTTTGCAAATGAACCTTTTCCCGGTCCAGTGCCTTCTGCATTTCCACCTGCTGTTCCAGTTCCTTTTCCCGCTGTTCGAACTTGATTTGTTCTTCCCGAATCTGCTTTCTCGTATCGTGAATCATCCACAAAAGGTACAACAGCAGGGCAATCATTTCCACGGAAATGGCGCAGGTAAAGACAAACTGCATCTTTCCCACCATTTCAAATGCAACGTCCTCACTGACGGTGACCATCGTGGAAAAATCCATCAGTTCCGACGGAATCATCCGAATAAACTGAACCGTATCGTCATCGTTGTCACGGAACATCATAACGGATTCCCGACGATTGGCCGCATCCTTCGTAAACTGTTCCCAGGAATAATCACGCAACGGTTTTTGCGTCATGTTGTAAAGACTTCCCTGAATCTTATGTGCGGTGTCCACACTGACGATGCAGTCCCGGGCATCCACCAGACTGGTGGACGCTTTTCCGCGATATGCGTTAACCATAATATTGCCGGCAAGATCGTTGACATCCAAAACCGTGGTCAAAATGCCGACCGGTTCTCCCTGTTTACGAAGCACAACTGCCATTTCCAGCACGGTTTTCTCCGGATGAATCGCATCGGAATGAACCGTGGACAAATAATAATTGGTCCCCGAGCCCAAAATCCGTTGAAGCAGTTCTTCGTAGGAGCTGTACGTACTGCCGTCACGAATATACGAATCCTCTCCGCTCATTCCGGCCGTTTCCATCACACCGTCACAGTATACGATACCTCCGTCCGGCAAATACAGTCTTGTCTCGGAATTGATTTTGCCGAGCTTCATATTCTGAACGGACTCTGTGACATGCTGTTCTCTCATATTCGGCCCGACTGTCAGAGAGGCCCCGTAATTGTTCAGTGCTCCGGCAAAATTCTTGATTACTTCCGCAACGGAATGGTCCACCGAACGGGCTTCGTCATCCAGCGTATTCCAGCAGATTTCCTCTGCCTGACCGGTTACGTAAACGGACGCAACGACCGTCAGGACAAGTATTACCACTGCCAGAATAACCGAAACAATAATCCTTCTTCGAATTGCTTTCTTCATTCATTTTCCTCATTTCTGTCAAGACACGGCGGACCGGCGACAATCTTCTTTTGCAAACGCGTGTGCATCCCTGCGGAGCGAAGCGACATTTTTCCTCTGCACAGGCGTGTGCATCCTCGCGGAGCGTTTTTTATCTCATAGGACGAACTTACTATGAGATAAAAAACAGAGTTCGACCCGCGAACTCTGTTTCGTCATTTACATCGCCCGATACTCGTCCGTTGCATTGGACACACGTTTTGCCAAAGATGCCTGAACCTCCAATACGGTACCGTCCCGTAATGTAATCTGTTTTCCGTCATACCTGTCCACATACGCCAAATTGACGGCGCAGTTATCCGCCGTCTGTGTAAACAGGCCGTCTGCGAAAAGCAGATTCATCGCGTCCCGAAACGGCACGCCGATGGCATTGGACACTGCCAAACGCCCGTCTGTCAAATGATACTGCAACGCGCTCGCCTTCAAATCCACATACAAAATGCGATCCGGCTTCAATGCAATGGTTCCGGCTTTGGTCGTAATCTGTACAAGACGGGATGCATTGCTCTTCGTCCTGACAACCATATCCATAATTTTGGCAAATTTTTCCCGGTCCAACGGCTTCAGCAGATAATAAAAAACATCTGCCTCATACGATGCCGATAAGTATTCCACCGTGGCAGAAAGCACAATAATCTTGTTCTCGTCACCCATCAGCCGAAGTTTCGTTGCAATCTCCATGCCGGACATCTCCGGCAACAGCATATCCAAAATATATACATCAAACGGCTGCATTTTCGCCGCTTCCAGCAACTCATCACCGGTCTGAAACGGAAATACTTCCAACTGAAGCAACCGGTTCTCCGCATACTTCTTCAGCGTATCCGCAAGGATTTCCAACTGAAGCTCATCATCATCACAACATGCTATTCGTAACATCTCTGTCTCCCTTTTTGCAGCTGTTCTGCAAATCCACTTTTTCACTGAGGGAATCCCTCGTATAAATTATAATATAAATTTAAATCAATACAACAGAAAAGCAAATCATTTCCGAACATCCTGTCAAAAGAGTTGTGGAAAATGCTTCATTTTTCACCTAGTTGACAGCTTTTCTGTCATTCTGCAACTGTTTGCCGACAACTTCATAATTCGTTATCCGTCTCCGCATTTGCGTCCGGAACACCCCGAAATTCACAGGGGCGGCGTCCCGGTGAACCGCCCGGACATGTTCCGAACTGCGCACACGGAATTCCTTTGAAAAGCTCTTGCCGACGCTTTCAAAAGATGCTATACTGTCTGTTGTGGTCAGAGCACTTTCAAACACGACATATGCCAAAATCAGTCATTTTGATACTGTGAAACCGTATGCCGGAAATCCTTTTTCGACACTTTATGGCCGTATGCAGAAAATCTTTCTTTTTTGATGCTTTATACGCATCGTTTTACGGAGGGGACAATTTTATGAGGGAACTGGACGAATTTCATCGGACAACCGGTTTGGAATATAAAATACAGGACTTTGAGCGCCAGCAGCAGCGCATCCGACTGACCGCTTTGTGCCTGACTCTGGTTGTAATGATTTGTACCGCGATATTCGGAATCAACCGCGGAATGCTGCTCGGCTGGTGGATTGACCTCATTGTCATCGTTGCCTTGTATCTGACCGAATATTTTCAGATTCAGCGCGACATGGCGAAAGCCCGAATCGAACTGTACAATCATACGAATTCCATCCTGACCGCCAAACGTCGTATGGCCGAATTTCAGGGCACGCCGATTCCGCAGGACGTCGTTGAAGCGTCCTATCGGCTAACCTATCCGTCAGACAAATACGAAATCCCGATTTACTATATCGTACTTGCGATTGTCGATATCATCGGCATCATTGTTATGCATTTCGGATAAATCAGCTTCTCACCTGTGATATGCCGCACTGCTTTTACGCGCATCAGTTGCAGAAACAAAAATCCCGGCCGAGGAACCGCTCCTCCGCCGGGTTATTTTTTTTAATCATTGTTATACCGGGTCATTATGCCGGGTTATTATACCGGTTCATTATGCCGGGTTATTATACCGGTTCATTATGCAGGATTATTTTTTTAATCATTGTTATGCCGGGTCATTGTTATGCCAGTCCGGGACGACACGGTTCCCCGCGCATCCGCTTGTAATGAAAATACAGTTCTTCGGTTGCCAATGCCATTTTCGTAACGGAAAATTCCGTTCCGTGAGGATATACGTACCACGTATCCTCTAACGTATTCAAATCCACGCAATCCCCGAACCGGTCGAGATAATTGTACTCAATATGAACCGAATACTGGGTATCCGCCGATATTGTCATGGAAAACGGCTGGTTTTCATCATCCGTTCCGGTCACCGTAAAGCCGTTCATATCGTGGCGCATCACACCGTTTCCGAGGCGCACAAACCGTTTTGCATTCGGCAGAGAATCCACATGGACGTCCAAATCTCCGGACGAATACCGTCCTTCCTCAATCTCTTTCCGAACGCATTCCCGTTCCCACTCATACCAGTCCGGAATATGCGAATACTCGGTTGTTCCTTCCGTCGCAGACAGCTCATTTAACGGGCTCAGCTGCCAGGATTTTCCGCATGCTTCGCAAAACAGCCGGTCCTCTTTACTGTTCATCCGATACTCGGTCTGGCAGGCCGGACAGCGGTATAATACCCGATGCAGCCCTTCCGCACGCTTCCCGTAATCGGTTGTCAGACCACGTTCCTTCTGCCACTTGTAATCATCGTATTGAAATGCCTCAACAAGCGCATCATTGATTTCTTCCGTCGACGCCTGCTTCAATTCCTCCGGTGTGAACAGCACCTTCATTTCCGCCTCGGTCGGGCGAATCTTACGTTCATGCAAATTCCAAAACGGAGAAGTCACATGGTTGCCGTGGCACATAAATGTCACTACCGGCACCTTTAACAGCTTGCACAGCTTTCCGAGCGACCCCGGCAAAACCGCCGTCGTACCGCACAGCGAATATCTCGCTTCCGGATAAATCATGGCAATGTCACCGTTCTTAATGACCTGCTTCAGCTGATGTATCAGCACAACGTCATTGGTAAATTTCCGCTTGCAAATGCATCCGACGTTACGAAGCAGCCATTCTCTTCCGATAAACCCGTCAATCGCCACCACATAATTGGCTCTCTTCGGAAATACCGCCTTCGTTGCCACCTTGAAATCCAAAAAGGAATTATGATTGCAAAGCATCAAAAACGGAGGTTTCAGCCCTTCGGTCCGAACCTTCGTAATCTTCGTTTTATGCTTCCATACGCCGGGCGCACTGAGCAAATACGTAATCGGCCGCAGGTACCATTTGGTCCGTATCGGCTTCTTTGTCATATCAAACCGTTCAAACTGTTTGCTGTCCATTTATTCCCCCATGTCCGTTTTCTCACTGTCGGTTCCGGCATACCGTTTTCTGCATTCCTCGAGCATAACCTGAGCCTTCATATAATTTCCGACGTCATATGCGCTGACATGCCGATACTGTGCCTCCGCTCCGGCATAATCACCGTTTTGGAACAACTGCTCCGCATCGGCAAAAAAACGTCTGGACTCATTCACATTGTTGCCCCAGTCCGATAACTCCCGTGCCTTTTTGCAAAGGGAAGAATTCCCGAATTCCATTGCCCCGTCCAGTACGGAATTAAACTGTCCGTACGTAATTTGCCCGGACTCAAACTGCTTGCGGAATTCCTCCAGATACGATTCGTATCCCGAGACAAAATCCCGTTCCAGTTCCGTTCCGTGAATCTTTTTTCCGTAAATTTCGACTGCTTCATCCAACTCATTGTCCTTCACCTTGGACATGGTTTTCTGAATCGGCTTGTCAAACGGCTGAATCACAATCAAAATGAAGGCCCCCGCCACAAGCAGCAGCATAATCGGAATCAAATACCATTTCATTTTCATATAATTTCTTCTCTCCAATGCCGGTTTCCGTCGGTCCGGCGCACCCGATCCGGTCTCTGCAGACGACCGGCGTTATCTCCTCTGACCCTATTTCTGCGAACTTCCGGGTGCCTCCCGGAATGCAGGGTATTCTGCCAAACTTCGGGCTATTTCTTTTCCATGCGGAATACAATCGTGCTGTTTTCGGTCAACGTTGCGGTTACCGCGTAATTAACTTCGTTCATGACATACGTAAGCGATGCCTGATTGTTCTCTTCGGTCGCACAGATGAAATTATCGGACTCTGCCAGTTTCGTTACCGACTCCACGCAGGCATTGGCATCGTCATAAGTCATACCGGAAGCACTCTCCATTTCCCATACGGCATCGGTCTTATTGATGAAAACAATGTTCCATTCGCCTTTGATATCCTGACGGTTCATTCCGAACAGCGTTTTTTCGGCTGCCAGCTCGCTGTCGCTTGCCTTTTCCTCTCCGAAAATTTCGGTGGAAACATCATTTTCACTGTCAATATACTGAATGATATAGGGTGTCAGGGTATTCTCGAAATACGCCTTCGCAAATGCGGTGTCTTTGCCCTTCATATCATCGAGTGTCATCGTAAATGAGGTGTTCTCAGCCGACCAGGTTGCGGTAACACCGTCTTTCTTAAGCTGCTCTTTCACCGCCTCGCTGTTGTCTGCCGAACCGAGACTGCAGTATCTGTTAAATGCGGTGCAGCTTCCGTCCGCATCAAACTCAAATTCGTCATAATATGAATTTACGCTCCACTTGCTTGCCATATCCGATGTTGAGATTGGCGTTTGAGGATATCCTTTTATACCCGTAATGCTCTTTGTCACCGGTTTCTGTGTGCTTACGGTGTCGTTGTTCTGTTTTTCGGACGAATTCTTTGTATCCTTCCCACAGGCACTCATTGTCACCGTCAAAATGATGCAGCAAAGAAGTGCCATAATCATTTTCAGTCGTTTCATAATCCTCATCCTTTCGAAATAACGTTCTTTTCATTTTGCAAAAAAACCACTGTTTTTATAGCACAAAAAAAATATGATGTCAACTGTATTTCCGTTAACGGAAAAATTCGCCCGACCGCAGGAACAAATTTTCCCGGTCGCAGGTACAAAATCTGCCCGACCGCAGGAACTAAATTCGCCCGGTCACAGGAACTAAATTCGCCCGGTCACAGGTACAAATTTCGCCCGGTCGCGAAACAAATTTCCCCGGTCGCGAAACAACGCCGCACGACCGGATGGCCGAATCCGCCTGACTGCAAAAACCATATCCGCATCATCGCAAAAAAACAAAGAACTGCCGCCAAAGACGCGGCAGTTCCGTAAGTTCCGGCGATTACTCACCCTCATGAACCGCAATTTTCCAATGATAGTAGAAGATGTCGTTGAACCGTTCCGTCAACTCCAAACGGTCCGCACTGTAATGCTTTCCGTTAATAAACAGCCAGGAATATCCGGACGAAATCGCCTCCTCCGTCGATATGTCAAATGCTCTCTCGTCCTGGAATACCGCTCCGTGTTTTGCCAATGCCGTATAAATTGCCTGCTTTGACAGACGCACGTCCTCCTGTGTCGGCATATAATCGCTGTAAAACTCAATTGCAATATACGCAATCTTGTCGTCTTCAACCAGTTCCACTTTACGAATATGCTCGCTGAAGCAGATTTCCTGCGGAGTGACGCCGAAACAGCTTCCGGTCAGTTCCTGTTCCGTAGCCAGCGGGCAAAGGGAAATTCGCAAATTATACGGAATATTCCAATGTCCGTCCGGTGTTTCCTCTTTGGAAATAATGAAATTCCCGTTATTCGGATTTTCGTAATCGGTATATTCCAGATTCATATCGCTGATAAAATTATAAGAAATCAGAATCTTGTACTCGCTTTTCGGCGACGGAAAGAACACTTCCAGGCCCTCATCGTGTCCGCCGTTATCCAATCGTTCCATCTCATAGTCATTTACCCGGAATCCGTATGTCTGAAGCAAAATAATCCAATCCTTCAGCTCATGCCACAAAAAATTTCTCCAATACACGGCATACGGCAGCTCCGGATCGTCAAAATCCGTATATACAACCTCTCCCGACGCAGTCAGCGGCATCGGAATCGAATACGTATCATAAATCATATTCGGCCAGTAGCCTTCCACCGGCTCTGTCGGATTGCCCGGTGCCAAAATGGATTTCCTCTGCGGCTCCTGCGTAACGCTTATGTTACCGGTGTTGTTATTGCGTGCGGAACCGCCTCCCGTAGTATTGCATCCGCAAAGGCCTGCCGCCAGCACACAACATAAGATCCATGCAACTATCCGTTTCATTCAAACTCCCCTTCTTCAACAATTTCCGTACTGTACGGAATGATAATTTCAATTTCCGTATATTCTCCGATCTCGCTTCGGATTCGTACCACATCTTCGCGATTGCAGAAATAACGAATTCTCTCAATGGTTCCCCAGAGTCCGAAACCGAGCTTCGGAACCTCTTCGTTGCTCTCGGTTCTCTTCCGATTGAGGACTTTCTCGATTTCCTCTTCGCTCATACCGACGCCGGTATCCCGAATCAGCAGATGCAGCTCCTGATTTTCCACATACGCACGAATGGAAATCAGACCCGGTTCCCCTTTCAGACGAACCCCGTGATAAATGCTGTTCTCCACGAGCGGCTGCAAAATCAGCTTCGGCAGAACGCAAGCCTTTGCCTCCTCACTGATATCATACTCGTCCCGGATAACTTCGCCATACCGCAGCTTCTGCAAAATCAGATAATTCTGTACAATGCAAATTTCGCGATCCAGCGTAATAATACGCTCTCCCTTGCTTAAGAAGTTCCGGTAAAAGGTCCCCAGAGTTTCCAGTGCGGAATATACCTCGTCCGCTCCGGCATCGACCGCCAGTGAGCTGATGGTCTCCAGTGAATTATACAGAAAATGAGGCTTAATCTGTTCCTGCAGTACCCGCAGTTCCGCCTTCTGAATAATTTTCTCCTTTTCCAACAGGCTGTTGAACATATCATTCATATGTTCCACCATGGTATTATAGCTGTTTCCGAGGTCGCCGATTTCATTTGGCGGAAGGTTCACATTCAGTTTGGTCAGCCATCCGGACTCCTGCGTTGTCTCAATATTTTCCGTCAGAGACAGCAGTGGCTTCGTCACGTGTGACGTAATATAGGAACCGGTTGTCAAGAGAGCAATACCGAACGCGATTACCAGAACCAGAATACCAAACAGACTCTCTTTGGAGATATCATTAATTTCCGATGATGTATAGCAAATCAGCACCAGCGGCAGTTCATCCAGCTTATATCCGGAAACCGTACCGACCCGGTATTTGCGAATAATCGTATCATTTACAATGGTGTCCGTCAGAAACTGATCTCCGAAATATTGCGTAAGATCCTCATTTCCGGCCAAAAACTCTCCCTTATCGGTCATAATGCAAACATTCTTTTCTGCCTGTGCTTCTGCCGCATTTTCCAGAAGTTTGTTCGAAATACTCATCATCAGAGTCCCTATGAGCTCCTGCGACTGCATATCAAAAATCGCACGGCAAATGGTCAAAATCGGCTGTCCATCCTTCCGAAACAGTGCATCGTATCCGTTCAGCATAACCAATGCACCGCCCCTTTTACCGATTACGGCATTTTGCCATTCCTTTTCTTCCATTCGTTCCGGAACAAATTCATATTCCGCCTTGGATGTCTGCATGTATCGCTTATCCAATCGGAAAATATGAACCGAATCCAATCTCGTGCAGACACTCATGGTCCGAAGAACACTGTATCGGGTATCAATTATCAGACCGGCATCCACCGACAATGCGTTCAGAAATTTTCTAACATCATCATCCGCCATAATCAATCTGGAAATTTCGTAATACCCTTCCATCGCCGAATTAATTGTATTCTCCATACTGTTCAGTACCATGACCGCGTCCTTGCTCTCGTAATCACGACGGTCTTTGTACTGAATTGCGACCAAAGAAACAATAAATGCAAGCAACAGCAAAAAGAGGCCCCTCGAAATAAGCTTTCTGAGTCCCCGATGAATCGACTGCTTTCCTTCTCCTTTTTTCGGATTTGACTGTTTCCCCATTTCCGCACCTCCGAAAATCTCATTGAATTGTATTTTATCATTATTTTCTTTCAAATGCAACTCATGCGAAACGGTACAAAAAATCATCGAACAATTAGAGATATAGGACGAACTTTCCTATGAGATAAAAAAACACCCGAACCGTTACGATTCGGGTGTTTACGATTTTTTCATTTGTTACAAATGCCGGGGGCATCAACCCTTTATGGCACCTGCGATGAAACTGTCCTGAATCTTGCTGCTCAGGATAATGTATACAACAACTGTCGGGAAGGTGGCGATTGCAAGTGCAGCACCAACCGGACCCCATTTAATTGTATGGCTTCCGAACAGCTGGTTAATACCTGCGGGCAATGTCATCATTTCCTTCTTACTGTTGAATGTCTGAGCGAACATCAATTCGTTCCAGCACTGCAGGAAGGTGTAGATTACAATGGACGCAACAGCCGGTTTCATAAGCGGAACAATAACCTTAAAGAATACCTTTGTTCTTCCGCAACCATCAATGTATGCGGCTTCATCCAGTTCTTTCGGAATCTCCGTCATAAATCCGGTACATACCAGTATCGCCATCGCTAGCGAGAACGCCGCATACGGAATAATCAATGCAGCATAGGTATTGGTCATTTCAAACTGCTTCAATACAAGGAATACCGGAACGATGGATGCCTGAATCGGAATGGTAATACCGAGCATGAACAACTTGTTCATTGCACCGCTGAACTTCCATTCGATACGGGTAATTGCATAGGTTGCCATCATTGCGGCAAGCAATGTAATCGCAATTGCCAAAACCGTTATAATGATACTGTTCTTAAAGTAAGTAAAAATCGTTCCCGATTTAAACTGCTTCGTGTAGTTCTCCCAAGGCCACTGGGACGGATGCTTCCAAGGAGACGGCAAACCAAATTTATTGGAAACCAAAATCTGGTCGTTGTCCTTCAGAGAGAACGTAAACATCCAATAAAGCGGAAACAGGTTCAGGAATGCCCATACAACCATAAAAATCCAAATGAATACTTTGGCAACTTTATTGGTTTTCTTAACCTGATACATCTCAGGACTCATTATATCATTGTTTTTCTTTGCCATGATTTAGTCCCTCTCTTTGAACAATGCACTGATGATAAGTGCAAAAATGAAACATAACAGAATCATGAATACCGCAATGGCACTACCTGTACCATATCTGCCCCAGTTAACCATCTGATCAATCAGGAGTGTACTGGGAACCGCTGCATCCACAGTCTTGTTTGTTGCCAAAACAGAAATCAAGTCGTACGATTTCAGGGAACCGGTTACGGCAAAAATAACACTTACTTTCAAAATTTGTTTCATCGACGGCAATACTACATACTTATCAACCTGCCAATCGGTTGCACCGTCAATTTTAGCGGCCTCCCGCAATTCCGGAGGAACACTCTTAACACCGGCATACATGAGCAGCATATGATAACCGACATACTGCCACAACATAGGAATGAAACATGCAATCAACAGCAACGGGAAATGTTTCCAGCCCTGATTTTCCGCCAGCCACAATATATTGTCTTTGCTGGTCCATAGCCCGAGTTTTCTTAGAATTGAATTTAACAGTCCACCGTCAGGATAATAAATCTTTTTCCAAAGCTGTCCGATTACTACGGTGGAAATCAATACCGGAAGGAAGTTTACCGAAAGGAAAAATCTTTCTCCGGGAATTCCTTTACCAAGCAGCAATGCAATACCAAGAGAAATCGGCAACTGGATAAATACCGACAGAACTGCCAAAATCAATGCGTTACCGATTGATTTCAAGAAGCAGACCTGAACGCCTTCAAACAATATTTTGTAATTATCTAAACCAACCAGTTTTTTCGAGCCAAATCCCTTCCATTCAAAGAAGCTGTAATAAACCGACATGACAATCGGAGCAATCAGAATTCCAATGAAGAGAAGTAATGCCGGTAACAAAAACAGAAAAATTGTAAGTCCGTCTAATTTTCTTTTTTTCATGACGCTTTGCCTTCCTCAAAAAATGTGGCCTTTCCTTACCTTCGGAAAGGCCACATTAAATAGTTACTACTAATTATAGAGCACAACAATTATCTGATGGCTTTGGTAAGATCCTCAACGAACTTAGCACCATCAACTTCGCAACCATATACCTTTGCAACTTCTGCAAGATATGTGTTAGCGTCATCTGCGGACTGAGCGGTATCACCAAACAGTACCATGTACTTGGCATCAGTAACGATCTTAGCTACAGACTGAGTAAGAGGGTTGATGTTGTTTGCTTCATAATCAACAGTCCAAGCCGGAAGACCACAACCATCAAGGTAACCATACATGCAGATAGCCTTACCAAGTTCGAATGTGAGCTTAGCAACCTTCTCTGCATTCTTGGAGCTGGCTGCAACAGCAAGAGTATCGGAAGGTCCACCGATCAACTCACCAAGTGTAGACTTGTCAGCGTTGATAACCGGGAATTCAGCAACCTTAACCTTGTCCTTGAAGTCCTCATCGTTGGAGAAGTCAGCACAGTTCCAAGTACCATTCATGTAGAATGCGTACTTGCCAGCCATGAAGTTAGCCTTAACTTCATCGTTACCAAGAGCAGCGCCATCCTTATCGAAGTACTCGTTCTTAACCATGCTCTGGAAAGTATCAACAGCGCTTGCTACATCGGCGTTATTCCAAGTAGCTCTGCCCATGAAGATATCATCAAGAGTAGCAGCACCGCAGCTCTTCTCAATAACGGACTCAAGGTACTCAGTTACACACCATGTTTCCTTACCGGAGCAACCGAAAGGAATGATGCCTTCAGCCTTAAGAGCGTCACAGCACTTAATGAGCTCATCATAAGTACCCGGAACTTCGGTATAACCAACCTTAGCCAAGAGTTCCATGTTAGCGAAGAGACCAACGATGTTCATGGTAAGCGGAACACCATACTTCTTGCCATTGTAAGTTGTGTTCTTGCACATTCTCTCAGGCAACTTGTCAGCGAATCCCTTGTAAGCTTCGTCAAGGCAGTATACCTTGTTTTCATTTACGAAGTCACCAAGGAAAGCACAAGACCATGTGAAGAAAATGTCCGGTACTTCATTAGCTGCCATAGCGGACTTAATCTTCTGCTTGTAAGCTTCGTTTTCGATAGCTTCCCACTCGAAGTCAATGTCAGGATTGTTCTTCTTGAGATCTGCAATTGCCTTCTCATAAGACTTGCGGTTAGAATCGCTCTCAGTTGCGATACACCACATTTCTACTTTTGTCTTGTCGGAGTCATCTTTTTTGCCACATGCGCAAAGAGAAAGAACCATTACTACAGCCAAGACGGATGCAAGAAATTTTTTCATGATTTCCTCCTTAGAAAATAAATGAAATTTCAGCTTTCGCTGAGTATATCGAAAGCGTTACCGCTTATCGATCGAACTTATTTGGTACCGTTCTGTACCTCTACATATCCCCACGGATACTCGATAACAAGTTTCCCGTCCTCCAGTTTGTAATACAGGAGTACGTCTGTCAGCGGAGCATCATAGGCGAGTTTAATGGTGCCTTCTTCTTCATTCAGAATGTAATATCCGTAAAAAGCACCATCTTCCATGAATGTGCCCTTATCGGTAAACTGGAAGCTCATGCCGTCTGTTTCGCTTTTCACTCTCCATGCATTCACAATCGAGTCTCCGTCGTTTCCGAGATTGGCATCCTTTTCATAAACCAAAGTTTTGTATATAAAACGCTGCTTGCCGTCATCAAAATACTTCTTGCTGATAACAGTGCCGTCGTCCTTTGTCAATTCAAGGTCTGTTTCGGTAAATTTGCCGCTCTTGTAAGTAACTCCCTCGAACTTGACTGTGCCGTCCTTGTAAAATATCAAGCAAGGGGCTTCCGGATTTGCGGCATCTGCCCATTGCTTATCGATATTCGGATCGTCCTTATCGCATCCCGTAAGCACAACCGCAGCGACCACCATCATCGCAATCAGGGCGAGTAGCTTTTTAATATTCATATAACTACCTTCCTTCGTGTTACTGAACGGACAACTCTTCTCATTCAAATGAGGGGCTCATTTCCGCTCATAACTTCTTGTTTATTATAATTAGTTAAACTCGCTCTGTAAATGTAATTCTTTTACCTTAATAAGCATCTTTTTGATGTTTTGTACATATATTCCAATTTTGTCAATGCATTTTAGTAGATATTCACAATACAATTTACCATGCTTAACGAAAAAAAACGGCATTATGTAACTTTCTCTCAATCTCAGTGTCATATTGTTTGTGTTTTTCCTTCTTTCTTGTAATTTTGCACATATGTCAAATCTGTATTTTTTTGACATACCGCAGTGTCATCTCACAGTTGCTGCCCATTGCGGGATTCATTTATCCTTTTGTGTCGGCAGTGAAGTCCCACGTTCACCACGATATGCCGGTTCCGCGGTCTTCTTTTCAAGAAGGCTTGTTAACCCGAAATCATGAACAAAGCATATCGCTTGCGATATGCTCGCGCCGCCTGTGCGTCGCAAAACGACATTTTTCCTCTGCACAGGCGTGTGCATCCTCGCGGAGCGTTTTTTCTCTCATAGGACGAACTTACCTATGAGAGAAAAACTCCCGAAGAATTTCTTCCTCGGGAGTCATATTGTTAGTGCAATTGTCTCTGTTCCGGCTCAAAGCCGGCTGTCATTGTCCGGTCTTTGGCAGGAATTTCACGGATTGCTTTTTATTATTTGCCGAGCAATGCCCATGCATACTCCGGATTCTCACCGGCAAGCTTCTTGAAGATTGCCTTCTTCTCAGCGATAGCAGCCTGTGCAGCAGCAAGACGTGCAATCGGAACTCGGAACGGCGAGCAGGATACATAGTCAAGGCCGATCTTGTGGCAGAACTCAACGGAAGAAGGATCTCCGCCGTGCTCACCGCAGATACCTACGTGAAGCTTCGGATTCACAGGCTTGCCGAGCTTGATAGCCATTTCCATCAGCTTGCCGACACCGGTCTGGTCAAGTTTTGCGAAAGGATCGTTCTCGAAAATCTTGGTATCATAGTAAGCATTCAGGAACTTACCGGAGTCATCACGGGAGAAGCCAAATGTCATCTGTGTCAGGTCATTGGTACCGAAGCAGAAGAAATCCGCCTCGCTTGCGATTTCGTCAGCGGTAAGTGCTGCACGGGGAATCTCAATCATGGTACCTACTTCATATTCAAGGTCAACACCGGCTGCAGCGATTTCTGCATCAGCGGTATCCACAACAACCTTCTTAACATACTTCAATTCCTTCAGTACGCATACAAGCGGAATCATGATTCCCGGCTTAACATTCCAATCCGGATGCTCTTCCTTAACCTGAAGCGCTGCACGGATAACTGCCTTCGTCTGCATCTTGGCGATGGACGGATAGGTTACGGCAAGACGGCATCCTCTGTGACCCATCATCGGGTTGAACTCATGGAGAGATGCACACATAGCCTTAACTTCATCAACGGTCTTGCCCTTTGCATCAGCAAGACGCTGAATATCAGCTTCCTCGGTAGGAACGAATTCATGACGCGGCGGCTCCAGGAAACGTATGGTTACCGGGTTACCTTCCAATGCTTCGTACAAAGCCTTGAAATCGCCCTGCTGGTAAGGAAGAATCTTATCGAGAGCAATCTCACGCTCTTCCTCGGTATCGGAGCAAATCATTTCACGGAAAGCAGCAATTCTTTCGGGATCGAAGAACATGTGCTCGGTACGGCAAAGACCGATGCCTTCTGCACCAAGTTCACGAGCCTTCTTTGCATCGCGGGGAGTATCCGCATTGGTACGTACCTTCAGCTTACGGAACTTGTCAGCCCAACCCATAACACGACCGAAGTCGCCGGAGATGGACGCATCTACGGTAGGAATGATACCTGCGTAAATATTACCGGTAGTACCGTCGATGGAAATCTCAGAGCCTTCCTTGAAGGTCTTTCCGCCGAGGGTGAACTTCTTATTCTCTTCATCCATGTTGATGTCGCCGCAACCGGATACACAGCAGGTACCCATACCACGTGCAACAACGGCAGCATGGCTTGTCATACCACCGCGAACCGTCAGGATACCCTGAGCAGCCTTCATACCGGTGATATCCTCGGGCGAGGTCTCAAGACGAACGAGAACGACCTTCTCGCCGTTTGCAGCCCAAGTCTCAGCATCTTCCGCAGAAAATACAACCTTACCGCATGCAGCACCCGGGGAAGCACCAAGTCCTCTTCCGAGAGGAGTTGCCTTCTTCAGAGCCTTTGCATCGAACTGCGGATGAAGAAGGGTAACAAGGTTACGGGGATCGATCATGGCAACAGCCTCTTCCTCGGTCTTATGTCCTTCATCAACAAGGTCACATGCAATCTTCAATGCTGCGGGAGCGGTTCTCTTACCGCTACGGCACTGAAGCATATAGAGCTTCTTGTTCTCAACGGTAAATTCCATATCCTGCATATCATGGTAATGATTCTCAAGAATGTTGCATACACGAATGAAATCCTGGTATGCTTCGGGGAATTCCTTCTCCATCTGTGCAATCGGCATAGGAGTACGAACACCTGCCACAACGTCTTCGCCCTGTGCGTTCTTCAGGAACTCGCCCATGAGCTTCTTCTCGCCGGTAGCGGGATCACGGGTAAATGCAACTCCGGTACCGGACTCATCGTTCAGGTTACCGAATACCATCGGCATTACGTTTACTGCAGTACCCCAGCTGTACGGAATATCGTTATCACGACGGTATACGTTCGCACGAGGGTTATCCCAGGAACGGAATACCGCTTCAATCGCAAGCTTCAACTGCTCAACCGGTTCGGACGGGAATTCCTTACCAAGCTGATTCTTATATTCTGCCTTAAACTGCTCTGCAAGTTTCTTCAGGTCTGCAGCAGTAAGGTCTACGTCGAACTTAACGCCCTTGTCAGCCTTCATCTTATCGATGAGCTGTTCAAAGTATTTCTTGCCGACACCCATAACAACATCCGAGAACATCTGGATGAAACGTCTGTAGGAATCGTATACGAAACGCTTGAATTTCGGGTCAGGGTTGCCGGCGATCATGGCAGCAACTACTTTATCATTCAAACCAAGGTTCAGGATGGTATCCATCATACCGGGCATGGATGCTCTTGCACCGGAACGAACCGATACGAGAAGCGGATTCTGAAGATCACCGAACTTCTTGCCGTTAATCTCCTCCATCTTCTTAACACCATCCATAGCCTGAGCCATGATTTCATCATTAATCTGACGACCATCTTCATAATACTGTGTACAAGCTTCCGTTGTAATTGTGAAACCTTGCGGTACCGGAAGACCGATGTTGGTCATCTCGGCGAGGTTGGCTCCCTTGCCGCCCAAGAGGTTTCTCATGTCTGCATTTCCCTCTGTAAATGCATATACCCATTTCTTAGCCATTTTTATGACCTCCTCTGTAATTTCGCTGTCCTGCCACCCATCTTCTTCTCCGTTCAGTAACAAATATCATCGTTTCCGGTGCCAAAAAGCACGCAAAAAGAAACGTCTGTGGACAGCCGCTAACGTATTTTAGCACACACTTCGTTATATTACAAACATTATTTTACTTCGATTCGATAGAAAATATAAGGAAAAATGGCTTTTTGTATGGTGTTTTGTCACAAAAACTTCGGGGATTTTCCTCGAAGCTCATCAATCACAGACTCCATCCAGGACACGTGGCAGTTCAGACTGTCAAGCATTTTCTGCTTGTTCAGGTTTTCCTGTTTCAAAAACTCCACCTGTCGAATCAGGCTCTCGTAATTCCGGCTCATCTCCGCAATCATGTGGTTTTTATTTTCCATAACCAGCTTGTAGCCCTCGATTGTCTCGTAATATTCGGACTCCTTTTCGTCGTTTTCTTTCGGAAGCGGCGTTTTGTCGTCGATTCGAAGCAGTACCTTAATCAGCGGCTGAATCGAGCTGTATTTAAATTCCGGATAGTTGCCGGACATAATCCGGTCGATTGTTCCGACCGGCACTCCCGACTGCTCCGACAGTTTCTGGTTGGACAGTTCCAGTGACTTTTTTCTCATTTTGCACCACGCAACCAAATCCTGCGGGTTCAGACTCATAATATTGGGAAATGAAATTTCCATCGTAGTTTCCTTTCGTAATTTTTTGTTTTCGTTTCTTTTGCGTTTATAATTCCCATTTCCGGCTTTGTCGGTAATTCCTTTTCTGACTTCTTTTGCGACCTCTTTCTGCGGTTATTTCCTATAGCCCCTTTTTGCCCCCGCTGATTCCGCTTCGTTTATTTGGGAAAATGCCTGCATAAAAGAAGTTTTGCATCTTCGTTTCCGACAGTGGACATTATCCGATAAGCACGTATACTGTGGCTTGTAAGGAACAGACAGCCGTGCGGTATACGGATGATGACAAACAAATATATATCACATCGATTTTTCTCTTTCAATACGGAAAATTCGGATTTAACAAAAATCTAACACACTTTTTACCGGTTATTAAATTTCCGGAATACTCTTTGAAAGGACTTAACAAAATGAACGAATTACATTTTTATCGCTGCCCTATTTGCGGCAAAATTATATGGCAAATTCACGCGTCCGCAACAGACACTGTCTGTTGCGGCAGGCCCATGGAACTGCTCATCCCGGCTTCAACGGATGGGGTCTCGGAGAAGCATGTCCCGGTTGTGTCGACATCGGGCAACCACGTTATGGTGCACGTCGGGCTCATTGCTCACCCTATGACCGAGGATCATTATATTGAATGGATTGCCCTTCAGACCGAACGGGATGTTCATTTTCACATACTGAAGCCGGGAGAGTCTCCTTATGCCTGCTTTCGTCTCTACGAAGAAACCATTGTAAATGCATATGCATTTTGCAATCTGCACATGCTTTGGCGTACCTCGGAAATCGATTCGGAGTTTGATTGTGATGTCTGCTCTCCGACCGGTCCCGGCTGGTCCCACTGAGTTTTGCAAAGGCTCGTTTTCTTCGCCGTTAAGCGTGCTTCGAACGCGCCTAATTCATATAAATAGGTATCCGATCTGCGACTCTGTCGCAGATTGAGGTACCGTCAAGGAAACAATCACTGACGGGTAGCACCGCCATTAGAATTCGCTGACGCGAAAGCGGTGCGCAGGTCATAAGGTATCTTCCCATACTTCGTATGGGTCCCTCCTTATGACAAGTTCGCGAAGGCGGTGCGCAGATCACAAGGAATCTTCCCATTACTTCGTAATGGGTCCCTCCTTATGATAAGTACGGGTAGCACCGCCATGCTAAATCTGCTTCGCAGATGGCGGTGCGTAGATCACAAGGTATCTTCCCATTACTTCGTAATGGGTCCCTCCTTATGATAAGTACGGGTAGCACCGCCATGCAAAATCTGCTGACGGGTAGCACCGCCATTAGAATTCGCTGACGCGAAAGCGGTGCGCAGGTCATAAGGTATCTTCCCATACTTCGTATGGGTCCCTCCTTATGACAAGTTCGCAGATGGCGGTGCGCAGATCATCACCTTGACAGGTGATGATATATATCCTCCCACACTTCGTGTGGGTCCCTCCTTATGATATGTGCCTTCATATTCCCCTCATATACATATCAAAAACGGACGTCGATAACTTTCTGGTTACCGGCGTCCGTTCATTTTTATTTTTTTCAATACCGAAGGTTACTCCGGCATCTTTTACCCTTATTTTACATACCGTGATTTGGTATATATTATGTTCTTCTCTTGCGTATCATTTGATACGCTTTTCATTCTGTCCGTATCATTCAAAACCCGGTGTACCCAAATTCAAATTGTACCCAGATACTATTATCTGAAACGGAATTTCGCTTGTTACATTAATTAACTCTCACAAGAACACATATCTGTTTTTCTTTTGCCATTGTCATTATTGTAATCAAGCAATTAAGTACATCTGTAGTTTCATTATACGAAAACGACTGATTCTGGTAAAGTACCAAATCCTTTAAATACTCTTCAGATTCAATAGCGCATTCAATACACTCATCCTCAAAAGCATTAATAAACTCATTATAGTCGCGGGTAAAACCAATCCATCCATTTTCGGTTTGTTGAGGATTTCCAAATATATCATCAAAATATCCATCCCATATATGATACACAATGTCAGGTAAAGTAATAATGATCTCTTTTTCACCTTCATAGCCTTCATAAAATTTATAATCCTCTTTACACTTTCCAATGTCCATGGTCTAACATCTCCTTCTGTTTTTTAGTACAGGTTCCATGCTTTCTCGCATATATCGCATCATTCCATATTTTTTTATCAACCCATATATTTCTACCGCTCGGTGTTCTTCCAACCAGAACCTCTGCCTTCGCTTCTCTAGCATTGGGGCCATTTCCGATTCCTGGTATTCGCCTTTCAACAACCCAAGAATCACCTTGCTCCTTAGGTGCATTTGGCGTTCTTGTATGCCATCTGCTCAAACATTTATACTCACCACGCTGCCACGAATACTTGGCTTGGTCATATCCTTGCTTCTGTTCTTCTTTTATCGTTGCTGATTTAGGTACCTTTAATGGTGAACTCTTTGGCAAGTCGTTTTTTAAGTATTCCTGGTGTGCTTTTGCTTTAGTCGCTGCTTCTGCAACCTTTTTGGCATATTCTTGCTGTTCTAAAGTAGTTTGTGGAGAACCACTTGTTCCATTTGCTTGTCCGCTATTTGATCCGTGCATTTAGACACCTCTCTTTCTAGCAGAGTTTCTCAGCTTCATAATATTATCAGGAACTACAATCTTTATCCCTTTTTTAATTGCATATGCAAAAATTTTGTTAACAGCATCATTATCACCACAAATATCAAATACAACAATTGTATTAAGTGAGAGCCTATCTACCGTCTGCTTTACCGCTTCTATCAGAAAATCTCTTTCTACTTCATCATCAACATATCCCATTGTACTAAAAGCAACAACCGTACATGTCTCTAATCCATTTAAATAAAACCAAAGACTATCGATGGTCGGATATGTAATATTGGGTATTACAATTACCCCCAGTTCCAGTGTTAACCACAGCGCCACAACACGCGCCTTCTTTATTCGATAATGATTTTCGATATCGTCTAAGTCACCTAATTGACTATAGTCGGGCGCTATTGTATATACCGATAACGTAGTGCATACTGCACGGTCATCGAGTGCATGCTTTCCGCTGTTTCAGTGCACGCTTTCCGCCACGTAGTGCAGATATCTTTTTACTCCTATAATAAGAATGGCACACATTAGTGTGACTATT
>JAZLJJ010000032.1:0-7225 GCA_045597325.1 Lachnospiraceae bacterium
TCTTGATGGCGTAGTAGTAAACCACACCGCTCTCGGTTGTCGTATCGGTAAAGCTCAGATTCTTCTGGGTGGAACCGATCATATGCCAGGTTCCCGCCTGCGTATCCTTCCGGTAAACGAAATATCCGTTTGCACCGGGTATCGCAGACCAGCTGACCTTCACACCGCCGCTGACATTGGCAACCGAGCTGATGGTCGGAGGTACCATATACAAAACGGACTTTGTTTCTCCCTGATTGGATACAAACGTATCTTTTACCCATGCCAACGCATAGGAATACTTTGTATTATTTGCCGCCGACTTATCATAATATCCGCCGGATGTTGTCGTGGTCAATTCCGTCCATTTGGATTCTTTTTCTGCTTTTCTGTACACTCGCACAGAAAAGCCCGAAACCGGTTTCCACTTTATGGTTACGCCATACCATGCATTCGTCAGTTTTTCCACAGCCGGAAGCTCCGGTATACAGAGAATCTGCTCCGATTCTGCCCGTTTTCCTTCAGTCATGGGATTGGGGTAATTACTGAACAATCCCGCAACATAATAAATGTAAGTCTTTCCGGCGACAGCCGAGGTGTCCGTATATGTGGTTTCATCCATGTCAACCGTTGCGATTTTCACCTCATATTTCTCTTTCACACCGCCTGACAATTCCTTACGGTAAATCACATATCCGCCTGCGGAACTGATTCCGCTCCACGACAGCACCGGTTTTCCGGACTGTGAACGGCTCACTTCCAGGTTCTCCGGTTTCGGTGCACTCGGCTCCGGAACCGTAACCGGGCCGAGCTCAAACACAAGATTTCCCGATTCATCCTTTTGAGCGGTTCCGGATAAATACACACTGTTGTCAATCCATATCGATACGTTGACAATATCCTGAAATACATAGCCTTCATTTTGCTTTACGGTAAACCGCAAGCTGATCGTATCTCCCGTTTGCACGGAGTTGAGTGATTTGCCGAACATCCTGTATTCCAACTTCTCAATCGTCACACTGTCGTAAAATGCTTTCAACTGTTCCGTTTCTCCCCTGACAACGGAAAGCTTCAGCTCTGTCGCCGTATAATTCCAGCTTCCGTTAAACGCTAAAGAAGCTATAACATCCGGCTGCAATTCATCATAAACGAAGAAAAAATCATAGGTTCCGTCTCCGTTATCCAGGTAATATCCACCCTCATCAAACGCGGCTTGGTCCGTTTTCTGTATTCCGGACGGGGAAAGACTGTAGCCGTTTTTCGTCCGTACCGTCATGATAAGAAGATAGTTGTATCCTACCCGGAACAGCTCTCCGTCTTTCATAGGTTCCGTAACCATCGATTCGGAGATATCACCTTTGACGGAATACCATTCCGCATGTTCGATAACATACCCGTCATTTTCCCATTTCCTATACGGTTCCTTAAGATATCCCGGTTCCTGTCCCCTTTTCGGTCGTTCAAGCATATACGGAATCCTTATAAACTCAACCTTTTTGGACGGCAAATCGTCAAATGAGAACCATGCGGAAGTTACCTCAGGGCCTCTTCTATACGGATCGGTCTTCGTTTCATTTTGTGCATAGACAGAAAATCGATATTCTACCCTGTCTTCTTTCGTATATTCGATGTAGTTCGAAATATCAATGGAATTACCGAGTGAAAACATATTGTCATAAACATACACCATTGCATTTCCGACGGCATCCTTATAATCCGCCTGCATCGTTCCCCGGTCCCGTACCGAATCGATTACGACGCGATAAGCGGCCGCATGTTCGACCGGATCCCATCGTATCACACCGGCCTCAGTTCCCGTAGTGGTTGCCCTCAGGTTGCCCGGCTTGCCCAACGTTTCAAGTCCGGTTGTAAACTCTTCACTGACACCCTCTTCAAGCTCAGTCACCTTTCCCGAGTAGCCGTCTTTCACCTCAGCGGTAACCCGAATACGATACACATCCGTTCCGTAGTCCTCAAACAAAAAGGGCGACTTATCGACAACAAATTCCGTTGCTTCAGGGTTATATACGATTCTTGAAGTTACCTGTACAAAGGTTCCTTCCGTGTAACTGCCATGATTACCGTCGCACTTGTTTTGAATCTCTATGCAATACTGTGTGGCTCCTTCTACCGTGTTCCATCGTACCGTTACCGTATGATCCGAATTCTTCTCAATGGTAACCGTCATCGTGTCCGGTTTTTTCGCAATACCGGATTCCGCAAAAACAAAGAGCAGAATCGCCATACTGAAGAGAACCATCCATAACTTTTTCCCCATGTTTCCCGTTCCTTTCTTATTTTGTCCCTGAATTCATCAGTTTTTCATTTGCGCAGTATATCACATCGATTTTGCGAAATCAAGTGCCTCTTAACTCCCGGAATTTTTATGAAAATGCCGGGCAATGTTCTCCGGATGCCCCGAGAATATGCGGGAACGGCATTTATCATTTCCATCGTATCAAAATGTTCTCCGTGTGCAACCAGGATACGTATTCCCGTTTCCGTCATTCGGACAGAATATACGTGCCAAAATCCTGCCCGGGAACTCCCCAACCGGATTTTGACTCCGTAACATTAATATCTTTTCAGACTTGTCGAAGACTCCATCCACGCAAGACACAGCTCCGGATAATGTGCATGTGCAATACAGCTTCCCGCAGCGATTCCGGTATCTGCAACACCCGAAACCAGGTCAATTAAAGTCTTCATTGCGTAATAAATGGAAATACCCGTTAAAATATTGGATTCTGTCAGTTTCACACTCGTCGGTGCTTTTCCGCTCAAAGAGACTCCCGCTGCTGCCATAGAGACAATGCAGTTTCTGGCATCCTGTTCCGTCTTCATTTCGGTGTCTTCACTGAGCATTTCCGTAATAATTTCCGCCAAAGCCATAGCAACCGAGCCATTGCAGTTATCATCCAGTTCAACCAAAACATCGACAATATCGTGAATCAGTTTCAGCTTGCTCAACAGACCGAAAATGTGATAATTGCCCATGAAATCCATCAGGGCCTCCTGAAGTCCGCAGGAAATATATACATCCCGGTTCGGAATCAGATCGGTCAGTGTTCCGATTATCGCCTGCAAAAGTTCACCCTGGGACGCATACTGAGCACTTTCCTGCACGGTCAGTTCATTGACAACAGAATAATAATCCGATCCGTGATTCTTCATTCTCTTAACAATATCACGATAAGAGCTCTTCATATTATCCCAGCTTCCGCCATCAGCCAGATACGTCTCGCCGTACCGTGTAAACGTCCATTGCTTTCCGTTGTTCATGGCCACCATCGGAACAAAGTCCGCACTGTTGACAATATTCTTAATGCCCTTGTATTTTGTATTTCCGACTGCGGTACTGGTCGTACAGCGAGGACACTCGAAACAGTATCCGAAGACATCGGTCGATGCCAGGCTGACACCGCCCACCTGTCCGTTGTTAATCAGCGAAGCGCAAATCAGGTTCGAGGTTGCTGCCGCACGGCTGTAACCGACAACCCATACCTTCAGTTTTCCGGTAAATGTGGACTTGTGTTTCTCAACGTACTGCTTCAAACCATCCTGCAGAACACCGTCCCATTTTTCACCGTTGATAACCATGGATGCCGCATTGTTGAATCCGACATGGTTCAGATTGGAGCTGCCGCCGACATTGAAGTTACCGCCCCATTCATTTCCGTAGCCCGCGCCGCGTACCGTGACGAGAATCAGCGTGCTCTGTTCGCCGGTTGCCGAATCGACAATATTCTTTCGTGCTATTGCATATCCGATTGTATTGCTGGACGTCAGCTCCGGATACAATGCCTGAATATCGGTAAATTCAAGCTTGGTCATCAGATCTTCGATGTTGGCGGTCGGATTCAATCCGCTCGGATATGCGTCAAATGCCGCCATCGCCGTCTTCAGGGAAGCTCTGACAAGATTGTGATTATATGTGTAACTGCTGTTAAAGAACCAGTCGAAATTAATATTGTAATCGTAAGATTCGCGTTCCTTCAAGCCTTCATAGGAATCCGGATTCGTATCCTCACCGGTATAATAGAACGTCGTACTGTACGCGTTATCGGACCACTGTGCATACAAAGTAACCGTTCCGTTCTTGACCGTCGTCAGGTTCTTAACGCTGTCCAAATCCTTATACTTCTTACCGGTGCCGTCTTTCTTGGTATTCCAGCTTCCCAGTACATATCCCTTTTTGGTAAATGTATTGGCCGGGAGTGTGTAAGACTGGTTGTATGTATAGGTCTGTGTTGTCATGGTACCGGTTCCGCCGTTTGCATTAAATGCCACCTTATAGGTAATCGGCGTCCAGTGTGCATACAGCGTATGATCGGTATTCTTGGTTACGGTCGAGATCTTCGTAACCTTATTACCCTTGCCGTTCGCCTTCTCGGTATACCAGCCGTCAAAGGTATATCCGGTCCGAATCCATCCGTCCCGAATACCGTCGCCGTACTGCTTTCCGTACACTACGGAAATGGCCTGCAGGCTCTGCTCCTGTCCCTTATTTCCGCCGTTCAAATCAAACGTAACCTTTACCGGCTTCGTTCCGACCCAACGCGCATACAGTGTTGTGACATTTGCCTCCGCTATGGTTCCAACCGTAACCAGGGTTCCTTTATAGCGATCGGTGTACCATCCTTCAAAATAAACATCGGACGACGGTGCCGCAGGCTGTGCCGGAAGATATCCGTATTCGCAGCCGACATTGTAGGTCTGATTCTGAATCAGCTGAGATCCGTAGCCTCGGTTTGCATCAAAGGAAACCGTTACCTTGGCAATCGTGCCCTTCGGTGCGCCGTATCCGAGGATACTGGAATCACCGACCTTAATCGTACGCTTTCCGACTTCGTTGGACTTATTTCCTTCCACAACCGTTATCGTACTGCCGCTGACTGCAACGACAACACCGGTATGATCGGAAACTTCATCCGTTCCCCAATCATAGAAAATGATCATGCCGACAGACGGAGTTGCGGTACCGGGAAGCCATTCGTTCCGCTCCTTGTACCAGTTTACGCAGTACGGACAGTATGCGCTTCTCGGCATCAGTCCGGCATCGATATAACCGCACTGATCGGCACACCATGCGACAAATGCCGCACACCATGCATCATTTTCGCCAAGACCGTACCACTTCTTGTATTTTGCTCCGCCGACTCTGCTTTCATTATTTTCATCCAAATACTCGCCGTTCGCAATTGCTGCGATGCTGACGTACTGGTGGATAACCAAAACCTTCTCGGCATTTCCGGCCTTAAGAACGACTTTGCTCGATCTTGTGGAGGTTCCCTTATTGGCCGGTGCCGTCAACGTCAGAACGCCGTTCTTGAGCGTTGCGGTCAGCCAGGTGCTTGTCGTGGATACCGACAGGGTTCCCGCCAATGCGGAAACGTTAATCTTCTGAGTTTCTCCGTATGCCGCAAGTGTCGTTATGGATTCGCATTTAATCTCGTTATACTTCTCCGTTACCGTATACACAAAGGAGCTTCCGAGGGACTTCTGCTCGAACTTGACATATCCTGCACGGATTGTATTGTTCGGGTTCGGTGCAACCGTCAGGGTAAAGGACGAATCGGAATTCTTCTTTACGGTAATCCAGTCATTCGGAGTATTGGTTGTAACCTCGCCGACATCGGACAGTGTCAGATAAACCTGTACTCTGCCACCGCGTGCATCCAGATCGGTGTTGGACACACTGCTTGTCAATGCATACGGGTTCTGTGTTAATTTGAAATTTCTTGTAATATTTCCAACCTTAAAGGCAATGGTTGCGTTCCGCACGGTGCCGGAACGATTGCTGGTTGCCGTAACCGTTACGGTACTGCCGCTGACAGATACGGTCGCCCAGGTTGCCGATGAAGTTACGGTTACGGTGCCTGCGCCCTTCTTAAATGTCAGGGTAACGGCCTGTTCCTTTGCCGAAATGGTTTCCGACGTCTTGGAAACCGTCAGCGTGTTGGCCTTCTGAACAACTGCGATTTGTTCGGTACGGTCACCGCTTGTTACGGTAACATTTCCCTTACGGTCGGTATTGTTGACATTATTGGTAACGGCAAGCTGAATCATTCCTTCTGCGTCAACCGTCGCGGTCAGCCAGGTCTGATTGCTGCTTACGGTAAATCCGTTCTTGGCCGATGCGGTACAAGGCAGAGTCAACGTGCTCTTGGCAGCACCGGGATTCCAGTAATCCTGAGGAATCGTAAGGGTGTAACGCTTCTGCTTTACGGTGACGGTCTTGCTGATATTTCCGACTTTTACCGTAACAACGGAAGACCGCTCCGCACCGGTTCTGTTTTCGGTTGCCTTAAAGGTAACCTTTGTTCCGGATACGCTGGCAGTCAGCCAACCGGTACCGTTACTGTCGACGGTTGCCTTCGGTGTTCCGGCCGCAACCGTTACGGTTGTACTCAGGGAACCGCCTTCCGGATAGAATGTCCGGGAGGTTGCATCGAGCGACATCGTATTTCCGGACTGCGTCACGGTAATTACTCTGGAAATGCCTGCACCGCTGACCGTCACATGTGCGGTACGCTTGCTGCTGTTGGTATTGGCCTGAGCGGAAATGGCATATCCGCCGGAAATTGCGCTCACGGTAATCCAGGTTGCGTCCTTTCCGTAGGTGTATGTACAGTCTGCCGTCACTCCGACATTGCTTGCGGATCCTTTGGCATCCAGTGTCAATTCCGTTACAGCAACGGTCAGGGAGTGTGCTTTCTGTGTGATTTTAAATGTCTTGCTCATTCCGTATGCGGTCACGGTAATCGTTGCCGAACGGGATGCTCCCGAGTTATTCTCGGTATATGCAATCGTAATCTTCTTTGTACTCTTGTCATAGGTCGGTGTTGCCCAGCTTGCGTTCGAGCTGACCGTTGCCGCATTTCCGGTTGTCAGAGATACGGTTGCCGTTGCCTTGCCGGACGCATAGCCGAGCGTTCCGGACGGGCCGGTAACGGACAATGCATTGCCCTTCTGCGTAACCGTTACGGTTCTCTGAACTCCCCCGCCGGACACGGCCACATGGCCGGTTCTTGCCTCACCCGAGGTATTGGCCTGTGCGGAAATCGCATAGCCGCCGGCAATCGTGCTCACGGTAATCCATGTTGCATCCTTTCCGTAGGAATACGAACAATCGGCCGTAACCGCCAGATTCTTTGCGCTTCCGGCTGCTCCGAGACTGATGGTCGTCACGTCAACCGTCAGAGAGTGCGCTCCCTGTGTGATTTTGAAGGTTTTCGTCATTCCG
>JAZLJJ010000033.1:0-23762 GCA_045597325.1 Lachnospiraceae bacterium
GCGTGTGCATCCTCGCGGAGCGTTTTTTTATCTCATAGGACGAACTTTCCTATGAGAGAACAAAGCATATCGCTTGCGATATGCTCGCGCCGCCTGTGCGTCGCGAAGCGACATTTTTCCTCTGCACAGGCGTGTGCATCCTCGCGGAGCGTTTTTTTATCTCATAGGACGAACTTTCCTATGAGATAAAAAAGGGCATCGGATTTCTCCGATGCCCTAACAGACTCATAATTCAATTATTAGTTCTCAAAATATACAAGTTCAACATTTCTGATTGTGAATCCGCCATGTCCTGCAACTCGGAATTCCTTCAATCCGTTTGCTTCGATTGCATTCTTCAAATCAATCAACGGGAACGTGAGTACTACTTCTTCTTCAAATGCAACATCATGATCACAAATACATGTAAACTCAGGAACAAGATTGGTATAGGACTTGTAGCCGATACCGCCTACTTCAGTTCCCTTCTTACCGGATTCATCATCTTCGGAGCTTCTGTAGAATGTAATTTCAACCATTGCATCATCCGGTGCAAACATCAATTCTGCATTGTTCTTTCTGACAATAAACTGGTTCTGATTTCCGAGAGACTTTCTGATTTCGGTCGGTTCCGGTACTTCGGTCGGACTCGGTTCCAAAGTCGGTTCCAAGGTCGGTTCCAAGGTCGGTTCCGGTTCATCGGTCGGCTTCGGTTCATCAGTCGGAACAGGAGTATTGGTGGGCGCCGGTGTATTGGTCGGAACCGGCGTATTGGTCGGTACCGGTGTATTGGTCGGTGCCGGAGGCAATGTTATAATCGGAACATCTCCTCCGTGATACAGAACCAAATCACGGGAATAAACTGCCTGCTTGCCTTCTGTATTAAGGTTCGATTCACCGGATTCATCCAGGAAACGAATATTAATCTCTGCCTTGCTTTCCCAAACATTCTGATTCTGAGTTTCGATAAAGAAGGTTTCAATATACTTGTCTGCCTTCTTGGTTTCTTCTTTCATCGTCGTAAGATCGACTGCTTTCGCTTTTGCTCCCGCTACAATGTCATCCAATTCTTCACCGAATTCCGCGGTACTGTAAGTTTCTGAAGAATAAATGCAATTCTCCGAATATGCATACAACTTAAATCCCTCTTCGCTGATAATACGAAGTACACTGATGTTTTTGTCATTCACATCCTGATCAAAAACAACTTCTACATTTGCAGCTTCAATTTCAGACTGAACCTTCTTAGCCAATTCATTGATAATCTTAGCACGTCCATCTTTCACGGGGCCATCCTGCGTAGGCTTGTCTACGAACAGCTTCATAACAATCACAACGCCGCCGACAACCGCCGCTAAAATGACAGCTGCAATGACAATTTCCATTGTCGATAAGCCTTGATTCTTTCTTTTCATAATTAACATCCCCTTTGCTTTCATAATAAGGACAACTTTCTATATATATATTATTCCTATTATGTAATCTTGTCAAACGAAAAACTTGAACGAATTTCTAATTTTATGCTAAAATTGGCGATTGACTGCCAAATAGGCAGTCAATCTTATCATTAATAACTTACTGAATCAACACTGCAGTGACTTATATCCGGTGTTTTTCCGATATTAAGCGTCATCTGTTTCTTTGTACCGCTTTCCCACTCTGACGACAAAGTGAATTCAAAGATTACGGTGCCCGAACTCGGATCATACGAACGAACCGTACCATCCGTAACACTCATGCCGGACAGCGAAAGTGTCCCGCCGCCGCTGCAACGAGCAATTACACCAACCTGAATCTTGGTTCCGTTGGCAATCGGCTTACCTGTCTTTTGTGTAATACCGATCTGAATCGAATTGCCGTTCGCCTTAAGTTCATCAATATCACATGCCGAAATAATATTCTTCTTCCGTGATGCATAATTTCTCAGGAATACATTTTTGTTAACGGACGCTTCACGACTGCCATATTTCAAATGAAGTGCCATTGTGATATATCCCTGTTCGTAATGGCTTGTATCAATTTTAAAGAACTCAACATGCTCACACAAGAGCCCCGACTTTTCATAAGACGGTGCCATTCCTTTGATTGCCACTTCTCTGGAACCGGGCAACTTCGTAGCAGAATCGAACGATCCGCTTTTTACATAAAGTTTCTTATCTTTCTCTGCAACAATGTAGTAGGTACCGTCGCAGATAATCCGTGCAACTTTATTTGCATCATCGAAATCGACTTTCGCATTCGAGTCAATCAGCATATTGCTCAACTGACTAAATGTTGTCTGTAACTCGGCCTGAAGCTCAACTTCCTTGTGAGAATTGGAATAATACTTCGAAGCTATATTAATCAATCCCACAATACCGGTCATTGCAATTGCAAGAACCGCAACGGAAACCAGCATTTCAACCAATGAAAAACCTTGATTCTTCTTATCGCTCTTCTTCATCTCTGTCACCCCCTTAATATGTTACCTTACCGGTAACCTGTGAAACGTAAAGGGTAACCGTTTTCTTTCCGTTTGAAAACTTGATATAATCAATGTCTCCGCACGGAGTTTCCGTAATGCCGTTTACCTGCATCAACGGCTTCATAGAACCGTTTTCTCTGTTATAACGAACTCTGAAATGAAATGCACCTGCACCCATTACACCGGTCTTTGATTTAACCATAACCGTAATATTGTTCTCAACAAGTCTCTTATCCAAAATCCGATTATCGGAAGAATACGTTGTAAACGTAACTCCGTTACCGGGATCTGCCTGAATATCCAGGAAACAGTCATCCTTGCTCATCGAAATTGTCTGTGCGGTTTGGAACTGACTCTTGATATCGCTTGCTGCCGAGCCGACTTTTTGCGAGCCGACTACGGAAATACTGATTGCAACGAGTGAAATCAGCACACTCATTATCGCAATGGCTACAATTAGCTCAACCAGCGAAAAACCCTCATTCTTTTTCATATAATTGTTCCTCTCTCTCCGTCTCTCCTCTGACTAAAAACGCTTATCTCTTCTCCCAATTCTCAAACTGAATCATAGAAAGCGCCTTGTTTCTCTCCTCATCGGCCATAATGCCGCTACCACCGCTGCTGTTACCATCATCATAAAGACTCTTGATACCACCTACGAAGAAGTTGTTCGTTATAGTGTACTTCAGCTGGGAAATTGTAAAATCATTATATCCCGGTTCAACCATCGAGAACCGTCCAATTCGATCAATATAATCCTTTAATGACTGCATGTTCGTTGATTTATCAGTTTCCAACAGTGAAGAACCGACTGTTTCATTACCTGTCTGTGAATAAATAACCTTATTCGTTGACATAAACAAGCCGTTATACGGGTCCGAACTGTTCATTCTTACTTGCAAATCTTTACCGTATGCAATTATAAAATAAATCATACCGGCACCTTGAGCATTGACGATTTCATTCAGCGTACCAAAATTGACCTCTGCATTATACGTTTTTCCGTCAATCTTTATACCACTTCTAATAGGATTCTGATCACCGCTCGCAGGTTTTTCACTCGGAATAAACTTATCTCCGCTTACAGAATATCCTTGATTTTTAAAATATTCACCACGGGGAACCTTATAATCTTTTACTTTGCTTTCTCCAAACCATCCGAAATATTCAATATCAATAAGCTGCAGGAATCTCTCATCGTATTCCTTGCCATTCACTTTAACATTTTTATGAGGAAGACAGGACGCATCAAAGATAATTCCTGCTTTTTTATTGCTTACGGTATCTGTAACCACTCCCTGTACAATCTGTGCGTCCTTTGCCTTTTTGGTAGAGCTGTTATAGATTACCAGTGAAGAAGCTACATTCTCATAACCTGCTTTTCTCTGATTGCCACTCATATAATCCTGGGGAAGACTTTCATAAGAAGATAATGATGTCTTACTGAGTGATTTACCATTAACCGACTGACCGTTAACAACGATATCCTGACAAATCAAATTCGTACTGTCGCTGACAACCAGATGGGAGTTTTTACTGTCAAGATAAATCTTTCCGCGAATTTCGATATCCTTACCGGTTAATACAAAATTGGAATGATTGTTTATATACACATCACCGTTAATGGTAATATTGTCACCATCCAGTATAAATGTCATATAGTCTTTTACTTCACAGGATTTTGCGACTTTCGTCGTATCATTATACTCCATGTATCCGATATATACGTTTCCTTTTTGTCTCAGGTTACCGTACTGATTCGGATTTGCACTGGGATATCCGCTGGCAACATTGGCACCGCCGCCGGCGAACATGGAATAGGAGCCGAGCGGAACACTCTTTTCACTTGCATAGAACGGAGCACGAACACGGATGTCAGTCTTAATAACGGACTGATAACCGGTTTTCGGATCGGTATATGATATATTGACTCCGTGAATGACGGCTTCCGTTCCTGCGGTTTCTCTGGTAACGCACTCTGTGGCATTATCAACAGAAATCGTAACACCGGAAGTGTTGTAATCCTTAATAAATTTCTTCAGCTGCTTTTCTACGTCAGTGGAAGATGTTCCCATGATACTGCAGAACGCGTCCAGAAACTGACTCTGATCCGTACTGGAAGAGGATGACATTGCCAATGCGGCAATCGACTGTACACCCATTACAAGATCGTCTGCATATTCTTCGTTATCGTAGAATGTTGTCGCTGTCTGTTTGCCAATTCCTTTCTGAAGGTATGAAAGATAAGAAACTCTCATAATTGTGGCAGAAAGCAGAAAGCAAAGCATTACACACACAAGAACGCTTACTAATGCTACACCATTATTATCCTTTTGAATGCGTTTCATTGAATGTTACCTCACTTTCGTAATTAATTATTCTTGTAATCTGTTACCGAACCTTCTAACGTAACCAGCTTTTCGCCGGCCGTGATATCGGCCAGATTACCGCCATTGCCTTTATATACATCAATCGTTACATCGTAATACTGAAGAACCCGTAATGACTTATCCGTTAAGGTTGTTGCCACATTAATCGATGTGCCGGTAGCATTGCTTGCGGTCATTCGATTTCTTTCGGAATTCAACTTAAAAGTTACAACTGCTTCGTACGTTCCGCCACCCATCGCAATATTCCATATGTAGAATATGTACGTATTATCGCTTCGTGTCTGAAGCTTGTATCCGCCGCCATCCTTCTGAGCGGCATATCCGGATGAAGTTGTTACTTTACTGTATCCGTTTGTACCCGTATTCTTTTTCAACTCACAAACAGTATTGCCAAAATTTGCTTGTCCGTGTTCGATATCTCCGGGAAGAATTGTACACGGAATCGTGGACGGATAATCGCATTGGGATGCAAAATCCGTAATACTGATTCTCTTACAGGATTCCATCAAAGTCTCCGCCACTTCCGTTGCGGTGAGCTTTCGTCTGGACTTACTGTTTACTCCGGCAACTGTTACAAATGATTTTAAAATCGGAGCGGTCATCGCTGCAAGAATCGCTACCGCAACCAATACCTCAACCAATGTAAAACCGGAATTCTTCTTTTTATCTCTCTCTCTCTCTAACGTTTTCACGGTATATTCCTTTCCGGCATTTCTGCCTTACTGCTACCTGTGTCTGTCAAACAATATCAACTCGAACTTCTCCTCTGCTTTACCGCCGGGCAAAGCCATTTATAATCACCCGGGGCAATATGCCCCGGAGATTATTCATTACATTATTACTTACTGTCCCATAAACCCGTTGTCATTTGCACGAGCTTCTTTCATAATCTGTTCACGATATGCTTCCAGCAATTTCTGCATCTCCTCACTCAGTTCCGGTTCCGGAGTTACAGTCGGTCCAAAAATACTGCAAGGATCCTTGCTGTCTTTTCTCATGGGTACCTTGTCAATATTAACAGGTGTAAACGAAGTCGTATTCTTCGAATCACGTGCCGTAAACATATTGGTTACGATTGTTCCGCTGACATGACCGGTCATCTGATCAAATACCATATCGATTTCGCTGAAATTACCACAATTCTCATCCTTGTTAATCTCTTCCAGCAGAGCTTTCATCTGATCATATGATTCACAGTCAAAATCTGCTTCGATCGATCCCTGACCCATTGTATAAACAACTTCCTGAGTCATAATCTTATCGTCCTGTTTTCCGATATAGTAAGTTCCATTGGTTGTTGCCGTCACCTGATCCGGTATCATCGCATATCTGGAAAAATACGCTCCGAATTTCGTGTCATGCTCTAAATTATACAGGAACATGATCTCATCATCATAACGCTTCGCATAAGGATATCTGGTAACCAAAGCATCAAGCTTCTGACCCCAGGTTTTCAAATCCACCAGATAGTTCTGTTCGTTTTTCGCATAGGAATTGATGGTTTCTTTTTCACTTTGCAGTTCTTCCAATTTCTTCTGTTTTTCTTCTACGGTATCCTGCGTGTTCTTAAAATAGAACTGATAAACACAGAATGCCACAATCACGCCCAACAGAACCATGACAATACTAAGATCTCTTCTGGATATCTTCATCTCTGTTTACCTCCTATTTTAGTTTCCTGCAGCCGGTGACGGGCTTGTCGGAACCTCTGATACCGGATTACGGAAAGTTGCTTTGATACCAAACGACAGGAGTCTCTCCGGTGTTACAACCGGTGTCGGTGTGACTTCCCAAGGGAACGGGGTAACCGTCGGTGTTTCCCAAGGGAACAACGTCGGTTCCGGAGTTGCGGTCGGTTCAAATTCAACAACTTCGCTGACTTCACTGATTCGAACCGTTTCGAAGTTATCGTACAATCTCTGAATCATCGTTGCCGCATCATCCTTATGCCGGCACAGAATTGTCATCTCGATAATCTCGTCGTCCGACTTCAATTCCGCAATATTCATCTGCAGAGGCATATTCTCCTCAAGCTCTTTGATGAAAGCAAGGAAGTTCTTGTTATTGTTGACTTCCATGTTATTGTATTTCATGGTTTCATCCTGCAAATCATCCATGCTTTCGTATGCTTTCTGAAGGGAAGACAGATACTGGTTTTCTGTCAGATATTCTTCGATTTTCTTAATCTCGTTTTCCTTGGTCGTAACCCGAATCTGTCCGATTAAGAACAATGCGATTGCTACCACGAAGCAGGCAATCATGATAACGAACGGAATCAGCAGAGACTGCTGTTTTTCACCCTTCATCAAATCTGCGGACAGAAGCTGCAAAGGCTTCATTGACGCACCGATGCAGGCTGCCAGAACATGTAATGTAACATCCGAATTCGGATTTGCCAATCTGACCTGATTGATTCCTTCGTAATTATGAACCGTGTAACCAAGCTCGTTACTGAGCAATTCGTTCAAACCGACAAAATCGGCACCGATTCCGACAAGTTCGATATTCTCAATCGCCTCATTATCATTACGGGAAACATAATATTCCAAAATACGTCCGACATTACCGATCAGATAACGAAGGTTCTCTGTCAGCATGATTCGGGACATCATAATTTCGTCTGTTGTATCTTCCGGTTCCTGATAGTCTACATCGACATTCAGATAACGACGAATGCAATGATTGGTTGTAAATGCCTTAATTGCACTGTAGTAATCCAAATTCTCACCGTATACATCCAGTTCCATCATGTTCTCGATAACCGCATTCACACCGTGTGCAACGGATCTCTGAAGAACAATCTCTCCATCCTTTACAATGGTAACCAGAGAACTGTACTCGTCAATCTTGATAACGGCATTTGTTCCGGTTGCGAAATCCTGACGAACTACCTGGAATACACTGTTGCCGACATAATCAATCGCCCTGATATGCATTCCAAGAGAGTGTGCCAGATCCAGATACGATGTCGTTACATCGTTCGGTACAGCCAACAGAGAGAGACGATACTGCTTCTCTTCTTTGGTATCAATCTTACCGAGAATATTATAAACCAGATGATACTGATTCATATCAACCGGGAAATATTCCGATGCATTTGCTGTAATCAGCGGCAGAATCTTGTTCTCGCTGCACAACGGAATCCGGGCTTCACGGTTTGCGATACGGCTGGAAGAAACTGTGAAAACCACGTTCTCAGTCTTAATCTCCCTTCTTCGAAGCTCTGACTTCAAATTAATAATGAAGTCCTCATTTCGTGCAATAACGCCATCCTGCACCATGTCCTTCGGGGTCTCCAGACTGAACGCCTGGTAAATCTTCGGATTTTTGGACATGTAGTCAATTTCGATGACTCTGGTGGTTGCCTGCCCAATTTCCATTGATAGCACTTTACCTGCCATACGTTTGCCTCCCTCTCGAACGAAAGTTTCTTTCGCTCATCTTCTTTTACTTAATTTATATAAATCAACTGAAAGAATATCTCAGCAAATTTCCTGTTTTATAACAACCGGATTCCGTAATCAGAACCCAATCAGTTTTCCGTACCATTCAATAATCGGATTTCCCGCAAGTACCGCAATCAGGATTCCGGCGGAAAGGTACGGTCCCATGGCCAGCATACGTCCTTCTTTCGATACCTTCATGCGAATCGAATGAATAACGGCACCGAGAATACATCCGATAACAAATGCCAACAAAATGTGTTTCCATCCGAGCAGCAAGCCTGCCGCTCCCATCAGTTTTACATCGCCTCCGCCCATCGCTCTGCCCTTCGAGACGAACCAGATCAGTCCGAGAATTCCGCTGACAAGAACCAGTCCGATGAGAAACGGAAGATAATCCTTCGTAAACGAACGCTCTTCCAAAAGGAAGAATTTATAAATCAGACGAAGGATTCCGAGGGTCAGTATAAAAATATTGAACCCAATCGGAATCACATACGTTCTGAAATCAATCACACTCAGCGCCAGCAGAGCCGACGTCATAAGACAGTACAAAACACTCTCAATCGAAATCCCACAACACAGAAAAATGGTAACATACAAAACTCCGTTTGCTGCTTCCACAATAGGGTACTGTGCGGAAATCTTCGAATGACAGCGTCTGCAACGGCCTCTTAGAAATAGCCAACTGAAAAGCGGAATCAAATCAAACCAACGAAGCTGATACCCACAGCTCATGCAGTGGGACCGTCTGGCCGACAGGCTCTCCCCGAGCGGTATACGATATATGCATACGTTCAGAAAGCTTCCGATGACGATACCAAACAGAAAAGCCAATATATATATTGCCACTTCAAACCCCATGAGATTTCCTCGATTCCAACGTTTTCCGCCATACGGTCAATCTAACAATCTTCCATATGGCTGTTGTGCCGTTATCCGACAGTATCGGTTTCGGGCACTTCGGACATCACTATTGTGTGCCCCAGCTTCCGACAATTTCTTTCTCTTCGGAAGAAGTCGCCGTTGCTTTGGTATGAATACTGATTGTATATTTCATGCCGGTATATGTCTTTGAGCAAGGTTTAATGGTGCTCAGATTACCGAACGATTCCTGCATATGCGTTGTCAATGCCGATTTGGCATCGGTTTCGGCAATCGTCACACCGGTACTGTCAAAAGTTACCAGCACTTCATCATCACATCTGTACTCTCCGGATAAGACAACAATTTCCGCAGCGTGCTGAAGTTCTCCTGCTGCGGCCTCATCTCTTTGTTTTCTTGATTTCTCTACATATTTTAAATATGCAGGTGCCAACGTTCCGACCAATACTGCAATCAGCGCGATGACAACGATTAACTCGACAAGGGAAAATCCCCTGTTCTTTTCTCCTCTATTCTCTTTTCTCATCTTACACCACATTTCTGTTATGCGTTTGGCAGGGTGGCACTTTCGTGCCACCCTATAGGGATTACCAAGCATAAACAAAATTAACTAAAAGTTACTTCGATTTGCTTTGGTGCAACGCACCTCAGACTGTTTTCACAGTTATCGAATTACAGACCGTACTTGTCCTTGAAATCCTTGGAGTAGGTAATAAGTGTACCGGACATTGTGGTCGACCAAATAACGCTACCGTCGGTCTGAACAGTACCCTTAATGGAACCACTCTGGGTCTTGAAATCAGAAGACTTGCAGGTATAGGATGCACCAGCGATGGAGCGCCATTCAGTCTGGATAGCAGTGTCGGTAACGGTAGGAGCGCAAACGCCGTTAGTGATTACAAGCTCAAATTCAGTGTTTGCAGGTACAGAGAACTGTACATCTACAGCAACCTTCTCAGCAGCGCTGAGGATATCAGCGATGGAGGAAATGTCGGAAGACTTACGAGACTTCTCAACATACTTCAGGTAAGCAGGTGCAAGAACACCAACCAATACTGCCATAATAGCGATAACAACAATCAACTCAACGAGGGAAAAACCCTGATTCTTCTTCATAACTTTGTTCTCCTTTTCATTTTTCATATAATATTATTGTATCTTAAACACTCGCCGCCCTATTATCAACGAGCGCTTAATTCGTGGTGTGTATCCGAAGTCCTCTTCTTCGGATGAATTACAGGTTATCAAGACCTGTATACAGAGCACCCATAGGTGCAACAACGGCTCCGATGATAACGCCGCAGATACCGGCCATCAAAAGGATGATAACAGGTTCCAGAGCTGCCATGAGTGACTGTGTAGCCATCTCAACTTCTTCATCGTAATAATCTGCCATCTTGGTGAGCATCGCTTCCAGGTCACCGGTTTCCTCACCGATCTTGGTCATGTGAATAACCATCGGAGGAAACAGGCCGCATCGTTTCAGCGGTTCGGAAAGCGGAACACCCTTCTTAACTTCTTCCTTGCATTCGAACAATGCTTCTCGGAACAGGTAATTACCCATTGTCTTCGCGGTAATATCCAATGCATCAATCATCGAAATACCGGATGCCGTCAGTGTACTGAGTGTACGTGCCAGACGGGATGATGCGGACTTCGTTGTAAAGTTTCCGATTGCCGGAAGCTTAACTGCACAGGTTGCAAAGAAAACCGTTCCTGTCTTGGATGCCGAGAACGCTTTTATCGCAACTACGATAACAACGATAACACCGACTGCAATCAGCCAATTGCTCTTCAGCCAGTCACTGGCATTCTGTACGAATACGGTAATACCCGGCATGTCAATATCCATATCCTGGAACATTTCCATGAAGGTCGGTACTACATAGGTAAGAAGTACGACGCATACGACAATGGCTACAACAAATACAACGATAGGATAAATCATTGCTTTCTTAACAAGGCTTGAAATATGTGCATCCTTTTCGAACTGTGTTGCCATTCGGTCCAGGGAAACATCAATACTACCGGAAGCTTCACCGGCATCCACCATGTTAACCATCATGGACGGGAATACATCCATTCTTGCTCTCATGGAGTTACCGAGCGTTTCACCTTTTGCAACGCTTGTCTTAACTTCGCCGATTGCTTTCTTGAATTCCTTGTTTTCCGTCTGTTCTTCCATCATTCCGAGCGCATCCAGAATCGGAACACCGGCGTTGATGATACTTACAAACTGTCGGCAGAAAACCGCAAGTTCACGGTTGTTTGCTTTCTTACCGCCAAGATTAATATCCTTATTGAAAATACTCTGCTCCGATACTTTAATCGGAATCAGTCCTTCACTTTTCAGCATCGATTGTGCACGGTCCGGAGTTGCGGCATCAATACTGCCCTTTTTCTCCTTGCCCATCTTATCGACTGCTACATATTGATAACTCGCCATTCAACAGCCTCCCACTAAATATTAGAAAGTAACCTTTCTGCTCATTGCGATTGCATCCTGTGCATAGTTCAAACAGTTCTCTGCACTGATCAAACCACCGATGTAAAGGTTGTACAAAGCATCGTCCATAGACTGCATGCCCTGTTTCTTACTCGTCTGAATCATGGAAGGAATCTGGAATGCCTTACCTTCTCGAATCAGGTTACGAACAGCACTCGTACCCATCATAACCTCGAACGCGGCAACTCGGCCGGAACCGGTCTGAATCGGAAGCAGCTGCTGCGAAATAACGCACTCGATAACACTGGCAAGCTGAACCCGAATCTGCTGCTGCTGATGAGGCGGGAAAACGTCGATGACACGGTTGATGGTATCAGCCGCACTGTTTGTATGCAGTGTGGAGAAAACCAGATGTCCGGTCTCGGCTGCGGTAATTGCGGTCTGAATGGTTTCCAGGTCTCGCATCTCACCGACGAGGATAACGTCCGGATCTTCACGAAGAGCAGCTCTCAGCGCTCCTGCGTAGCTTTCCGTATCGTCACCGATTTCTCGCTGATTTACAATGGACTTCTCATGACGGTGAAGGTACTCAATCGGGTCCTCCAGCGTAATGATGTGCTTTGCGTAAGTTTTGTTAATCATATTGATCAGAGAAGCCAGTGTTGTGGATTTACCGGAACCGGTAGCACCGGTAACCAGAACCAGACCACGTTTTCTCTGACACAATTCCTGAACAGATGCCGGAAGTCCGAGTTCTCTCGGTGCCGGAATCTTGAACGGCAGGAGTCGCATGACCATCGCCAGCGTTCCTCTCTGCTTAAATACGTTTACACGGAAACGGCCTCGTCCGTAAAGAGAATGTGCGAAGTCGATTTCACCGGTCTTCTCCATTGTCTCTACCAGACGATCGTTGTCCGCAAACAGCGGAACAACCAGTTCCTCAATCTGTTCGGGACTTAACTTTTCATTGTCCAACGGTCTTAAATCACCGTCGATTCGTAAAATAACCGGACGACCTGCCGTGATATGTATATCTGATGCATGGCGATCAACCGCTTCCTGAAGGATTTCATCCAATTCTCTCATACAGTTGCTCCCTTTCCTCTGTTATTCGCTTTCCATATATCTGTGAACGACTACTCTTCGAAGGATACCCGAAGCATTTCGGAAAATGATGTGATTCCCTGTAAGCAACATCTCACGGCACTCATACGAAGTGTGCTCATGCCTTCTTCCAATGCTGCTTTCTTCAGTACTTCGGAATCTTCTTTCTTGGAAATGATCTTCTTCAGTCTCGGTGAAATCTCCATGATTTCGTAAACACCGATTCGACCTTTATATCCTTTGTTACAGGAGGTACATCCTACCGGATCGAAGAGAACTACGTCTCCTGCGCCGGACGGAATACCCATTGTCTGCTTCTCCTCTTCCGTTGCCAGTCTCTGTTTCTTGCACTTCGGGCAAAGACGGCGAACAAGTCGCTGTGCAATTACTCCGACGACAGAGTCGGCAATCAGATAACTTTCAACTCCCATATCCAACAGACGGGCGATTGTTGCCGCAGAGCTGTTGGTATGCAGGGTACTTACAACCAGGTGACCGGTGATGGATGCCTGTACGGCAATCTGTGCGGTTTCACCGTCTCGAATCTCACCGATCATGATGATGTCCGGGTCTTGTCGCAAGATGGAACGAAGAGCCGAAGCGAAGGTAAGTCCTGCTTTGACATTAACATGAACCTGATTGATACCGTTGATATTGGCTTCGACAGGGTCCTCTACGGTGATGATGTTAACGTCTTCTTTATTCAGTTCGCTAAGCGCTGTATAAAGCGTTGTGGATTTACCGGAACCGGTAGGTCCGGTTACCAGGATGATTCCGTGAGGATTTGCAAGGATGTGATCAAATACCTTCATCTCCTCATCGGAGAAACCGAGGTCCTTCTTGTTACGCGTCAGCGCCGTCTTCATGGCGAGTCGCATTACGCATTTCTCTCCGTAATAAGTCGGAAGAATGGAAACTCGTATATCGTACTCAATTCGGTCGACTGTCTGGCTGATACGTCCGTCCTGAGGTTTTCTCTTCTCGGAAATGTCCATTCCGCCGAGAATCTTCAGTCGGGCGATGATTGCCGGAAGCAATCCGATATCATATGTAATCTGTTCAAATAACGCACCGTCGATTCGGTACCGGATACGAACCTTGGTCTCGAGCGCTTCGACGTGAATATCGGAAGCTCTCTGACGTGCTGCGGATTCGATCATGGTTCGTACAAGGACAACGATCGGAGAGTCGCTGACTTCGTCCTGCGTCTCTTCTTCTCCCGCCAGCATCTTGCTCTCACGTTCCTTGGTGTACGCTTCCGCTGCGTCCAACGCTTCGGCATTACCGTAATGACGGTCGATACATACCATGATGTCATGTGAGGTTGAGATGTACGGTTCAATCTCCAGGTTGGTTACCATCTGGATATCATCGATTGCGGTCATATCCATCGGGTCTGCCATTGCCACACGGAGAATGCTCGGATTGTTCGGTGCATATGCGAACGGCATCGCCATGTACTTTCGCAGAATCTGTGCGGGTACCAGGCTCACGATATCGTCCGGAATCGTCATGGATGCGGGATTTACCATCTCCACTCCCAGCTGACGTGTCAGTGCCCGGGTGATATTCTCTTCTGTCGTAAAGTTCAAGTCTACAAGGATTTCTCCGAGTCGCTTGTCGCTTGTTTTCTTTACTTCAAGCGCCTGTTCCAGCTGTTCTTCCGTGACAACCCGTTCCTGAACGAGCATGTCGCCGAGACGCTTCTTTCTGCGGTAAACTTCACCAGCCATATGCCGTGCCTCCCAATACATTTCTACGCAAATGCTTCACGAAGAGGCACTTCGCATATTTTCTTTCACTCAAATAATAACACTTTTTAACAGTCTTTGCAAGGCATTTAGGGGAATTTTCATGCGTTTTCATGACAGATTTAATCATTTTTGTGGTGACTACCGGCAGAAATACAAGATGTTGTGGTTTTTATGCATTATTTAGCAGTTTCGTGCCAAATAAAGTTGTAAATATTCTTTTAACAAATTCCCCTGAAATATTGAATAATTTGATTTTTCCGCAATGATTTTTGTCATCATTTGTAAATAAACTGTTAACAAACCGCATTTTTGGTGTTTTTTCATGTGTGATTTTGTCACTTTAAAAATTTTTTCGGGGATTTTAAAACATATTTTGAAAAATGTCAGAAATCCTTACAATGTTTTTCCTGTTTTTTCTATTTATACATTATTTTCGTCATCCAAAAGGGCCTTATATACATCCCGCTTTCCGATTCCGCGGTCCGATGCAACGGCTTTCATGGCTTCCTTGCGTTCCAGCCCCCGCTCTTCGTAAAAGCGAACATGCTCCGGGACGGACATCGCTTCCCACTCGCGCCGTGCCTCCTGCCGAAGCTCCGCCGGATCGGCGCCGTCCAGAACGATTACGCACTCTCCCTTCGCGGGCGTTTCCGTATAATATGCCGTCGCCTCCGCAAGCGTCCCTCGGAAACAGCTTTCGTGTTTCTTGGTCAGCTCCCGTAAAATGCCGACACGGCGGTCCCCCAACCGTTCCGTCAGTTCCGCCAGTGTCTTCGCCAGCCGGTGCGGTGCCTCGTAAATGACCGTCGTGCGGGTTTCCGTCATAAGCTCCGCGAACACGGCCTCCCGCTCCTTTTTATCCGTCGGCAGAAACGCCTCAAAGCAGAACCGTCTCGTCGGCAGACCCGACAGCGTCAATGCCGTAACGCAGGCACAGGCTCCCGGGACAACCGTCACCTCCGCGCCGGCCTCGTACGCCATTTTCACGAGTTCCTCTCCCGGGTCACTGATTCCGGGCATTCCCGCATCGGTAATCACCGCAATGTGTTTGCCCTCGCGCAGCAGCTCGGTCAGCTCGCGGCCTTTGTCGAACCGGTTGTTGTTATGGTACGCCGTCATCGGTGTGTGAATATCAAAATGAGTCAGCAGTTTCATGGAATTCCGCGTATCCTCCGCGGCAATCAGGTCAACCTCCCGCAGGACGCGAATGGCGCGGTATGTCATGTCTTCCAGATTTCCAATCGGTGTCGCTACCAGATACAGCATCGTACTTCCTCCCGTTTTCTGTCGTATTTGTCAAATGTTCCGCAGCCACTAAAACCCGTACAGTTCGCGAACCTCTTCCGTGTACTGCCCGGGCGCATCCCAAATAATCAGCGGCTTCTCCACCGTCAGGCGGGGACGTCCGCCGAGCACGCTGTCAATCAGAACCATGTTCGGCTCCCGGTCCGCAAACGGATAGACCAGACGAAGCCGTTTCGGCTCCAGTTTGTATCGGTACAGCGTATTGATGATTTCCGCCAGCCGGAACGGCCGGTGAACCAGATAAAAATGTCCGTTCGGTTTCAGCACCGCCGCCGTTTCCCTTGCCAAATCGTCAAACGTGCACAAAACCTCGTGACGCGCAATCGCCTTGGCATCCTCCGGGTTGACGATTCCGTGACCGCCAATCATATACGGCGGATTTGCAACAACCGAATCAAATGAAGAGCGCCCGAATTGCCCGGATGCCGTCCGAATATCGCCTTCGGCAATGGTAATCCGCCCGCTCAGGCCGTTCATTTCCACACTGCGCCGCGCCATTTCCGCACTTTCCGGCTGAATTTCCAGTCCGACCAGCTCGGCCGCCCCGGTTTTCGCAGATAACAGCAAGGGCAGGATTCCCGTGCCGGTTCCCATGTCCAGACACCGTTCTCCTGCCCGCAACGTTGCAAAAGCACTCAAAAGGACGGCATCCATCCCGAACCGAAAGCGGCTCGGATCCTGTATCAGCCACAGGTTGCTGCGTTCCAAATCCACCAGCTGTTCCCCGTCCTTCAAAAAGTCCTCTTTATTCATCCAAATGATGTCCTTCCTTCTTCTCCAAAAGCTCCAATGCTCTCAAATCCGCATCCATTTCGTTTCGCTCTCTGTGATGCTTTGCCTGAAAATGCAGTTCCTCCACAGGGTATTCGCGAACCTCCTTCTCCTCGCCGTCGGAGCCGTTCACGGATACAACCACCTTGACGCGCTGCTTCAGCACGTTCAAATCGCTGACTTCGCCGGTCAGTCCGTCCGACGTTTTGACCGTATCGCCAATGTTCGGAAGGCGGCTGTTGAGATACTCGTAAGCGTCCTCCTCATTTTTCAGGCAGCACATCAGACGACCGCAATTGCCGCTGATTTTCGTCGGGTTCAGAGACAGGTTCTGCTCCTTTGCCATTTTTACGGAAACCGGTGCAAAATCATCCAGGAACGTATGACAGCAGAGCTCCCGTCCGCAAATGCCGATTCCGCCGCGGATTTTCGTCTCGTCGCGAACGCCGATCTGACGAAGTTCGATACGGGTCCGGAATACGGATGCCAAATCCTTGACCAGTTCCCGGAAATCCACGCGTCCGTCAGCGGTAAAATAAAACAGAACCTTGCTGTTGTCAAATGTGTATTCGCAGTCAATCAGTTTCATTTCCAGCTCATGCTTTGTGACCTTTTCCGCGCAAATCTCCATGGCTTCTTTTTCCTTATCGCGCAGTTTCAGCGCCATGGCATCGTCCTCCGGCGTTGCCTTGCGGATAACCGGCTTCAGCGGCGGGATGATTTTCGAATCGTCCACCTCGCTGCGGCCGCGCACCACATATCCGTACTCCACTCCGCGCGCCGTTTCCACGATTACATGATCGCCGGTTTCAATTTCCAAATCCAGCGGGTCAAAGGAATATACACGTCCCGCCACGCGGAACCTTACACCGATAATAATTGCCATAAATCCTCCGTTTTTGCCGTTTCCGGCCAATTTTCTTTGTTGCCGTCTCCGGCAGGTCATTTTTCTGCTGCCGCCGCGGCTCATCTGTTTTGCTGTTGCCGTCTCCGGCAGGTCATTTTTCTGCTGCTGCCACGGCTCATCTGTTTTGCTGTCGCCGTCTCCGACAGATCATTTTTTCTGCTGCCGCCGCGGCTCATCTATTGAAAGCAGTCCCGGACTTTCAGCAGAAACATCCAGAACGCCGTTTCCATATTCACATTTACCGTTCGCTTGGAGGACAGATTTCCGATTTCCTTCTGAATCCACCAAAGCGCTTCGTACGAAAGCGTCTCCGCCTGATACTCCAGACTGTCGCTTTCCTCCTGAAACATCAGGCGGGCCTTTTTGCCGAGCGCCTTTTGCATCAGCAAATCCCGTACCCACACGAGCATCAGCCCGAGCATGGTTTCCTGCGTTTCCTTACTTTTCGCAAACTCCCTCGAATACTCCGCCATCCGGTCCTCCCGCATGGTCGGAAGCGCCTTCCAAAGCGACGCGACGGTATCCTTTTGCTTCCGGAACTCCTCCGACCGCGCACAATCGAGCGCCCGCCCGGGACTTCCGCCCGAATATGCCGCCGCAAGACGCGCCCGGTAATCCGGCAGTTTTTCCTTTTCCATCAGCCACCCGGTCAGCTCGTCATCGGGTGCCGGCAGCATCGGCAGTACAACCGAGCGCGACCGAATCGTCTGCAGCATCGCATTGGCATTATTTGTCAGAAGCAAAATGACCGCATACGACGGTGGTTCCTCCAACGTTTTCAGCAACGCGTTTTGCGCCTCTTCGTTCATTTTCTCGGCCTCATCCACAATGAAAATGCGGTACGGCCCCGTCATCGGCTTAATGGCAACGACATTGCACAGCTGCGTGCGGATATCGTCCACGCCGAGAATCGTTTTTTCATGCGTGACGTAACTCACATCAGGCTGATTGCCGCTTTGCATCTGCCTGCAGGAAATGCACTGCCCGCACGGATCGGTACCGCCCGCGGTACACTGCAGCGTCGCCGCGAAAATGCGTGCCACCAGGTTTTTTCCGCACCCGTCCGGTCCGTCCAGTATATATGCATGAGACACGCGCTTGTTGCGAATCCCCTCGCGGAGATGCTCAATCACCTGCTTGTGCCCCACAACCGACTGAAAGGTTTCCATGATTTTCTCCTTTTATACCGTGCCCGGTCCGCCCGACCGGCTGTCTGTCTCCGTTTGCCGCGCCGGTACTGCCTACGCGATTCGCCCGACCGGCCGTCTGTCTCCGTTTGTCGCGCCGGTACTGCCTACCCGATTCGCCCCGGTCCGCCCGGAGTCTGTGCGACAGCTTCCACAATTTCCGCCACACAGGTATCATAATCATCATTTATAAAGCGTCTGTCAATTCCCAACTCCGCAAGCACCCCGTCGGAGAAATCCTTCTCGTCCGCCAGAAACCGCCTGCACAGCTCGTCGTAGTTCGGCTTGTCCTGTTTCCGTTCGCGTTTCAGTGCCCGCGCAAGCCGTTCTCCGCCCTCCACTTCAATATAAATCGGCACAATCGTGTCCGTGCCGACGGATTTTCGCAATTCCCGATACGCCTCGGGCGTCACAATCAAAATGCCGCTGTCTCCGTCCGCCCGGAACTGTCCGTCGTCTGCGGTAAAATAATACCACGGCCCCGCCACGGTATGATAACACCGGCATTCCAGAATTTTTCCGGCGGCCCGCATCCGTTCCATTTCGGCTTCCGAAACAAAATGATACTCCACCCCGTCCGTCTCACCGACCCGTTGCGGCCGCGTCGTGTAGGAAACCACGGTTTTCAGGCGTCCTTCGAAGGCAGCGACCACATCCCGAAAAATGTGATCCTTGCCGGTTGCACTTTTTCCCATTATCAGAAATAATTTGCCCATTTCGGTTCGCCGTCGTTTCCCTTTCCACACCTTCGTCCTCAGGTGGCGATATATATTTGTAGCACCGCCATTCATATTCGCTTCGCGAAGGCGGTGCGCAGATCGTCACCCTTCGGGTGGCGATATATGGTGGCGATATTTTATCATATTTTCCGTGAAATTGCTATCCTTTTTCAAAATCTTATGGTAAGATTAGATTTCTGAAGAAACCTTATTGGAAAGGAGTTCTCTATGGCCGAAAAAAATGCCGGAAAAAAAGCTTCTCACAAAGCCTATTGGATTTGTTTTCTCATTCTGTACGGGCTCTCCGCCGCGTTGCTGCTGATTTCCTGGAAAAGCCACGCATTTTGCGACTGGTACGCCCGCTATATTCTTCCGATTTGGTACAATACATACGGCCGACTGACTTCCCTGTTTTCGTTTGCGGTCGGTGAATGGATGGTGATTATCGCCGCCTGCTCACTGATTTTCGCACTTCTGTTCTGGATTCCGGCCGTCATTTTGAAAATCCGGAACAAGACCCGCGGATTTCGCAGGTTCACGCTTCGCTTCTACGCGGGCTACCTCATTTTCGTCGGACTGGTTCTTCTGATTATGGTACTTAATTGCTTCATTTTATATCACTGCACCCCGCTCGACCCGAATCCGGAGAAGGATAATCGGCAGTATCTGTCCACAGAGCTGTACACGCTGGACGAATATCTCTGTGCCAAGGCAAATGCCCTCGCCGAAACGCTCCCCCGCGACGGGGAGGGCTGGCTCCTGTACGATGGGGATTTGCAGGAAGCTGCGGAAGAGGCGCTCCACAACATCCAATCATTTGACCCCCGCCTGAAGGGCTGGTATCCGGACATGAAGCCGATTCATTTTTCCAACATGCTGACTCACATGGGCGTGTCGGGCATTTTCCTTCCGTTTTCCATGGAATGCTCCTACAACGACCTGATGTACATCGGCAATATTCCCGACGTGTTCTGCCACGAACTGTCGCACGGGCACGGGTTTCTTTGGGAAAATGAGGCGAATTTTATCGCATTCCTCGCCTGCACCCAAAGCGACGACCCGTTTCTTCAGTATTGCGGATATCTCTCCGTGCTCGGCTATGTCAACGATTCCGTCGGGAAAACGTATACGGCCGAGGTTGCCGTCAACCCCAATGCGCCGGTTTCCAAGGCGTACTGGAGCGATTATGTGATGAAGGATTTTGTTTTCCTGAAACCGGAGGACAAGAAAAAGCTCGATGAAGAGGACAAGGCCATAACCGATATCGTTTCCGAAGAAAAGCTGGACGAAATCCAGGACACCCTTGCGGAAATCAACCTGAAAGCAAACGGAGTAAGCTCCGGAATTGCAAGTTACGGCGAGGTCGTCGGCCTGCTGCTTCAGTATTATGACGGCATTTTGTACTGATTGGCGAAATTATCCATACATATCAAATATTACGGAAAGAAGGATTCTTATGCGTTTACGAAATATTAAAGGAGCTCGCGAGGAAATGCTCGTCAACCCGTTCATTGTTCAAAATCCCGAGGAACGGCGCGGACGCTGGTGCGAAGAATTTCAGAATAATAACCCGATTCACATCGAAATCGGAATGGGCAAAGGCAGGTTTCTGATGGCACTGGCCGCACAGAACCCGGATATCAACTACATCGGAATCGAAAAATATTCCAGTGTTCTGATTCGCGCGCTTGCAAAGCAGGAGGAACTGCAGCTGCCCAATCTTCGGCTGATACGGTTTGATGCCGAGGACATCGAGACGGTGTTCGGTCCCGACGAAGTGGACCGGATTTATCTGAACTTTTCCGATCCCTGGCCGAAGGATCGCCATGCCAAGCGGCGTCTGACATCGGATCATTTTCTCGGACATTATATAACCTTCCTGAACCGGGAACACGGATGCATTGCATTTAAGACCGATAACGTCGGTTTGTTCGAGTTCTCCCTGGAGCAGGCCGAATCCTGCGGATGGACGCTGTCACACGTAACACGCGACCTGCATCATTCGCCGGATAACGAAGGCAATATCATGACCGAATACGAAGAGCGCTTCTCGCAGGCCGGAAATCCGATTTGCCGAATGGTTGCCACCCCGCCGAAGGCATAACGAAACCGTCTGACCTTCCGGGAAAATCCCTGGCACCGGACGGATATCAAGCGGTTTCCTCCTCCGGGAAAATCCCTTGGCGCCGGACGGATGTCAAGCGGTTTCCTCCTCACGGAAAATCCCCTGGCACCGGACGGATATCAAGCGGTTTCCTCCTCACGGAAAATCCCCTGGCACCGGACGGATATCAAGCGGTTTCCTCCTCACGGAAAATCCTGTTACGCCGGCGATGTTACGGGCCAAAACAGCCGTCAAAAACTTTTCGAAAAAAAAGAAAAAAAAGTTGTTGACAAATGACCTTCGGTCGTGTATATTAATTCTTGCGTTCGGAAAAAACGAACACAAAAATGCGCCTCTAGCTCAGTTGGTAGAGCACCTGACTCTTAATCAGGGTGTCCAGGGTTCGAGCCCCTGGAGGCGCATCAAAGGTCTCCATTTGACAGCATAGGACTGTTGGGCGGGGACTTTTTTTGTACCCAAAATTCAGATAAAGCAGGGTGCTTCGGCGAATCAGGGTGTCCGGGCATCACTGTCCCGGCCGTTTGTCTTCCTTGACCCGGTCGTTTTTTTTCGTTTCCCGGCCGTTTGCCTCCTTGACCCGGTCGTTTTTCGTTCCCGGCCGTTTGTCTTCATTAACCCGGTCGTTTTTCGTTTCCCGGCCGTCAGTCTTCCTTGACCGATGCCGGCTCTCCTGTCGCGTTCCGACGGCTTTCCAAAATAACAATCGATGCAAATATTCCTACAATTCCAACAATTTCATATATCGACAATTTCTGTTGAAAATACAACACACCGGTCAGCGTTGCCACCAGCGGCTCCACGAAGGCCATAATGGCCGCCTTCCCGGCTTCCGTATGCTTCAGCCCCGCCGTATACAGAAGGAACGGCAGCATCGTTGAAACAATCCCAATCGCCAGCGTATTTCCGAACACTGCGGGTGTCCGAAGTGCCGTCAGCAGCGACCCTTTCAGGCTGAACGGAGCCAGTGCCAGCGTGGCAATCAGAAATGTGTACGCCGTTACGGTTTCCGTCGAATAGCGCCGTAACGCAACCTTGCCGAAAATCGAATACAGCGAATATCCGAGCCCCGACGCAAGGCCGGTCAAAACAGCGGTTTTGCTCACCGCCCCGCTGCTGCCGCCAATCAGTTCTTCCACAATTCCCGTCGTAAATGCGCATCCGATAAATGCCGCCAAAAGTGCCAGAATTTTCCGAATTGTCAGTTTTTCGTGAAAAATCATCACCGAAAAGATCATCACAAAGCACGGCGCCGTATACAGCAAGACTGCCGCCAAAGAAAGCGAAGACTTTTCAATTGTCATAAAATACATAATATTAAAAAATGTGATGCTGACAATTCCGGTTCCCAAAAACAACGGCAAGTCTCTCAACCGTATTTTCAGACAACTTCGACGAAACAGCAACAGATACAGCATCATACCGACTGCTGCCACACAATTTCTTAAAAAAGTTATTTCCACCGGCGAGCAACCTTCCGCCGCCAGATTTTTTGAAAATATTCCGATAATTCCCCACAGCACTCCCGCTGCCGGAATCATCCATGTTTTTCCTCTGTGTTTTCCGGATTCCAACGATTTCACCTCTGATTATTATTCTTCAGGACATTCTCAACTGCACTCATTTCCGATGAAGAAAATGCACACAACGTCACATCCACATAATATTGCGGGTATTCCCGAACGAATTTCCGATATGCCAGACAGCATTGCCGCGCGGATTCTTCCGGTTGTGCCTCATTTATCGAATGTGTCTTATTTATCGACTCTCTCTCAATCGAATCATCCAACCGTTCACCCATAACATACCTCCCGTCAAACCGTCATGCACCCATTCTACTACAAACACCCGGTTTCATCAAAACAAATTTCCGCGATTCCCTCAGTACCGTAAACTGCAGCAAAACCGACGTGTGCTGTCCGTCCGAAACGTTCCTCCGCACGGCAGAGGCTCCGTACGGGACAGGAGAAAACGATAGGAAAGTTTTGCGTCGCGAGCCGAGCATACCGCGGGCGCGGAGACAACAATGCCCCTATCGTTGCGCAGCGCCCGCTATTAATAAGGGGCGCAGGCGAGCAGCAAACCCGACGTGTTTTCGACGTCCCGCATGGGGACTCTGCCGCATGTGCAGTGAATCCCGGTCGAACAGCAGCGTAACCTGCAGGAAGCCGACGTGTGCTGTCCGTCCGAAACGTTCCTCCGCACGGCAGAGGCTCCGTACGGGACAGGAGAAAACGATAGGAAAGTTTTGCGTCGCGAGCCGAGCATACCGCGGGCGCGGAGACA
>JAZLJJ010000034.1:0-7295 GCA_045597325.1 Lachnospiraceae bacterium
TTTTTCTCTCATAGGACGAACTTTCCTATGAAAGAACAAAGCATATCGCTTGCGATATGCCCGCGCCGCCTGTGCGTCGCGAAGCGACATTTTTCCTCTGCACAGGCGTGTGCATCCTCGCGGAGCGTTTTTTCTCTCATAGGACGAACTTCCTATGAGAGAAAAAACTCCCCGGAAAGAGTTTTTCCGGGGATTGGTTATCATTTTAAATACGCCTTCAAATCGTCCACCCGGTCCAGTTTTTCCCACGGAAGATCGATATCGGTTCTTCCGAAATGTCCGTAAGAAGCCGTCTGCTTGTAAATCGGCCGACGCAGATTCAGCATCTGAATAATTCCTGCGGGGCGAAGATCGAAATGCTTTCTGATAATCGCAACAAGTTCATTGTCGGAAATCCTGCCGGTTCCGAATGTATCAACCATTACCGAAGTCGGCTCCGCAACACCGATTGCGTACGACAACTGAACTTCACAGCGGTCCGCAAGTCCTGCCGCTACAATATTCTTGGCAACATAACGTGCCGCATAGCAGGCGGAACGGTCCACCTTCGTGCAGTCCTTTCCGGAAAATGCCCCGCCGCCGTGGCGAGCATATCCGCCGTAGGTGTCGACGATAATTTTCCGTCCGGTCAGACCGGAGTCTCCGTTCGGTCCGCCGATTACGAAACGTCCGGTCGGATTGATGAAGAATTTCGTTTCCTCATCTACCAGTTCCTTCGGAAGGACTTCGTCGAAAATGTATTTTTTCACATCCGCATGGATTGTTTCCTGCGTTACATCCGGGTCGTGCTGCGTCGACAGGACAACCGCGCTCAAATGAACCGGCTTTCCGTTCTCGTCATACTCAACCGTAACCTGAGATTTTCCGTCGGGACGAAGATACGGCAACGTACCGTTCTTTCGCACTTCCGCCAGTTTTCTGGTCAGCTTGTGCGCCAGGCTGATCGGATACGGCATCAGTTCGGGAGTCTCATTGGTTGCATAACCGAACATCATTCCCTGATCGCCGGCACCGATGGCCGCAATCTGGCTGTCATCCAATTCATGGTTCTTTGCTTCCAGTGCGCAATCCACACCCATCGCAATATCGCTCGACTGCTCGTCCAGCGACACAATAACACCACAGGTATCCGCATCAAAGCCGTATTTTGCACGGTCATAACCGATTTCACGAACCGTATCACGGACAATCTTCTGGATATCCACATATCCGTTTGTCGTAATTTCGCCCATAACCAGTACCAAACCGGTCGTAATCGCCGTTTCGCAGGCAACTCGGCTCATCGGGTCCTGTTCAATCAACGCATCAAGGACGGCATCGGAAATCTGGTCACAGATTTTGTCAGGATGTCCTTCTGTTACAGACTCAGAAGTAAACAATCTCTTTTCCATGTAACTGCTCCTTTCTTCAATCGGTGCATTTTACAATATCCGCACCGATACCGCGAAGCTTGACTTCAAACTCCTCATAGCCTCGTTCAATATACTCAATATCATTCAAAACAGAGCGACCGTCTGCCGCCAACGCAGCAATCGTAAGCGCCGCACCGGCACGCAAATCCGGCACATTCATTTCCGCTCCGGAAACAGACTCCACACCCTTAATCGTTGCAACCGTCTGATCGCTCTTAACGGTAATATTCGCTCCCATTTTTACAAGCTCGTCTACATATTTAAACCGATTTTCGAAAATGCTTTCATACACAACGCTGGTGCCCTCGCCGAGCATCAGTACCGCCGTCATCTGCGGCTGCATATCCGTCGGAAATCCGGGATATACACGGGTCTTGATTTGCGAGTTGCGGACCCGGGAATTGGCAATAATGCGAACTTCTTCATCCGACTCATCCACGCGAACGCCGATTTCCTCCAGCTTCGAGCTGATTGCTTCCAAATGCTTCGGAATAACATTTTTCAACGTCACATCGCCCTTCGTTGCCGCAACCAGGCACATAAAAGTTCCTGCCTCAATCTGGTCGGGAATAATGGAATATGTGGTTCCGTGAAGCTTATCCGTACCGTATACACGAATGATATCGGTACCGGCACCCTTGATTTTCGCTCCCATACTGTTCAGGAAGTTTGCCACATCAACGATATGCGGTTCCTTGGCAACATTTTCAATAATGGTCGTTCCCGGTGCAAGCACGGCTGCCAGCATAATATTGATGGTTGCGCCGACACTGACAACATCCAGGAAAATGTGATCCCCGTGAAGGTTCTTCACCGTTGCTTCAATCGATTCTTCGGTTTCGATACACTCGACGCCGAGTGCCCGGAAGCCTTTCAAATGCTGGTCAATCGGACGGGCACCGATTGCACATCCGCCCGGTTGAGCAACCTTTACGCTGCCGCGCTTTCCGATCAGTGCACCGAGCAAATAATACGATGCACGAATTTTCTTAATATAATCGGAGTCCACACAATTCGACTGAATCGTTTTTCCGCAAATGCGGACTTCATGCAATCCGATTCGCTCAACCGTAACGCCGATATTTTCCATTGCATCCAGCAAAACATTGATATCGCTGACATTCGGCAGATTATCAATGGTTACATAATCGTCCGTCATAATCGATGCCGCTAAAATACCAAGAGCCGCATTTTTCGCGCCTCCGATTATCACTTCACCGTGCAATTCCTTCCCGCCGTTAATAATGTACCGATTCATACGTTTCAGTTAGGCCAAAGCCGAACCGTCCTCCAGACTGTTTATTTTTTCTTCTTCACCGAAAACCCGAAGGTTCCCAGCGCTTTACCCAAACAATAATATGTTCCGTGCGAATACACCACCGGCCGTGCCAAAGACAGATCAAACCGTCCCTTTTCGTCCATGTACGCATCATCCGCCGTAACCGACACAACCTCAGCCACAAACATGTCGTGACTGCCAAGCTCGCGGACTTCCTTCACCCTGCATTCCAGGCTGACCGGTGATTCCGCAATCAGCGGAGCCGAGATGACCTGTGCTTCGCCCTTGGTCAGTTTCATTTCCGCAAATTTGTCTGTGTCCCGTCCCGATTTCACACCGCAAAAGTCGGTCGCCCGCACCAGATCCTCCGTCACCAGATTGACCGCAAACTCGCCTGTTTCGCTAATCAAATGATGTGAAAACCGCTCTTTTCTCACCGATACGGACAGCATCGGCGGATCCGAACAAATCGTTCCGGCCCACGCCACCGTAATAATGTCATCGGTGCCGTCTTTGCCTCTGCAGCTGACCATAACAACCGGCAGCGGGTACAGCATATTGCCGGGTTTCCAGACAACTTTTCCCATCGTATTCTCCTATTTATTGCCCAGCAAGTCGTACAATGCACGCTCGATTGCCTTGTCGTCATCCTCCTGCAATACCGCCTGCAAATCTCTGCTGCTGAGGCCTTCCATCACTTTCGTGTCTTCGGGATTTTCATCCTCTTCAAAATATTCCTCCGACAACGCACGCTCTGCCCGTTCTTCTTCCGCAGCATTGCAAATGGATGCCGCCAGACGTTCTGCCACATTGTCAAGTTCCTGGTTCACTTCCGAATCCTTGTCGGAGTGGATCGTCGAAAATACGGAAATATCCTCATCCCCGTCCGAATTCACCGTTTCCTTTTTCAAACCGGCCATAATATAATCCACGGTTTCATCCGAATCGTTGGAATCCTCTTCGTCAGAATCCTCTTCGGAATCGTCCTCAGAATCATCCTCGGAATCCTCTTCAAACTCGTCCTCAGAATCGTCCTGTTCCAATTCCTCTAATTCGTCTTCCTCTTCAAACTCGTCCTCAAATTCATCCTCGATATCCTCATCCTCGGAGTCATCCTCGTCGTCGGAATCTTCTTCCTCGGCGGAATCGTCCTCATCGTCGGAATCATCTTCGTCGTCGGAATCATCTTCATCGTCGGAATCATCCTCATCGTCGGAGTCGTCTTCCTCGGCGGAGTCATCCTCATCGTCGGAGTCGTCTTCCTCGGCGGAGTCATCTTCATCGTCGGAGTCATCTTCATCGTCGGAGTCGTCTTCCTCGGCGGAGTCATCTTCATCCTCGGAATCGTCTTCATCGGATTCCTCGTCGGCATCTTCAAAGTCACCTTCGTCAGACTCATCGTCAATCTCTTCTTCAGAGTCGTCCTCTTCAGACTCTTCTTCGGCATCTTCAAAGTCATCGTCCTCGGACTCTTCATCAATCTCTTCTTCAGAGTCGTCCTCATCAGATTCTTCGTCGGACTCATCGTCATTTTCTTCTTCCGACTCGTCCTCTATCTCATCTTCCGACTCGTCCTCGTCGATTTCTTCTGTTATTTCGTCTTCGATCTCTTCGTCCGATTCCTCATCATCGTCATCATCGTCATCGTAGAACACATTGTCAATCAATCCAACCAAACGCTCCGGAATTTCATATCCGTTAATCGTTTGCGGTTCTGCCGCCGGTTCTTCCTCGGCAAATACTGATTTGTCTTCGCCGGGTTCCGATGTCATTGACATAAATTCAATCGGTCTCAAATACGGTTCCGGATGTGCAGGAACAGCCTGTGCAATCGTAACCTCATCAACAACCTCATTTGCTACAGCTTCCGCCCTTGCATTTTCCTCCAGCATCGCGGTTACGTCCTGCATCAGAGACTCATTTGGCAAAACATCAACCCATTCGTCTTCAGAAGCCTCTTCGGTCTCGTTCTCCGCCTCATCAATTTCACAGGCGCCGAGAAGTACCTTTGCCTTCTGCGACACTTCCGAGTCCGGAAAATACTTTATAATTCCATGGCATTCCTTCGCGCATGCTTCCCGATCGTTATTCTTGTAATACGCCTTTGCGAGCTCCAACGCCCAAACATCGGTGTACTCCTCATTCTTCAACTTGGACAGACTCTTTATTAAATATTCGGGAGATTTTCCGAGCATGCAGTCAACACGGTACCGGTACACCAGACGCTCCGGATTCTCCGGCTCCATGCGGCGAAATTCACGAAGGTACTGCTCCGCCTCTTCCGGCTGCTTCAGCTTCAGGCAAATTTCGATCAGACCGGTCATGACTTTGTGCGTCTTATTGCGTTCATACATCACCAGATACAACTCTTTGGCATCTTCCAGTCGACTCTTTTTCATGTACACTTCCGCGATAAATGACAAATCATACACAGAACTTACATTGTCCGGATTAATCCTATCCGCAATTTCAATTGCTTCGTCATAGTTCTTCTCACGGGCCAGTCGTTTCACTGCATTTACTTTAGATGCCGTAGTCAAAATCATGATGCGCTCCTCTCCCAAACTGATAAATTCAAAAAAAAGCCGTGCGACATGCTTCGAAACACTTCTCCGAACGTTACCATAGCAGTTAACTCAATTCAGGCACCCTCACGGCACATGAAAGTGTTTACTTAGTGCTGCTGTATTCCTACCCTGACACGGTTCGTAAATTCTCATTGCGTAAGACCCAAACTTCAACATCACTTACTACGGGCGGCTCCGAATAGGACGCCCCTCGGCACATCATCACCCCTGCTGTAGCGGATTGCAGGTACAGGGCACCGCTATCTCCCCGGTTGCACGGCACAATAAGTATAACGATTTTAACACGCAATGTCAACTGTAAAGCCAAAAATAAAGCCGGTCCCAACATCTTTTCCAGGTTTGGAACCGGCTTTCTGTTATTTTTTTATTAATCTGTGAGGCATTTGTTTCATTTCCCGGAAAATGAGGTCATTTTCCATCAACGCTCAATGCTTTCAATCTTGAAGCCGTTATAGAAATCAACGCTGATTTCATCTGTTCCGGCTGCATTTGCCTCGGAAATGATATCCGCAATTCGGAATGTAACCTTGTAATTCTTACCGGGTGTCGGAGCCTTGCCGATGCAATACTGCAACGCCTTATTTTCGGAAACTTCATCGCATCCGATGCAAATTCCGCCAACGCACCAGCCAACCTTTGCGGTATCTTCCTCACAGAGGACCGTTACGGTAATCACATCTTCCTCGCCTGCATTCTTCAGTGCATCCAGTGTAAAATGCTGCTCCAGCTTTTGGGTTTCCGGCTTCTCAGGTTCCGGAGCCTTTGTCGGTTCCGGAGCTTCTGTCGGGTCCGGTTCCTTCGTCGGTTCCGGGGTTTCTGTCGGGTCCGGCACATCCGTCGGTTCCGGTTCCTTCGTCGGTTCCGGAGCTTCCTTCAGTTCCGGTTCCTTCGTCGGTTCCGGAGCTTTCGTCGGAGCAACGGTAGGAGTTGTTATCGGCTCTCTCTCAAACGCTATCCCGTTCACTCTCTTATAAACATAATCGTCAACCGTTACGGACTTGCTCTTATTTACATTCTCATCGCCCTTTTGAATTCTGCAGGAAATATTCACATTGCCAAACTTGATATCCGACAAATCAACATCGAACACCTGCACATTTTCAGCAATCTGCGTGCCTTTCGTTCCCAGCATTTCCTTCGCTTTTTGAACCTTCTCATCGTCCGTCATCTTGTTCGGATTGTCAAATGATACTTCATCAATATACAGATTTCCGTAATTCAACGTCATTATGGCAAATCCTCTGGAGTTCACCGCTGCGAAACTGCTCTTTTCAAAATCAAACAGAATATCCACATCAGCGGACTTAACCAGATTCTCAACCTGTTCAGCAATTGCTGTTACCTGTGCCTGAACACCCTTTTCACCGTTTGCTGCTCCACTTTCACTTCTTTTGGTGATATATCGGATTGCGAAAAAGCCACCGACTACAACCACGGTCAAAATGAAAACAGCAATAATGACTTCCACTACCGATCTTCCATTATTATCTGTTCTCTTCATAACGATTCCCTCCTTCATTCTTCTCCCGTTAAGCTCCCACCAAGCTGCTGACTAATCTTAAATACCCGCATGCGGGCTTTCCCTCTGACTATAGTCTATTCCCTTTTGCACAAAACGTCAAAGCCTAAACCGATGTTTTCAAAATTGAATCTACAGGGTTCTGTATTGACGTATTATCAGTCATATTAGATGGTTTAAGGCCGCATTATTGATTTTTCGTTCCATTCAGGACAAGTATACTTTGCTATTCAAAAACAGCATCGAAAATGATGCGTAAATGTGCCCCTGATTTGCGTAATTTTCGATTCTTCCGCTTTATGGAACAAACTTTCTTATAAAGAACAAAGCATATCGCTTGCGATATGCTTGCGCCGCCTGTGCGTCGCGAAGCGACATTTTTCCTCTGCACAGGCGTGTGCATCCTCGCGGAGCGTTTTTTTATCTCATAGGACGAACTTTCCTATGAGAGAACAAAGCATATCGCTTGCGATATGCTCGCGCCGCCTGTGCGTCGC
>JAZLJJ010000035.1:0-47964 GCA_045597325.1 Lachnospiraceae bacterium
GCTTTGTATTGTTCCTAAATCATCGGATATCACATCATAAAATCTTATATTTACCAATTCGTGTTAAATTTTCAAGGTACAAAAATAAATATAATATTAGAATGTGTCTTTTGACACCCTAATCCTATGAGATAAAAAAACGCTCAGGAAAGCGTTTGCTTTCCTGAGCGCAATTGAAATCGTAAAGTTTCGAATTAGTTCAAAGCATCAACGATCTTCTTGAGAGCTGCAAGAGCCTCATCCGGAAGAGCATCGTAGCCGCCCTTAGCGGTGTTGAAGCCTTCAACAGCCTTAACACGCTGAGCCATAGCATCCTTCAGAGCTGCCTTGTAGGAAGCGTCGTTGAAGTCCGGTGTAAATCCGGGCCAATCCATGATTTCGATATCCTCGAACGGACCCCACTGCTTGAAGTCACCCTTCTTCTCAACGATGGTCTCGAGAATTCCGAGAGTATCTTCCTTCTGGCACTTCTTGCCCATGAAGTCACCGGTGTTGATGATGTAGCAATCTACGTTCTTCTCTTCGATGAGCTTCTTGAAAGCATTGTAGTCATTTACCAAAGGATAGGTACGGAACGGGTTAGCGTAAGGAACGATACGGATTGCATTCAGGTCGGTACCTGCCTTGACACGCTCAGCGGTAGAGGTCTTGGTAGCGAGAGTAGCACCCATAACGGAAGCCAGAGCGGAACCCTTCAGACGTACGATCGGAGGAATGGTAGGATCCTTCATAATCCAGAAGATTGCGTTAACGGGAGCATCAATCTTGTCAACACGGTTCGGGCTCCAGAGCTTGGACTTGATAGCACGACCGTTACCGTTACGGATATCTTCGGTTACGAGCTGAACCTTGCCGTCCTCATCGAGGGTAGCACCACAGTTCTGTACGGTAAGAAGATACTGGTTATCCGGGCAACCGGTAGGATAGTCAGCGGTCTTATCGAAATAAGTAGGCTCCAAAGCGATGGAAGCACAGGTCTCGGTATTGATGATGAATGCATCGTCATGAAGAACCTTGATAGCCGGATACTTATCGCCATGCTTTGCATGGGTAAGAGTGGACTTTCCGGATCCGGAGAGTCCGTATACGGAAGCAACGAACTTGGAACCGTCAGCAAGAGTGTATTCCTTCTGACCACCGTGGCAGGAAGCATAACCGTTGCGGTTTGCAAGAGCCCATGCCATGGTCAGGGTACCCTTCTTGTGCTCGCCGAAGTACTTCATACCAAGGATAGCAGCGCAGTTAGCGTCGGTATCGAAATAGCAGAGAGTAAGAGGATCGCTCAGGCAGCTGTAATCAACATCGGGACTCTCGGTAGGAACCCACTGAGGATCGGAGAAAATGTAGATGTCAGCCTCTTTGCCGTTACCAACGGGTGTGGAGTTCTTGTACATCTTAACATATTCATCGGACATATACTGGAAGTTGAGCATCCAGTTGTAAAGAAGGTTCTCTTCTCCTTCGGGAATAAGAAGATGAGCCTTTACCATGAATTCGGGATCCAAACCTACGAAGCAGGTTGCATGATACATAAGCTTGTTACGGGTCTTGTAAACAGCGTCCATAACAACCTTATCCAACTTCACTTCGTCAACGCCGGGCTCGCCCTTGATACGACGTGCAACAGCGTAACGACCGGTTACAGCACCGTCATTGAAAAGCAGAACCTTGGCATCTGCATCAAGACCGAACTCTTCGCCTCTGTAAACAGGCATATCGGTAACGATGGTGCCGGCAGATTCCTTTGCCAGATTGTAAGCTTCCTTTAATGTGTTAACCTTTACTACGTTGTTGCCGTAGAAGGCTGTCTCGATAATGGTACGGGTCTTGGAAAAACCAACTTTGCCCTTACCAATCTCATTAAGCTTGTAATTAGCTTTTGTAGACATTGATGTGTCCTCCTTCAATAAGTATATTGTCACTTGATAAACAGACATAAAGTGATATCACAGTACGTACGTAAGTCCCGCCGTACTCCACGATAAAGTATAAAAGCAAATTTGTAAAAAGTCAACTGATATTATACGAAAACTAATGTCTTTTCCGATGTATCTGCGTTGACACCCCATGCGGAACTTGCTACAATAACATCGGCCGGCCTTTCGGTCGGTCAAATTTGCGAAACGGATTTGAAAGAAAATGAAACAGTCCCCCGAAAATAACGGAAATAAGCGATGGAAAACCATAAAAATGCCGGTGTATATATGCCTCTCTGTGATATTATGGCTTCTTCTCTGGCAGCTTCTGGCATCCAAACTAAATAAATCAGTCCTCCTTCCGTATCCGAAAGAGGTTTTATCAGGTTTGTCGGAAATCCTCCGCAGCGAGACCTTTTTCCCGATTGTCACGGGAAGTCTTCTTCATATTGCGGAGGGCTTCGGCCTGGCTCTTGCTGCGGGCATTGTGCTTGCGGTCATTTGTCATTTCAGTGATTTTGCATCGGCACTGATGCAGCCGTTCCTGAAGCTGGTGAAAACGGTTCCGGTTGTTTCGTTTATCATTTTGCTTTTGTTATGGGTGGATGTGACCAATATTAATATAGTAATTTCATTTCTGATTGTTCTTCCGGTCGTGTATCAGAATGTTTTGAAGGGCATTCGCGAAACGCCTGCGGAAATGATTGAAACGGCGGAGGTGTTTCGCTTTCCGGCACTGACCGTACTGCGGTATCTGTTCGTGCCGAATGCGGTACCGTACGCTTCGGCCGCGGTTTCGGTCGGACTCGGAATGTGCTGGAAAGCCGGCATTGCGGCGGAAATCATTGCGTTGTCCCGAGATTCTGTCGGACGCCAGCTGTACGATGCGAAACTGTATCTCGATACGCCCGGGCTGTTTGCATGGACTATTGTTCTGATCGTTGTCAGCATTTTGATGGAATGGGTTGTCACGCTGCTTTGGCGTGTGTTTGCCCTGTGTCTTTCCGAGCCGACGCTTCGGTATCGGAAACGGGAGGCCCTTCGCTTTCTGCTGGGACGCCCGGTCGGATCCGGCAAGGGAACGGAGTCGGATTCCGTCGATTCCGTGTCTTTTTTGGAAAATGATGCGCCTGCGGGGAACCTTTCCGTGACGGCCGAAGTCACGAAGGATTCTGTTGTGACCGACGAGACAGAGGGCCCTTGTTCGACTGATGCTGCGGATCGTTCTGCGGATGTCCGTTCCGATTTTCCGAACGGAGAACCGGAGTCACAGGTCGATAAGCAATATGACGGGGAACCGGAGCTGATATTGACACAGGTCGGTAAGCAATATGACGGAAAACCGGTTTTGCAGGACATTTCCCTGACGCTTCGACGAGGGGATGTGTTACTGATTACCGCACCATCCGGCTGGGGAAAAACAACACTTCTGAGGTGTATGCTCGGACTGACGGAGCCGGATACCGGAACGATAGTCGGACGGGAGGCCCTTCGCAAAGCGGCGGTCTTCCAGGAGAACCGGTTGTGTGAAGGATTTTCGGCATTGACCAATGTTCGCCTTGCCGGTACGGCATTTCGGCGACAGATGCCGGATGCGAAGGGAACGTCGCAAACTGTTCCGATGAGAAAAACAGATGAAGAGTTACTTCGGGACCTTGCGGAACTCGGAATCGAAGAAGGACGCAGAAAACCGGTTCGGGAATTTTCGGGAGGCATGAAGCGAAGAACGGCGTGGCTGCGGGCCCTGTATGCACAGGCCAATCTGCTGGTACTGGATGAACCGTTTACCGGACTGGATAATGCCAGAAAAGACCTTCTTCTGAACCGGCTGAAGCAAGTGCAAAAGAATAGCATAATTGCAATAGTGACGCATAATACGTCAGAAATAGAGAAAATTTACGCAACATTTGACAACATCATTCGTTTTAACGGAAATGAAAAATGAGGCTTTGAAGCGCTTCATTTGACTAAAAACATGTGAAAATTCAGAAAACGCCACCTAAATTGCTTGTAATTCGCAATACAGCCGTGCAATTGTCAGACAATTCACACTATTTGCGATAAATTATCAAAAAACATGCAAGAAAGGTGACGTTTTGCGTTGACAACAGACCTCCGGAATGGTAAAGTAAAGACATCAAAAACAACTACAGAACAACATCCGAAAAGAACAATCGGAAATCCAAATGAAAGAGGTGAGTCCAGTGTACTAGTCAATACAGTCCGACAGGATAATTCATACGATTGATATAAGTGGGAGAAATTACAAATATTAAGAAAGCGATGGTACAGTCCAATGGGTACTGAAAACTAAAACCAAAACAAATATTTCGAAAGCGAAGGTACAATCCAATGGGTACTTAATAATAGAAAACGAAAACAATATTTCGAAAGCGAAGGTACAGTCCAATGGGTAATTAATAAGACCGAAACAGACAAATATTTCGAAAGTGATGGTACAGTCCAATGGGTACTTAAGAGTATAACAAATTGATCGTATAGATGTAACGGTCGCAGATGCGACAAGGACAACCGGATGGTTGATTATCAGAAAAGGAAGGTACGGTCCGATGGGAACTTAACGACAGGCCCCAACAAACAATTCTAAGAGAGAGGTACAAACCGATGGGTACTTAATACCGGGAACCGGCACAACTGAGAGGCAGTTAGCCTGAGCACAAAAGGTGCAGTGATAAAATAGCCGGAGTTTCATTGAGAGAGAGTAATCCTATAAAGAAAATGCCTAACAGGCCAGAGATACAGATATCCCAAACTTAGAATAACGAAAGGCGGTACGGTCCAATGAATTAAGCGGATGATCGACCCGGAAACGAGATTATGAAAGGAAGGTACGGTCCCAAGGAGACTTAGTTGATCTACCTCATCAAAGCAAGACAGGTTCGACGATATTATGAAAGGCGGTACAGTCCGATGAAATAGCCGGATGAACGACCTCAAAACGAGATTATGAAAGGAAGGTACGGTCCCAAGGAAACTTAACTGATCTACCTCATTTAACAAGATAAAGTTCGACGATATTATGAAAGGCGGTACAGTCCAAAGGATACTTAACGACTTACCTCATAGACTGACAGATTATTAGAGAAAGGAAGGTACGGACCAACACAGACATAAGTGTTCGACCTTACGGTGGTTCTCAGGTACCACCGGAACTGATGAAACCTGATTAACAATGAATGACAAGCCGGTTGATACCCCTATTTCAACCGGCTTTTTCTGTGGAAGTCGGTAATTTTTGTGGGAATCGGAATTTCTGTGGGAGTCGGTAATTTTTGTGGGAATCGGAATTTCTGTGGGAGTCGGAATTCCTGCGGGAGTCGGAATTTCTGTGGAAGTCGGAAATGCCGTCATTTTTGTAAAGAGGCGAAGTTGCGCCGCTTATTGTTGAACAAACAGGGGAAGTGTGATAGTATATTTTTAATACGATTACAGTCGGCACAGCGGAGGCCCGGAACAGGGAACGCAGCGGCGAAAAACGTCGGAATGTCGGGCACGGATACAGGGAGGACATAGAATGCATATTACCTTGACAGGAAATCTCGGAAGCGGAAAGTCTACGGTTTGCAAGCTGTTGGAACAGCAGTACGAATATGAAATTTTCTCGACCGGAAAGGTGATACGTCAAATTGCGGATGATATGAATATTTCGGTTTTGGAAATGAATGAACTGATGACGAAAGATCACAAATACGATAAGATGATCGACGATAAGACATCCGCAATCAGTCGGGAGAATCCGGAGAAGAATATTTTGTTTGATTCCCGTCTGGCATGGCATTTTGTGGAACGTTCCTTTAAAGTGTTTTTGTCTGTGGATTTGGATGAAGCTGCCCGCAGGGTATATGCGGATTCGTCCCGTGGTGAGGTGGAAACCTACAAGGATACGGAGGATGCCAAGACACAGTTGGCCGCAAGAGCCGACAATGAAGACAAACGATACGAGGATCTTTACGGCATCCATTATTTTGATTTCAACAATTACAACCTGGTGCTGGATTCCAGCTATACATCGCCGGAGATTATTGCAAAGATTCTGATGAAAGAAGTCCGCAAACGTGCCAACGAGGAGCCGGAAGTACGGGGACGTGTTCTGATTTCTCCGAAGCGTCTCGGATATGATATGCCGAAAGAACCGACGGAACTTTGTGATAAGGTTTGCAACGGACGGGTCATTGTTCGTGTGGACGGAAACCGGTTTACGGTCGTAGAGGGATCCGATGTTGTGAAATGGGCCGCTAAGAGAGGCTTTGCATACGTGGCGGCAACGATATACGACCCGAATGCGGAAGCGAAGCCGAATCCGGCAACGGAACTCGGAATTGACACTGCGGATATCGACAAATACAAAGACATGCTTCGGTATGTGGAATCCTGTTTGAACGGTTCCGCCAAGGGAGAAAGTTTTAAAGGTGACATTAATTATTCCCGGTTTGACCATACCAAGCGGGTTTTGAGCTGGGCGATGAGACTGTATCGGGAGTATGAAAATAAGTCTGCAGTGGATTTGGATGCGCTGGTTGTTGCGACCATTTTCCATGATGTTTCGTATTCAACCTGTCAGGATATGCGGTTCCATGGTCGGGAGAGTGCCGAAATTGCACGGAAGAAGCTTCCGGAGTACGGATACGGCGGAGACCGGCTGGACGAAATTGCAGCGCTGATTGCCGGACATCAGGACAAATATCTGTTGCCGGACGGAGACATTTCTCCTGCACTGGTGTTATTGATGGAGGCGGATTTGCTGGATGATATGGGTGCCATGGGAATCATCATGGATGCATGGATTGAGCATGCGAAGAATCCGGAAGCGGATTTTTACGATATGAAGAATCATGTGGAGCAGTATACACTGCGGCAGCAACGGGAGAATAATTTCCTGCGAACTCCGGCCGGAAGACGGTTCTGGGATGAGAAGACCGAACTGACGGAAGCATTTTTCCGGTCACTTTCCAGAGATATGGAAGAGCCGTTGGGTGAACTGTAAGCTGAATGGCAGAAAGCCCGGTGCTGAGGCAGGAAGCCCTGAGGCAGGGAAGCCCGGCGCTGAGGCAGGAAAACCCTGAGGCAGGGAAATCCGGCACTGAGGCAGAGAAACCCTGAGGCAGGAAACCCCGGCGCTGAGGCAGGAAAGCCCGAAGACAGATATTTCGATTCTGTGGTGACAGCCCCCCAAAAAATAAATGAATCAGTAAAAGTACAAAATGTGTGAGGTATTGGCATATGACGATGACGGTACGATATGAAGAGAAGGTTTTGACGGTTGTTTTGAACGGACGTCTGGATTCGACAACCGCAGGAGAGTTGGATGCGTTTCTGGAGGAAAACCGGAAACCGGATATGGAGAAGCTGGTGCTGGATTTTGCGGATGTGGATTACATTTCTTCCAAGGGCCTTCGGTCCCTGGTAAAGGCTTATCGGGCGATGAACGGCAAGCCCGTTGTTCTGAGAAAACCGAATGCGGCGGTGACGGACGTTCTCCAGCTGTCCGCTTTGCTTCGGTATTTTACAATAGAAGCATGAGCAGACCCGACAGCAACACGATTCAGCAAACTCTCCTCCATAAAAATGAAATTGTAACAAACCGCCTGATGGCGGTTGTATTGGCATGCTCCGGCGGGTGCATGCTTCTTTTATGCCTTTGCACATCCGTTATTCCGGGATTTACGCTCGGCTCCGAGTATATGACCATTGTTATGCTGATTGTCGGACTGGTTTTGTTAATCAGCAGCAAAGTGGCTCATTTTGTGGAGCCCGACCGGCCGTGGCTGAAATACTTTATGTTGAGTATTATGACGCTGACCGTCGGTGTTGTGGCATTTTATTATGCCGTATACTGCTCTTTGTTTTTGCTGCTTCCGATATTTATCAGTACGCGTTATTACGACCGCAAGCTGACGCTTCATTCGGCGGCGTTTGTGTGGATTGTGTATGCGACGGACATTTTCCTGAACATGTATCTGGAAATAGCGTCCGATAACATTCGTAAGATTCATGAGTTTCAGGCAATGCCGATTTGGAAATACGGAATGGACCCGGTATATTACATTTTGCTTCCGAAGACTATTCTCGGGCTGGTATTTCTGCTGATTAATTTCAATATTGCGGAAAACGGCCGGAAAATGCTGGAAGAACAGTCGGATATTCAGATTCACACCGGTCGTCTGGAGGCGGAGCTGTCGACGGCGGAAAATATTCAGCAGGTGACTCTGTCCAAGGAGTTTGATGCGGTTTGCGACTCCAATTGCAGACTGTTCGCATCCATGAATGCGGCAAAGGAAGTCGGCGGTGATTTTTATGATTTTATGAAGATTGATGACCATACACTCGGGCTGGTCATTGCGGATGTTTCCGACAAGGGGCTGGAAGGCGCCATGATTATGATGGTTGTGAAAAATGCCTTTCGAATGGCACTGACTGCGGAACAGCGCCTCGGTCGTGCGGTGGAAATGCTGAATCATGCGATGCTGCAGAACAATCCGGAGTGCGAATTTGTCACGATGTGGATTGCGGCAATCGATATACGTACCGGAGTCGGACGATATGTCAATGCCGGTCATGTACCGCCGATGCTTCGTCATGCGGACGGAAGCGTGGAGCGGATTGTCAGCGAACCGGATCCGTTTGTCGGTGTATTTGACGCGGTGGAGTATCGTGAAAACGTCATTTGCATGGCTCCGGGCGACACGCTGTTTCTGTATACGGACGGTGCGACGGATGCGGAAAATGGGGAACACCGGATGATTGGAGAAGACGGTCTGAAGGAAATGGTGTCACAGGCGTCGGGAGAGCCGGAGACAATGTGCCGGACGATTCACGGGAAAATTCGGGAGCATATCGGAGAGCAGCCGCAGTTTGACGACATTACGATGATGGCGTTTCAAATACATCAATGCGATGCGGGAACGAAACGGTCGGTGCGGCTGGCAGCAGGGGCAGATGCCACGGAAGAGCTGATTACGAAAATCAATCAGGATCTGGAGGCTGTCCGTTGCCCTGCCAAAGAACGTTCGCTGGTGGACACAATTGTGGATGAACTGTCGGCGAATATTGCCGACTATGCATATGGAGACGGGGCCGGGACAATCGGCTGCGAGTATACGGTCGGAGAGAACTTCATTTTCATGGAGTTCCGGGACAGCGGGGAGGAGTTTGACCCGCTTCGGAATGAGGAACCGGAGTTTTCGGAGGAACCGGTATTCGGTGGGCTCGGCATTTATCTTGTGAAAAATCTGGCGGATGAACTGTCGTATCGTCGGGAAAACGGGGAAAATGTGCTGACCGTGCGCAAGGTGTGGAATACGCAGCCTGCGGAGGAGTGATTTTCGCAGCGGGAACGAAAAGTCGGGCAAGTACCGAACGGCGAAATCCGGAGAACAATTAGAAAAATCACAAGCACCGGACGGCTGAAATCCGAAAGAATAAGAAAATCACATAGTACCGAACGGCGAAATCTGGAGAATAATTAGGAAAATTACATAGTACCGGACGGCTGACTGTCCGAAAAAAACGGCCCGCAGAATGACACGTTCCGCTGTGAATAACGGAGTGTGGATTCTGAGGGCCGGTATTTGTTTCAAAATAAACGGAATAACATTGCCGCCGTGAACAGAAAATGATGTTTCCGACGGAGATTAATATGCTTTGCCCCAGTATACCAGAGAGCTTGCCTTCTTGCCGCAGTATACGCAGGTGTCGGCAATGTGCTCCTGATGGAACGGCATACAACGGGAGGAAACACCGACTTCTTCTTTGATGGCTTCCTCACAGGAACGGTCACCGCACCACATAGCTTTGATAAAGCCGGGCTTGGTATCGGCAATTTCCTTCATGGAAGCAAGATCGGTTGCTTCGTAGGTGTGGGCGTCACGATGAGCACGCGCACGCTCCAGCATATCGGTCTGAATGGTGTCCAGAAGAGCTGCCAGTACGGTATCGATTTCGTCGAGAGAAACGGTAAGCTTTTCACGGGTATCACGGCGAACCAGGACAGCCTGATTGTTGGCCAGATCCTTCGGACCGATTTCCACACGAACCGGAATACCGCGCATTTCCTGCTCGGAGAACTTGAAACCGGGTGTCTTGTCGGTATCGTCAACTTTGACGCGGGCAACGGAAGCAAGCTTGTCGCGAAGCGCGTAAGCAGCGTCCAAAACGCCCTCCTTCTTCTGCTGAATCGGGATAATCATAGCCTGAACGGGAGCAACCTTCGGAGGAAGAACAAGACCGGAGTTATCGCCGTGAACCATGATGATGGCACCGATCAGACGGGTGGTCATACCCCAGCTGGTCTGGTGAGCATAAACGAGTTTATTTTCCTTATCGGTGTACTGGATTCCGAACGCTCTTGCAAAGCCGTCTCCGAAGTTATGGCTGGTACCGGACTGCAGTGCCTTACCGTCGTGCATCAGAGCTTCGATGGTGTAAGTCGCTTCCGCACCGGCGAACTTCTCTTTGTCGGTCTTCCGTCCGCGAATCATCGGGATAGCGAGAATTTCTTCACAGAAATCGGCATACAAATGAAGCATCTGCTCGGTTCTTGCCTGTGCCTCTTCTGCGGTGGCATGAATGGTATGACCTTCCTGCCACAGGAATTCCATGGAACGAAGGAACGGACGGGTCGTCTTTTCCCAACGAACAACGGAACACCACTGATTATAAACCTTCGGGAGATCCCGATAAGAATGAATGATGTGAGAATAAAAATCGCAGAACAGAGTCTCGGACGTGGGACGAACGCACATTTTCTCCGGAAGCGTTTCGCCGCCGCCCTGAGTAACCCATGCAACCTCGGGAGCAAAGCCTTCCACATGGTCTTTTTCCTTATTCAGGAGACTTTCCGGAATGAACATCGGAAGGTAGCAGTTCTCAACGCCGGTTTCCTTGAAACGGCGGTCGAGTTCCTTCTGAATATTTTCCCAAATTGCGTAGCCTGCAGGTCGAATGACCATACATCCTTTGATACCGGTGTAATCTACCAGTTCCGCTTTTTTTACGATGTCCGTATACCACTGGGCAAAATCGTCTTCCATATTGGTAATGGACTCAACAAAATTTTCTGCCATAATGAAATCCTCCTTGTTGGCATATTTTCATAAGGAAAATGAGGGGCTCACGCCGGCAAAACGGTCGGCCTTATCCCACAAAAAAATCCCCCGGAATATATCCGAGGGACCGATATACAAAGTATTCGGCGGTACCACCCTGCTTAGCAGACACGAATGCCCGCTCTCTCAAGTTCGTTAACGCCTGATACGCTGCGGTTCGCCGCAGAGCTCGGCACCGGGTTCGGCAAGTTCCTCGTAAGCCTTCTCAGCAGCCGGCTCTCTCTGGGACGATTTCCTTACGTACTGTTGTGCGTCATCGCTGTTTATGATATTTGGATATTACTTGCTTTTTCGGCAAATGTCAAGCGATATCGTCGAAAATATCCGCAGACTTTCGCACGAACCGAATCACGGCACGGAATGTGGTTGCTTTTTTTGGAAATTTCTGTATAATGTAAACGATAATGACTTTTTTGCCTTAATGAAGACACATTTTTTTAATGAGGGGAATTTTATGGTTGATTATTCGGACATGGACAAATTTTTGGCGAATGCGGAAGAAAAGGATTTTCCGCAGGAAGATACCGGTTTTTTTGACCGCAAGGAGATACCGCTGTTTCACGAAAAGCAGACGGAAGAGCGCGAATTCAGCGAGGAACTGTATCAGGTTCGCAAGAGCGGAATCGAGAGAATCCGGGAACGTCTGGAACAAAAACTGAGTGTGGCACGGACCCGTTATGACGGAGTGGATGTCGAAGAGAAAAAGAAACGCTCGGCCATTTTGTATAATCTGGTGATTTTCATGGTTTTTGTCGGTGCCGGTGCGTATTTACTGCATCGTTTTCTGGGAACCAACGTTATGACAATGGTTTGCTTCGGTGCAATCGGTGTGTTGGGAATTGCGGTGGCGGTTCACGAACTGTTTAAGGTTGTCAATGAACTGACGACGTTACTGGTGCGAAGCGGCAAGGCAACCCGACTGGTGGAAGAGGCGCACATTAAGACGTATGGGAAAGAACGCGAATTTGAACTGAAACGGATTCACAACATTCAGGATCGTTTAAATGAGCTTCGGGATATTGATAAGAAACTGGATAAGAATCACGGTTTGACCGATGAAGAATATCGGCAGGCCGAACAGTTGTCCCTGATTCCGGAAATCGACAACCCTTATAAAGTGGAATCGATTACGTTCGGAGAATATGTGAAGTTTTATCTGTTCGGACATATTTAATAAGGAATCTGTGATATTCACGGAAAAGGCTTGACATCCTGTGACAAGTGGACTATATTTTCCTATATATTGAAAGACATTGACGGAGACAGTAGGCTGCAGGGAAGGTCAAAGCGAGTCGGGGACAGTGAGAGCCCGGTGCTGTGAAGTGCAGAGGAAGATCCCTCCGGAGTCGTGCGGGCGAACAGGAAACCAAGTAGTCTGCAACGGACGTCCGCCGTTATCGGACAACGTATAGACTGTTTTGACAGTGTACGCAAAATAGGTGGTATAATGAGAACTCGGGCCCTCATCCTGTTTTGGATGAGGCCCTTTTTTACATGAAAAACGGATTTTGTCGCGGAACGAAACGACGACGAAACCGGTTATCGGCAGACGATAACGAAGAGAAAGAAAGGACAGAGCTATGTACGAAAAAGTTGATGCGAGCATGAATTTTGTCAAGCGCGAAAAACAGGTGGAGCAGTTCTGGAAAGAGAACCATATTTTCGAAAAGAGTATGGAATCCCGTAAGAAGGGCCCGACCTATACTTTTTATGACGGACCTCCGACGGCAAACGGAAAACCGCATATCGGTCATGTACTGACCCGTGTTATCAAGGATATGATTCCGAGATACCGTACCATGAAGGGATTTATGGTTCCGAGAAAGGCCGGCTGGGATACCCACGGACTTCCGGTGGAAATCGAAGTGGAGAAGCTTCTCGGAATTAACGGAAAAGACCAGATTGAAGCTTACGGACTGGAACCGTTTATCGGAAAATGCAAGGAATCCGTTTGGAAATATAAGGGAATGTGGGAGGATTTCTCCGGTACGGTCGGTTTCTGGGCCGATATGGACAACCCTTATGTAACCTATCATGATGATTATATTGAGTCCGAATGGTGGGCTCTTCGTCAGATTTGGGAGAAGGGTCTTCTGTACAAGGGCTTTAAGATTGTACCGTACTGCCCGCGTTGCGGAACACCGTTGTCTTCCGCCGAGGTTTCTCAGGGATACAAGACCGTAAAGGAGCGCTCTGCGATTGTTCGTTTTAAGGCAGTCGGAGAAGATGCGTATTTCCTGGCATGGACGACAACACCCTGGACACTTCCGTCCAACGTTGCACTTTGCGTAAACCCCGAGGATACCTATATTAAGGTAAAGGCAATCGACGGCTACACCTACTACATCGCAGAGGCACTTGCGGATACCGTTCTCGGCCGGTTGGCAAAGGACGGAGAAACGGCATATGAGGTTCTGGAAACATTCCGCGGTACCGATTTGGAACGCCGCGAGTACGAACCGCTGTATGACTGTGCCAAGGCTGCTGCGGATAAGCAGGGGAAGAAGGCATTTTTCGTAACCTGTGACAGTTATGTTACCATGTCCGACGGTACCGGTATCGTTCATATCGCACCGGCATTCGGTGAAGACGATGCCAACGTCGGCCGCAATTACGACCTTCCGCTTGTTCAAATGGTGGATGAGAAGGGCGTTATGCTTGCGGTAACTCCGTTTGGCGGTATGCGCTGCAAACCTACCCAGAGTGAAATCGAAAAGGGTGCAATCAGTGCCGATCCCGAGGTAATCAAGGATTTGTCGGCGAGAAAGCTCTTATTTGACGCACCGAAATTCGAACATGAATATCCTCATTGCTGGAGATGCGACACTCCTTTGATTTATTATGCGAGAGAGTCCTGGTATATCCGTGAAACGGCTGTTCGGGATGATTTGATTCGCAATAACAATACCGTTAACTGGATTCCGGAATCCATCGGCAAGGGCCGTTTCGGAAACTGGCTGGAAAATATTCAGGACTGGGCAATCAGCCGTAACCGTTACTGGGGAACTCCTCTGAATATCTGGGAGTGCGAGTGCGGTCACCGCGAGTGTGTCGGAAGTCGTGCGGCTCTCGCGGAACTGTCCGGCAATTCGGATGCAGCCAAGGTGGAACTTCACCGTCCGTATATCGACGCCGTTACGTTCCCGTGCCCGAAGTGCGGCAAGACCATGAAGCGTGTTCCGGAAGTTCTGGACTGCTGGTTCGACTCCGGTGCAATGCCGTTCGCACAGCATCATTATCCGTTTGAAAATAAAGAAGTGTTCGAGCAGCAGTTCCCGGCACAGTTTATCAGTGAAGCTGTTGACCAGACACGTGGCTGGTTCCATTCTCTGATGGCCGAGTCCACTTTGCTGTTCAACAAGGCACCGTATGAAAATGTCATCGTCCTCGGTCATGTTCAGGATGAGCACGGCCAGAAGATGAGCAAGTCCAAGGGAAATGCGGTCGATCCGTTTGAGGCTCTGCAGAAGATGGGTGCCGACGCAATTCGCTGGTATTTCTATATCAACAGCGCACCGTGGCTGCCGAACCGCTTCCACGATGATGCGGTTATCGAAGGCCAGAGAAAATTCATGGGCACCTTGTGGAACACCTATGCATTTTTCGTACTGTATGCCAATATCGATAACTTTGATGCAAGTGCGTACAAGCTTGAATACGATAAGTTGTCCGTTATGGACAAATGGCTTCTGTCCCGCCTGATGACAACTGTCAAGGAAGTGGACGATGATTTGTGGAACTACCGGATTCCGGAGGCTGCAAGAAGCCTGGATTCCTTCGTGGATGAAATGAGTAACTGGTACGTTCGCCGCGGTCGTGAGAGATTCTGGGCAAAGGGCATGGAGCAGGACAAGATTAATGCATACATGACACTGTACAAGGCACTTGTTACGATTGCAAAAACAGCTGCTCCGATGATTCCGTTCATGAGCGAGGAAATCTATCAGAACCTTGTCAGAAGCGTTGACGCAAATGCCGAGGAAAGCGTTCATTTGTGCGATTTCCCGACCGTCAACGAGGATTGGATCAAGACGGAGCTGGAAGCCGATATGGATGAGGTATTGAAGATTGTCGTTCTCGGCCGTGCATGCCGTAACGCATCCAATATCAAACAGCGTCAGCCGATGGCAAATATGTATGTCTGCTGCGAGACCGAGCTGAACGAATTCTTCCGCGAGATTATCGAGGACGAGCTGAATGTGAAGGCGGTAACCTTTACCGGTGATGTCAGCGCATTTACCTCATACTCCTTTAAGCCGCAGCTGAAGACGCTCGGAAAGCGTTTCGGCAAGCAGATTAACGCAGTGAAGGAAGCTCTTCAGAATGTAGACGGTCAGGCTGCCATGGCAGAACTCGATGCGACCGGCACACTGACCATCATGGTGGACGGTGCCAACGAGACGATTGCCCGCGAGGATTTGCTCATTGAATCGCAGAAGGTGGAAGGCTATGTCACCGATTCCGATAACGGCATTACGGTTGTCATGGACACCAATCTGACACCGGAGCTGATTGAAGAAGGATATGTCCGCGAAGTTATCAGCAAGGTACAGACCATGCGTAAGGAAGCGGATTTCGAAGTTATGGACCATATTACGCTGTCCTTGTCCGGGAACGGGAAACTGGCCGATATCTGCAAGGCAAATGAGGCAATCATTTCCAAGACCGTACTGGCCGACAGCATTTGCTATGAGCCGATGGAAGGATATACCAAGGACTGGAATCTGAACGGTGAAGATGTCACCATTACCGTAGTCAGACGATAAATCAAGCGGCAACAGGGCGGACACCGGTTGCCCCAACAGAACAATAACAGGCTGCCACGACATACAGGCATGGAATGCGGAAATGTCGTGGCGCTTTTGTAAAGGAGATATGGATTATGAGTAAAACAGTGACGGTTTACATCGACGGAAGCGAAGGAACGACCGGTCTCCGGATAGATGAGCGGTTTCAGAAAAGAAACGATGTGGAAATCATCCGAATCCGTCCGGAACTTCGGAAGGATCCCGCAGAGCGTGCAAAAATGATTAATTCGTCGGATATCACCTTCCTTTGCCTGCCCGATGCGGCGGCTATCGAAGCAGTGTCGCTTTGCACCAATCCCGCTGTCCGGATTATCGATGCATCGACGGCCCACCGGACGAACCCGGATTGGGCATACGGATTTCCGGAGCTGTCCGAGGAGCATCGCAGTAATATTGTAAACGGCAAGAGAATTTCGGTTCCCGGATGTCATGCAAGCGGCTTTGTTTCGCTTGTATATCCGTTGATTTCGGCAGGCATTATGCCGAAGGACTACCCGGTTGTCTGCTGGTCCCTGACGGGATACAGCGGCGGCGGTAAGAAAATGATTGCTCAGTATGAGGGTGAGGACCGGGCAACGGAACTCGATGCTCCGAGAGAATACGGACTGACTCAGCAGCACAAGCATTTGAAAGAAATGAAAGCGGTGACGGGACTTGAAAAGAACCCGATTTTCACACCGATTGTTTCGGATTATTACAGCGGAATGGTTGGCTCCGTGCCGATTTTCACCGACATGCTGAAAACGCGGATGACGCCGGAGGAACTGCGGGCATTTTATGCCGAATATTATCGCGGTCAGCGCTTTATCCGGGTTGCGGATGCGGACGAGACGGAGGCACTCGGCGGTTTTCTGGCGGGTAATACGAGAAGCGGATGGGACGGCATGGAAATTATCGTTACCGGCAACGAAGAACGAATCACGGTCAATTCACGGTTTGATAATTTGGGCAAGGGTGCGTCCGGTGCGGCGATGCAGTGCATGAATCTGATGATTGGCGCCGACGAGGCTACCGGTCTGGTGCTGTAATACGGAAAGCGGAGAAAGGAAGAGAAAAGGGGTATGACAGAAGACGAAATCAAAAAGGAAATCGAAGCGGTGATTGAACGGGGACCTCAGCCGTTATCCAAACGGGAGTATCGGTTTGATTCCTTTGATGACGGAAATATTTTGCTCGGCAAGAAAAAAGGACATTTGCCCGCAATGGGCTGGAACAGCTGGAATGCGTTCGGAACAGGCAATACGGAGGAACTGACCAAGGCTATGGCGGATTCGCTGGTGCGCCTTTCGCTGGACCGGCTCGGATATCGGTATGTGGTGCTGGATGACGGATGCTATTTTAGGGAACGGGTCAACGGGAAGCTGACCAACGAACCGGAAAAATTCCCGGATGACTTCAGGACGATTGCCGATTACATTCATGCGCGCGGACTGAAATTCGGCATGTATAACGATATCGGAACCAATTTGTGCGGCGGTGCGTACGTCGGGACCTGCGGACATGAGGCGGAGGATGCCGAGTCGTATGCGGCCTGGGACATCGATTTTCTGAAGGTGGACAACTGTTATTATTTGTGGGACAATGCGACATTTTCGGACAGCCGGAATGCCAAATACGTGTATGCTCCGTCCATTCGCTCAATTGCGGTTTCGGGAAATGAATTTTCCGTTTTCCTGTCGGCTGCGGAGAATGGAATTCTGTCCGGAGAACGCATTTGCAAAAAGGAAACTTATGTGACGGATATCGGAACTTTTGACGGTACGGGCCCCGGACCGTCTCCGCTCGGAAATCGAAGCGGGGAACTTCAGTTTCTGGTAACGGTTCCGAAGGACGGTGAATATACTCTTGCGATTGAGTATGCGACCTCGCAGGAGGAAGGCCAGGGAGAATGGCTCCAGGTTGCGGTCGGAAGCAATCCGGAAAAACTGGATTATGACGGATTTGTTCCGGCAACTCCGGTCAAAACCGAATTTTGCACATTTGACGGAATCCGGGTGACGCTGAAGGCCGGCGAGAACCGCATTCGTCTGATGAATCACCGGAGACAGGAAAATACGTTCTGCTCCTATGCAACGCTGCTTGACGAACTGAACCGGGTTAAGCCGGGCCATGACATTTTGCTGTCGCTGTGTGAGTGGGGCAAAACGCATCCGCAGAACTGGGGATACCGGATTGCCGATTCGTGGCGAATTTTAAATGATATCACATTCCGTGTCGGAAGCGACGGCGACCCCGGAGTCGGAACATGGAAGGACCCGTATACACCGAGCGTGACGTCGCAGTACAACAAGGCGGTTGTCATGGATGAATTTGCGGGCTTGGACCGCGGCTGGAACGACCCGGATATGCTGATGATCGGCATGAACGGGCTGACGGATACGCAGTATCGGACGCATATGGCGATGTGGTGCATGATGAACGCACCGCTGATGCTCGGACTGGATTTACGGCGCGTAGAGGTCGGAGACAGCATTTGGACCATTATTGCAAATGAGGCGCTGATTGCACTGAACCAGGACCCGCTCGGCGTTCAGGCCAAGCGACTGGTGTGCAGTATTCCGGGCAAGTACGAACCCGACCGGACCTATATTACCAATATCGATCGTGTGGATATTCTGGCAAAGCCGCTTTCGGACGGTGGAGTTGCAATTTCCTTTATTAATGTCAGCGAAGAGAAAAAATGCGGACCGTTCCGCCTGGAGAAGGAACTGATTTGCCGAAAACTGGCCGCGAAAATGGTCGGTGCCGAGGCGTTTGCGAATGCCGCCGGCTATACCGTGACCGATTTGTGGAACGGAGAGCAGGCTGACAATACGACCGGCATTTTCGAGGTGACGGAGCTTGAGGCGTGTAAAAGCGTGACATGGAAGGTTATGCCGTATGGAGCCTGAGCGGGACGGGCTGCGGAACGCACCGGAAGAGTCCGGACAGCGGGACGGGCGTTGGAACGCACCGGAAGAGTCCGGGCAGCGGGACGGGCTGCGGGCACTGACGGAACAGCTGGCCGACCGGACCAAAATGGAGGCGTCGGCGATCGTTCACGAATGGATTCGAATGCGAGGAGCAGTCGATGAATTCGATATTACAAGGGCCTACGGAATCAAGGATTTATTTGACTGCAGGACGTGTGTCAATCACGTTGCGCAAATGGTGCTGAAAGGGATTATTCCTCCGGATGAAATGACTCGGGACGGAGCCGTGTTCGGAATGCGTCGAAGGCTGACGTTCGAGGAGGCCCGCGACATTGCCGAACGTGCCGCAAAAGCGGTGTCGGAACAACCCGGGGAAGGAAACCGGAGTGTTGCGGAGAACGCGAAAACCGGCGGAGTTGCCGTCATTTCGGTGACTGAGATGCGGCATATGATGGCAGAGGGTGCGCTGGCGGTGGATGTCCGAACGGCGGATGCTTACGAAGAAGGACACCCGGACGGTGCCGTCTGGTGCCCGGTGTCCGAGTATTTACGGAATCCCTACGGGGTTTCGGACAACCCGGAGCGGCCGGTCATTTTCCTGTGTGAACAGGGAATCAACAGTCGGATTGCGGCGGAGTGTGCCGAGCGTGCGGGGTTTCGAAAAGTATATTCGGTGAGTCTGAACGAGACAACGCGAGGAGGCCGGATGCATTGAACGAAGACAGAGAGGCCGGATGCGTTGAACGAAGACAGAGAAGCCGGATGCGACAGAAGACAGAGAAGCCGGTTCAACAACAGGAACATCGATGTGAAGAGGCCGGTTACGGCAGGAGCAGAGAGTATGATACAGTCGGAAACAACCGAAAAGAAAATGAATATGCCCTGCAGTGAAGCCGCCGTACGACAGGCGGAGGCGGCGGGACTGGAACTGGTTTCCGGAGATGACGGGCTGATGCTTTGCGGAAACGGGCTGTCGATGCGAGGGGATTTTACCCATATGATTCCCAGACTTCGTAAGGACCGTCTGGCAGGGGAAATGCTGTGCCGTGCGGCGAAACTGAAGCACGGACCGGAACATCCGACATTGCTGGATGCGACGGCGGGACTCGGCGAGGACTCCCTGTTGCTTGCGGCGGCCGGGTTTGACGTTACATTATATGAATACAACCCGGTGATTGCGGCACTGCTTCGGGATGCGTTACGGCGGGCGGAGGATGTACCGGAGCTTCATGATATTGTGACACGGATGCATTTGGAGGAAGGCGACAGTATCGCGGCCATGCGTGCACTGAAGGAACCGAAGGATGTGATTTTGCTGGATCCGATGTTTCCGGAACGGCAGAAAAGTGCTCTGATCAAGAAAAAATTCCAGCTCCTTCAGAAGCTGGAATGTCCTTGTACCGATGAAGAGGAATTACTGCAGGCAGCGATTGCCGCAGCACCTCGAAAAATTGTGATAAAGCGTCCGCTCAAGGGACCGTTTCTGGCGGGACGCAAACCCGATTATTCCATGATCGGAAAAGCTATCCGCTATGATTGTCTGGTCTTTGCCGGACCGTCCAATGAGGACACATCAAAATGACAGAGCCCGACGAAACACCGGCAGCTGCGGCAGCCGGACCGAATCCGTGCAGACAGGTTATAAAATGAAACAGACGGAGAACCGGGGACGGACCGCAATCAGCGGTTTGCCCGGTTCTTTTTATATTCTTTACAGTGAGCACTGTGCAGTTTGGTATTGGTGGCGGTGTAGCCAACCATGATCGCTTTGTTGGCTTTTACAAGAGCATCCAGGCAAAGCAGCTTTTCGTTCGTCTGGCGATTGTCGGTCTGGACTTCGATACCGGGACAAACGTTATACTTACGCCCGTCGACAGGGAACAGAGCAACACACGTTTTTCCGTAGAAGTCGGCACCGTATGCCATGTCGATGGTGGAAACATCGATAACGGCATTTTCCAGGTCGAAGACGTATTTTTCCGTGAAAAACGTCTGCGGCCATTTTTTCTTCATAAAGACATGGATGGTGTGATGATTAATCTGGTCGATCACATCGTCCTCCCCGAAGGCTTTCAGCTGTTTCTGCATTTTACGAAAATGCCGTGAGAAAATGAGAAGCAGTACGGCCAGCGAAACGGTACAGGCAATGCCGAAACCAAAAAACAGAATCGTACAGGTGACCCACCAGCCGAATTTATTCGAAATTGACGGTGAGAGGAGTCTGGTAATCAGGAGTGCGGTTCCGATGGTCAGGGGAATCAGGCCGATCAGGAAAATTTTCAGGCACAGAGACCTTCTCGGCCGCATCGAAAACAAATCTTTGGTAAACCGGTAATGTGTTTTTATCTCCATATAAAGAATCCTCCGAACCAAGAGTGCAGTGCGTAATAAATCCGAATTTTTCAATGGGTTTCAGCATAACACGCCCGGAAAATTTTGTCAACAGATGCCGGTTGGCGGAAAAATCATGGAAAAAATGAAAAAAGTCACGAAAAAAACAAAAAAAGTCACGAAAAAAACAAAAAAATGCGAAGTTTCCTTCCATTTTATTAAAAAAATCAAGGCTGTCAAGAAAATGCATGGTGCGAGAAGAAAAAAGACATTTACAAGGTGTTACGCGGATGTTATATTGTATATAATAAACTATTATTTTATTTCACATCTTGATTTTGTTCATTTTTATTGTTGAAAATGACATGCAGTTTTGAATATGTGAGGAAAGAAAAAGAAGGTATCGCTTATGAGATGTAACGCAATATTGAAAAAATCATACGAAAAGGAATTCAAAATCGGTCTTGCCGCTGCTCCGATAAAGGAACAGTTCGGAATGAACAACGAAATCGGAAATCCCGACAAGGAAGAACTGATTCTCGAACAGTTCAACAGTATGACCTTTGATAACGACCTGAAGCCTGCCTACAATATGGGATGGCAGAGCAGCGAGGCAACGGAAACGAACCTGCCGTTTGTGATCAATCCGTATGCGCTCAAGATGCTGGAGTGGGCCAGAACAAACGGAATGAATGTCCGCGGCCACGTTCTGGTATGGCACAGTCAATGCCCGAAGGAAGTGTTCTGCAAGGGCTATGAGCCGGTAACGTTTCCGACGGATCCCGAACTGCTGAAGGAACGTCCGATGATGAAGATGTTCGAAAAGCTCAATCCGGTTTGCTTCGTCAATCGGGAAACGATGCTGAAGCGTCTCGAGAGCTACATTTATTCGGTCATGGATTATATGTATGTAAATGATTTTGCCGAAACCATATATGCATGGGATGTTGTTAACGAAGCCATCGAGCCGGAAGACAAGAAGGAAACGGGACTTCGCGATTCCTACTGGTATCAGGTAATCGGAGAAGATTTCATTTATTGGGCATTTCGGTTTGCCCGCTCGGCAGTGGACGAACTGTCCGTTCGATATGCCGACCGTTACGGCGTCGATGTCAACGACCCGGTGGCACTGCAAAGCATCCGGCCGAAGCTCATTTACAATGATTACAATGAGTGGCAGCCGGTGAAGAAGGCATTTATTATCGGTGCCCTGACAAGAGAAGAGCGCGGACACGGCAGCATCATCGGCGAGGGACTGATTGACGGAATCGGAATGCAGGGACATGTGTCCGATAACAATGATTTGGATGAATATATCGCAGCCCTGAAGGAATACGCATCGCTGGTCAGCGAGGTACATATTACCGAATTGGATGTCAAATGTACCTGCACCAACAAGAATGCGGAATATTATCAGGCGGTATTCTACAGGAAACTGTTTGAACGGCTGATTGAGGCAAAGCATGAAGGCGCCAACCTGACGTCGGTTACTTTCTGGGGACTGACCGATGACAATTCCTGGATTCGCGGTGCCAACCCGCTTCTGTTCCGCGGAGATCTGACACCGAAGAAGGCGTTCGACGCGGTTATTTATGCGGCGGATGGCGGAGACCTTGGAGAACCGGAGAAGATTATTTTGAATCTGTCCGACCGGTTGTATGATTTTGAACCGGCAGAGGACGGAACACCGGTGAAGCCGGAAGACCTCGGATTCAAGATGAGAGGCTTCGGCGAGATTGAACTGACGGAGAAAACGGCACACAGCGGAACGTACGCGCTGGCCAATGAGAAACGGTTCGGAAGCTGGTGCGGTATCAGCCTGAACGTATCGGATTTTATCGGTCAGACAATCCGAATCGGACAGTGGGTAAAATCCCCGGCCAGGAGCGTGATTCTGACTGCCGACCTCGGAAATGAGTATCCGTTCATCTGCAAGGCGGAAACGGCCGACGGCGAGTGGAAATACATGGAGGGCACATACCGGATTCCGAATGATGTGTATTCGCTGTTCCTCAATTATTCCACCGAAGAGGATGACCCGAATACGTTCAGTGCCGTTTATCTGGATGATGTCAGCGTGACGCTGATCGGTTTGGAGGAAAGCTTCGAGGGACGAAGCAATATTGCAGCCATTCGGGGAGCCGGTCATTTGCCGTTCCTGATGGTAACAGACCGGGAGTCGCGTGACGGAGCCGGTCATTCCCTGATGGTAACGAGACAGGAAAAGGATGCAACCGTGAAGTTGAATATTTCTTCCTATATCGGTCAGACAGTCCGCATTTCCCTGTATGCGAAGACGTCCGATTCCGTGATTCGAATCGGATTGGACGGAACGGAACCGCTTCCGCTTGCGGAAGTTGCGGCCGTGCCCGGCGAGTGGACCGGGGTGACGGCAGAGACAACGCTGTCCGGCGACCTCAATTCCGCGGAAATTTATGTGGAAACAGACGGCAATGCCGATTTGTTCCTTGATGATGTATTTGTATGTATCGCAAAATGAAATATCATTTTGGCGGATTCATAACTGAAATGACGCTTTGCAAAAATCCGCCGATAATATGTCGGCGGTTTTTTGCATATTTCGTTTTCGTGTGACACTTTTGCAACACTCTCTATGATAGTATGACTTCACAAACAAAAATATTTGCAGTTTGTGTTTCGGGGAGTGTTAACAGAGGCAGATGCGGGAAACGAAGAAGTAATGAACAGAAGAATGAATCGTTTCCCGAACATTTGTCTTTTTTTTTACTAAAAATGTCGGAAAATACGAAAACGGACAAATTAAAAGATTATTACATACAGGAAGTAATCAATACTTGATTTCTTCAAACAATCGTGCTACTATTGTAGAATAACATTTGCTTTATGCCGTTATTCAGCATAAAAATGGGAGTGGGGAGCCTATGGCAGAGAAAGAGCTGCGAAAAATGAGCCGAAGCGAACTGATTGAAATCATTTATGCGTTACAACAAAATGAGAAACAGGTCGAGGAAGAGCGGGATGAACTTCGCAGGCAATTGGAAAACAGAGTGATTGCCCTTGATAAATCAGGTTCCATAGCGGAAGCGGCTCTGTCGCTGAACGACGTGTTCTCCAAGGCACAGGATGCGGCAGACCAGTATTTACAATCCCTTCAGTCCGATTCGTCGATAATTACCACGAAGGCGGAGGAGAGGGCCAGAGAAATATTACGACAGGCAAGGCGGGATGCGGCCGCAATGATGGCGGAAACCGAGAAGCAGTGTCGTGAGAGAAATAAACAAAATGAAGAGCAGATTAACGCTCAGTGGGATGCGTTTCGGAATGCTTTGAAAGATCTTGTCGAACGCAATCCGGAACTGAAGGATTTGCTGAAGAAACGCTATGGCGGAGGAACTCGGAGTGAGTGATTCGATGAACAGGGAGGTATCGGTTCCGTCCGAGGAAGAGGTCGAAAAGGAACGAAAACGACTGGAATACCAGAAACGGTACCACAGAACCTTACGAAGTACAATTTATATTTTGCTTGTTGTTGCGGCAATTGCGGTATTGCTTGCAACGTTGTTGTTGCCGGTACTGAAAGTATCCGGAACCAGTATGGAACCGACGTTGCAGGATGAGGATATCGTCATGCTGATGAAGAAGAAAAGTTTCAAAACCGGTGATTTATGCGGGTTCTACTGGCAGAACAAGCTTCTGCTGAAGAGAATTATCGGAGGTCCCGGCGATTATATTGATATCAAAGATGACGGAACGGTTTATGTAAACGGAGAGAAACTGGACGAGCCTTATGTTTCGGAACTTTCCATCGGAACCTGTAATATTACATTTCCGTATCAGGTACCGGACGGACAGTACTTTGTACTGGGAGATCACAGGGCGACATCCGTGGACAGCCGAAGCACAACCATCGGGTGTGTGGAAGCCGGTCAGATAGTCGGGAAGGTTGTGTTACGAATCTGGCCGTTTAAACGGATTGGATTCATTCATTAATTTTTTTTGACAGAAAGAGCAATGGTACAGAAAGCCGAATTTATATGTGACAATATCACATACAACAAAGCAAAGCCATTAAAAAAGTGAATATTGAGTGTGTGACAATATCACATAACAAGAGAAACGGTTCCCGTAAGGGACATTGTAAAGGCAGTAATAATTTCGGACCGACGGACGCGACGGTTACTTTTTACGAAAGGAGGCAGCGCAATGAATAAAACCGTGAACAAATTTGTCAGCAAATATATGACGGAACGAAGCAATAAACGGAAGTTTGTTGCTGTTATTTGCGTTCTTGCCCTTTTCGTATGCGGAGGAGTATTCTGGGGTCTGAAACTGACCGGAATTTCCCTTACGTATAATGCATCCTGGGGAGGCGGAATCAATAATCCGATTCAGACCGTTGATAACAATGACTATTATGGTGAAAAGATTGAAATTACTCTGTATGATTATGAGGCAGACGATACCCAACATAACGATAACAGCGGAATCAGTCAGAATCATGTGTTAAAATTCTATAACAGTGGCGGAAATAACAATCCGATCAATCAGGCAACCTTTACCGGTAATCTGAACGGAAAGGGAATTGCGCTTCAGGGTATTGTCGATAAAACACTGAACGCCTCCGGATATCCGAGACTGTCAAAAACCGTTGACAACAATCAGGAATCGTTGGAGTATCTGTTCAGTAAAACATCCGGAAACTACAAAACTGTTTATAAGGAAACGACGGGTCTGTTCAAGGAAGTAAACGGCTGGCTCGTTTTCAACAGTGATGATAATTACGCATATTACAACGTTTCACACAACCAGTTTGGTGTGAACGGTTCCACATTTAATCTGAACGACGGCAATAAGGTCGGATTCTTCCCGTTCAATGAGATGAATTCCGGTCAGACAGACGTTCAGGGAAGCAACAGTAATACTTATTACAATCATCACTTCGGAATGCAGATGGAATCCGAATTCGTCATGTACGAGAACGGCCGAATACAGGATGAGGATATGCAGTATCGTTTCTCCGGTGACGATGACATGTGGGTTTTTATCGATGGGGTTCTGGTTCTGGATATCGGCGGTATTCATATGCCGACGGACGGATATATTAATTTCGCAACCGGTGAAGTGTATGTTTCTCAGGCTGTCAATATTGCCAATAATGTTCAGCTGGATCATGGTCAGAACAGTGATATCGCACATGGGTATGCACCGGTTTATACGACAATCGATCAGCTGTTCCAAAGTGCGGGCAAGACATTTGATCATTCTGCCGGCTCAAAGCATACGATTAAGATGTTCTATTTGGAACGAGGCGGTGTATATTCCAACCTTTTGGTAGAAACGAACATTTTTGCAAAAGAAGATATTTACATTCAGAAGGATTGGGACGATCAGGGAGTTTACATTGACCACAGTAATGAGGCAGTTACTTATGCTGTATATCGTGTCAGTACATCAGACAACACTCAGCGTACGAAAGTGGATGTTACCAAGTATGGAGCAACCGGTATTTTGAATTCCGGAAACAACTACAAAGAGGTTGTTCGAAAGCTTCCGCCTCCGGACGGTACATTCTACTATTTTGTTGAAGAAACCTCGGAGTTCCCGGGATACAACGTTATATACGGAATCGGACGATCTCATACACAGGGATCGTCGACGGAATACAATCCGGGCGAGGATGTTATTTTCTACGGAGATACATTCCGGTTGACGAACCGGCGAATGACAGAAACCTCTCTGACAATAGTGAAAAACTGGGAGGATACGAACGGTCCGATCAATCCGCCTTCGGATATTCAGGTTCAGCTGTATCAGGTAAAATCGACAACACCCGGCGGTGGTATCAGTATCAGCGGAATAACTCCGACAACAACGCCGACAACAACACCGGAACCGTCCGTTGCTCCGGAACCGTCCGTTTCTCCGGAGCCTTCGTCAGGAGGAACCTGGCAGGCGGTTACGAGCCTGGTGGCGGGAGAACGGTATGTATTTGTAGATGCCAACGGAAATCTGATGTCGGTAAAGACCAACGGAGAGCCGATTTATGAATTTACGTCCGGTACACCGGCGACCAGTACGGAAGAACAGCAATGGACGTATACGTCGGCACAGAAACTTGTCGGCAAAGGATCTGCGGAACTGGTTGTCGGAAAGGGTGCCAACTCGGGTTATGCCTGCTTACGAGTTGCAGCCCCGTCGAGTAATGACTATACCGAATCGACGGTAACACTGACGAACGGTCATTTAACAGTCACCAATACGGATGGTATTGTGACGTATGTACGGGACAATGCATATAATGACTGCCGATCGGAAAGTAATGCGATTACGTTTACTGCATACAAATATGTAAGCGGCGGAAGCGGCTCCGGCAGTGGCAGCGGATCCGGCAGCGGCAGCGGATCCGGAAGCGGAAGCGGCTCCGGCAGCGGCAGTGGATCCGGCAGCGGCAGCGGATCCGGCAGCGGTACCGGTGGTGCAATCGGAGTACCGTACGGAAATCCGGTTACAATTACAACGAGTCGCCGATATTATATGTTTGATCCGATTCCGCTTTCAGTCGTAGAGAATAATCAGATTTACTATTATTCCTATTATGTAAAGGAAGTCGGTGAATCGGACGGAACGATAACGATAGACGGAGACGTATATTCCGTAACGTACAGTACATCTACTACCGTTTCGGACGGAACCATAGCAATCACAAACAAGTGTGAAGGGGTTCAGCCCGAATATACGAATTTGACGGTTAAGAAAGTTTGGAAGGATTATACCGGTAAGGAAATCACCGCACCCGGAGAAATCCAGCTGGTGATTCAGCAGATTGCAACACCAATCAGCGGAGGAACTCCGGTAACCGGTACATATGATACCGTAACGTTCTCCGGCAACTATCTGGAGAAAACATTTACCAATGTTCCGATACAGGATGTCGGTGAAGACGGAGTTTCGTATACGTACAAATATAATGTTTATGAGGCCGGTGCTACGAACGGCGTGATTACGTCGAACGGAACCGAGTATTCGGTAAGCTACAGCAACGGCGGAAATGCGGTAACCGGAGGAACCGTCACGGTAACCAATGCCGAAATCTGGAAGGGAATCACGAAGGATATTACGGTTAAAAAGGTTTGGAAGGATTCCTTGGGAAATGCATTAACAACGGTACCGATGTCAGTTCAGGTGCAGCTGTACCGCACCCTGGTAGAGGACGGAGAGACGGAAGGAACAACAGAGCCGTACGGTAATCCGGTGACATTGTCAAGCAGCAGCCTAAGTTATACATTTGAAGATTTGCCCACTCAAATATTGGATAATAAAGTGCTTTATGATTGTTATTATTCGGTTGTCGAGGCGAATGTGACAAACGGTGTCATCATCGGAAGTAATGCCAAATATGAAGTAACCTACAGCGCAACGGAAGTTCAGGACGGAACCATTACCGTCACCAATACGGAAATTCCTCCCGAAACGACCAGCATCACGGTAGTGAAGGCCTGGAAAAATGAATTGGGCGAAAGTATTACGGCACCGACCGGAATTCAGGTTAAGCTGATGAGAGTTACCGTAATCGATGAAGAAGAAAGTGCCGGAACACAGTACGGTGATTCCGTGACACTGAATTCTACGTCACCGACTCATGTATTTACGGGGCTTCCGTTGACCGGAATCGAAGATGGTCAGGAAGTAAGTTATAAGTATTATGCGGAGGAACAAAATTCCGAAAGCGGAATGATTACGATAGGCGATGACGTATATCGCGTATCCAACAGTCCGAGTCAGAAAGTAACGAGCGGAACGATTACGATAACAAATATCGAAGTCGGAGAGGAATACACGCCTCCGACAGCAACATTTAAACAAAAGAAAGTTATCGATTCTCTGGCAACTAAGAATGAGGATTCCGAAGGAAACTTATTGAAGAATCCGGATACTACATTGACAGGAATCGATACGTACCGACTGTATTTGGATATGCTCAACGAATCGGTGGGAAAACCCGTCGATCTCCTGATTGTAGTGGATCAGTCGGAGACAATGTATACAAAGACCGGTATTTCGTATTATTCTAACGGAACATCGATTAATTCTGTATATTACGATTATGTATTGAGCTGGGTTTTGAACGGTGGCGCTACCAAGAACAGTTCTACGGCGATGCCTTCCTCGAATCCGATATATGATTACGATTTAGAGACTGATTCCTGGAGAAAGGTATATGGAAAAGTAACGGAAAATAGTATTATTAACCGGTTCCTGAATCTTTCTCCGAAGAATAAAGTAGCGGTAATCGGATATAACGGTGTTCGAAGCTACAGCAATACATCTCCTTACAAGTATCCGGCATCGGCAGGTTATTCGTATGAGAAAGATACGGAAGTGCTTTTGGACTGGACCGATGAGAAACTGACGGGCAAAGGTGTAAATGTGGAAGCACATGATTATACCGGCGCCAATTATGAAGCAGCATACCGATTGGCAGCGGATATGTTTGAGGATGTAAAAGATGACGGAAATCAGAAGGTTATGATTTTCATTTCCTCGTCTCAGCCGACATGCTATATCATTGATGAAGGTGAAGAGATGACCGGTTACGGAGTTGGAGACCGTGCCGGAACTACAAAGCTGGGGCTTGAAAACAACACTAACTGCACGGAACCGTCCAAGAGAGCATTTGACGAATTTATGGATCGTTGTCCGTATGTTACAACTTATGCAGTGGCAATGGGATCCTACGCACAGGATCCCGGATATGATCCGAACAATGCAAAAGGATATAAATATACCGAAGCCGAGGTTCTGAGTTACATGGGAGAGGTCGGCGGAGGTTATTATACTCGATCCGGCAGCAGCGGAAGAACGTTACGGGAGCATCTGGAAGCAATCCTTTTCCCGGAGACCATGCACCACATTACCTTTGTCGATCAGTTATCCGATTATGTGGAATTCTATGAAGACCAGTTGGATTTGATCGTTACCGAGACCGATGCAGACGGTAATGTTACGGTTCTTTGGGAGGACGACGAATCCCAGAAGACATGGAAAACTCCGACTGACGTAGAAAAGGATGTTGTTACCGATGTCACGATTGAGGAAGTCGATGGTCATCCGCAGGTAACAGTAAACTTTGATAATGATTATTATGTAAATCCGAACAGTACCTATACCGTTTCTTATAATATTCAGGCTACGGAATATGCATATGAAACAAAAGAGAAAGACGGATATACACATCTTGGCGCAGGGCAGACGGACTTCTCGAGGGACGGTTATTCCAATGCAACCAGTTCCTTACAACCGGGATTCCGTTCCAATACTAAGGCAACGCTTCTGTATTCCTATGACGGCTATCGTTATTCAATGGAATATAAGCATCCTGTTATTCAGGTTGGTCAGGGTGAGATAACAGTCGTTAAGGAATGGAAGGATTCGGAAGGAAACGATAGTAATCTTCGTGATGATATTGTACTTCAGTTGATGAGGGTAAAGACTCCGGTCGAATCCGGAAGTTCGGGAAGCAGCACCCCGGAAGAAGAACCGTATCTGAATGCGGTAACGCTGTATGCGGCAGAAGAAATGACATATACATTTACGAATTTGCCGCTTAAGGGAGTTGAGGATGGTGTCGAGTACACTTACTCATATTATGTTGTCGAGGAGGAAACCGAAACATCGTTATTTACGCCGGAATACAGCAACACAAGCGCAATGACGAACGGTACCATCACGATAACAAACGTGTTTGACGAATCGAGTTCGTATTTGTTACCGAATACCGGTTCGACAGGCATAATGCAGTTCATTTACATGGGATTGCTTCTCATGCTTGTAGCAATCCTGACGGGATACGTAATGTATCGACGAAGAAGGGCACAAGCATGAAAACAATATTCTAAATAGGAGGCAGAAATTATGAAAAAAAGAATGTATGCATTGTTCATGGCATTAATTCTTGTGATTGCCATGATGGCTCCGGCAGCAGCCGATGAACCGACAACCGGTACAATTACCGTAAAGAACGCTACACCGACAAAGACTTATAATATTTATAAGGTTTTTGATGCAGCACAGAGTGGTGACAAGATCAATTACACAATTACGAGTACTTCCGAATGGTATACTGCAGTAAGTACGAGTGAGCTCTTTACACTGGTTCCGACAACAACGGAAAATGTTTATCAGGTACAGGTTAATGAATTAAAGGCTGACGGAGAAACAGCGATTACCGATACCGATTTGTTGAATTTCGTAAAGAACAACGCTACCGGTAAGACAGTAACCGCAACCAAGAATGCGGTTGGTACCGAAGTTAAATTTACAAATGCAGATTTCGGTTACTACTATGTAACGACCAACAACGGTTCCAATGTTACGATTTCCAACATGACCGAAAATGTTACAATTATCGACAAGAACGATGTTCCTTCCTGGAACCCGCCTACTCCCGGTGCGGATGAAGACGGTAAGTTTGTAGCTGATGAAATCGAGAGTCAGGGCGTAAAGATGGCAGGCACATTTACCAAGGCAAATGATGCGTCTATCGGCGATGTTGTTTACTTTGAGATTCTTGCTCATGTTCCTACGTTTAACGCAGACAACGAAGTTGTAACATATACCTTTACCGATACTCTTCAGAACGGTTTCACTTATGTTTCCGGCTCTCTTAAGGGTGTTATTGAGGGTACTTCGGCAAGCGGTGATGCAGTGAAGTTTGAACTGTCTTCCGATGATCTTACGGTTTCCGGTCAGAACATTACCGTTTCCTACAAGATTGATGATTATTCCAGTTATCCGGCAAATGCTGATTTGACAATTACTTATACGACACTTCTTGATGAAGATGCTGTATTTGACAATGTGAATGTAGCAAACATGACATGGACTCAGATTCCTTACGATCCGAACGAGCCCAGTGTTACCCCGACCCCGAGTACACCTTCGGTTACTCCTCCTCCGTCGGAGACAGATACTTATACATACGGCTTCGGTCTTCAGAAGTATAAAGATTCCGTAGCAGATGCCAATAAGCTCACCGGAGCTACATTTACTCTGTATGATGCAGCAACCGGCGGAAACCAGATTAATCTTGTTAAGGTTGCCGATGGCCAATATCGTGTTGCATCTCAGACAGAAATCGCAGCAACAGGCTTTAAGAGCGCAGTCATCGAAGCAGGTCATGCGACTGTTTTCGGTCTCGACGCAGGTACTTACTATCTGCAGGAGGAAACTGCACCGGATGGATATAACCGTCTGAAGTCCCGTCAGGAAGTTGTAATTACCGCAGGTGAGAGCGGAAATGTTTTGACAACCGGAGATGATGCCGGTTTTGTAGAAGACGATGTTGAAATCATCAACAAGGCCGGTACCATCCTTCCTGAAACCGGTGGCGTCGGCACAACAATCTTCACTGTTGTAGGTATTGCATTGATGCTTGGAGCTGTTGTCCTTCTTGTTACAAAGAAGCGTGTTAACAGATAATTCAGAATCAAAACAGAGGATTCCCGGAGCCTTATGAAAGGCTCCGGGGGTATCCTTGGGATATGATAGGAGAGCACTATGAAAGGAAAATGGTCAACTGTTGCTTTGATCGGAATCTTCTTAATAGGTCTCTCAATCCTCTTGTATCCTGCTGTCAGTAATTATATTAACGAAAAGAACCAGAGTAAGGCGATTTTCAATTACGATATGACAATCAGCAGCATGACAGAAGAGGATTTCAGTCATTATTTTGATGAAGCAAATGAGTACAATGACCGGTTGCGTGCCGATCCGATGGCATTTTACAATCCGTCTCTGGTGAGCGGATATAACGAAACGCTGGCAATCGACAACACCGGAATCATCGGATATCTCTATATTGAATCCTTGGAAGTATCGCTTCCGATTTATCATGGGACCGATGAACTGACATTACAAAGTGCGACAGGTCATTTGAAAGGAACAAGCTTTCCGGTCGGAGGTGTCGGAACCCATTCGGTCATCGTCGGGCACCGCGGACTTCCGAGAGCGAAGCTGTTCACGAATCTGGATAAATTAAAAAACGGGGATATTTTCACCATTACGATTTTGAACCGGGTGCTGACCTATGAAGTCGATCAGATTCGCATCGTTCTTCCGGATGAGACGGAAGAACTGCAGACAATTCCGGGAGAAGATCATTGTACCCTGTTGACGTGTACGCCGTACGGTATTAATACGCACCGGCTGCTGGTACGGGGAAAACGAATTACCAATATCGATGTACCGGAGGAAATGACCGTTGTTGTAACGGCCGATGCATTTGAAATCGATCCTCTTGTCGTAACGCCGATTGTTGCGGCACCGATGCTGGTTGTGCTGTTCATCATTTTGCTGATCGGAACTTCCCGAAAGAAGAAAAACCGCGTTGAAGAGTATTTGCAAAAAGTCACTGCGGTAACGGCGGAAACCAATCAGGAAGGAAAGGAGAACGAGGATGATTATAGCTAGGAAACAAAAGCGAATGATAACGCTTGTGATGGTTGTAATGATGATTACGGCCTTGGTTTCCTATGCTTCGGCATTCACGTTCCCGGATACAACAAGAAAAGGTTCGATTACGGTTACGGTGAAGGAATTTGACGGAACTCCGGTTTGCGGAGGGTCGTTGGAACTGATTTATATTGCCGATTTGGTGGAAGGCGGTTACGAGTTTACGGATGCCTTGAAGGACTGCGGAATTTCGCTTGAGAATCTAAATGACGGGGAACTGCCCGAACAGATTTCCGGGGAAATTACGAAACGCGGAATTCAGGGAACCGTGCAGGATCTCGGGGATTTACCGACGACAACCTATTCGGATTTGAAAGTTGGATTGTACCTGATGCGTCAGAAGGTAAACGCACCGGGATATTATGATATTGAACCGTTTATGATTTGCGTGCCGATGATGGTGGACGGAGAATGGGTATATGATGTTGAATGTTCGCCGAAGCCGTTGGAAAACGGAGGAGGCGGAAATACTCCGACCCCGTTCCCGGGAGACGGCCCGACGCCGACCCCGACACCGGATCCCGGCGTAAGCCCGACCCCGACGCCGACACCGGAACCGGGAGCAAGTCCGACCCCGACGCCGACACCGACACCGGAAGCAAGTCCGACACCGACGCCCGAACCCGGATTGCCTCAGACCGGTCAGCTGCAGTGGCCGATTCCGTATTTGGCAATCGGAGGCATTTTGCTGATTCTGATTGGCTGGTGGATGACGTCCGGTAAAGAAACGGATAGCAATGAAGAATAAAATCGGAAAAGTCCTGATCGGAATCGGAATATTGCTTGTACTGTCTGCAGTTTTTATGCTCGTCAAAAACCGTTATGAAGATAATCGGGCAGGCGAGTCCGCGGCACAGGCACTGGATATGATCAAGGAATATATGGCCGGAAATGTGGCGGAAGATACGCCGCAGGCCGGAGTAACGATAACACCGGGACCGACCGTTCCGGCAACGCCGATGCCGACTGTTCGGCCGGATGTGACGACCAGGACGCCGGATATAAACCGTCCGATGACGGAAGTGGTACTGAACGGAAATTCCTATATCGGGTATTTGAGTATACCGGACAAGGGAATGGAATTGCCGGTATTGTCCGACTGGGATTACGAAAAACTGAAAATTGCACCATGCCGATACAGCGGAACAACATTTGCCGATAATCTGGTGATTGCGGGACATAACTACCGAAAGCATTTTAATCCGCTTCAGGACATCAAATTGGGAACCGAAATATTCTTTACCGATATGGATGGTGCGGTTGTACGGTATGTGGTGGCGGATGTTGAGGTACTGAAGCCGTCCGCAATCGAAGAAATGATTGAAAGCGAGTGGGACCTGACGCTGTTTACATGTACCTACGGCGGGAAAACGAGAATGACAATCCGTTGTCGACGGGAGCCGTAGCGAAAACAGATACAGATTATTACAGAACCCCGGAGATTGGATGCCCCGGGGTTTTTTATCTCATAGGAAAGTTCGTCCTATGAGATAAAAGACGCTCCGCGAGGATGCACACGCCTGTGTAGAGGAAAAATGTCGCTTCGCGACGCACAGGCGGCGCGAAGCATATCGCAAGCGATATGCTTTGTTCATTCTCATAGGAAGTTCGTCCTATGAGATAAAAAACGCTCCGCGAGGATGCACACGCCTGTGCAGAGGAAAAATGTCGCTTCGCGACGCACAGGCGACGCGAGCATATCGCAAGCGATATGCTTTGTTCTGCGAATAGAAACAAGTACAGACAAAGGGGACAGGAAAAATGAAACTACTGGTCGTCATTCCCGTATATAACGAGGAAGCCAATATTGTGTCGGTTGTGGAGGAACTTCGCAGAGTTACGCCACAGTATGATTTTATTATCGTGAGCGATGGGTCGAAGGATGCAACGGCACAAATCTGTAAGGAGCATAAATGGCCGATTGTGGAACATGAGGTCAATCGGGGGCTGACGGAAGCGTTTCGGACGGGAATCCGATATGCGAAGGAACACGGATACGAATCGGTGGTACAGCTGGACGGAGACGGACAGCACGATCCGCAGTATTTGCCGGCCATGGAGCGGATGATGGAAGAGGAACAGTGCGATATCGTAATCGGAAGCAGGTTCCTGAACTCCGGACGTCCGAAGAATCTGAGAATGCTCGGAAACTGGATGTTAAGCCGTAAAATTCGGAAAAAGACGGGACAAACGCTCAGCGACCCGACAAGCGGTATGAGAATGTATGACGGCCGATTATTTGACCGTTTCCTGACGGAACAGTCCTTCGGACCGGAGCCGGATACGATTGCCCGACTGATTTTCGAAGGGAAAAAAGTTTGTGATGTTTCCGTTCGGATGCGCGAGCGTATTGAGGGACACAGTTATTTGCGAGGAATCAAACCGGCAAAATATATGTGGCATCAGCTGCGTGAAATCAGCCGTTTGAAATAGGGCACCGAGTCCCGGATTGCGGCAAATCGGTCAGACAAACAACAAAAAAACGGGGCTGTTACCGGAAAGAGAATTCCCACTCGTTTCGGCAACAGCTCCGTATTTATTTGTGATTTATTGCCGCAGTCAATCGATTTCCAAAGGCACGAAACAGAACCTGTTGCAGTCGACGAGTCCGCGGTCGGTCAGACGGAGATCCGGAATGCAGGCAAGCGGAATCAGTGCCATGGTCATAAACGGAGAAACGATGTCGCATCCGATTTGAACCCAGGCGTCGTTGACGGTCGAGACAATGGCGCTCATTTTCTCATTCGGAAGCGGGTTCATCAAACCGGCCAGCGGCAGCTTGACAAGGCCGAGAACTTTGCCGTTCTGAACAACACACATACCGCCGCCGCACTCAATCAGAGTATTTGCGGCAAGTGCCATATCCTCGTCGTTGGTTCCGACAACAAGCAGGTTGTGGGCATCATGAGCAACCGTGGATGCCATTGCACCGCAGTTGATATGGAAGCCCTTGACAAAGCCGACACCGTGTTTTCCGGTTTCATGATGACGCTCAAATACGAAAGTTTTCAGAATATCCTGAGATACATCGGATTCCAGACAGCCGTTTACAACCGGAATTTCACACTGAATTCCGTGGTCGCTGACACGCGCGGGAATAATCTCGATGACGTTAATACGGGCAGTTCCGGTCTTCTGAGTCGGAATTCGGAACGTGTCCTTCGTAATGGTTTCTCCGACGTGCATGGTATTCATCGCAAATTCCGGATACTGATACGGCTCCCAGTCAACCGTCATGGCGCCGTCACGGGCAACTTCCTCACCGTCAATCAGAACGCGGGTAACGTCAAATTTGGCAAGATCGTTGACAAATACGATATCTGCGCATTTGCCCGGTGTGATGGAACCGAGATCCTGATCCATACGGAAGCAGGTCGCGCAGTTAATGGTGGCCATCTGAACGGCTGTAATCGGGTTTACGCCGTTGGCAATCGCAATTCGGATAATATAATCGATATGTCCGTAATTCTTGAGTGTAAACGGATGAACATCATCGGAAATGAGCATCGCAAACCGGGAGTCTACTTCATGCTCGGTGATTGCTTTGCAGACAATCGGAAGATCGTGCCATGCGGAACCGAAACGCATCTGTGCGTACATACCGCGGCGCATCTTCTCCAGACAGTCCTCGGCACGTGTGGATTCGTGGTCGCAGCGGATTCCGGCCGCGATGTATGCATTCAGACCGTTTTCCGTTTCGGGAACGGAATAATGTCCGGTAACAACCTTATCGGCTTTCATGGTGTTGCCGATAATTGCATGGGTTTCCTCGTTGAGGTTCAGGATGCCGGGGAAATTCATCATTTCTCCGAGACCGACAACATTGTCAAGCTGCATTTCGCGGGCGATGTCCTCGGATGTTACGCCGGAGCCGGAGTCCTCGAAACCGGGAACGGCGGGAACGCAGGAAGGCGTTGTCAGCATGGCTTTCAAAGGCGTTGTCGCGGCATCTTCCATCATCAGATGAACACCGTCAAGACCGAGTACGTTGCAAATTTCGTGCGGGTCATAATAAATGCCGACGGTTCCGTGAGGAATGACCGTCTTGGCATATTCGCCGGCACTCAGCATAGACGATTCGATATGAATATGTCCGTCCAGAAGACCGGGAGTGATATAGGAACCGTTTGCCTCGATGACGCGGGTGCCTTCTCCGATGCATTTGCTCGCATCACCGACCAGGGCGATACGACCGCTGTGAATGGCAACATCCATATGTTCCTGAATTTCATGCGTACATACATTGACCAGTCTGGCATCGCGAATGACCGTTTCGGCCGGCTTGATGCCGAGTGCTACGGCGGAAAGGTCACGGGAACATTTCCACAGCGGCATTTTACAGAATGTATTCTCCATAAGTAACCTCCTAAAGGGGCATCGGTCCGCAGAATCATCGACTCGGACGAGGCTGCGGCAGCCCGGATAATTACTTTTATTATAGTCAAAATGAGAGGTTCCCTCAAGTGAAAACTTGCCTTTTTTTGTGTTTTGTTGTAATCTGAATGGGTGTGTGAGACGCATTACGGAAAATATTGCAAAGGATTGAAAATAATGGAAAAAGCGTACGAAACAAGATCATATGATACCGAATTTGATGCCGTTGTCACGAAGACGGAACAGATTGACGGAACGGTTTGGGTTATGCTGGACACGACTCTGTTCTTTCCGCTCGAGGGCGGCCAGTCGCCGGACCGGGGCATTCTCGGAGGATATCCGGTCACGGATGTGCAAATTCAAAACGGTATCATTCGCCATGCGGTTTCGGTGCCGGAGGGGGCTGCGTTATTTGCCAACGGACAGACCGTACACGGCGAAATCGACTGGAATTACCGGTATCGGAATATGCAGATGCATTCGGGAGAACACATTTTTTCGGGGCTGGTTCACAACCGCTTCGGATATGATAACGTCGGATTTCATTTGAGCGACAATTCCGCCACCATGGATTATAACGGCAAAATCACGGAGGAGGAACTGCGGGAACTGGAGTGTCAGGCCAACGAAGTCATCGTTGAAAATCATGCCATTCGCGCGTGGTATCCGACTGCCGAAGAACTGGAAACCTTGTCATACCGGAGCAAAAAGGAGCTTCGGGAGGCGGTACGCCTGGTGGAAATCGAAGGGGTGGATTTGTGCGCCTGCTGTGTTCCGCATGTGAGAAGCACCGGAGAAGTCGGCTGCTTTAAAATTACGGATTGGGAGAATTATAAAGGCGGAGTCCGGATTCAGTATCGCTGCGGATTCCGTGCAATGGATGATTATGAAGAACGGATTGCCCTTTTGAAGACACTGTCGCAACAGCTGTCCGTGAAGCAGAATCAGTTGTCGTCGGCAGTGGAACGAATGAAAAATGAGAACCGGACGCTGCAGTTTGAGCTTATTTCCGCAGAGAGAGAAACGGTATTACGATCGATTCGGGAAATGGCTGCAAAGGACGGATATGCGGACGGCGGCGAGCGCCTGAACCGGTCGGCTGTGTTATGGCCGGAAAGCCGTGATGCGTCGATTCTGCGGTTTGCTGCAAATGAACTGAAACTGTGGTATGCGGGAACGATTGCGGTGTTTCTGAAGACGGAGTCCGGATATCGGTATTTGCTGGAACGGGAAGGCGGAACGGTTGCGGCGCTGAATACGGCACTGCGAAATGAGCTGGGAGCCAAAGGCGGCGGTTCGGCGGAATCCGTTCAGGGAAGTGTTGCGGCAGAGAAAGACGTGATTCAGACGTTCCTGACAGGCAGGGAGGAGTTCTGAAATGTGGCTTTGGATTCGAATTGTATGCTATCTGATTTTGGCAATGATTAATATCGGGTACGGATCATTTGTGAAGAATGTCGGTGCAGGCAACACATTTTACCGCATCTGGTATCTGATCGGTGCCGTCTTTCTGCTGCTGATACCGTGTGCGTACGGAAAGCTGTGGAGCCGTTTGGGGCGAGCGTTCAAGATTGTGCTTATTTTGCTTGTTGCACTCGGACTTGTGCTGCTGACAACGGTGGAATGTCTGGTTGCATCCCGCTTTCATTCGGAGGAAGCGGACGTGGACTATATTCTGGTTCTTGGCGCACAATGGAAAGAAGACGGGCCGAGCGTGGTGCTGTTGTACCGTCTGGAAACGGCACTTCAATATTTGGAGGAGCATCCCGAAGTTCGGTGTATTGTGTCCGGCGGAATGGGGGACAACGAACCGATTTCGGAGGCGGAAGGGATGTACCGGTATCTGACCGGGCATGGCATTTCCGAGGACCGGCTGATTCGGGAAGAACGCTCCGTCAATACAGCCGAGAATTTTGCTTACAGTATTCCGTTACTGCCGTCCGGGGATACGTCGGTGGGAATCGTAACAAATGATTTTCATATGTACCGGGCACTCGGAATTGCCCGCAAAAGCGGTTTGACCAATGTGAGCGCGGTGGTTGCACCGTCCACGAGAAAATATTTGCCGCACAATATGCTGCGGGAATTCTTCGGTGTCATGAAGGATTTTGTGTTCGGTAATTTTGCCTGGTAGCGGTTTGAAAATGCGGAACCGGGGAAGAATCGAACGACGCGTCCTCAGGCAGGAACGTTACGAAACCGTTGCGGAAGAGAACGGACGCAGAGGCATTGGATACCGTGAAAATATAAAGACAACAAAAAGGTCGTCGTAATCAGGAGGAATCCTCGAATTACGACGACCTTTGTCAGTTTCTTGTTTCAGTAAATCGAATCCGCTTGACGGATGTCAGAAGAGCAGGGCTCTTTCGGTCGATTTATTCGTCTGCTTCTTCCGCAGCGTCTTCATTACCGTCCGTCTTCAAACCGTCCGTATTAATCTCCTCATGTCTCTTGGCACAGAAGGAGCAGAGACGGGTACGACCGTCTTCAATCGCAGCGTCAACAGAGCCTTCCTTCAGGGTATCACTGTTGTTGAGAGCCTGACAGTCTTCATCCAAATGATAAACTTTTCCGAAGGGTGTCCAGTAAACATCCTGGTTAATAGCAGCTTCCGCAGCTTCTTTTTCTTCTGAGGAAATCGGGTTGTAATCAATACTGCAGAGACCGCCGATAACAAGTGCGCATGCTGCGGCAATGATACAAACGATTTTGGTTTTCTTATCCAGTTTGTCTTTATCCTTCGCCATCAGAATAATCAAAGGAAGGAATGCGAAGATTGCAACAATCAAACCGAGATTGTTCCAAATCCAGAAACCGGCTTTGTTCTTCTTGGATGCGGGATCGATTTTGTTGGATTTTTTCCAAAGCAGGGAACCGATAATAACGCAAATCAAATCGATGACAATCAATCCGACCAGAATCGTGGTTGTGCCGAGGAAGGTGAAATTGATCTTGCCGAATACGGTAAGAATAGCAATGATTTCGGCGGTAATTGCCAGAAGCCAGAGTACAACAGCACCGATACGATACGGGGTTGCGCTGCCGCTTTCCGTTACTTCAATGACGGTCTGGCCGTTCTCATTGACTTTCTTCTTGGCAGAGGTAGCTTTTTTCTTCTTGGGAGCTTCGTCGGTCGCGTCCACTGCTACAATGGTATGAGTTTTCTTTTCAGCCATGGGGATTCTCCTTTTGTTTTATTTAGCGTTGCACATAGAAATAAATACTATATCTTGTACATTCACCACATATTTGGATTATAGCAAAAAGGCAAATTCATTTCAATAAAATACCTTGATTTTATTGACATTTATATGCGAAAATAATAAAATTTACCTGTAATGACGTAAAATTGTGCGAACATGTAAAATGAGCCGACACATTACCGTAAAAAAGAGGCAGAAAAATCGGTAATCGCATGATTTTCGAGACGAAATCCGTAAATTTGTATGGGTTAAAGGAGAAGAATGTATGAATGTAAAGGACATTACCAAGAAATTTTTAAGCGCGGACAACGTAAAGAGCATCAGCAAGGCATCCGGTGCATCGGCAGGCGAGGTTCGCAGTGTTATCGGGTCCCTGTTGCCGTCCCTGCTCGGTGGCAATCAGCCTTCGCAAAATGAGGTTGCGCAGCAGAGCGGTGTCAGCAGTGCGGCAACGGGCAATATCATGACGGCGGCAGCTCCGATGCTGCTGAGTTTTCTCGGTGGCGGTCAGCAGACACAATCGTCCGGTGCAGCGGGTCTGCTCGGCGGACTGCTCGGCAGCGGTAATCAGTCCCAGTCGTCCGGTGCGGCGGGTCTGCTCGGCGGACTGCTCGGCAGCGGCAATCAGTCCCAGTCATCCGGCGCTGCAGGTTTGCTCGGCGGACTGCTCGGTGGCGGGAAGGATGAGGAAGAAGAGGAAGAAGAAACCCAGTCGGCCGGCGGCGGATTGCTCGGCGGACTGCTTGGCAATGTCAATGTCGGCAGCCTGACGTCCGGTCTGTTCAGTCTGGTGTCAGCCGATCCGGAAGACGAAACGGAGGAAAAGGACGAGGAAGAAAAGCCGAAGAAGCCGAAGAAACCGGCATCGTCCGCAAAGAAACCGGCGAAGAAACCGGCATCATCGGCGAAGAAGACGTCGTCGACCGCAAAGAAGACAGAATCGGCGAAGAAGACGTCGTCGACTGCAAAGAAGACGGAGTCGGCGAAGAAGACAACCGCCAAAAAGACAACCGCAAAGAAATCGGCAAAGTAAAGGGCGAAATTGTACGGGGAGAACCGCAGGCATTCCGAACCGTCGTTTCGGCAAAGAAACATATTTTCATATCGAAACAAAACCGTTTGTGACATCACAGACGGGTTTTTCATCTCATAGGAAAGTTCGTCCTATGAGATGAAAAAACGCTCCGCGAGGATGCACACGCCTGTGCAGAGGAAAAATGTCGCTTCGCGACGCACAGGCGGCGCGAGCATATCGCAAGCGATATGCTTTGTTCTTGTCAGCAGAAAATACAGAAAAATCCATATGCAAATTTGTCGAAAATATGATACACTGTTAACAAAGCAAACGGAGAACGGGTGAATGTGGTTTGGGAGAGTGGGAAACGGTCTGTAAGAAAAGACCGTACCCGATATGAGAATCATTTTGAGAAAGAGTGACAAACATGAAGAATCGAAATGCAAAACGGAATCGACGGATCTGCCTCTGGCTGATAATTGCGCTTCTTTTGTCGGTATGCACCGCAAACGGAGCGGAACTGCGGGCGACCGGTGAGGACAGTGCGGCGACCGGTGGGGACAACACGGTGACCGGTGAAGACAGTGCGGCGACCGGTGAGGACAGTACGGAAATTACAGGTTCATTTGCCTATCTGAGTTCCCTTCAATTCGACGGCAACGGTGCATTAGAGGTGCACGACGGGGACTTTGTATACAGTGATGAGTATTTTTCGGGCAATTCATATGTCTATCGCAAGGACCTGGCGGCGATTTCCATACGAATGGCAATGTCTGCGTTCGGACAGGGGAAAGGTGCCGGCCCGGCAGGCATTTTGGATTTATTTTATAAGCTCGGATTTACCTATACAAAGGAGTCCGTTCATTATCCCGAACCGACGGCGGACAGTATCGGATATGCCATCGGAAGCAAGAACATCGGGAAGCGGACGCTGGTGGCGGTTGCTATCCGCGGCGGTTCCTACGGGGCGGAATGGGCAAGCAACATGACGCTCGGAAATACGGATGAACATCAGGGATTTCACGATGCGGGCCGACAGGTTTACGAAGGAATCCGGGAGTATTTGAAACAGTTTGACAATCGGACGGTGGTACTGTGGATTACCGGGTACAGCCGGGCGGCAGCGGTTGCCAATGTGACCGGTCATTTGGTAAATGAGGGAATTGCGGCAGGAGAACTTCCGGCCAGCCTCGGTAACGGAGCGGTGTATACATATTGTTTCGAATGTCCGGCAACGGTCGTTCCGAAGGAGGCGATTGCAGCGGATGCAAACATTTTCGCCATTGTCAATGATTTGGATATCGTGACACGGCTGGCACCCCGCGAATGGGGCTATGACCGGTACGGTATCACGCTGTGTCTTCCGTCCTGGGAAGCAACCGAGAAATATTCGGAATATCGCAAGGCGATGACGGAGTATTTTAAAGAATTTACCGGAGCGCGGGCACCGATGGAACTGCGCAAACAGACGGATACGCTGGAATCGATTATCAAATGGCTGCTGGAGAAGACGGAAAGCCGGGACAATTATGTACAGAAATTCCAGGACGGTTTGCGAAAAACCATGAGCGAACAGCCCAAGAAGGACAATCAGAGCGATTTGGGCCGGTGGTTTGAGAATGTTTTGGTGGGAAGTTTTCTGACAGAACTGGCGGCAGATTATCTGATCGGCGCACATTATCCGGAGCTGTGTCTGTCCTGGCTTGAGACAACGGAACCGGATGATTTGAGAAGCACATCGGAATTCTGGAATACGAAAGACCCGCAGCCGACACCGATACCGACGCCGACGCCGACACCGACGCCGACATTGGAACCGAATCCGCAGCCGACACCGATACCGACGCCGACGCCGACACCGACGCCGACGCAACAACCGCAGCCGACACCGCAAATGACCGCAAGCCCGACCGCGGCAACCGGAGAACCCCGGTCAGACGGGACGGGTTCCGAACAGAGCGGAGACGGAGTGAAGGATTTCGGATTTCTTCCGTTTGTCCTCATTTTTGTTGTGGGAATTCTTGCCGGAAGTCTGCTGTGGAAGGGAATCGAATGCCTTCGAAACAGAAAAATGACGCCGAAAACGGACCTCGGCCAACAGGACCGGGAACCGGAGAACGGCGCGAAACCGGAGAACGGCGCGAAACCGCATAACGGCGCGGAATTACAGGCGCCGAAAACGGACAATCAACGGGAAACGGACAGGGAACAGAACGATGAGAGCGGAACCTGAGTATTATCGAAAACTGATGCGTCTGACCATCCCCGCCATTATCACAAACCTGATTAATGCGGCGGTCAATTACGCGGACGTCCTGATGCTGAATTCGGTCGGGCAAAATGAGGTGTCCGCCAGTTCGCTCGCCAATCAGTATTCGTCCATAACCTATTTCTTTTTCTTCGGTCTCGGCACCGGAGTCTCCATGCTCGGAGCGCAGTATTTCGGCAAGGGAGATCACAAGACGGTAGAACGGATCGAAGGAATTGCGCTTCGGTATGCGGTGCTGATTGCGTCGCTGGTGGCCGTCTGTTCGCTGCTGATTCCGAGGCAAATGATGCTTGTATACACGGATGAAAGCGAGCTGATCGAACTCGGCATGACCTATCTTCGGATTACGGCGCCGGGGCTGGTGTTCTGGAGCATCACCGAGGTGTATCTGGCAACGCTGCGGTGCGCGGGACGAATGACCATCTGTACGGTGGCGGAGGCACTGAGCCTGGGAACCAACGTTTTACTGAACGCCGTGTTCATTTTCGGATGGTTCGGCGCTCCGAAGCTTGGAATTGCCGGAGTTGCCATGGCCACGGCCATCAGCCGTCTGGTCGAACTGGTGCTGTGCCTGTTCGTGTCGCTGACGAGTCGGGATCTGAAACTGCGCCCCCGCTATGCATTTTGCTTTACGCAGGTATTGGAACGGGATTTTATGAAAATGGCGGTACCGGCGATTTTAAATGACGTGATCTGGGGGATTGCGTATTCCGCGTATTCCGCGATTCTCGGCCATATTTCCGGGGATGCCGTCGCGGCCAATTCCTTTGTGTCCATGGTGCGGAATTTCGGCACGGCACTGTGTTACGGAATTGCAACGACAACGGCGGTCATGCTCGGCCAGGAACTCGGTGCCGGCAAGACAGAGGAGGCGAAACGACATGCCCGGCTGTTTTTGTGGATTTCGGTGGCAGCAGCCGCAATCGGCGGCATAGTCATTGCCGTACTGACGCCGGTGGCCCTTCGCTTTGCGAATCTGACGGACAATGCGGCGGCACTGCTCGAGCTGATGCTGCGAATCAATATTTTCTATATTTTCGGAACGGCGGTCAACACGACGCTGATTTGCGGGGTATTTCGCTCCGGCGGAGATTCCCGTTTCGGTTTCCGGTGCGATACGATCACCATGTGGCTGTATGCGGTGCCGCTCGGACTGCTGGCGGCATTTGTGCTGAAACTGGATGTGGCAATCGTGTATATGCTGCTGTGCACGGATGAATTTGTCAAATGGCCCTGGGTGCTGCGGCATTTTCGAAAAGACGAATGGGCCCGGAATATCACCAGACCGGTGAATCCGGATTCAGGGATATGATAACTTATGACATTTACGGAAATGCTCTGCCGGACTATACTGAAGTATGCTCCGACGGGGCATTTTTGCGTAATATAAATTATTTGGATTGGGAGGCTTTGGGCTGTTATGGGAATGAAGGAAATGCCCGCAATCACAACGTTTGCGGACGGCGGAAAAATATGGAGTCACACGTTTGACACGTTTACGGCTACGGTCTATGTTCCGAAGACAAAGAAGACGGTCAGTGTGGTGAATTATGGGTTTATGGCACCGTACCTTCTTGTATTTGAGGAGACCGCAAGAACGGCGGAAGAATGCCGAAAGTGGGCAGAGGAATGCGGTTTGGCGGACGTGGCTGCAAAGTATGATTCGAGTGTGGTATTTATTGATCCGACTTGTGAGGGAGGCTGGGACAATGCACCGGCCGAACTGTATCCGGAGATTATCGCCAACACGAAAATTCATCAGTATTTTCGCGACGGTGTCGTTACCATGAAGAACCGGTTTACGGGTGAATGGGGTGACTGCTTTATCCGCGGAGCCATTTTCCGTACTTATATTTATGCATTCGGCAAGTCTGCCGATTTTGTGGCAAAGAATTATCTGAAAACCGTCAACGGAGAATTCCTCTGGGGACCGGGGGAGATTACACCGGCGGTTTGCATTTTGAACGGGTTGTCCGTCGTTCCGAAGCCGGAGCGGTCCGATATTCCCGTTGTATCCATCGGAAATTCCGACGACATCAACAACGGACTGATGGATGTCTGCGGAGAACTGCTGATTAAGGATATGGCAGAATACAAAGAAGATTTCGACAGCTTTGTGGTACGTCACAGACGCTGGTGCGGAAATCTGGAAGAGGAACCGATGCTGTCGGAACTCGGTATGATTGAAGAACCGGGCACTGTCACGGTTACTACGTCTGCCGATAACCGGGGAGATGACAAAGACACGACGGAACATGAAATCGGGTATGTGGCATATTATAATCAGGGCGTGTTCGATAACGGCCCGGCACCGGTTGTATTTGCGTTTCACGGCGGCGGAGATTCGGCAATGTATATCAGCAATGTGTCCGGTTGGAACTGCATTGCACAGAAATATAATTTCCTGCTGATTGCGATTGAAAATCATTTGAACAGTACGGCTACCGAAATTGTGGAAATGCTCGGCAAGCTGAAGAAACGCTACAATATCGATGAATCCCGCGTATATGCGAGCGGATTTTCGATGGGCGGATGCAAATCCTGGGATTGTTTCCAGGAATATCCGGGTGTTTTTGCCGCACTGGCTCCGATGGACGCGACCTTTGATGTCGGACAGAATTCGTCCGGACAGCCGTCTCCGTGTGAAATCAACCGCTCCGTTCCGGTTCCCGTATTTTATACGGGCGGTGAAATTACACCGTTGCCGGAGCTTCCGTTCCAGGCGTTGAAATGTACCGAACGAATCCGTTATGTGTTCGAAGTGAACCGGGTTGTGAAGAAATACGATGTTCGCTTTGAGGCACAGGAGGAATGGACCAATAAAATCTGGGGAATCGACGGTGACAGGATTCGTGTCATTCATGATGATTCCAGAAACAGTGATTTGACATTGCATTATTTTGACAGTGATGACGGCGTTTGCCGGACCGTGCTCGGAAGCATCAGCGGCCAGGGCCATGAGTGCCGTCAGCATACCTGTGAACAGGCATGGCTGTTTATGTCGCAGTTTACGAGATAAACGGATTGCCGGATTCTTACTCATATCCTGTATTTCCGGGAGAGACAGAACCGCGATTTTGTTCGGTCGGTTTGAATACAGACGGAAGCACGATGATTGTCGTAACGCATGAGATGGAATTTGCGAGAAATGTGGCGGATAAGGTCATTTTTATGGCCGATGGGTGTATCGAAGAAGCCGGAACTCCCGATGAAGTATTCGGCAATCCGAAGAGTGAACGACTGAAAGCATTTTTGAGTAAGGCGATGGACTGAATCGCGTAATATTGTAATACAAAAAGATTGATAAGAAGGAAGAAAGCAGGACTATCGGCGAAACCGGCGGTCCTGCTTTTTTTGTCTCATAGGAAAGTTCGTCCTATGAGACAAAAAAACGCTCCGCGAGGATGCACACGCCTGTGCAGAGGAAAAATGTCGCTTCGCGACGCACAGGCGGCGCGAGCATATCGCAAGCGATATGCTTTGTTCTCTCATAGGAAAGTTCGTCCTATGAGACAAAAA
>JAZLJJ010000036.1:0-4809 GCA_045597325.1 Lachnospiraceae bacterium
ACTGGTAAAAATCCCTGTTTTGGGTTAGAATAATTTCGTGTTATGTGGTTCATTGGTAAGACTATTATAACACAAAAGAGGCTACCTGGGTTCGCCCAGATAGCCTCTTTTTTTTCATGGGGTTATTTCACAGCCCCTCTTCTTTTTTGTTTTGCTCACAATTCATTGGTTCGTGGGTATTCCGTAATCTTCACGGAATCCTGCTTTCCTGTGTCAATGTCCGTTTTGCTCGATTTGCTATGCCTGCATGACTACAAACTCTTCAAAATCGATTTCGAAATTCGACATCTGAAGTTCATGGTACATACCGCTGAAACCTTCCACAATCAGAACATTTTCATCCGGTTCATTCCCGGACAGACAGTCAATGCTGTCTCCGGTCAACATTCCCGCCAATGCGCCCGCAACCCGTTTCGCACATTCATACTCCATGTCGCTGGCCAACAGATTTTGTGAAAACTTATACAGCTTCACACAAAGTTGCAACAAATCCTTCGGAACTTCCATCTGCGACCGGTACGGTGCGAACAGATTCATCGTAATTCGGCACGCATCCGTAAACAGCGGCAAATCAAACTCTCTGTCCTCCATGTAATCGGTTTCGATCAAATCCCAATTATGTTCTGCTGCATCGGCTTCCAAGAAGCGTTCGCTCAAATCCATTGCAATGCCCTCCTTAATCCATCATTGCAACAAAAGATAAATTCACCCAATAACTTCGATACACGAAGAGTTTCCCCTCTCTTCTCATGTACAGTATACGAAATGCTCCCGTGAACTTCAAGCGATGGTTTTCAGCATTTTTTTCAGGAATGAATCGGTATTCGATTATTTATTTTTTCTGACAATCCAGTTGTCATTTGACAAATTTATTGTTCACCGATACGACCTATATCATACGGTGTTGCCTGATATACATAGTAATTTAACCAGTTTGTATACAGCGTGTTGGCATGTCCTCTCCAGCGAAGAATCGGTTTCTGCTCGCAATCGTCATTCGGATAATAATTTTTCGGCAAATCAATCGGCAGTCCCTTTGCCAAATCCCGCTTGTATTCCCTGTCCAGGGTAACGCGGTCATACTCCGGATGCCCCATCACAAAAATCTGGCGTCCGTTTTGGGCCATCAGAAGAAATACGCCGGCCTCTTCCGACTCTGCCATAACGGTCAGCTCCGGATGGTTTTGAACCGCCTCTCTCGAAACGGTTGTATGTCTTGAATGCGGCATCCAGAATTCATCGTCAAAGCCCCGTACAATCGGTTCTCTGCGGTTCATCACCGTATGCTTGAACAGACCGAACAGCTTCTTCTCAAGCGGAATCTTCGGAATTCCGTAATGGTAATACAGCGCCGCCTGTGCACCCCAGCAAATATGAAGCGTGCTTGTCACATTGCTTTTGCTCCAATCCATAATCTGCTTCAGTTCGTCCCAATACGCAACCTCTTCGAACTCCATCTGTTCCACCGGTGCGCCGGTAATAATCAGCCCGTCGAATTTCCGGTTCCGGACCTCGTCAAAGGTCAGATAGAACTGATCCAAATGACTTTTGGCCGTATTTTTTCCGACATACGTTGCCGTTGTTAAGAACGTCAAATCAATCTGAAGCGGCGTATTGGACATGCTGCGCATCAGCTGAACTTCCGTATCCTCCTTCAGCGGCATCAAATTCAAAATGGCAATCGACAGCGGACGGATGTCCTGCGTGGTCGCTCTGTTTTCATCCATAACGAAGATATTTTCGTCAATCATGACCTTCTTCGCCGGCAAATCATTTTGCACTTTAATCGGCATACTGCTCTCCTTTGACCAGAGCCAGAAACGCATCTTCCGACAGAATCGGAATTCCCAGCTCCTTCGCTTTTTTATTTTTGGCGGAATTGCTTTCCGTATCATTATTGATCAGATAATCGGTCTTCGCGGACACCGACCCCGCCGCTTTTCCACCGAGTTGTTCAATATATGCCTTCAGTTCATCCCGGTTGGCGAACTTCGTCACGCTGCCGGTAATGACCAGCGTCTTCCCGGTAATCGGAGACTCTGAAACGGCCTCGGGTGCCTCAAACTCAACGACTTCAAGCAAATGAGCTATCATCGTCCGGTTTGCTTCGTCCTGCATGTACTGAACAAAATTACCGGCCAGCACACCGCCGAGCCCCTCAATGTCCAACAGATCCTCCGCGGATGCCGATTCCACCTTCGACCAGTCATATTGAAATGCTTTGCAAATCAGTTTGGCATTGGCCAGTCCGATTCCCGGAATTCCGAGACTGTATAAAAATTTCGGCATGCTGACGGTTTTGGCCTTATCCGCAGCCGCAATGAGATTATCAAATGATTTCTGACCGAATCCGTCCATTTCCACAAACGCGTCCCGATGCTCCCGAAGGCGGAAACAGTCGGCCGGCTCCCGGATAAAGCCCTGCGCAATCAGCTTTTCCAGCGTTGCTTCGGACAATCCGTCGATATTCATCGCATCCCGTTCCGCAAAATGACCGAACATTTTGATCTTCTTGGCAATACAGTCGGGATTGACGCAATACAGAGATTTGGCTTCATTCAGGGCACGGATTTCCGTTTGACCTCCGCATACGGGGCAGGTATCCGGAATCACCAGACGTCCGCTTCTCGTATGATTGTCGGCAATCTGCGGAATAATCATATTGGCCTTGTAAACCTCGATTTCATCCCCGATTCCCAGCTGCAGTTCGTCCATCACACTGAGATTATGAACGCTTGCACGCCGAACCGTGGTTCCCTCCAGTTCCACCGGATCGAATACGGCAACCGGGTTAATCAGACCCGTACGCGACGGGCTCCAGTCGATTTCCCGAAGTACCGTGGTTCTGGTTTCATCCTTCCATTTGAATGCAATCGCATCTCTCGGGAATTTCGCGGTTCGACCGAGACTGTTTCCGTATTCAATATCATTGTAGCAAAGAACCAGACCGTCCGACGGAAAATCATTTTCCGTAATCGTCTTCGCAAACCGGGCAACCGTTTCCGCCATGGTTTCTTTCGTTACCGTCCTGTATTCCACGGGGTCAAAGCCAAGTTCGCGCAAATACCGAAGCTGCTCCTGCCGTGTCGCAAAGCCGGCGGTTCCGTCCATGCTGATTAACGCAAAAGGGAACACATACACGTTGCGCTTTGCCGTTATCTCGTTATTGAGCTGTCTTACCGTCCCGCTGCAGAGATTTCTCGGATTTTTGTATTTTTCCTCATCCGATTCGATGGCGGCATTGATTCTTTCAAAATCACTGTACCGGATTACGGCTTCCCCGCGAAGGACCAGTTCTCCCTGATACGAAATCCGGAGAGGAACATTTTTAAAGACCTTCGCATTGTTCGTAATAACCTCGCCAACCTCACCGTTTCCGCGGGTAACCGCTTTGACGAGTTCTCCGTTTTGATATGTCAGCACAATCGTCAGGCCGTCCATTTTCCATGACAGCAGGCCCTCTTTATCAAGAATCCAGGATTCCAGTGCGGAAACCTCTTTCGTTTTATCCAATGACAGCATCGGGGAGGCATGCTTTTCCTTCGGAAGCTCCGACAGGACCTCATAACCGGCGCGCTGTGTCGGGCTGTTGCCGAGTACGTAACCGGTTTCTTCTTCCAATGCTTTCAACTCATCATATAAGGCATCGTATTCATAATTGCTCATCAGCTCGCGGTTTTCCTGCTCGTAAACGTACGCAGCACGATCCAGCAATGCGGTCAGTTCCCGAATCCGTTCCTTCTTCTCGTCCATCCTGTTCTCCTATTCCCGCCGCTCACCGACTTACAAAAGCCGGTATAATGCCTGACGTTCCTCTTCCGTAACTTCCCGGTATTGTCCCTTTTCCAACGAACCGAGGGAAATGTTCATAACCCGGATTCGTTTCAGATAAACAACCCGGAATCCGAAATATTCGCACATTCGCCGAATTTGACGGTTCATCCCCTGAATCAGTACGATGTTGAACATCCGGTCGCCCATTTTCCGAATTCGACACGGAGCCGTAACCTTTCCGAGAATCGGAACGCCCTTCTGCATTCCGTTCAGAAATTCCTCCGTCAGCGGTTTGTCGGTCGTTACCACGTACTCTTTTTCGTGATTGTCTCCCGCCTTGGAAATGCGATATGCCAGGTCTCCGTTATTGGTCAGCAAAATCAGTCCGCTGGAATTCTTATCCAGCCGTCCGATGGTATAAATCCGCTGTCCGTAGTGGATATAATCGATAATGTTGTCCGGATTGCTCTTATCCGAAGTACATTCGATTCCCTTCGGCTTATAAAACGCAAGCAAAATGTCATCCGTGACCGGCTTTGCCTGCTGTCCGCCGACAAGCACTTTCTGTCCTTCCAGAACACGGTCACCGGGCTTTGCAACAACACCGTCAATCGTGACTCTTCCTTCTTCCAGCAGACGGTCGGCCTCCCGTCTCGAGCAAATGCCCGCCTCACTCATATATTTGTTAATTCTGACGCCGGGTAACTCTCCCCGGCTGCTGATTTGATTTTCCATCGTAATCCTCGTTTTCGTTCGGACACAGTTAATCTCTGCCTCCTGCAAGGCAGTTCCTTATACACATACATAATAATTTTATCACAGTTTCCGTTTTTCTTCAAGCCAAATGCACACCGGCTTCACGGATTTTACGGTCCGTTCGTTATTTGTCCCCGAAAATCGAGTAGGAGGCGGTGACTAACCGCCGTCCTCTCACAGCACCCGTACGTACCGTTCGGTATACGGCGCTTTCAATAGTTAACGTGCACAGACTGATAGGCTGTGGCTAAATCATAAAAGCCACTGTTTATCAGTCTT
>JAZLJJ010000037.1:0-43556 GCA_045597325.1 Lachnospiraceae bacterium
GACATAGGAATCACCTCAAAATTTTATACTTATAGTTTACCATAAATTCCCATGTATTTGTTCATCGTGTTAAGTTTTCAAGGTACAATTTATATCAATGGGTAATGACCTTTTGACACCCTAATCCTATGAGATAAAAAACCGTGCAGTCGCTTTCGACTGCACGGCTATGTGAACGAAGGTCCGGCAAAAATCCGATCGCCCCGCCTCCGGTATCCGCGGCAACATTCACTGCTGCCACCCCTGTTATTTTGCCCGGCGGCCGAAGCCGCCCCGGCGCTCACTATCCTTCAATGGTAATGTACTTCTTTTCTTCAATCGGTTCCACATCCTTCTTCGGAACAGTGACAATCAGAACACCGTTTTCAAATCTTGCTTTGATATCCTCTTCCGTCATCTGCTTTCCGACGAAGTAGCGTCTGCTGCAGGTTCCGACAAACCGTTCTCTGCATACATAATTCTCATCCTCGGCTTCGTCTACCGTTGTCACGGTAATCTTCAGCCAGCCGTGCTTCAGTTCGGCGGTTACATTTTCCTTCGTATAGCCGGGAAGATCAATGTACATCTCCAGGCCTTGCTCAGTCTTCTTAATATCCGTTTTCATCATTCCGGTCATCCAATCAGCTCCTTCAAATCCGGGTCTGTGCGGATTCATCCACCCATCACAGAAAAAATTGTCCAATAAAGTATCTCTAAAATGTCTCGGCATCATAATACATTCCTCCTTTGCCATAAACAACCTGATTCCCCGCATCCTGTTTTGCGGTTCCGAACATCCTGTTTGATTTGTTCTATACCTGTTATAACACATTTATTAGCACTCGTCAAGAGAGAGTGCTGATAATTTTCAAAAATTTTTTCTAAACTGAAAAGTTGCGGCTTCTCACAGAACAAAGCATATCGCTTGCGATATGCTTCGCGCCGCCTGTGCGTCGCAAAGCGACATTTTTCCTCTGCACAGGCGTGTGCATCCTCGCGGAGCGTTTTTTTGTCTCATAGGACGAACTTTCCTATGAGACAAAAAATCGGCAGACCTTTCGGTCTGCCGCGATTACACACAACAGTATACAACGGAAGAAGATTCATGCATGGCATTCCATAGATGAATACAATATAACAATCTATGGTATCTGTGTTATCTGATATTCTCTGATGCTATCTTCTGTTATCCGATTTATTTTGCTGTAATCTCATCCGTCCGATAAATGAATTTCACACGGCCGTCGATATTCTCTCCGATTCCGGCAAAATTCCGATAATTTCGAGACACATCAATCATCGCTTTCAGCCGGGCAAGAACCGTATCCGGGCATCGATACTGACGTCTGTTGTAATTCAATCAGCGGATCTTCTGCCGATTGCAAATCATCCGCAACATCCACCTCTGACAAATAATCGTTTGCCCGGTTTCCTTCCTGAGGATAGCCGTTCGGCTGATCTCCGTTTGGCTGGAATCCGTTTGGCTGATATCCATTCGGTGGATACCCATTCGGCTGGAATCCGTTCGGTTGGAATCCATTCGGTTGAAATCCGTTCGGCTGGTATCCATTCGGCTGATATCCGTCCGGCTGATACCCGTTCGGCTGATATCCGTCCGGCTGATACCCATTCGGCTGATATCCATTCGGCTGATATCCGTCCGGCTGATACCCATTCCGCTGATATCCGTTCGGCTGGAATCCGTTTGGCTGATACCCGTTCGGCTGGAACCCGTTTGGCTGATACCCGTTCGGCTGGAACCCGTTTGGCTGATACCCGTTCGGCTGGAACCCATTTGGCTGATACCCGTTCGGCTGGAACCCGTTTGGCTGATACCCGTTCGGCTGGAACCCATTTGGCTGAAACCCATTCGGTTGAAACTCATTCGGCTGATTCCCGAATGGCATCGAGCGCATATCCATCGGATTCATCCCGTTTCCGAATTCCCGTTCAAAGCGCTCCTGCTTTACTTCCTCCACGGTTTCCCGCGGAATAGCCAGGCACATCAGAAAATACAACGGAATCAATATCCATGCTGCCGGTACAAAAAAGCCTGCAAATACACCTGCTAAGAAAATCAGTCGAGACAACCAGGCCGGAAATCCGGCTGCTTTTTGGAGTCCTCCGCAGACTCCGCCAAGGATTGCATTCGTCCTGCTACGTTTCAAAGTCTTCATGAAAATTGCTCCTTACTGCTCCAAATTCCCCTCGTAAATGTAAAATTTATTTTTCATGAAATTATATCATATCGGTATTTCAAAGTCAACTTATTGACATTTTTATCACATTTCGCATTCGATTTTGCAACCACATATAATCAACTTCCGATACCCGCATACAACTGCCCGCTTTCCGGCAACCGTATGCAAATCGCCCGGTTTCCGACACCCGAAAAAAGGGGCCCGAAAAATTTCAGGCCCCTGCATCATCGTTACGTTTTCTGCCTTGTATTCTGCCTTATCTGTCCGGTCAGGCAAGCTCGGTCTTGCCGGTATAGAGCTCGTAATAACGGCCCTTCTGAGCAAGCAAATCATCGTGGTCACCACGCTCGATAATCTCACCGTGTTCCAATACCATAATCGCATTGGAATTCCGAACGGTGGACAGTCGGTGTGCAATGACAAATGTGGTACGGTTCTTCATCAGTCGGTCCATACCGTGCTCGATATGACGCTCGGTTCTCGTATCGACCGAACTGGTTGCCTCATCCAATACCAGAATAGGTGCCTTGCTCAATGCTGCACGTGCAATATTGAGAAGCTGTCTCTGTCCCTGCGACAGGTTGGAACCGTCACCGTCCAGCATCGTATTGTAGCCGTCCGACAATCTCATGATAAAGCTGTGAGCGGAAGCGGTTTTTGCTGCCGCAATAACTTCTTCATCGGTAGCATCCAAACGTCCGTACCGGATATTTTCCATTACGGTTCCAGTGAACAAATGAGTATCCTGAAGTACCATTGCGATATTCTTACGCAAAACATCGCGCTTAATATCCTTAATATCCACACCGTCGATGGTAATCGTTCCTTCTTCCACGTCATAGAACCGGTTCAGGAGGTTTGTAATCGTGGTCTTGCCGGCACCCGTGGAACCGACAAACGCAATTTTCTGTCCGGGCTTTGCGTACAGACTGATATTTTTCAAAACCGTCTTCTCGGGAACATAGCCGAAGGTTACGTTGGATACAACAACATCACCCTGCATCGTTTCCATGTTGTTCGCATCTGCCTTATCCGGTGCTTCGGGAACGGAATCCATAACCTCGAAAACACGCTCTGCGCCGGCAAGTGCAGAGAAGAAAGTAGCCATCTGCTGAGACAGCATGTTAATCGGCATTGCAAACTGACGGGAATAGCCGGCAAATACAGTCAAACCGCCGACCGTCATCATGTTGTTAATCATCAATATACCACCGACGCCAACGGTAACCGCATAGGAAACCTGCGAAGTATTTCCCATAATCGGGCCCATGACACCGCCCCAGAACTGAGCCTTAAACTGCTTCTCACGCATATCACCGTTCAACGCATCAAATTCTTCAACACAGCAGTCCTCATGGTTAAATACCTTGATAACCTTCTGACCGGAAACGGTTTCCTCGATGTAACCGTTTACCGCACCGAGTGCGCTCTGTTGTGCCGAATAGTATTTTCTGGAAATCTTACCGATTGCCAGACCGCCAAACGTAAATAACGGAATGAATACAACCGTAATCAGCGTCAGAATCCAGCTTGTCGATATCATGAAAATGAAGGTTCCGATCAGTGTAACCAGTCCGGATACAATCGATGTCAGCGAGTTATTGAACAAAACATCAATGTTATCGATATCATTTGTAAAGCGGGACATGATTTCACCGGTCTGATGCGAGTCAAAATACCGTACCGGCAATCTCTGTAATTTTTCAAACAAATCATTTCTGATACGTTCAATCATACCCTGTGATACGGACAGCATCAAACGGGCCTGAACATATGTCGTAACAACTCCGACCAGATAAATGCATGCAAGGATAATCAATGCGAACATAACATATGTCATAACTTCCGAATCCCGTCCGAACGCGGACAATACGGAATTGATTACACCATCCGCCTTTCTTTCGATAGCGGTCATGTCGTCAAGCGAAAATGTCGGATTCACTTCCCGGGTCAAACGGTCCAAAATCGGTGCCATCAGATATCCGCCGACCAGCGAGGTAACGGTACTGATCAGCATACACAGAAGAACCAGAATAAATCGTCCGTAAAAACCTTTCATATAACCGAGGAGACGACCGATGGTCTTCTTGGTGCTCTTCGGTTTTCCGGTTGCCATTCCTCGGCCTCTCGGACCACCGCCGCCACCGGGACGATGTCCGCCGCCTTTGAAAGCATTTGCCTTGGCAATACTGTTATATTGTGTCTGTAATTGTTCCAAACTTCTTGCCATGGTTACGCCTCCTTTCCGGTCTGAGATTCATAAATCTCGCGGTATTCTTCATTGCTCTTCAGAAGCTCGTCATGAGTTCCGATACCGGTAATCTTTCCGTCATCCATAACAATAATCTGATCGGCTTCCATAACGGAACTGATTCGCTGCGCAATGATAATCTTGGTTGCATTCTTCAGATCTCCGGCATACTGCGGATTCGGCAATACCGTTTCATCGGCCTTGGAACTGAACGCAGCCCGTATCTGAGCTTCGGTTGCGGTATCTACCGCACTGGTGGAGTCATCGAGAATCAGAATTTTCGGTTTCTTCAACAGGGCTCTGGCAATACAAAGTCTCTGTTTCTGACCGCCGGACACATTGGTACCGCCCTGATCCAGCATCGTATCGTATCCGTCATTGAAGGACGATACAAATTTATCCGCCTGTGCATATTCTGCCATCGCACGCATTTCTTCCGGCGATGCATTCTCATTTCCCCATGCAAGGTTTTCCGCAATCGTACCCGAAAACAGAGTGTTCTTCTGAAGTACCATGGCAACACCCTCGCGGAGGTTGTACAGTGAGTAGTCTTTTACGTTGACACCGTCGACCAGGATTTCTCCTTCGTCGCAGTCATACAATCGCGGAATCATGGACACCAGAGTTGTCTTTCCGCAACCGGTGGAACCGATAATTCCGACCGTCGAACCGGCTGTAATATCCAGATTGATATTGCTCAGAACGGACTCTTCACTGTTCTTATAATAACGGAACGAAACATTCCGGAAGGATACTGCACCCTTTGCAACCTGCAGCTCTTTCTGTTCTGCATTGTCATCCGTCAAATCCAGCGGTTCCTCCATAACTTCACGGATACGTCTTGCCGAAGCCAGCGCACGGGAGGAGAACATCAGCATGAACGTAACCATAACGAGCGAGGACAGAATCTGTGTCACATAGCTCAGGAACTGGGACAAATCACCGATTTTCATACCATTTTCCAAAACCATCGGTCCGCCGATCAGAATTACGGCGATAATGGTTCCGTTCATAAAAATGGTCATCACCGGTGACATGAAAATCATAATTTTGGATGCGGAAATACCGGCATTCTTCAATTCCCGGTTGGCCTTACGGAATTTCTGAATTTCAAACTCTTCCCGAACAAAGCTCTTTACCACGCGGACGTTGGTGACATTTTCCTGAACCGTCGAGTTCAAATTATCAACCTTGGTCTGCACGCGTCCGAATCTCGGGAAACCGGCCATAATAATTCCGCCGACCACAATCAGCATACAGGGAACGGAAACCGCAAATACAACCGACAACGGCGGATTCAAAATGATTGCCATAATCAACGCGGAAATCATCATTCCGGGTGCCCGGAGCGCCATTCGAAGTCCCATGTTAATCAGGTTCTGAACCTGTGTGACGTCATTTGTCAGACGGGTCACCAGAGAACCGGTTGAAAACTTGTCAATATTCGCGAAGGAATATTTCTGTATTTTCCGGTAGCAGTCCGAACGGAGATCGGCCGCAAAGTTGACCGACGCCTTGGATGCAAAATACGCTCCTCCGACACCGCCTGCCATCATAACGAGCGCAACCAGTATCATTGCAAGCATTGTCAGAAGACTGCTTCCGGTTGTCAGTGTGCCGTCATTGGCACCGTTGATAATAACCGCCAGCAGCTTCGGCATGATAACCTCCCCGATAACCTCGACAATCATACAAAGCGGACCCAGTATGAAATAAGGCAGATAAGGTTTGATGTACTTAGACCATTTCATAATGTCAATTCCTTTCTTTATGTGAACGGGTTTCGGGTTGCCCCGCTCCGTTACGAATCCAGTGTTGCAACCTCCGGGCTGTATTTCCGAAGATTGTCCTGCATCCGCGTCATGCAGGATGCAAACATGGTCAATTCCTCTTCCGTAATATCGGCGAACATGGCTTCATCAATGGAGCGGAACAGTTCCCGCGTTTTCTCCACCATAGCCTTTCCGTTCTCCGTCAGGGAAATGACCTTCAATCGCTCGTCGCCGCCCGACGAACTGCGGGATACAAGCCCCGCTTTTTCCAGCTTTTGCAGCGTCACAGTCACTGCTGCGGCACTGATTTCAAATGCCTTTGCCAGTTCCACCTGCGTTTGCGGTTCCGGACAGCAGGCCAAATGCATCAGCATCATGTGCTGGCTGCGATGTATGCCCAGTGCTTTGACTGCGGATTCTACGGCCGTTCTGTGAAACCGGTCCGTTCTCATGAACGATTTTGAAAGCTCAAATAATTCCTGATTGTCCAAAACGACACCTCCGTTGCAAAATAAATTAATGTGTTAACATTTAACACGTTAATTGTAGTCAAATCAAAAGTTTTGTCAATGTCAAAAGTAATTATTGTGTTAAGTTTTGCTTATATTAGGTATTAGTAATTATTATAGTATTATTTGGATAAACATTTTCATTTTTATGGGTGAATGTGTTATACTTATTTTGTGTTCTCATGTACTTGAGAGAGATTTTTTGTAAACGAACCGCGGCGACCTTATTTTGCTATCTTTCAAAATGTGCAAAAAGCCGTCTTCGGTGGTTCCTGAGTAACACAAAAATTAATAGCAAAGGGGATACCATTATGACTTTTGAAGAGATAATGAACTATGCCAGAAAGAATCAGTGTTCCGATATTCATATTACGGTCGGAACCGCATTGGCAACAAGACGTTTCGGCGTTCTTACAATTCTGGATCCGGTTCCCACCGCAGAAGAATCCAGGCAGATGATTTACTCCTTCCTTACTCCTGACCAGCAGAATTATGTAAATTCCGGTCATGACCTGGATGTCGGTGTTATGCTTCCCGACGGACTTCGTATCCGTGCCAACGTATATCATCAGCGTAACAACCTCGCCGCAAGTATTCGTCTTCTTCAGTCCTCTATTCCTTCCTTTGAAGAGTTGGGACTTCCTGCTGCAATTCGCAGTATGGCGGAAACACCCCGTGGTCTCGTTCTTGTAACGGGTCCTACCGGCAGCGGTAAATCCACCACACTTGCTTCCATGGTCAACTATATCAATATGAGTTCCGCACGTCACATTATGACGATTGAGGACCCGATTGAGTATGTATATCCTCATAACAAAGCAATGATTCATCAGCGTGAGGTCGGCAAGGACGTAGATTCCTTCTCCCTTGCTCTCCGTTCCGCTCTTCGTGAAGACCCGGATATTATTCTCGTTGGTGAAATGCGTGACTTCGAAACCATTTCCGCTGCCATCACCGCAGCAGAAACCGGTCACCTCGTATTGTCCACGCTTCATACCACATCAGCAGCACAGACCGTTGAACGAATCATCGATGCCAGCCCTTTGGAGGCACAGGATCAGATTCGTGCTCAGTTTGCAAATGTTATCCGCGGTGTCTTCACTCAGCAGCTTCTTCCTTTGAAGGACGGCAGCGGCCGAGTTCTTGCATCCGAGGTTATGATTGCAACACCGGCTATCGCAAATCTGATTCGTGAGAGCAAAGCCATTCAGATTCCGAGCCAGTTGCAGGCAGGTCGTTCTCAGGGTATGAGCACGATGAACGATGCCTTGGCAGATTTGGTTCGCCGTGATTTGGTCAGCATTCAGGATGCGAAGAAGGTTTCTCCGGATCCTACTTCTCTGGTCAAGGCAATTCACGGAAACATCTGATTTGTATTTACCGGCAGTCGTCCGACGCGTTGCATCATTTTCATAAAGTCGCATCGTATTGGCAGCAAGCCTGATATCCGCAAGTATTTATCAAATGATAAATCAGATACACTCAAACAAGTATCATGACGCAAACACCGGCCCCTCGGTTACCTTTCACGGTATCCGGGGGGCCGGTTGTTTTTTTATCTCATAGGAAAGTTCGTCCTATGAGATAAAGAACGCTTCGCGAGGATGCACACGCCTGTGCAGAGGAAAAATGTCGCTTCGCGACGCACAGGCGGCGCGAGCATATCGCAAGCGATATGCTTTGTTCTAAATTCAATTTGTTATCAGAACTCCGTCACCGATTGTTTATTTCTCAACCGGTGCTGTCCAGTATTCCTGATTATACATATCGGTAAAGCGGTACATCATACGAACCGGTCCGGTAATCGCAACGGCGCTGACCTGAAGCGTTCCATGAACCGTAATCGGTGTGCCGATCTTGTAGCTGTCCTGATAATTGCCGTCATAATCATAATAATCGGCAATCAGCTCAATGACATCATTGTCGTTCAATTCCGTCATATTCTTCGCTACCGTATCGGTTTCCTGATTCTTATATACAAATGCCGCACCGGTAACGCATCCGTCCGGATTTTCCTTGTTGAACTCAATCTGAAGTTCCACACGGTCACCGTTCAAAAATGCGGGAACATAGCCGTGAATCACGGTTTCGCCGTCGATTTCTTCGGTTCCGGTATGATAGTATGCAACGGGCTGTCCATTAACAGCGAGCCATGTTTTGTCCAAATCGACAATCATATCTCCGTTGTCTGCGAATGTATACAGATTATCCAGACCCAAATCGATATAGCCGGTACCGTCATCAAAGAACATATTCTTGTGAACATCCGCCACAATATCCCACTGGGTGTCTTCCAGACTGATGACATTCTTACCGTCGATATTCTTAATAACCAGTTTGGACGTATCCAAATAATTCTTAGCGTAATATTCGGTCGCCTTCTCCACATCCAAATCCTTCATGAACGCGGTATTGCTCTCGTCCAGACCGTTAATGGAACGACCGCCTCCGAGGAAGCTGGACAACAGTCCGCCGATCAGGTCCGTACTTCCGGACGATCCGCCGGAAATCAGTCCACCGAGCAGGGAGCCGACAACCGAGTTTCCGGAGCCGCCCGCTGCCACCTGACCACCGGTTTCCATACTTGCAAACTGACGAATCAGGCTGGAATACTCATCGTCCATTCCAATCTGATCATAGGTTTTGCAGGCACTGTCAACGGTGTTGGTTCTCTGATACGGGAAGAAAATGGACACACCGTAGCAGTTACTCATATTCGATGACGTTTTGTTATATTTTACGGCATTTTGTATTGACTTGGAAAGTTCTGTACCTTCCTTGGTGCCCATACGCTTTGCCAAATCGACCAAATCGACCTGGTCGATTCTGCTGCTTGTTGCAAATTCTCTGGCGCCGGAACGTGCGGTGGAAACCTCTTTGTATTCGTCATTATCCAGTTTGGTTCCGACAGATTTTGCAAATGCCGTCAAATCGTCCGGTACCGTATTGGAAAACTCCGCCAGATCTACGATGGACAGTGTCGTTTTCTGTCCCTTGCACTGCTTGTTGCAGGTGGAAACAAAATCGTCGATAATCATCTCACCGATGTCCACGGTATCCATGGACGTATCCTTGTTGAGCTCATTGAGCCAGTTGGTATAATACCAGCCGATTCCGGGTTCGGTTTCTTCCGATGCAATCAGATAATCCGCATATGCATCCAGCATCAGTGCATTTTCCGCCGTTGCCATCAGACATGCGTCAAAGCCGATAAAATCGAATTTTACTCCTGCATTTTTCAACGCGGTATTGATTCCGCCGAGCGTCATGGAACCGGAAGAAGAATTCTTCTCATCATATCCGTAACCGCTGACCGATCCGCCGCCGTGATCCCACAGAATCAGTTCATAGCGGTTTGCACTGAAGTTTTTGGTGCAATACCTGATAAACTCGGTTAACGTATCCGGTTTTACCATGGACTTGTTGCCCATGTCACTTTCCAGACAGCGGATATTCCCTTTTTCAACCTTATATATCTGATTGGTCTTGTTGCTGATTCCCGATGTCTTCCAGCGGTTGCAGCCGCCGGTATAAACGATAACGTTTACATTGCCGCTGTATGAAGCGTTAGCCATTTCCTGAAGGTCATTGGACGCCATACCGCTCTTGGACTCCAAATCCGTTCCGCACATATATACCATAATGGTTACGGTGTCTTTGCCCTTTCCCTTTATGGTCGTATATTTTGCCCGGGATCCGCTTGCCACATTATGATCTGCCTGTGAATCTCCCGAGGACTCATAGCCGCTCGTATCACCGCCGTCATTGGTTGTCGTTGTTGTGTTCAGTCCCAGCTTATTTCCAAACAGGAAATAAATGATAATACCGATAATTGCAAGCGAACCGATACCGCCGGTGGCTCTCGTAACCGTCTTCCGTCCCGAACCGCCGTTTCCGTCGTTCGGTCTCATACCTCCGGTTTTCTTCGAGGAATACCCATCCTTGGAACCAACCGGGCCGGTTCCGAGCCCATTACCGACACGATGAGGTCCGTTCGTCGAACCCGTTACATGACTTTGCTCTCTTCCAGGTCTTTTTTCCATAATTCTTCCTTTCTACATCTGTAGTTTAGTGGTTCATCCGCCACTCAATACACCGTTCCAGATATTTTACATACTCCGGATTTTTGCACATTCCCTTGCCCTTCACATCGGACAGCTTTGCCACGTCCATTCCGTTGCACATCGTTGTCTTCATGACAATATTCAACGGAGTGGCAAAGGTATCGTTGGAAATGTATGTTCCGATACCGAAGGCAACTTTGCATTTGCCTTTATAATATCTCAAAATTTCGGTTGCTTTTTCAAAATTCAGACTGTCGCTGAACAGAAGCGTCTTCTGCGTCGCATCGATTCCGAGTTCTTTGTAATGCTCCAAAATCTTATCGCCCCAGACAAACGGAGAACCGCTGTCATGACGAACCCCACTGAACAGTGTGGAATACGTCAGCTGAAAATCCTGCAAAAAGCAGTCTGTGGTGATGGTATCCGTCAACGCCGTTCCGTTCAGAACGCCGTACTCCTTAATCCACGCATCCAGCGCATACCAGTTGGAATATGCCGGGTTATGTTTGTGATTACCCTGTCCGACACACATAATCCACTCGTGAGCCATCGTTCCGACCGGCGTAACTCCGTATCTTTTAGCAAGATATACATTGGAAGTTCCGACAAATTTCGAATGCGGGAAGGTTTCCTCCGACAATCTTCGAATTGCCAAATCCTCTGCTTCCGCACACAGACGCCGTCTCAATCCAAATTCGGAGAACGGCCCGATTTCGTATTCGTCCGTCTTCAGTTTGGCGATTTTCTCTTCCAGGCGTTCCGTATAGCTCTTCATCAAATCCTGATGATCGTACCGCATCTGGAAATATACTTCATTGACAATTGCCAGCGTCGGAATCTCATACATGGATGTATTCAGCCAGGTTCCCCGAGTCTCGATGGTCAATCCGCACGGTGCATCGGTTCCGAATTCGAAATCCTCGTACCTCGGTTTCCACAATCTCAGGAAATCGACATAAGACCCTTTAATCCAACGGATACTTTCCAAATACGCCAGCTCTTCCTCCGTAAATCGGAGATCGCAGTACAAACGTATCTGTCGCTTTATCTCGTCCACCATTTCAGCGGTAAAAGTAACATCCTCATTTCTGCATTTGAACGACCATGTTGTTTTATAATCGCTAAACTGATGATAAATGCCTTGTCCCATCGAGAATTTGTATGCATCCGTTTCCAGCAAACTGTTTACAATTCGATCCATATCATCTGTTCTCCTGTTTCCGTCAGAAAAATCATTTCCGGTCTTCTGCGTTTCCGTTCCGCCGCCTCATCCGTACCGTTCGGTTGTGAGCCGCATCGTACCATTCCCCATCCGGCCGTGAGCCGCACCGTACCGTTCCATCCGTACCGTTCGGCCGTGAGCCGCACCGTACCGTTCCAACCGTACCGTCCGGTTGTGAGCCGCGCGTCGGCAATACTCCGCCTTATTTCTTACTTCGTAAGTATTATACCATATCCGACGTTGCACGCAACCATTCCGACCGTTTTTCGTAGAAATGCCAAAAGAAAACGCGGCATATTGACTTTTCGTGGTCAAAATGCCGCATATTCTTAACTTTTTATTGAAATATCAAAAATGAAACCGCCGTTTTGACAAATCTCAATGCAGGAAACGGATTGACTGCAAATGTCCGTTACCATTTCCCTTGAAGGTCAGATACAACGCATGGACACCGTCCGGAATCGGGCATGTCGTGCGGTATGCTTCCCAAATATCGGAGTATTCCACATTGACGGTTCCGAGTACCGGTCCGTCCAGCTCGGTACGAATTTCGAACGGTCCGCCGAAATATCCGCGTGCCATGATTTCCAATTCTTTTACGCCCTTGCAATCAAAATACTTGAAGCCGATGGTCGTATCGGTGGAAATGCCGGTAATATAGCCCGGATTGCGGTCTCCGTCGCGTCCTTCCTGAGTTACCATCGCACGGCCGCCGAAGAACGGATTTTCACCCTTCTTGAAAATGTGGCAGGCAATGTATGCCGGATAGGTCTCGGTATCACGAAGCGGTCCGCCGTTCAGGCCGCAGGAAGTTATTTCGCTCTGGATAATGCTTCCGTCCTCGCGGAACGTTACCGGCTCCACACAACCCTGTCTGGAATACCATGTTCCGTTTGTATGTCTGTGATAGAAAATGTAGCGTTTGTCGCCAATCTGAATCAGACTGCCGTGATTGTTGGCAATGCTTGCAACCGGCATTGCGGGATCCTTGTAGGTTCCGATTCCGATATCACCGTTGCTGACAATGACGCCGCCGTAGGTGAACGGTCCTTCCGGACTGTCCGAGGTTGCATAGCACAATTCATGCATTACTTCGGAGGAATAAATGAAATAGTATTTGCCGTCAAATTTACGAATCGAGGATGCTTCAAAGAATGCATGCTTCTCGAAGCTTGTTCCTTCGCTGTAGCAGGAACCGGGAACAACAATCTTCGGTTCCTTGACAATCGTCAGCATATCTGCCGCCAGAACCGTCAGCATGGAACCGTGGCGGGACTTGTCGCCGCGTCCGCAGAAGCCGGTAAAGAGATATGTGGTATCTCCTTCGGTCAGAACGCCGGGATCAAACTGCGGCTCGTCGCCTTCCCGATCGCCCAGACGGGTTCCGTCTTCGTAATGAACATATCCGTAGAATTCATACTGTCCGGCCGGTGTATCGCAAACCGCAACACTGACAACGCCAACCTTATCCAGTACATAATACAGATAATATCTGCCGTCCGGTCCGATGGTGACATCGGGTGCGTACAGGCACATTCTGTTTGTGGAATTCAGCGGATCTGCCGTCTTCCTGTAAATGACGCCCTCATATCTCCAGTCGCCGAGATTGTTAATCGGTGCGGACCAGCAAACATAATCGTTCTGGCAGAAAACATAACCGTTGAACGAATCATGGGAGCCGTATACATAGACCCGGTCGCCGAATACATACGGTTCTCCGTCCGGAACATATTCCCATGACGGCAAATACGGGTTAAATGCCTGCTTCTTCTGCGGAATGGTCTGACCGGTAATAATATCAATCAGGAAATCATTGAACGGAGTATTGGTATAACTCGGTACCGGACCGTCCGCAAGGAAGTTCATGCCGTACTTGGAACCGGTACGATACGGTTTCCAGATCGGCATATCGGTGCCGTCGGCATCCTTTCCGTTCGGATCGCCGCATTTGATGAAATTCGTCATGTAGTTGCACATTTTGCGTGCCAGGTCAAAATGACGTCCCGTGAACGGTCTCCAGCAAGCCGCAAGCGTCTCGAAGAAGAACCACAAATCAACGGAATGGAACGTTCCGGGATTGTCCCAGCCGGGGATGTCCGGATTAAAATTATAGTAATAGCTGTCTGCTTCATTGTGGGCAAATGCAGCCTTAATAGCACATTCCAGACTGTCTGCCGTAGCAAAGCGCTTGCCGTCTCTTTGGTTTGCTTCCTCGAAGGACAGGAATTCTTCCAGGCGTTCGCCGAAAATGCTCTCCGCCTTCTTGCGGAACTCGTCCTCGTTGTCTGCAAAAATGGCAGCCTTGAACTCGTCGCCGGTGTTACCGGAAATCATCGGAACGTTGGCATGCTGTCCCTTCAGGAACAAAACATACGGGTCGTCCTCCATAAACTGACCGTCAATCGTCGGGCAGAACCGGGGATGACTCTGTGCAAATTCACCGTATTTGTCTCGAATAAAAGCAGCATCCAGTGCTCTTGCTTCGTCCAGCGTCCGAACACCGAGGAAGTCAAAAAATGCAACACCGTTCGGTTCATTTTCCGCCAGTGTACGAGGCGTAATGAAACGGTCCACATCATACGGACTGCGAATCATTCCACTGTGAACAATGGCCTTCTGATACAGGCCGATGCTCTGCCTGCTGGTCAAATGAGACATCACACTGCCGCCGCCCGCAGACTGTCCGCCGATGGTAATGTTCTTCGGATTTCCGCCAAATGCCTTAATATTTCTGACAACCCACTTCAGGCCGGCCTGCTGGTCCAGATTACCGAAGTTGGTCGGAGCCTCCGGAGCTTCCTTGGTAATCTCCGGATGGGTCATGAAGCCAAATGCGCCGAGACGGTAGTTGACGCTGACAACGACAACTCCTCTCTTGGCAATATTTTCACCGTTAAATTCCATTTCGGGCGGATAACCCCATTGAAAACCGCCGCCGAAGAACCAAACGTAAACCGGCAAATTATCCGTATCGCTCTTTGCGTTGGTCCATACGTTCAAATACAGGCAATCCTCACTCATCTCGATTTCCGGATCGACATGCCACTCACGGCAATAGATGTCGGTTCCGAGTCCCGGAGTATCCTGCATGGAAATCGGTCCGAACGTATATGCGTCCCGAATTCCCTCCCAATTTTCTGCCGGCTGCGGTGCACGCCAACGGTTCTTGCCAACCGGAGCTGCCGCAAACGGAATGCCCTTAAATACGGACACGCGGGTATTGTTTCCTGCAAGACCGCGCACCATACCGTTTTCAGTCTTTACTACCTTTAACATAAATTCCTCCTTATACCGGAAAAATCCGGATTTCGTTCTATCTATTATACCGATTTTTACTGATTTTTACAACTGTGTTTCAGCAAAACCGATGTCATATGTTCTATTTCTGACCGTTTTTTTCTTGTCATATACTGTCGTTTTTTCAATTTTGAAAATGACCCCGCCCACGGACCGAAACAGGGGGGGCCGTCGCCCGGCAAAAAAATACCGATGCAACAGCCCCTTTTTAATACTATATCCGATTTTTCCGTAACGAAAACTATATCCGATTTTTCCGTAACGGAAACTGTATCCGACGTTTTCGTGACGGATTAATTATATCAGATTTTCCTGTAACGAGTTCCGCAACGTTATCGTTTCACCGGGTTCCACCGAGTGCGTCAGCCAGACACCGCCGCCGATAACCGCATGATCGCCGATTTTCGTCCGACCGCCCAGAATCGTCGCTCCGGCATAGATTACAACGTAATTTCCGATATCCGGATGTCGCTTGATTCCCTTGACCAGCGAACCGTCCTCATTGACATCAAAGCTTTTCGCGCCGAGTGTCACATGCTGATACAGTTTCACATGATTTCCAATGGTTGTCGTTTCTCCGATGACAACACCGGTTCCGTGGTCAATGAAGAAATGAGACCCGATTGTCGCACCCGGATGAATATCGATTCCGGTCAGACTGTGCACATATTCCGTCAGCATACGCGGCACAATCGGAATCTTCCGAAGATACATTTCGTGAGCCAGCCGGAATGTTGCGATTGCCTTGCATGCCGGATATGCCAAAATGACTTCGTCCGTTCCCGTTGCGGCCGGGTCGCCCTCATACGCCGCCTCCACATCGGTCTCCGTCAGTTCGCGAACATACGAAAGCCGTCCGATAATCCGATCCGCTTCCTCCTCCTCTCTGCCGTCCTCCTGCAGTACATAGGAAAATGCCTGCACCATGCCGTCGTGCAGCAGTTGCGTTTCACGCCGTATTTTATCTTCTTCGTTTTCTGCCCCGTCTCCGTAAAATGCCGGAAACATCGCTGCCCAGTAATGCCGGACCAGTTCGTCCGTAACTGCCTCCAGGCCGTTATAACTGCTTCTCATGGTTACATCCTTTCCGAAAACATGTCCGAAGACAGATACCGTTCTCCCGTATCGGTCAACAGCACAACAATCCGTTTGCCTTCATTTTCCGGCCGCTTTGCCAGCTCCGTTGCTGCCCACAAAGCCGCTCCGGAGGAGATGCCGACCAGAATTCCTTCGGTCCTTGCCATCTTTCGTCCCGCATCAAATGCGTTTTCGTCCGTTACCGTAATTATTTCATCCAAAATGCTCCGGTCCAGAATTTCCGGAATAAAATTGGCTCCGATTCCCTGCAGTCCGTGAGGTCCTGCCGTTCCGCCGGATAACAGCGGTGACGATGCCGGTTCTACGGCAACCACCGTCAGTTTCGGATTCCGTTCTTTTAAATATCGTCCCGTTCCCGTAATGGTACCGCCCGTGCCGACGCCTGCCACAAAGATATCAACATCTCCGTCCATGGCATCCCAGATTTCCGGCCCGGTCGTTTCGTAATGTGCCTTGGGATTTGCGGGATTGACAAATTGTCCGGGGATGAAGCTGTTCTCAATCTGCGATGCCAGCTCCTCCGCCTTTGCAATCGCACCGGACATTCCGTCCCGTCCGGGCGTCAGCACAACCTCCGCTCCATAGGCTTTCATCAGCTGAATACGCTCGATCGACATGGAGTCCGGCATAACGATTACGGCATGATATCCACGTGCCGCCGCAACCGATGCCAACCCGATTCCGGTATTCCCGGATGTCGGCTCGATAATCGTTCCTCCCGGCAGCAGCCGGCCGCTCTGCTCCGCTTCGCGAATCATGCTGACGGCAACCCTGTCCTTTGCGGAACCGGCCGGATTAAAGCATTCCAGCTTGGCAAATAACCGTGCCGTGCATTCATTTTGCCGCTTCGTATTCACCAGTTCCAAAATCGGCGTATTGCCGATTAACTCTTCCACCGAACTTACATACTTTGCCATGTTTCGTTCCTTTCCGTTTATACCGTAACCATTTATACCGTAACCGTTTATACCGTAACCATTTATAACGTAACCGTTTATAAAATCGAAAGTCCCTTCAGCCATTCCTTTGCCAACAGAGGCCACATTGCAACATCATCAAACGACGGAATGCCTGCCGGATCAAAATGAGGCTTCTCTTCCGTTTCCTTCTTCTCGCCCTCCGGATTGCCGAAGAACTGAATCATCAGTTCGGTCCGACGCTTCTCCGAAACCCGAATTCCGCGATGTTCCTTCACTGCCTGCACGGCATTTTGCACCTGTTCCATTGTGTACGGCTCCCCGGTTCCGATTTCAGCCATTTTCCGAAACGGAGCGGACAGTCCGTGAGGTCCGCGGGGAAACGCATAATACGCATAGGGCACACCGGCTTTTCGGCAGCTTTCCGCAAACATCATGCTGTTTTCCACCGGCACCAGATTGTCCTCCACCGTCTGCCAGATAAAGCACGGCGGGGTATCGGGGCTCACCTGCTGTTCGCAGGAATAATACCGAAGTTCCTCCTCGGACGGCTCATTTCCGAGCAGTGCCTGAATCGAGTATTTGTGGGTAAATTCCCCTGCCGTAATCACCGGATAGCCGACCAAAACGGTATCGGGACGGTTGCTGACCGTCGCAAGTGCTGCGTCCGGGTCTTCGATGTCCCGATAGTGCGTTGCCTCGCTGGCGCACACATGACCGCCTGCCGAAAATCCGCAAATGCCCAGCTTGTTGCCGTCAATCCGGAATCGTTTCCCGTTGCTTCGGATATATCGAATTGCCCGGGACAGATCGCTCATCGGCTGTGCTTTCAGCGGTACCGACATCGTAATATCCGTCGTGTATGTCAGTACAAATACATTCATATCCATGTCGAAGAAATCGCGTGCGACAATTTCGCCCTCGCTTCCGACAACCATGCAGTATCCGCCGCCCGGAACGACAATCATGCAGGGGCGCTTCCGGTCATCCCGGTGCAAATATGCATGAATATTCGGCACAAATCCGTATGCGGCTTCATACGAATACTCTCCGTCCTTCCATATGTTTTCCCGAAAAAATTCCGCTGTTTCTATCATATTCTTTCCGTATCATCCAACTGTCCCTTGGCGGTGACTGGATTGATTTTTCCTTTCCGTAATTTCCCGGCAATGATTGCGGTTTCATTTTCCTGTTTGATTTCGGTAATAATAAAAATGACCGAAAAGGGTTCAGTGTTCTGAACCCTTCTCCGTATTTCCGTTATTTGATTTCTGTCCTGCTGCACCACAGTCATTTTGCTGCTCCGGCTCACCCCTCCTCCGGTTTCTGCCGGACCGGTGCGATTACTGTTTTTGAGCCTGCTTTGCTGCCTTTTTGTCCTTTTTCATTTCCTTCTTAAAACGACGGAAATCACCGAGTGCCTTCCAGCCGATTTTGAAAATCTTCTTCAGATTGATGGAATTGGTTCCCGCGGTACGGGGCTTAAAAGAAATCGGAATAAACTCTCTCGTTTCCCCATAGTAGGTGTAAAAGGTTGTCATCATGATATTGGGAAGATTATAATCCTCCTGCATCCGATACAAATACTTCTTCACCACATCGCACTTCATCAAACGGAAAGGAGCATTTGCATCCGGAACCTTCACGCCGAAATACAGCCGAAGCAGGAAACATACGACCTTCTCGACAAATGCTCTGCTCTTGCCGTCGCCGCGGGCGGTACGGTTTCCGAACACACCGTCAAACTGCTCCCGTTTCTGCCAGAAATTGTCAAATTCATCCGGATTTGTCTGGCCGTCGGAATCCGTCTGAAAGACATAATCGATTCCTCTCTGAATCGCCAAATCGTATAATGCGATGACCTTCGGTCCGTGATACCGATTGGTATCGGGCAAAATCTCCAATTGCGGAAATTCCGTCTGTAACCGGGTCAGAACTTCGTGGGTCTTGTCGTTACTTCCGCTGTCGGCAATCACCAATCGCGAATTTTCCGCTTTGCCCTCAAGCACCGGATACCACTGACGTACAACACCTTCAATATTAGCCTCTTCGTTATAGGCCGGCATAACAATATATAAAGAATCCATAGCCACCTCCGTATTATTCCGTAAGCAGAAAAATTATATCATTTTTTTAGTTCTTTTGCAAGAATATAGGCAAATAATGTCGGGAGCCGAAACCCGTTCGTCAGACTGTTTTCGTATCGGCCGATTAGTCCGGGCGAACCGCCCGAAACCACGAGTAGCACCACAGGTATTAAGCCCCCCCGATGAGCCGATTTGCCGAAACGGAAAATGCCGGTCCTCATTTGTTGTGGGATTATAAACGAAATCGAGGAAAATGAGTTGTCCTGTCTCTGTATCTCTATATCTCTGTGTTTCCTGTATCTCCTGTATTTCCAAATTTTCCAGAACAAAGCATATCGCTTGCGATATGCTCGCGCCGCCTGTGCGTCGCGAAGCGACATTTTTCCTCTGCACAGGCGTGTGCATCCTCGCGGAGCGTTTTTTCTCTCATAGGACGAACTTTCCTATGAGAGAAAAAAACGGGCCGTGAATAATCACAGCCCGCATTGGTTTTGAAATACAAATCTTCAAAAACGGATGAATCAGCCCTTCTCAAGAGCCAGTGTTCTGGTGGTGAGATCGCAAACCTCAGCCGGACCATAGTACTGAATAGCACCCGGATATGTGAAACAGGTATCTGTTGCCCACTCTTCTCTGTGTGCTTCAAAGTACTTGAACGGCTTTCCGTCAAGTTCAACCAAAGCCTTCTTAATAACCGGCTTATCGGCACCGTTTCGTCTCTCCATATTCATCATCTTGGTAATCGGCATACCGCCTGCAATCCACTCTTCAGCCGGCTTGCTGATATTGGAAACCTTGGAAAGGTAACCGGTGTAACCATACTGAATCAGCATAAATGCGTTGTATCCGAGAGAATAGCAGTAGTCTGCATCGAAGTTACTCGGGAATGCGCAACGTCCTTCGTAACCGAAGAAATGATGCTGAGTTCCGAACTTACCCTTGTATGTACCTGCAGCCTTTCTCTTTGCCAGCTCGTTCTTAACCATCTCGGAGAACAGTTTCTCGGATTCAATCAGGGATACCTGTACATTACCGTGAGGATCTCTCTCAAGGAAGAGCTGCTGCTGAATACCCTGAGGCAATACATCAAATACAGCCATAGCGCTTGCGCTGAGGCCCTTCTTAATGAACTCATACTTTGCATCCCAGTCCGGAAGAGCATTGAACTCTTCGGTCTTCTTGCCTGCAAGAAGCTCATTGATTTCTGCAATCAAAGCGGAGAATTCGGGAACGAATTCTACAATTCCTTCCGGAATAATTGCAACACCGAAGTTATTGCCGGCATTGCCTCTCTTTTCTACAGAATCCGCAATATAATTGGTAATCTGTGCAAGAGACATCTTCTTTGCGGCAACTTCTTCACCAATCAGGCAAATGTTAGGCTGTGTCTCAAGAGCACATTCCAATGCAACGTGAGATGCGGAACGACCCATAACCTTTACGAAATGCCAGTACTTCTTTGCGGAGTTGGCATCTCTTTCGATGTTACCGATCAGCTCGCTGTAGGTCTTGGTAGCGGTATCAAAACCGAAGGATGCTTCAATATCCTCATTCTTCAGGTCGCCGTCAATGGTCTTCGGGCATCCGATAACCTGAACACCGGTCTTGTGTGCAGCCATGTACTCAGCCAAAACTGCTGCGTTGGTGTTGGAATCGTCGCCACCGATAATAACAACTGCGGTAAGGCCGTGCTTCTTGGCAACTTCCGTTACAACCTCAAACTGCTCTTCGGTCTCCAGTTTGGTTCTTCCGGAACCGATGATATCAAAACCACCGGTATTTCTGAAACGATTAATGAACTCATCATCAAATTCAACATAATTATCCTCGAGAAGTCCGCTCGGGCCGCCCTTGAAACCAAGAAGAACATTGTTCTTATCGGTTGCCTTCAGAGCATCGTACAGACCGCAGACAACGTTGTGTCCGCCGGGAGCCTGTCCGCCGGAAAGAATAACACCGACAACCTGCTTTTTAACAGCTGCCGTATTCTTGCCCTTCTCAAAAGTGATTTCCTTCTTACCGTATGTATTGGGGAACAGAGCCTTGATCTTATCCTGATCGGCAACACTCCGTGTCTCCTCGCCTTCCTTAACGCAAATCTCGGAAATGCCGTTTCTAAGCATTCCGGGAAGCTTCGGAACATACTCATATCTTGCTTTTTGAAGCGGTGAAAGATTCATAATAACTCTCCTTTACCAGAAAAAATTTTAGCATTACTTAAGTTATATAAAATTTTACTCGAATTGTAAATAGCAAAATCACGAATTCCGCATTTTGTTAAGCCTTTCCGAATGACAGCGGACATATCGGCCGGTCCTTATGCAACAATATTGCGAATCCAGACACGTTTCCGAATCAGGCAGAATGCAACCACGCATTTGATAATTTCCACCAGCTGGCAGCAAAGATACAGCGGAACAATCGGCAGACCCGTGAACCGTGACAGCACAAATGCGATCGGAATTACGACAACCCATGTAAATACACTGTCAAACAGGAACGTAATCAGTGTTTTGCCGCCGGACCGGATGGTAAAATACGACGCATGAACAAATCCGTTAATCGGACAGCAGCACCCGGTTACCACCAGGAGCCGCGTTGCCAGTTCCCGTACCGACGGTTCCACATTGTACAGTTCCGGAAACAGCGGTGCCAACACAATCATCATACCGCCGACCGCAACGGAAACCATAACGGAAAACGTAATCATTTTCCGTGCCGTATCCACTGCTTTTTCGGATTCTCCCTTTCCGAGCTGAGGTCCGACAACAATCGAAATGGCCGTTCCGAAGGACATGAAAATGATGTTAAACAAATTGAATACGGTGCTGCTGATATTCTGCGCCGCGACGACTTCCAGCCCCCGCAATGAATAGCACTGATTTAAAATTGCCATTCCGGCCGACCACATTCCTTCGTTAATCAGTAACGGTGCACCCTTTATGACAATGCTTCGAAGCAGCGGACGCGGAATTCCGATTTTGCGAAAGGCACCGACAATAAACGGAAAACGATTTTTATGAGCATGCGTATGCACAACCACAATGGCCAGTTCCACAAAGCGGGACAGTACCGTGGCAATAGCGGCACCGCGAACTCCGAGTTCCGGAAAGCCGCAGTGTCCGAAAATCAGAATCCAGTTAAACCCGAGATTGACAACGACGGCCACAATTCCCGCAACCATCGGCACCATGGTTTCCTTCTGCTCTCTCAAGGTTCCCGAATAGGCCTGTGTAACGGCAAACGGCAGCATCCCGATCAGCATTACTTGCAAATAATCCACGCCGTATTTCAGCACCAGTTCCGGGTCTCCGACATCCGACTGTCCCTTCAGATACAACTGCACCAGACTGTCGGAATAATTGCCGAAAATCATCACGGCAATCGCCGTCAGCGCAAACACCAGAATCATTTTGAAGCGGAAACAGTACCGAATTCCGTCATGATCTTTTTTTCCGTAAAACTGGGAACTGAAAATGCCCGGCCCGGACACGCCTCCGAACACACTCAGATTGAAAATGAACATCAGCTGATTGGCGATGGCAACCCCGGTCATTTGCTCCGTTCCGAGTCGTCCCACCATAAGATTGTCCAGCAAATTGACAAAATTGGTAATTCCGTTCTGAATCATAATCGGTACTCCGATTGCGAGTACCATCCTGTAAAACTTCTTATCACCGATATATTTCTTTACTATACTCATACAACACCTGCTACGTTTCCTGCTGTTTATTCCGGTTCTGCGGGTGCGCCCGTTTCAAGCTGTCTGTTCCGGTCTTTCGTTTCGTCCGTTTCAGGCTGTCTGTTCCGGTCTTTCGTTTTGCCCGTTTCAGGCACATGTGCCCTATTATACAGTATCTTTCTCAACTGGACAAGCCCGTTTTTTTATGATATAAATAAGTTGCAAATTCACAGAAATTGCAAAACATTCCTATTGAACAGGGGGGCATTTTCATGGCCAAACAATCTTCCGTGCCGAACACCGAATCCAACCGTAAATGGGCGGACCCCCTTATCGGCATTCTGTTCTTCTTTTGCCTTGTCGCAATCGGACTCGGCATCGCACTGAATTTTCGACCGTTATATTATCTGTGCATCAAATGGTTCGACATCGAAGCACAGAGCGGCCTCAGCAAATCCGTCATCAAAGAGAACTACAACGCACTGATTGATTACTGCAGTCCGTTTTTCACCGGCGCTCTGAAATTTCCCTCTCTCGCCGCATCGGAATCCGGTCTGTCTCATTTTGCCGAGGTGAAGGTCATTTTCAACATTATCTATATTGCCGGATTCGTATCCGCACTGATTGTCATTCCGGTTTTCATTTATCGGCTTCGTTCCGGAAATGCCCGAATTCTGCGTACATGTTCCATCACGTCCGTAATTATTCCGGTCATTTTCCTGATTTTCTGTCTGATTGATTTTGACCGGCTGTTTCTTTTGTTCCATAAACTGGTGTTCAATAACAACGACTGGCTGTTTGACCCGGACACCGACCCGGTCATCACCATTCTTCCCGAATCCTTTTTTATGGTATGCGGAATTGTAATCGCGTCCGTCATCCTGCTAGGTGCGCTGCTCTCCTTTGTTGCTTATCGCAAGCTCCGGTCCGGCGCAGGCAAACCGCGCGGTGCTTCCGCAAGATAACGTGCCCCCGCAGCCACCAGTTCTTCCCGGCTGCCGTAGCCGTACAACACGCCGGCCGCATCAATCCCGCAGGCCTTGGCACCAAGCACGTCATGTTCCCGGTCACCGACCATCAGAATCTCCGAGCGGTCGGTAATTTGCAGTGCCTCAATCGCCGCTTCGATAATATCCCGCTTATTGTTTCGGGAATTGTCCATGGAAGCGCCGGACACATAATCAAAATATTCATCCAGATGAAAATGGTCCAAAATGCGGACGGCAAATTCCTGCGGCTTCGATGTCGCCAGGACAATGGTCGCTCCGCATTTTTTCAGTTCCGACAACAGCTCCGGAATTCCGTCATAAACCTCATTTTCGAAAATGCCCTTGTCCCGGAAATATTCCCTGTAAAATGCAACCGCCTCTTCCGCCTGTTCCTCGGAAAATCCGTAGAAATTCATATAGGAATCCCGAAGCGGCGGCCCGATAAACCGAAACAGTTCCGAGCGTTCGGCCACTTCAATATTGTATTTTTTCAGGGAATACATGACCGAATTGGTAATTCCGATTCCCGGGTCGGTCAGCGTCCCGTCCAAATCAAAAAAATAATATCGATACATTATTCCTTCCTCGCTTCCTGTAAAATGCCGTATTTGTATTTGATCCGGTCCGTTTTTTCCAGCATCGGTTCTGCTGCCATCATCAGGAACACGACCGTTCCGAATGCATGAATCAAATCCATCGGCAATCCCGCCGCGTAATATGCCAGCAGCATGGTCCGGTTCAGACTGCCGGGCGATGCAATCAGTGCCGATGCCGGATTCATGATTCCGCCGTAAATGACCAGCGCCGCAAACGCGCCGAATATCGCAATCGGAATTCGTTTTTTCCGAAGCAGACCTGTTTTGGCCAATACCCCGGCCAGACATCCGCAAAGTCCCATTGCAACCATTTGCCACGGTGTCCACGGCCCCTGTGAAAATATCATATTGGATGCCAGCATCGTCGTCGCCCCCACAAGAAATCCGATTTCTCCGCCGTATGCTATCCCCGCAATAACGGTCAGTGCCAACACCGGTTTCACCTGCGGTATCATGAAAAATACGCATCGTCCCGCAACGCCGATTGCACATAAAACCGCAATCGTCACCAGTTCTCTCGCCTGCGGTTTGCGGCCCTCAAAGGAGCAGAAAAACGGTAGCATGCATTCGAACAGAACCAAAACGGCCATCAGATTGTAATGCCGGTTATCAAGCAGAAAAATGCCCGCCAATACCGTTACCGGAATCAGCATCAAACTGCCGACCGTCAAAAGCACGGACCGTCTGCTCCGGGTTTTCGATGCCCGTTGGGGTTCCGATTGGCACTCGTCCCGGTGCTCCGGCTTGTTCTCTGTTTGGTGCTCCGGCTTGTTCTCTGTTTGGTGCTCGGTCTGGCATTCCTTCCGGTGCTCGGTTATGTCTTCGGCTTGGCACTCCGATTGGTGCTCCGGCTCCCCGCCCGGGTTCTTCCGACCGGTCGAATCCGGACTCTTCGGGCGTGCCTCCGTTCCGCTCTGTCCGCCAAGGCATGACACAATATCCCGAACCGTCACCGCCTGCGGAATCTCCTTGCGGGCCATCCGGTTGGCCGGCGTCGTATAAAAATCATTTCCGGAGAAAAATTCTCTCGGAGTTCCTTCCGCAATAATCTTTCCGTCAAAAAACATCCCGCAGCGATGTGCGTAATCCGCACAGAACGATACGTCGTGACTCACCATCAGAATCGCAATTCCGCGGGACGTCAGTGTTTCGATAATATCTGCGAAAATCATTTTAAACCCGGCATCAAAGCCTTTGGTCGGTTCATCCAGAAGCAGGCAGTCGGGCTCCGTCAAAAGCACCTTGGCCAATGCCGCTCTCTGCTGTTCTCCGCCGGAAATGTCATACGGATGCCGGCCCTGAATGTCCGTTATCCGACACAACTCCAAAACCTCATCCACTTTCGTGCGAATTTCCTCCCTGGACAGTTTCCGGTCCGCCAAAGCTTCGCCCAAATCATCCCGCACCGTTTTTCGAAGAAACAGTGTTTGCGGATTCTGTGGCAGCAGTCCGATTCTTCCGTTGGCCCGTACCGTTCCGCGACAGGCGATTCGCAGTCCGCCCAAAACCTTCAGGGAGGTCGTTTTTCCGGTTCCGTTTCCTCCCAGCAGGGCATAGAATTCCCCTTTCCGTACCGTCAGGGACATTCCCTTCAAAACGTCGGGAGAGGACTTTTCATATCGAAACCATACGTCGTTACAGGAAAATGCCGGCTCTTCCTCATACTCCCGATTCGGCTCGTCGGCAAGCGGAAGCAAGCCGTGTTTCCGACGCTCGTTCTCCAGAAAATCGCTGCCTTCCCGAACGGTAATCGGGCATTCCGATTCCGTCTTCACCGATGCCCATACCCGCATGGCCGTCGGCATGGCGGGAAACATTGTATGATTATTCTCGCGAAGTGTCAGACCGACCTGTTTCGGCGTTCCGTCACACAAAACCGTTCCCTCTTCCATCACAACAACCCGTGTGGCATAGGGAAATGCCTCCTCAAGGCGATGCTCGGTAATCACAACGGTAATTCCGAGTTCGCGATTTATTTTTCCTAGCAAAGCCAGAAAATCCGATGCCGCAACCGGATCGAGCTGTGCAGTCGGTTCATCCAATACGAGCATTTTCGGGCTCATTGTCAAAACCGATGCCAGACTCAAAATCTGCTTCTGTCCGCCGGACAATTCACAAACCGGCTTATAAAACCAGTTTTCAATTCCGAAAAATGAGGCTACCTCCGCCACCCGTCTTCGAATCGCGTCAGAGTCATATCCGAGGCTTTCCGGCCCGAATGCCAGCTCGTGCCACACCTTATCGGTTACCACCTGGTTGTCGGGAGACTGCAGCACAAATCCGATTTCCCCGGCCTGCGTTCTCTCATCCACATCCGAAAGTCGCCGTCCGGAAAACCGAATTTCTCCGCTCCGTCTGCCGTGCGGAGTCAAACAGGTTTTCATATGCCGGAGCAGTGTGGATTTCCCGCAGCCCGACGGGCCGCATACAATCACAAAGTCTCCCTCCGCAATCGAAAGAGAGAGGTTCCGCAACGCTTCCCGGTCCTGATTCGGATAGGAAAAACTTACATTTCCGAACGTAACGAGTTCCATTTTCTCTCCTCCTTTGCATTCATTACAACCGGGGTCAGACACAGTGCCGCATAGATCACATAAAACGGTACCGCAGCTCTGCCCGGCGTCATATGTCGAATCATCGGAAAATACTGAACGGCAAATACCTTCAGTACCGCTCCGGTCACCAGAGCCGCTCCGCAAACTATCAGCCAGGCGAACAGACATTTGTCACGCTTTTCCATGCGATACACCGAAAATGTTGTCCGTCCCGGCAACCCGTATCCGCGGCTTTTCATACTGTCAGCGGTTTCGATGGCATTTTCCAGCGCCCATGTAATCAATATCGAGATGATTCGGACGGCCGTCCCCGTGCGTTGCCGCAGAGTGCCGGACGTAACATCCCGTCCGATGCTTCGCTGCGCATCGGCGACCTCGGTCATTTGCACTTTAAATTTCGGAATCAAACGAAACGTCATGCAGAGCACCAGCGACAAGGCCGGAATTCGTTTGCCGAACAGATACAGGAACTTGTCCGTTGTCATAACCCGGTTTACGGAGCGAAACCAGAGAAGCAGCGTCAACAGCATAATTCCGGACGAAATTCCATATAAGACACTCTCGAGGGTCAGCGGATTTCCGCTTCGGAAATACATCAGTACCGTCGTCCCTTCGTGGTTGAACAGCGGATTCAAAAGTGTTGTCAGCAGAACAATCGGCAACCCGTACCCAATCAGGAACCGAAGCCCCTTTCTCCCTTCCGTCGTTGCCGTATACAGGGCAGCACAAAAAAGGGAAATCCCCTGTGCCAGCGGGTGCTGCAACGCAAGGGAAAACCCGATTACCATGATAAAATAAAGAAAATTGAAAAGCGGATGATAGTCCGCAAAACTGTCTCTCATGATAGTGCCATCCATTCGTAGCCGGTATTCATCTGCGGAATCATCCGAAAATCCCGCAGATTCCATTATATATGCTTTTTCTCAAATCATCAACGGCAACTTATTTGCGTCCTGACAAACTCATTTCCACAGATGGATATTCGCCCTCGTGCCTGCCCTTTTACAAATGCTTTAGGAGGCAATTATGCCGCATATATTCCCATGCCCGCCATTGACGCCTCTGCGGTGAACGCGCCGGACACTTTGGTTTCCAAATGCAGGGCGAACGGTGTTTCTCCCGTTCTCTCCCATGTCAGCGAACAGCCCATGAAAATACCGGAACAAAGCATATCGCTTGCGATATGCTCGCGCCGCCTGTGCGTCGCGAAGCGACATTTTTCCTCTGCACAGGCGTGTGCATCCTCGCGGAGCGTTTTTTTATCTCATAGGACGAACTTTCCTATGAGACAAAAAGACGGGCTCATCGCAGGCATCGGAGCAGATAACGTCTGTGCTCATATCGATGCCGCGCCGGCCCGTGCGGAACAAATTTTAAATTCGTAATTTCCGGATTCTATTCAATCCACTGTGCATTCACCAAATGACAGTACATATTCGGACCTTCCATGTAGGTCCGGAATTCCCCGACAACGGTTATCTCAGCATCTTCCGCGGGATAATCGTCGGGGTATTTTGCATCATTTCCCAAAATAAACTCCATTCCCTGCTGGCAGCATGCCGTGGCATCCGCAATAACGCAGGCGTAATAGATCTGGTTCGGGATGATTTCATCATTTTCATCATACGCATAATACAACGAAAACTGACCTTTCATTTTCACGGTTTTTCCGATATAATCGTCCGGCGAAACCAGCATATTATAGACTTCGGAATACACCAGTGTACTGCTGAGCGTTGTCAAATCGACATCCACATCACCCTGCACCGTATTCCCGGAAGGCGGTGTTTTCTCCGATGCTTCGGGAGTCTGTGTAATCGTTGCAGCGACTCCGTCCTCCTTATCCATTTGCTGCTGAATCACATCCGAAACGGATTGTCCGTTTGATTTTTTGGTTTTTCCGTCATTCTTCGTTTCGCAGCCGGTCAATGTTGCTGTCAAAACAAGTACAAGCAAAAATGTGCTTATCTTTTTCATTTTCGAATACCTCCCAATACTTTTCCGATTACGGAAAATAAGAAGAACACAACAATATCCACCGCAACAATGGTCGAACCGGCAGGTGTCCCGTACAGCACCGAAATCAAAATACCGCAGGCGGTACAGGTTACCGACACAACCGCTGAACAGCAGGTCACCGAACGAAAGCTCTTAAACAGACGCATCGCGGACAATGCCGGAAAAATGACCAGTGCGGAAATCAGAAGCGAACCGACCAGTTTCATTGCCAACACAATAATGACCGCAATCACGACTGCAATCAGCAGACTGTAAAACGGCACTCCCGTTCCCGTTGCTTTGGCGAATGTCTCATCAAACGTAATACAGAATATTTTATTATAAAAGAACAGAAACAAAATGATAACCACTGCCGACAGCACAATACTCAGGATTACTTCATTTTCCGTCAGTGTCAGAATCGAAAGCGAACCGAACAGTGTGGAGCAGACATCGCCCGACAGATTGGCTGAATCGGAAAAAATATTCATCAGCAGATATCCGACCGCAAGTGCACCGACCGATATCATGGCAACTGCCGCATCACCTTTGATTTTGGCATTTTGCCCGGAGCACAATAACAGCACCGCACTGAGCACGGTAACCGGCATCACGAGCAGCATATCATCGGTCAAACCGACAATTGCCGCAACCGCCATCGCGCCAAATGCCACATGGGACAAGCCGTCGCCGATAAAGGAATAGCGTTTCAGTACCAGCGTGACACCGAACAGCGAAGAGCAGAGTGAAATCAGTACCCCGACAATTAACGCATACCGGACAAATGAATATTGAAGATACAGTTCCAGTTTATCCAGTATCATATCCCATCACCGCCTTCCGTCTCCATTCCCCAAAACGCATGACTCTCAAAATACTCTTCTTTGGTTCCGAAAAAAATACTCGAACCGATATGAAGAATGGTTTTGGCATACAAACGTGCCGCATTCAAATCATGGGAAATCATAATAACGGTAATTCCCTCTTTATTCAGCTGTTCTATCAACCGATACATTTCAATCGTTGCTTTCGGATCCAGCCCGGTCACCGGCTCATCCAGCAGCAGCATTTTCTTCGTGGCACATAGCGCCCTTGCCAGCAAAACCCGCTGTTGCTGGCCGCCGGACAATTCCCGATAACAGCATTTTGCAAATTCGAAAATGCCCATTCGTTTCATGTTGTCCACTGCCGTCTGCTTTTCCTTCTTTGTATAAATGGGACGAAATCCGCACTGTCCCTGGCATCCGGAAAGCACAATCTCCCATACCGATGCCGGAAAATCTCGCTGTACCGGCGTTTGTTGCGGCAAATATCCGATTTCATTCTGCCGAAACCCGTCACCGGTCAGAACCTGTCCGGAAAGCGGCTGCTGCAAACCGAGTATCGTCCGCATCAGTGTCGATTTACCGGAGCCGTTCTCTCCGAGAATACACAGATATTCCCCTTCCGTAATTTCAAAATTCAGATTGTGAAGAATTTCCCTTCCGTCATATCCCAGACACAAATTCTCACATTTCAGCAATGCCATTTCGTGTTCTCCTATTACTGCAGAGCCTTTGTCAAAACGCTCAGATTTTTCTCCATTACAGACAAATACGTCACTCCGTTCTTCACGTCAGCCGATGTGATTGACTGCAAGGAATCCATTGACAAAATCTGTGCGGATTTTCCTTCCGTACTCGCAATCACGGTTTCCGCAATTTTGGTATTGCTGTTTTCCAATGTCAGCACATAGGAAAGTCCCAGTTTATCCACCTGTTCCGCCAGGAAAATGATGGTCTTAAAGCTGGCCTCGCTTTCTGCCGAACATCCCACAAATGCCGCATAATAATCCAATCCGTAATCCTCTGTCAGATACCGGAACGGAAAACGGTCACCGAACAGAACCGTCTTAACTCCGGCATTCGCAACGGCATCGCGGTATTTTCCGTCCAGCTCATTCAGTTTTTCAATATACGAAGCCGCATTGGCCGAATACGTCTCGGAATTGGCGGAATCCGCTTTGATCAGAGCATCCCGGATTTCATTGACAAACAGTTTGGCATTGTTCAGTGATAACCAGACATGCTCATCGTATTCCGTTTCCTCTTCTCCTTCTTCCTCTTCTTCCTCTTCCATTCCTTCTTTAATTTCTTCTTCCTTCGCCGCATCTCCAAGCACATCCATCAGATTGATTACAATCATATTCTTGTTTTGTGCTTTCTGAAGAGCCGCTTCGACCCATTCATCGGATTCTCCTCCGACATACAGGAACACATCACACTTGGAAATCCTGATGATATCGTCTGCCGTCGGCTGAAAACTGTGCAAATCCACTCCGTTGCTCAAAAGCATCGTCACATCCGCATCATTTGCCTTGTCCCCAAGAACGTTCATTACCCAGTCGTATTCCGGAAAAATCGTGGCGACAATATGCAGTTTTCCGTCATTGTCGTCATGACGTTTTCCGCACCCCGATACGATTCCCAATAACAATATCATAATAATAGCAAATAAACCTCTTTTTTTCATAAGAAAAGCCTCCTACCTGTCAAAACAATAACAAACAAGACGTGGTTTCAATCTTCGAACCGGTCTCCGTAATTACAACATCAAAAAGAAATGAGAACAAAGCATATCGCTTGCGATATGCTCGCGCCGCCTGTGCGTCGCGAAGCGACATTTTTCCTCTGCACAGGCGTGTGCATCCTCGCGGAGCGTTTTTTTCTCTCATAGGACGAACTTTCCTATGAGAATGAACAAAGCATATCGCTTGCGATATGCTCGCACCGCCTGTGCGTCGCGAAGCGACATTTTTCCCCTGCACAGGCGTGTGCATCCTCGCGGAGCGTTTTTTTCTCTCATAGGACGAACTTTCCTATGAGAGAAAAAAAGACAAGGATTCACTCTGTCCGACTGTTCTGATATCCCATTCGGGCAGACTACTCCCTTGTCTTTATGTATTCAATTCGTAAGTTTCACCTTTAACGTGACCAATGTCTTTTTTCCAAAATCATCTCTGAGAGAACCGAGACGTACAACAATCTCCTCCGTCATTACGGAAACGATTACGGCAACCGCAAACACCGTCGCCATAGTTTTCAGAACAGTCTCACAAACAGCTAACTGATTACAAATCGTACACTCTTCTCCGGTACAGTCATGATGTGATTCCACAGCAATAAAAGAAGCCGAGAGAAGCATAAGCAAAATAATCGTCAGTGCCAACACTGAAGCAATGAATCGATTTTTCTTTGTCATTCTTCTCACTCCCTTACTGTTTTTTCTGTTCATCAGTAAGTGATTGTAATCGATTGTCGTCAAAAAATCAATCCTTTTATTTATTCAGACTTCGTCGATTATGACAGCATGTCCCGTAATATTTCTTCCAATTCCCCGTTGGAAACATCTCCGAACCGGGCAAGCTCAACGGCCTTTTGAAACAACTCTTCAATTTGACGCAAATGCATTTCCCGCAGCAGTTCCGAATTCTGAGCCTTCACAAAACTGCCCTTTCCGGTATAGCTCTCAATGTACCCTTCCCTCTCCAGCTCTTCATAAGCCCGTTTGGTGGTAATCACACTGATTCGCATTTGCTGAGCCAGAATTCGCATGGAAGGAAGCGGGTCGCCTTCCGCGAGCGTCCCGTTCAAAATCATTCCTTTGATTTGATTCACAATCTGAAGATATATCGGATCTTTTGAAGAATTACTAATAATTATATCCATTGCAGTTCCTTCTCTTACAAATGAAATCAGCAAGCAGTTTCGTGTCCTGCAGCGGAAAGCGGCCGCAGGATTCTCATTTTGATTAACATCAGCAACAGTTCCGTGAACAGAGTAACACAATGCCGGTCAAAAGACAAGCCGTTCAGCATCCGTACTCCTCAACGCCCTTCCAATAGCCTCTCCTTGAAATGAGATAGGACACATACAGAAGCACCGCCATACCGGCCGCAAGAATGGCTCCCAATCGAAGCTTCGAGCGGAAGAAATCGTTTTCCACAAGCTTTTTCAGCCAATCAATCATTTTTTCCATCGAAAACCTGTCCGGTAATTTGCCAAATAAGAAATAACCCAATATAAGCAGCATCACAATACCGAGCAGACACATTTTCACATAATTTCCGTTCTTGGCCCCGAAAGTAAAAATGAAGGGCATTTCAATGCTTCGGAACAGAATCTGCAAAAACATCAAACTCATTGCCAAAACAATAATCATGGAACCGCCCTCATTTTTTCGGTTCATCAATACACCGGTCGCGATAGCATATACGGTAATGAGAAGGCTGGTCAGAACAATCATCAGATACTTTGCGGCAATGACTCCGTTTTTCCCTCTCGGCGTTGTGCTCCAAAAATAAGCGCTGATCTGCCGTTCATCCTCCAACAGAGCGCCCTGCATATAACCAAGCAGCAGATACCCCATGGGCAGGAACAAAACGGACATAACGGAGGACGCACCTGCATCCGCATAACTTGTCAGAAGCGGCGCCGACGCAAAAAGCAAAACTCCGAGCAATATCGTCAAAACGGACTTTTTCTCCAGTATTTCCCGTTTAATCAGACCAATCATCGCGTCACCTCTTTCTTCTCTTCAGGATTTTAACGGAGGCAAAATAACTTCCGATTCCCAAACACGCCGATACTGCTGCCACAAAATACCACCGGTCACGGATTATATGCACTACGGTATCTTTCCAATCGATCATCTGCTGCAGCACTTCAGCCTCATTTTCCAATCCGCACATCCGAATTACAAACAAAATAATGAACGGCAGCAGGACAATCCCGATCAACAAAACGGTTTTGTTGATATCCCTTGTAAAATAGCACAGTGTCGTTGTCATACAGGTCAGTGCCACCAGCACAAACCAGATGCATATCATGACTTTCCATTCCGATGCAGTCATGCTCTTCTTCGTCAGTCCGGAAGTTCCGATTGCGCAAAGACTTCCGATTGCCAGCGCACAAAGGTCATATGTTACAATCCCGGCGAATTTGGCCCGAACACTTCTTTCGATACCGCCCGGAAGCGTATACGAATACCAAATCCATCCGTTTTTGGCATCCTCATACACGGCCGCCTGAAATGTGCCCGCACCCAGAAGCAAAATGGCCAGTTCCGCATAAAACATTTTCTCAATTATGCTTTTCAGAACCGCATATTCACCAATCACGTCATCATGGGACAGATTTCCGAATTGAAAGCTCAGCAAAAACATCACATGAACAATCGCAAATATCGCAAACACCACAATCAGCAGCAACTGCTTTTTTTTGGCAAGCCGCCACTCTCTTTTGAATAATCCTTTCACTATGACCACTCCTTTTTCTGACGATTGACATAAAACAGCATAATATCTTCAAGTGTCACTTTCTCAATCAGCAAATTCGGATATTTGCGTTCCGCTTCTTCCCGCCGAAGGACCAGCACATCAACGCTGAAATCCGTCACTCTCGCACTGACAAAATCCTCCGGGGCAATGGTTTCGAAATCCTGTTTGCTGCATTTTATCATTGCATGCTCATCGATAATGACATCCTTTTCACCGCTCAGAAAGACTTTTCCGTGGTCAATAAACATTACATGATCCGCAATTTTATCCAAGTCCGACGTAATGTGGGAGGACATCAAAATGCTGGCCTCACCGTCTTTCATATATTCATAGAAAATGTCCAGAATTTCATTTCGCACAACCGGATCGAGTCCGCTGGTCGCCTCGTCCATAATCAACAGCTTAGCGTCGTGGGACAGGGCCACCGCAATCTGAAGCTTCATTTTCATACCCTTTGAAAATTTGCCGCATTTCTTCTTTTTGGGAAGTTCAAAACGCGTCAGATACTCCAGAAATTTATCGCTGTTCCAGTTCTTGTATATTCCTTTGAAAATGCTGTTCAGCTCCATCGGACTCAATCCTTCGTGAAACGGCAGTTCGTCAAATACCGCGGCGATATCCTCCCGTAACGCGGATTTTTTCTCGTTCACATCCGTTCCCAGCATACGGATGGTTCCTTCGTCCGGCTGAATAATCCCGAGCAGAGAACGTATCGTCGTTGACTTTCCCGCACCGTTCTGTCCGATAAATCCCATGATGCTTCCTTTGGGCAGTTGAAAGGAAACCGGTCCCAGAGTAAATCCATCATATTTCTTGACTAAGCCTTCTACTTCGATTGCATTCTCGAACTCCATTTGTATTCCTCCGTTTCTTTCTGTCTGACTTTTTCAATGGTGTATATTGTATATGTTCTATATATACATTATATGTCTTCAAAAATAGTTTTGTCAATAGCATGTTTCCGTCTTTTCAAAAGCAAAATGAGGAACTCACAATAGTGAATTCCTCATCTGTATAACACTCACAAATCCTCGCAATTTACTCCGTCGGAACTGTCAGCCAATTAATGCCTACAGCATGCTGCGTTTCCCATAAATTTCACTCGTCGATCAAGTCTTTGGAAATAAATGTAATCGCTTCACATGGATGCATTAAGGTGATTCGAATCGCTTTTTGGATAGAAGGATTGTCCTGTACACTCGATTCATAGACATATTCGAGTTGCTCGTCCCGATCATTGCTTATGGCCACGACACGATAAATATCGGATTCTTCAACATTCGTTTCCAAAATACAGAACAAGGGTCTGTCGTATGTATTCAGCACGGCTCCGTCTTTGTCTTCCACCCACACACGGATAATCGGAAAACCATTACTCTGCATCTTGTCATCCAGCTTGTCAAAATACGGCTCATATAACGACGGATTGGAAGGTGCGCATATTTGTACGCGAAGCACACAGTTTTTGGGAACAACCGACATACTGTTGTCGATGCCAACCCAAATCGTCCGCTGTTCCGGTTGCCCCCATAAAGGGTCAGCGAGATAATCGCACCGTACATAGGCAGTGCCATTCTCCGGAATATCAGTTGTATATACACCGTCACTGTCGACAAACTGAGGTTTCCCATTAACTACATGCGGGATACCGTAAGGGCTCATTGCACCTGACAGTATTGGGGAATTTGTGGGGGACGGCTCCTGTTGTTGGTCCCCGTCCTGCATCAGTTCCTGTTTTGGGTCCTGCTCCTGTTGTTGCTCCCCGTCCTGCACCAGTTCCTGTTTTGCGTCCTGTTCCTGTTGTTGGTCCCCGTCCTGCACCAGTTCCTGTTTTGCGTCCTGCTCCTGTTGTTGGTCCTGTTTCTGTTTCGATTCAGGCTTTTTATTTTCACACCCGATTGTCATACAGGCCACTGACACCAGTACAATCATCAATGTAAATCTCACATGAAAGTGTTTCATAATACACTCCTTCTTCTTTTCGCAGAAACTGTTTTATATCTCATTTTCTGCAATTATCATTCCGTTTCGTTTCTGCTGATTCTTCTTTCTCATATAACGGTAATTGTCCATCCATCAATATTTTATACTTTTTAAAGAAAAATACAAAGCATCACCTTTTGTGCACAAACAGAATTTTTAATTTCTTTGAAAAAGGAAGTTTTTTTGTCAAAATAATGGCGGATTTGTCTGATTTTTCCTCTGCACAGGCGTGTGCATCCTCGCGGAGCGTTTTTTATCTCATAGGACGAACTTTCCTATGAGATGAAAAATGCATTTGCCTTGAAAATTCAGCTCCACAAGAAAACATGCCCCGCTGAAGAAACATTTCCGTTACTACCAGGTCTTTCCGTAATACATTTCCATATCAATATACGGCGTGGTCAGGGAAGTCGTGCGTTCCTGCTGACCGTTATTCTGAATCTCTTTAAGCTGCTCGGTAAGATCCTTCTCACGCTGCTTCTCTTCCTTCGATTCTCCGCCGCTCGAATCATCATTCGACCCCTGGTTACTGTCTTCTCCGGAAGCTTCCTTATCCTTTAACAGTTCCTCCTTCAGTCGCTCAATGTCCTCCTTAAGTTCGGTTGCCTTCCTGGAGTGACCGTCAACATCCTTGCCGGATTTGTTCTCATGGTCCGCGCAGGAGTTCTCGCACAGAATACGGATCGCTTCATCCAAAGTATCGATTGTCTCCTTCCGATTCGAATCATTTACCATCTCCGGCTGAATCGGCAGTGTCATGGCAAGCGCCATGTTAATCCGAATCCGGCAGTCCTCCGGTTTGGAAGGATTCTTGGAAAGTGCCTTCTCATAGCACTTGATTGCCTGCTCGTAATTCTTCTTCTCAAAAAAGACGTTGCCTTCGTTGTAAGGTGCTATATACGGTTCCAGAATTCCCAGCGCACCGAGTATGTTGAAGGAATACTCTCCGTCCTCAAAGCGATTAATCATACGCTCATTGCTCACGTAATTGATTGTCAGCAGTATACATACCATCCAAAATACCGCAGCACAAACAATCATAATCTTTTTTAGTATTTTCCGCATGAACCCCCCCGCTCCTTTTGTCTGTGTTTCTCTTGTTCTATATTCATCTTATTGCCTGCTCTCAAAAGTTATCTTTCCTTTCGCCGATACAGAAGCATCTCAAGAATCAGCATTGCCAATAAAGCGATTGCAAAATAATAGTAGGTATCCGTATAGCCTTCGATACGGTCTTCTTCCACCTCACCGGTCGTTTCCTTTCGGATTGTGTTCAACAAAGAATCCAGTCTGGATGTTTCTCCCATCGGAATGTATGACACACCGAGATCGTCCGCAATCTGCTTCAGATTCTTCTCATCAATTTTGGAAATGGCCGCATAATCGGGGTCATCCCGGTTGGAGTAATCGGTCACAAGTTCCTTCATTCCGTCATATGTGACGGCGTGCATCTTTCCGCCCTTTTCGGTACCGTATCCAAGCACTGCTCCGTAATCAATCATGGAGGAAATGTCACTGTAGGATTCCAGTTCCTTTTCATTGGTTATTTCGCCATCACTTAAGAAAAATACGATAACCTTTCTGTCCTCATCCTTATTGGCATCCTTCAGCATATCTTCAAGCATGGGTTTGCCGACGTTCATATCGGAACCTCGGGCATAAACCTCCGACATCGGCTGAATCGAATCGATTATGCCGTACAGATATTCCTTATCATCCGTAAAGGGTGTCAGACGGGTGGCGTGATTATGGAAAACCATCGCTGAAAAGGACGCTCCCGCAAGTTCCGAAATAATATACTTGCAATCCTTGTTTACGCCATCCATTCTGGTCTCATTGTTGTTTCCGTAATCCTCTGCCAGCATACTGACCGTATCATCAATTACAAATATCACGGCAGCATCCAGTTCCTGATTGATGATCGTAACTTCGCCGTTTGGTATCATCGGCCGGAGATTGATTGCAAACAGAAGCAGTACAATTACAAGCTGCCGAAAAAAGGCAAACCACCCCTTCCGTTTGAGCAGAAGCAGGGCCACACATATCACTGCCATATATACAATTGGAATAATAGGCTTAAAAATCATATCATTATATACAGCTTACTGTATGTCTCCTTTGCATTAGTGTCTGGATAATCTCATAAACAGGAAGAACAATCCCGCGCTTATCAATAACGCAATCAATGCATTTTCCGGTTTCTCCTGCTCAGTCACGTTTGTCTTGACTACCAGAAGACTCTTGCCCTCGTGGTCAATGTCCTGAATGATTTCCTTCATGGAATTGCCCTCTCGGTAGTATTTTCCTCCGGCACCCGTAATGGCGCTCTTCATCTCGTCTTCTTTCACGGAATAGATATTCGACGTTCCGATTCCAAACACCTTGATATTCTTCTTTTTGCAAAGCTGTGCCGCCTCCGTAAGACTGCAAAGCGGCGTACCGTCCTGCTCATTATCTGTGGAAAATATGACAAGACGTACTCTTTCCTTGTCCTTCTCGATATCCGGAAATGCTATCGAACAGTACGCAAGCCCGTCACCGATTAACGAGCTTCCTCGGTTATCGCTGTCCACAAGCGTTCCACCGGTGATGTATTCCAGATTCTCATAATACTGCTTATTACTTATATTATCCGTTGAATCGTCATCGAAAAATACGCTGACACTTTCCTTGATTCTCGAAAGCGTCTCTTTTACATATTCGTGGTCCGTCGTCAGGGGGCACAGAAGCACCGGCGAAGTATTGAAAATAATAATTCCGAAGCGGTCCTGCTCTGAGGAATCCACTATCGTCTTCAGTTCCTCAACTATCTTCGCATTCAGCTTATTGACTGAGCCGGAAACGTCCATACACAAAAATATGTCACGTCCGTATAACGGTTCCTCATGAACATCGGTTTCAAACGGTCTGGACACAAGGACTGCACAGCAAACCAGACATGCTGCGAGTGCGATAACCGAAAGCACACGCAGTATGCGGTACAGAATACGTTTTCTCTTATATAGGGAACTCTTTGCAAGATACTCGGGCGCATTTGCCTTGTTCCCCTTCTTGAATTTTACGTGCTTTCCGAACGGCAGCACAAGGTAAATTCCCCAGAGAAGGAGGATTACCAGCACGACGGAAAGCATCCATGCGTTTTTATATTCCATTTATTCTACTTCCATGCGGCAATAGCCTGTATTGTTTTTGCGATAGACTGCAATACATCGCCGTTAGCGTCACTGCTGAATTCGGGCGAATAGTATTCTTCCATCAGTACTTCCAGAGATGGCATTGACAGTGCCTTCACGTCGGAAAGCGACATGTTGAGGACGTTAATCCCCGTTGCCTCCTGCACAAAGGAACGTATGAGATTGCTCATACTCAGATATGCCTCTCTTGTTGTGCAACCGCCCTTTTTGTATTTTTCGGAAAGCACATTCAGCTTTCCGATATACCGGGGCTTAGCCGCATCCATATTTCGAACGGCAACCGGCTTGGCAGCTTCGGCGGAAACCTTTTTGGTCTTTCTTCTTTTACAGAACTGCAGAAAGAAGAATACCGCAAGGCAGAACAGTCCGACCAGGAAGCTGATGAACAGCGGCTGTTTCATAAAGGACATCATCGGTTGTAAGGTAACATTTGTCTGCATGCTTATCTCTTTTCTATCTTATGCATTTCCAAAAGTGAAATCACTTCACGGTCGATTTCATCGGTATTCGAGATTTCTATTTTGGCGATTCCGAACCGTTTCAGCTTCTCGTCACATTCCTTCTTGAGCTTTTCCCGCTCCGTCTTCTCAAAGCGTTCCAGCTGCCTGCTTCTTGAAAGGAACGTCGGGATATACCGCTTCGCCGCAATATCATAAACCTTCTTACCGGTCATCGGCATATCACTCGTCACAATAGCAAGAACGTCATGCTGTAACAAAAGCTGACGAAGTGTGTTCTCACGGATCGTTCGAATTCCCTCATAATCGGTCACAAGAATCAGTATCGTTCGGCGGCGTTCATTTCTCGCAATATATGAGAGCACCGTCTCCACGTCGGATTTGTTCTCCGTCGTAACGTCTTTGTGATAATGATTCAGGATATTCTCGATATTGGCAAGTCCGGTCCTAAACGGATAATGCTCAAGCGCCTTTTCGGAAGAATAGATTGCTCCGACATAATCACCGTTGCGGTTGACCAGATAGGCAAGCATTCCTGCTGCCATAATCGCCACGTCACGTTTTTCTTCCCACTCCTCGGTATCCGCCAACATACGGCAGTTGGCATCCATAACAAGAAGCAGATTATGTTTCTTCTCCGCAATATACTGACGAACAAGCGTCTTCATGCTGCGGGAACTGGCTTTCCAGTCGATATCCTTCACGTCATCACCCGGAATGTATTCCCGAAGCTCCTCGAAATTCATACTGCGTCCCTTGTAGATGGAATTATAGGAACCGTCGAGAATGCGGCTTGTGACACGTTTCGTATAGATTGTCTTCACCCTGGAAAGCTTTGCCTGAATTCTGGCAATATAATTCATTCTCATGGTGTTTTTACTGCTCCTACAATTGCGTCAATAATGGTTTCTTCCTGCACACCGTCGGCAACGGCAGCGAAGTTCAGCATAATACGGTGACGAAGGATTCCGTAGCGGAAAGCCTTAACGTCATCCGGTGTAACAAAGGAACGACCGTTCATAAGTGCAACCGCTCTGGACACCTCCAAAAATGCGATTGCGGCACGGGTACTTGCTCCCATCGCAACGTACTGTGACAGCTGCGGCGGAAGAATCGTATCGGTATTTCTCGTTGCCTGAACAATATCTACAATATAGCGCTTAATGGAATCATCCACGTAAACCTTCTCACATAAGCCCTGTAAAAACCGAACCTCATCCAACGTGGCAACGTTGTTGGATTCCTTGAACACGTTGGATTCGATACGTCTCAAAATTTCCACTTCCTGCTCTGCCGTCGGGTAGTTTACCTTTTCCTTCAGCAGGAAACGGTCAAGCTGTGCTTCCGCAAGTACGTAGGTACCTTCCTGCTCAACCGGGTTCTGTGTTGCAATAACAACGAACACTTCCGGAAGCGGGTAAGATACTCCGCCGATACTGACCGAACGCTCCTGCATGGCCTCGAGCATTGCGCTTTGTGTCTTCGCGCTGGAACGGTTAATTTCATCGAGAAGTACGAAGTTGGCGAATACCGGGCCGAATTTCGTTTCAAACGTATTGTTGGCCATGTGATACGTCTGCGTACCGATAATATCACTCGGCAGCAAATCCGGTGTGCACTGGACACGTGCAAAGTTGCCCTGAACGGCATCAATCATAACCTTTGCCGCGGTCGTCTTCGCAAGACCGGGGACGGATTCCAAAAGAATATGTCCGTTCGTAATCAGAGAAACCATAAGCGAAAAACCAAGCCACTGTTGTCCGACTACTTTGCTCGTGAAATATCCGTTGATTTTATTCGTGATGGAAATCGCACGTTTCATTTCTTCATCCGTAATCGTCTTCAAATTTGTCTGTTCCATAATTTTCCCTCTCTGTACTCTCTTATTTATTTTACACAAAAAAGCCTTTGATTTAGCCCTTTGATGTATCCCATTCAGTAAAAGAACTGAGGAACCTTACAGACTGCATTGTCTCGCCTGAAGGAGAAACAATAGCTGTCTGTGAATGCACAGGACGGTATCACGAGCCTGTCCTTACAGCATTTTTCCGAAGCCAATATCTCTATCTCCGCTGTAAATCGTGAACTTGTAAAAGGCCCGGGCGAAAATACGCTCCGTAAGATCAAAACCGATCCTGCTTTCTCCGGGTATTTTTTGAGTAACAACAGGAAGCAATTTTGAGTAACAACAGGGAACAATCCGATTCCTGTTTGATTCCTGTATAAAAGATATTATACCCTTCAAGACGCATTAATTATACAATAAGCCAATAACATTTTCAATAATATTGTAAAATATTTTGTGTATTTTGTGTAAATAAAAATTGTTAATAAAAATTGTTATAGAAAAAGGAACGAACTTCTTTTAAGATTTTAAGTGACCAAAAATCATAAAGGAGTAAAGCTCGTCCCTACAACTGATATGTAATGACCTCTTGTCAAGTGTAAGTTACAAGAAATCACCACAAACTTTGATTTAATTGTTTCTGAAGGCACCCGGAAAGAGCCTCGGAGTATCAGTTCCCGGCTTTGGCCACTCTGATATGATTGATGTTTCAAAAGTCAATCCTCTGAGCTCGGGCATGTAATGCTCCCCAACAAAGATTGCATTTTTATCAGTTACCTTGTGGCCACCTGTATCACGATAGGTTTTTTCTTTACCTCGATCACTTTGTTTCTACAGACCGTCATATACAACTTTTTGGGAAAACTATATATAACGGAGGGGTTTTATTTCAATGAAACAATTTCACGTGAGCATTCGCCACGATAATCCCCGCTCCAGCCTTCGGCAAATTCTGTTTCCGGCGAAAATCGACTAATCAAATCATAGCCCTTTTCCACTGTAATATCTTCCGAAAACCAGATGTTCTTCTCTAATGAGAGTTCGTGCCCATCCAGGAACCTAAAGATAATACCACGTGTTAATAAGACCTCATAAATCTGCTCATTATTTTCAAAAAGCTGTTGTCGCTCATTAACGACTAAGATTTCAGAAACAGTTGCTTCCACCGGGGTCTCGATCATAATTTGATTCTGAATTAATGACCGAATACTCGAGAATGGCTTTCGTTCAACTCTGAACAAAGCAACATCTTCCTGTTCACCATAATAGTCCATAGCATTTACCATATTTGTAAATACATAGTCTGCATCCTCGAGTGAAACACCAACAGTACCATACACTGATGTAGAAAATTCAAATGGGTCACATTTATATTTAACCATCTTCTTTCCTACCATACTCTGAACTTCAGCCATCTCAGCAGCTGAAAAACGTACATCTATCTTCTTCATTTAATCATCCCCCTGCACATACCTTAAACTGATGCATTGACACTCAACAGTTTACAGTAAACGAACGAAAAGGCAATGGCTTTTTTCTTT
>JAZLJJ010000038.1:0-28834 GCA_045597325.1 Lachnospiraceae bacterium
TTAGTATGTTCCTCACATCCAGCTTCCTTCAGATTCGAGGTCGCCCTCGACACCCTTGCCTTCGGCTATATCCTTCCCACTACCGGGCGGATTCGGGACTTTAACCCGTTAGAAACGTGCGCCGCTAGGCGCACAACAGAAAAAAGGATTCTTCCGCTCCTTGCGGAAAAATCCTTTAAGTGGACCTGAGGGGGGTCGAACCCCTGTCCGAAAGCCTCGCCACTGCGTTTTCTCCCATTACAGATTACCTATCCGACTTGCGTCCGTTCCCTCTCCCGTACGCCGATAAACGGGCTTACAGGTTCAGTAGCTTCATCGTACGCCCATACAGGCAAAGCTTACTGTATGTCGTTTCCCACTTTGATGATGCCGGTATTCCGAATTGTGGGTTCTCCGGAGCCGACAGCTGCCTAATTAGGCAGCAAATGCAAGATTATTATCTGCGTTTATATTTAAGTTTTTTCCGGTTATTTACATGGTCCGGTACATGAATGGCTTACACAGTCTTAAAACCCCCGTCGAAACCGGTACAAGCCCGGAATTCAGCCGTTTTCCGACTGTTTGTTGGATTGTAACGCATTTCTCTGCATTTGTCAAGCCGTCCGCCCCGAAAATGAGCCTGCACTCCTTCGGCGTATCCGCACATCGGCCCACCGGCCCGGTGACGGATCGACTCGGCGCCGGTCGGCGTATCATACCGTTTGTATTCCGTGCATATGCACTTTCGCGTTACAATCAAATATTCAGATTGTCGGAATGCAAAGCGGACGCACCGCTCAGCCTTGCCATTGCCCGTGCCATCGCAGCACTGGACAAATTGTATTCGACAATACTCTGCTTTTGCTGCATTTGCTCGCGAATTGCTTCCAATTCCCGCTGTTCTTTCAAAACATCGATATCCTCCGGACGGTCCGCACTGAGTGCCAGAAGCACGGCCGTGTTATTTGCCACCTTCACCATTCCGTCCGACACGATAACCGTATGCTCCGTTCCTTCTCCGTCACGATACCGCACTTCACCGACCGCAACCGTCGTTGCCATCGGCGAATGATGCGCAAGAATCTGTATCCGCCCGTCAAATCCGTTAAAGATCAGCGACTGACAGTCACCGTCATAAAATACCCGCTCACATGCAATAATTCGTAAATGAAATACATTCATAATGTTTCAGCCTTTTTTCTGACATCCTCAATCGTACCGACATTGAAAAATGCTCCTTCGGGGCAATCATCCAGTTCTCCGTCCAAAATGGCACGGAATCCGCGGATGGTCTCTGACAACGGAACAAATACGCCCTGAACGCCGGTAAAGTTTTCCGCCACATGGAACGGTTGCGACAGGAATCTTTGTACCTTTCTGGCTCTTCCGACCAGCACCTTATCGTCCTCCGACAATTCGTCCATACCGAGAATGGCAATAATATCCTGAAGTTCCTTATATCGCTGCAATATTTCCTGTACCCGTCTGGCTACGTTGTAATGCTCTTCTCCGACAACATCCGGCTCCAGAATTCTCGAACTGGACTGTAACGGATCGACCGCCGGATAAATACCCTGTTCCACGATTTTACGGGACAATACGGTAGTTGCATCCAAATGCGAGAACGTCGTTGCGGGTGCCGGGTCAGTCAGGTCGTCGGCCGGCACGTATACTGCCTGAACCGAAGTTACGGACCCTTTCTTCGTCGATGCGATTCGTTCCTGCAATTCACCCAAATCTGTTGCCAGAGTCGGCTGATATCCGACTGCGGACGGCATTCGTCCAAGCAATGCCGAAACCTCCGAACCGGCCTGAATGAATCGGAAAATATTGTCAATAAACAACAGAACGTCCTGATTTTTCTCATCCCGGAAATATTCCGCCATGGTCAGTCCGGTTTCGGCAACTCTCATTCGTACACCGGGAGATTCGTTCATTTGTCCGAAAACAAGAGCGGTCTTCTCCAAAACACCGGACTCTTTCATTTCTCTCCACAAATCATTACCTTCCCGGGAACGTTCTCCGACTCCGGTGAAGATGGAATATCCGCCGTGCTCGGTCGCGATATTGTGAATCAGCTCCTGAATCAATACGGTTTTTCCGACACCGGCTCCGCCGAACAGACCGATTTTACCGCCTTTGGCATACGGTTCGAGCAGGTCGATAACCTTGATTCCGGTTTCCAGAATCTCAACAACCGGGCTCTGCTCCTCAAAAGTCGGGGGCTCCCGATGAATACAGCGGTATTCGGCAGTATTGTTGTTATCGAGCGAGGCTCCGCCGTCCAGCGGTTCTCCCAGCGCATTAAACACTCTGCCGAGAATATGTTCGCCGACCGGCACCATAATTCCGTTTCCGGTTGCCTCGACTTCCATATCCTTATACAGGCCTTCACTCGGTGCCATCATAATACAACGGACAACGCCGTTTCCGATATGCTGCGCAACCTCCATTTTCAGACACTGACCGTCCAAATCCACCGTAAGTGCCTCTTTCATCAGCGGCAACTCCCCGTGGCGGAATTCGACATCCACAACCGGTCCCGAAATCTGTACAATCTTACCTATCCGTTTCATGTTTCCTCCATGACACGTAACTGTCGTTTCTTGTTTTTCTTTCTCTGTGCCGCCTTGGCACCGCTTACAACCTCGGTAATCTCCTGGGTAATCGCTGCCTGACGGATCTGATTAAACTGTTTGGAAAGCTCCGTCAGCATCGCATTGGCATTGTCGGTGGCCGTTTGCATGGAAAACATACGTGCGCTTTCCTCGGCGGCCAGACTTTCCACCAGTGCTCCGTACAAAAAACCGGTCATCGTGTTTCGCACAATGGTTTCCAGCACTTCTTCCGGAGACGGACTGATTTCCATATACGACATATCCTCTTTGATTACCGCTTCCCGGCCTTCGCGTTTCAAAAGTTCTTCGTGGAGATATTCCGTTGTTCGGAACGGCAGCAGCTGCTCCACTTTAACATCGGACTGCATGCTGTTTCTCATTTTCGTATATATGACGTGGATTTCATCCACATGCTCGTCCTTGTACTGCTGCAACAGCGTTTCCGCCATCACTCTCGCACGATATACGGTCGGATTGTTGGAAGACATACGAAAATCCGTTGCGACCGGCCGATGTTCCGACAAAAATACATGCCGTCCCGCTTCGCCGATTGCGTAAATCCGATAATCCGACGCGGTATCAAACTGACGTCTTGCTTCCTTCAGCACATTCAGGTTATACGCTCCCGCCATGCCCTTATCTCCGGTAATCACAACGTACAATCGACGCTTTACCGTTTCCTGTTCATCCTCAAAACGGTTATCGAAATACAGGTGGCTCATTTCCGGAAAATGAATCAGAATATCCTCCAGCTGCTCCTGCAGGTTCTGAAAATACGGAAGCGTATTTTCCAGATTTTTCTTCGCCTTCTGAACCTTCATGGAAGATACCATATACATGGCTTTGGTAATCTTCATCGTATCCTGAATACTTTTTATTCGATTGAGAATTTCATGTGCATTTGCCATCGTAATTCTCCTGTGTTACTGATTTACAAAAGCTGTTCCAGCCATTTCCGGCTCGCTTCGTGAACCCGGTTCCGAATTCCCGGTTTCATCTTCTGTTCTTCTTCAATCATTTCGTAAAGGCTCGCGTAGTTCACCTTCACATACTGAAGGAACTCTTTTTTCCGGGCCGGAATTTCCTTCGGTGAAAAACCGGAAAATGTCTGCTCTCCGGCAGCCAGCAGCAGAACCACCTGTTCCGGCATACTCAGCGCATTTCCGAGGGGCTGTTTTAACAACTCCATCAGTGCACGACCGTAGTTCAGCTGCTTCTTCGTACTCTCGTCGAGTTCCGATGAGAACTGCGTAAATACTTCCATTTCCCGATACTGTGCCAAATCAATTCGAATGGTACCCGATGCCTTCTTCATAACCTGCGCCTGTGCGGCACCGCCGACACGGGAAACCGAAAGTCCGACATTCACGGCCGGCCGCTGTCCCTCAAAGAACAGCTGACTTTCCAGATAAATCTGTCCGTCCGTAATGGAAATGACATTGGTCGGAATGTATGCGGACACATCTCCGTTCTGTGTCTCAATAATCGGCAGCGCGGTAATCGAGCCTCCGCCCAGTTGCTCATTTAAGCGGCTGGACCGTTCCAACAGACGGGAATGCAAATAAAAGACATCACCCGGATATGCTTCACGTCCGGGAGACCGTTCCAGCAGCAGCGAAATAGCGCGATATGCAACCGCATGCTTGGACAAATCGTCATAAACAATCAGAACGTCTCTTCCGGAATACATAAAATGCTCCGCCAGCGCCGTTCCCGAATACGGTGCAATATACTGTAACGGTGCGGGTTCCGATGCCGTCGAGCTGACGACAATCGTATATTCCATGGCACCGGTCTGTTTTAAAGTGGTAACCAGTTTCGCGATGGTGGAGGCCTTCTGTCCGATTGCAACATAAATGCAAATGACATCCTTGCCCTTCTGGTTCAAAATCGTATCTAACGCAATCGATGTCTTTCCGGTCTGACGGTCGCCGATAATCAATTCACGCTGTCCGCGTCCGATCGGGAACATCGAATCAATGGCCAAAATACCGGTTTCCAGCGGTGTGGTAACGGGCTGACGGTCCATAATTCCGGGAGCCGGCGTTTCCAGCGGTCGGAAATCGGAAGCGACGACATCGCCTTCTCCGTCAATCGGATTTCCGAGTGCATCCACAATACGTCCGATAAATCCGTCTCCGACGGGAACTCCTGCCATCCGATACGAGCGTACAACTCGACTTCCTTCCGTAATGTCCGTATCCCGACCAAACAAAATCACTCCGATTTCCTCACGGCGGATATCCATTACCATACCCTTGACGCCGCACTCAAACGTTACGATTTCTCCGTACCGCGCATGGTCAAGACCGGTCACCGAGGCGATTCCGTCTCCGACAAAGGAAACCAGACCGTATTCGCTCTCTCCGGACTGCAATTCAAAATCTTCCAGACATTTTTTTATATTCGCTACCGTCTTTTTGGGTTTTCGTCCGTGAACAACGCCAAGCGCACTTCGGAGCTGATTCATACGTCCGTGGGAGCTCCAATCGTATTCTTTCAATTCGGTTCGCAAAATAAATCCGGTGCCCAGTCCCGGATTTTCCTCCAAATCCAAAACGATGTCATCCAAAACAAGGTCTTCTTCCGCATATTCGTTCCGAAGAAATTCTTTCATTCTGATGATTTGTTCTTCCGACGGAGGAGTTACATATTGCAACGTGGCATGTTTCATTTTGTTTCTCCCATTCTGTTCAGGAACTCGTCATACAGTTCGGAATCGCTTGCATTTCCCATCGTTTTTTCGGTGGCAACAGCAATCAAATCGGCAATTTCCTTGCCGGCTTCGGAAATGATTCTCTCTTTTCTGCGTTCGCCCTCTTCGGTCGCATTGGCTTTGATTGATTCTGCTTCCGAACGGGCATCATCCAACAGTTTATTGTAATCTTCATCCGCCAGTTTGCGGGCATTTTCCAAAATCTCGGTGCGTTCCTGCTCCGTCTGCTCCAATGCCTTCTCATACTGTTTCTTCAGCTCATCTGCCTCGGCACGCTGCTCTCCGGCCGTCTTCATCGCAGCATCCGCCTCCGCCTGACGCTGCTCCAGAATCCGGTTAACCGGCTTAAACAGGAAAATCCGCATGCCGATAAATAACAAAAGCAGATTGATTACGGTAAATACAATCGTACTAACTTCAATTTCCAGCATGTTCCGCTACCTCTTGTAAATTATTTCAGCATAAAAATGATCAGCAACGCAATAACAAATCCGTAAATTGCGGTTGCCTCGGCAAGTGCACATCCGAGAATCAGGTTCTTACTGATCTTGCTTTCCGCTTCCGGCTGTCTGGCAATGGCTTCCGTTGCTTTTCCCGTTGCAATACCGATACTGATTCCCGCACCGATTGCAGACAATACTGCGATACCGGCACCGATTGCGATAATTGTTCCACTCATAATTCCTATCCTCTTTCTTTCATAAAATTGTTTATTCCACTTCTTCGGAAATATAAAGACTCGTTAAAAAGACAAATACATATGCCTGCAGTAATCCGTCGAAAAAGTCAAAATACAGGCTCAAAACAGGCGGCAAAATGACCGGCACCACCAATTCGATCAGGGCCATAATAACAAATGCACCGATGACATTACCAAACAGTCGCATACACAAAGACAGCGGCTTTGTAACCAGTTCCATAATGTTAATGGGCAATACGACGGGTGACGGTTCAATGAACTTGTGCATCCATTTTTTCACGCCCAAATGATACAGGCCCGCAATCTCCACAAGCAAAATACTCATCACCGCCAGTGCAATTGTGACGTTGACATCTTTGGTTGGGGACTTGAATCCGAAAATACCGATGATATTGGCAAATCCGATAAATACCATAACCGTAAACAGGTACCATCGATACCCCTTCGCTTTATGTCCGAGCATTCCGTCAATCATTCCTTCGAGTTTCACAACAACCCATTCGATAAATGCCTGACGTTTGGATATCCGGTTCACTTTCAGATTTCTCGTCATCAAAAAGCAAAACAGGAGCAATACGCCCATGATAATCCACATGACGACCACCGATTCCGTAATCCGTACTCCGCCGAAAACAGGAAGTTCAAATACCGTTTTCACTTCCAGTTTCTCATTCAGCGAGTTAACCAACGTATCCAACTTATCATCTCCTTTCCCGCTCTTTCGATATTCTGTTTTGTATTTCAGGGCAAAATAAAATATCACCTTATATTATACGCTTACAAATACTAAATAGCAAGTATATGCGATAAAATTAAACACATTTTGAAATACAAAATTGACTGCGAAAATGACTGCGAAGAAGCGGCGGAATTTCAAAATCCGAATCCCGCCGCTTTTATACGTTCTAATTATTCTTTCTCATTCTGTTCTTACATACCGTTATACTCATTGCCGCACCGCTGATAAACAGTACAGCGGTCCAAAGGAACAGATTTCCGTTATCTCCGGTTTGCGGACTGTCGGGGTCAGGAGCATCGGCAGATGCCTGTTTCCAACCGGCGTACAAAATGAGATTTGAATTCACCGGGGTATCAAAATCATACAGGGATGTGCACTCCTCGTCCGTATACCAGCCGGTGAAGGTATAACCCTCGGCAGCGGGATCATCGGGCTTTGCAGCCACTCCGTTCACCGGTACCGTCTGTGCATTCACAGTGCCGCGTCCCTTGGTATCAAAGGTCACGGTCAGCAGAATGGGACCGCCGGGTGCAGGGGCATTCGCCACTGTCACATGAACCTTCACTTCGGCGTAATTGCCGCTGACGGATACTGTTTCCACGGTACCGAAGTTCGAAACGATTTCCGGATCGTCGGCAAGAATCCAGTCATTATTGACCAAAATGATATTGAAATTGCGAATGGTGTAATTCTGACCGGCCTCAAAGCGGACAGTACCGCTCCAGGGATTCGCGGAACGGCTTCCATCCTTCTGCCAATCCACCTGCATCTCATATTGCCGGAGGCCCTTCTTGCCGTATTCGGTGGAAAGCTGTACCTTTTTCGGTACCGTCTGTCCAACGATAATGTCCGGCAGGGTAATATTCACTTTATAAATGATGCGCTGCCAATGGGCATACAATGTCATATCCTTCAAGACAGGTTCCTCAAAGTCAAATGGTATGGTATGAGCAGCATCGGCATACCATCCTTCAAAGACATAGCCTTCCTCGGCAGGAGCGGAAGGACACGTAGCCGTGAGTCCCTCTTCCACCGTCTGTATGTCAATCGGATTCCCTTTGCCGTCGGTATCAAAGGTCACCTCATAATCGGTATACTCCAAATACTTTGTATAAATGACCTTCAGGTTTCCGGAAGCATCCAACGAGCAGGTCACGCCGGTACCGCTTCCCTGCACGGTGGCCCGTACATTTGCATCAAACGGAATTTTACTGTCGGCAATGACGGTGAATTCGGCACGGTACTCCGCATCAGCCAGGAATTCCTCCCCGGATTTCACAGCCGTCCAACCGCTGCCGGTGTTTTTCTTCCACAAAATTCGGGAAGCGGAAAGATTCGCTTCTTTGTGATTCGGGGTCAATGCTGATACGGTATTGTCCGCTTTTCCATGAAGCCTGGGCAACATAAAATCTGCGTCCACCGTATCAACGCGGGGATCCCATCCGGCATACAGTGACAGATTGCCGCCCACCGGGGTATCAAAATCGTAGAGAACCGTACATTCTTTGTCGGTGTACCAGCCGGTGAACTGCCATCCGGTTTCGGTGGGATCTTCGGGGCAAACCGCTTTTTGCAGAGGCTCCACTTCCTGTGACGGAATGACATTTCCGTGTCCGTTGAGTTCGAACTCCACGGTGCCCGGAAGTGTGTAGTACGCTTTTCCCACGCGACCGACGGTGTATAAGAACCAGCTGCACTCATTTCCGTTGCGTTTGACAATAATATCCGGATTGTCAAAATAAAACTTATTGCGGTCCGTAACTTTGAATTTCATATCGGAATAATAATAAAAATGCCCACCCGCATACGTTTCGCCGGCTTTCATGGCTCGCCAGTTATTCCCATCGTCGGAAACATACCACTGTCCGAGTTTCTCAATCTCCACACTGTTTTCGGGATCCGTATGGACGATGCGGACATCGGGAGTCATTGTCTTGCCGTCAGACGGTTCCTCCAGCATAAAGTCCAGTTCCCGTACGTTTAACGGTGCGTCCGCATACAACGTAACATCATTGGTTATATGGGTCGTCTCATGAATCATTTGAGTCATGTTTTTATCTGTGTACACTTCTCGGACGTAATATTTTCCGTCCTTTTCCAACTCTTTTATCCAATAATCCAGCATATTGTCACTTCTGTACCAGCACTCAATCTTTTCACCGGTAGAGCTTACGACAAATGTTACCTTCACATAGTGGTGCCAATCGGCTGTCAGCACAATGTCATCCCAGACCGCCGTTGAATCATACCAGAAATTTGATGTATTCCCGCCCCAATACCAGTAATTGAAACGCCATGCACCGTCGGTATAGGCGGACATATCCGGCATTTCTACTGCGGAAAGGGCATCAACCTCCTGGTCCGGAATGGGCGGAGTGTGGCCGTCGGTGTCAAACTTCACTGTGAACTTCCGGGGCGGAAGCACGTACAGAACGGTGACTGTAACGCTGTCATCGGCCTTTTTGATTTCGCAGGAATCTGCTCCTTCGGCACCGTTCACCGTTACTGCGGTGAGCTCATCAATCATACGCACATCCGAGTCTGTCAGCGAGACGGTAAATTCAATTTTGTTCTGTGTATCGTAGGCAATATCCGAGTTGTATTTGATTTGCTTCCACGAACCTCCGTTTTTGCACATATACTGGGCAAAGGCAGAGGTTGTGTTATCTGTACTGCTATCTACCGTATAGGAGGCGCCGAGTTTTACGCCGGGCGGTGTATATTTTGCCTGAGTCACAGTAATATCAATTGCCTCAACACGCAATTTCCAGGAGGCATACAGCGTGGCATCCTCAGTCAGTTGTGCCGGGAACCTCATGGGCCGGGTCAGATCCGTATCTGTGAACCATCCGGCGAAACCATACTCATCATCGGAGCCGGGGACGGGTTCGAGCAGGCGTCCCTCGTCATCATACTGTGCGGTGGGCACGGTGCCGTGGCCATTCATCACGAAGGATACTGTGCAGGACGCAACGAAAATCTGTGATTCGAAATATACGATATCAGCGTCCACCGTCGGAGTGATTTCTTTCCCGTTCAGCTTAACTGTTACGTTGCTGTCAAAAGTATATCCACTGTCCGGATACAACATCGGATCCGTCAATCGGTAAGTATGATTGGCTATAAACGTATCCGTATTTGCCAAAGGCGTCCGGGTACCGTCGCTTTGTTGTTCTTCCCATTCGGCGCTGAAAAATACGACGTTTTCCAACGTATCTTTTCCTGCCTTTGCAATACATTTCGGGGTTGCGGAGGCAACGGTTTGCCCACCGGTCAGTGCGGGTAACGTAATATCGACTTCGCTGATAACGGTGGTATTTCCGGAATCCGCAAATGCGCATATCGGCATAAGCGACAGACACAGCACGATGCAGAGAAGCAGTCTGAGAATTCTCTTGTTCATTTCATTGGCCTCCTAAACATGGATTGAAACAGCGGATTTTGTTTATAATATTCTACCATGACCTTGCCCAAAAAGACAATTGCCATCAATCAGAAAAGTATGGCAGCATTTGGTATTTTGCAAAAATCCATGTCAAAAACACATAAAAAAACGGTGCAATCCAAACGGATTGCACCGTATCTCACATAGGACTGTCCTTTGGCGCCTCGGCCGCCAAACGGTCCTTCTTCTTTTTTGTATGCAGCACTGTAAGCCGGGTTCTGTATATGGTGATCATCTGTCTTGACTGTACGTTACCGCACAGCTCCTCTGGTTCCTTCCGGAAGCAGAACGCAACCTACCCGAAGACACGACGGGCCGCCGTATCGCCTTCTGTTTGGTCTTGCTATGAGTGGGGTTTACACAGCACTTCCCGTTACCGCGAAGCCGGTAGTCTCTTACACTGCCATTCCACCCTTACCACGTACGTGGCGGTTTCTTTTCTGTTGCACTTTCCTTGGAGTCTCCTCCACCGGACGTTATCCGGCACTCTGCCCTGTATAGCCCGGACTTTCCTCACCGACGAATCGGCGCGACCACCCGTGCTGCTGCACAATCATATCATACCGAAGCAGGAAAATGCAAGTACTTTCGACAAATGATTCGTCCCTGTTTCGTCTCTGCTTCTTCCTGTTTCGTCCCTGCTTCATTCCTGTTTTCCCTGCTTCGTCCCTGTTTTTTTCTGTTTCGTCTCTGTTCTTATCCTTCCATCATCCCGTCAACCGGTTCCTATACCCGGAATACACTGCCTCCGACAAATTCCCTGAGGATGGCATTATGCGGAACGCTTTCTGCCGGATATGCCAGCAAATACGAGAGCATTTTCAATAATCGGTTTGCTTCCAGAAACTCCGGACTGTCCTCCGGAACCCCGTACAGCAGCGGTTCGATATACGTCTTCAGAACCGCCAGTTCGTAAATTGCCGCCGAATTAAACATCACATCCGCCGATTCCTGATACGGGAAAATGTTCTTCTCTTCTCCGCGACGTACGGAATACCACATTGCAATCGTCTCCTTTGCATTGGTACCGCGCGTTCTCGCATCCCGCACGATTCTTCGAATCAGTCGGACATCCGTTGTCTGAATTCGGTTATGACTGTCCATGTTCAACTCCGTCAACGCACTGATATAAATCTTAAATTTACTGTCTTCGGGCAACGTATAGGACAATCGGTCATTTAATCCGTGAATTCCTTCGATAACCAGAATATCTTCCGGACCGAGCTGCATAAAGTTTCCTTTGTATTCCGGTTTGCCGGTTTTGAAATTAAATTCCGGCATTTCCACACGCTCTCCGTTCAGAAGCTGCGTCATCTGCCTGTTAAACAGCTCAATATCCAGCGCTTCCAAACATTCAAAATCGTAATTTCCGAATTCATCCTTCGGGCAGAACTCACGGTCCCGGTAATAATTGTCAAGACTGATCGGATGCGGCCTGTACCCGATTGTCCGTAACTGAATCGACAATCGGTTGGCAAATGATGTCTTGCCCGAAGACGACGGTCCCGCAATCATAACAAATTTCCTTGTTCCCGCCGAACGAATCTGCTCTGCAATTTCCGCGATTCGTTTTTCCATCAGAGCTTCCTGCACCAGAATCAAATCATCCGCTTCTCCATCGGCGATACAGTTGTTTAAATCACCGACCAGTTCAATTCCGACCGCACTGCTCCATGTATTGGTTCTCTGCAATGTCTCAAACAGTTTGTCGGACGTTCTTGCGGGCGGCACCTCGGTACCTGTGGCATCCGGCATCAAAACCATCAGTCCGTCTTCATACGGAACCAGATCAAACAGTTTTAACGCCCCTGTATTGGCCGGCATATATCCGTAAAAATAATCGATATATCCGTCCAGTGTATAAATATTGACCTTGGATTCCCTGCGATATCTCATCAGATTGACCTTGTCAGTCATTTTATTCTGTTCAAACATGCGCACAGCGGTCGGCTTGTTGACACAATGCTTCTCAAGCGGAAGATCTGCAGCCGCAAGGTCTGTCATCATCGCCTTTACCTCCGCAACATACCCGTCGGTAATCGGGCGACCTTTTTTCTTGCAGAAAATGCCGGTTCCGATGGAATGCTCCACGGAAATGCTGACACATTCTTCCATTCCGTAGCATTTATACACGGCTGCCAGCATCATAAACAAAACGCCCCGAACATAGGCCCGTCTTGCGTCCGCATCGGTAATATCCAAAAACTCCACACTGCAATCCTGATTGCATTTCTTATACATTTCGCGAATTCGTCCGTTGGCTTTGGTCAGAAGAAACCGCCCCTTTTCCCCTGGGCAGAACCGCTCTGCCATTTCTGTAAAGGACGTTCCTTCCGGCACGTCATAAATTGCATTTTGAAAACATATTTTCATGCCATGTCTCCTTTGTAGCTTCTAAGTAAAATGATGCGCATTCGGACCGATACCATATCTTCCAAATGATGCGCATACAGGCCGGTATCATCTCTCCCGGCTATAGCATTTTCCGAATGGTATCCGACAATATCTCCCCGGTCACAGCATTTTCCGAATGGTATCCGACAGCAGTTCCAGTTCCTCAACCGCACTGGCAAGCCGTTCTTCGGCCGCTGTCGTTCCGGCCCGCATCAGCTGTTGTACCATGGCGGTCTTCTTCTCACATTCCGCTGTCAGCCACCCGAGATATTCGATATCCTTCCGTGCAACCAGTGCATTTCCGTAACGGAATTCCGCATCATCCGGCAACTCGGTGCAGGTCTGTGTCCGAACCGCACGCATGCAAATATAGAATTTTCCGAGTTCCGTCAGACACCTCTCATCCTCAATCCGAAATCCGAGACGATATACGGTGCGTCGCACCAGTTCCTGATCCGATTGCGGCTGGAGAATCAGCGTATTTACGGTATCGGTACAGTCTCTTCCGTTGTCCAGAATACGACTGACCAGTTCTCCTCCCATACCGGCGCAGATAATGCAGTCCGCTTCTCCCGGTTTCAGTTCATTCAGCCCGTCGCTGAGCCTTGTTTCCGCACGTGACGTCTGATGAAAGAACGAAATGGTCTCCCCGGCTTTCGCCAGCGGGCCTGTTCGGACATCCATTGCTATCGCATAGTCCGCCCGATTTTCCCGAAGAAGCCATACGGACAGGTATCCGTGATCACAGCCGACATCGGCTATCGTCCGGCATTTCGGCACCATATCGGCCACCATTCGCAGCCGCTCGGATAATCTCATAAAACCTCCACCCGGATTGTTGTCCGGTTCTGTACTTCGGGTTTGTACGGTTCCCGATTCCGTTAATCATCCAAATAATCCCGCAATTTCTTGCTTCCTTCTCATACGGTGAAATGTGCATTGTTAATCATCCAAATAATCCCGCAATTTCTTGCTTCGGTTCGGATGGTGCAGTTTCCGGATTGCCTTGGCTTCAATCTGTCGGATTCGCTCTCTGGTAACTCCGAAAATCCGTCCCACCTCTTCCAGCGTCTTCGGAATTTCACCGTCCAGTCCGTAACGAAGAATCAACACCTTACGCTCCCGTTCCGTCAGGGTGTCCATGACCTCCAACAGCTGTTCCCTCAAATAGGAACTTGCTGCGGCATCCTCCGGTTGCTGAGTCTTGTCATCCTCGATAAAATCTCCGAGATGACTGTCTTCCTCTTCACCGATCGGGGTTTCCATGGAAACCGGATCCTGAGCAATCTTCATAATCTCTTCGACGCGGTGAACGGACATTTTCATGCGTGCCGCAACCTCATCCATATTCGGTTCTCGTCCCAGTTCCTGCAGCAGCTGTCTCTGCGTACGGTTGACACGGTTGATGGTTTCCACCATATGCACCGGAATGCGAATGGTTCTCGCCTGGTCGGCAATGGCTCTCGTAATCGATTGACGAATCCACCATGTCGCATATGTGGAGAACTTATATCCCTTCCGGTAATCAAACTTTTCCACAGCCTTCAAAAGACCGAGATTTCCTTCCTGAATCAAATCCTGCAAATGCATTCCGCGTCCGATATATTTCTTCGCAATGCTGACAACCAGACGCAGATTCGCTTCCGCAAGACGTTTTCTTGCCGATTCGTCACCGGCCTCCATTCTCTCCGCAAGGCCCATTTCCTCATCTGCCGACAGAAGCGGAATGGTACCGATTTCCTTCAGATACAGCCGGACGGAATCTTCCGAGGCATATTCATCGCCTCCGAGTTCCCCTTCGGCCAGCTCTACGGCATCCAGCGTTTCTTCCTCTCCGATGGAATCGTCATTGATAATGGTAATTCCGTTGTTCCGGAAATATTCGTAAATATCCGCCAGCGTTTCGGGATTGACAACCGTTCCCTTCACGCTTTCCTCGACCTCCAGCCAGTCGATTTCACCGCCCTTGGTTTTGGCCGAATTCACAAGTTCATTCAGCTTTCCCTGCACCTTTTCAAACCGTTCCCGGCGCTTCTCCGGAGATTCGCTGTCCGCAACCTCCGCTTCGTTCAGAACCAGTTCCTCCTCATCCGTCAGCCCGAGGTCCAGGTTGCTGTCATCAAAATCATCCGAAAATTCGATTTCCGAATTTTTCAGGAATTCCGGTTCGAAGGTTTCATCATTTTCCCCGAATTCCCGATACTCATTCATTTCCGAATTCTGATTCCCGTTCTCATCCGATAATTTTCTCTTTGCCATATTCATACCCCTTTTCTCAAAACACTTCATTTTGAAGTTGCTTTTTCAGATTTTTCAGTTTTGTTTTCTCACCCATAAAAATCGCGAAGTTTTCGGGATTCTCACTCACCGTCTTTTGCAGCTCGGAGCAGTATTTATCCCTCACCTTCATAACACAATCGATAAACGCTTTCTTTTTGTCCTCTTCCGCCAGCATTTTCAATATTTCGGTGGACAGAATCTCTGTCGCGGCGCTCTGTGTTTCCGTCGTATCGAACCGGCTGATAACGGACGCAATGTCCGGCGTTTTCCCGTTTTCCGGGTTCATGCACATCGATGCAACGGTCTGGTAAATCGTTCCGCTGAATTGCTCCGGTGTGACATATTTTCGTAATTTATCCATGATGGCCGGATTCTCGATGGCCCATGTCAGCAACAGTCTCTGGGATTTCATCACACCGTCGTCCCGATTTTTCGTCCGGTCTCCCGTTTCCGGTATCGTATCCCCGTTCTGTATGTCCGTATCCGGCTCCGGAGTCCGTTTTATGCTTCGGAATTCCGCTTCCGCTCCGAGCTTGTTCACCAGTCTCTCGAACGGTGCATAGGCGACTGCATAATCCCTGCAAAATGCCTGCATATAATTGATTCTCTCGAGCGTTTCGGAAATGTCCGTCATATACAGCGCAACCTCATTTTGAAAGGCGGTTTCCTCTTCCGGATTGCTCCGATTGTATTTGGCTGCCAGATATTCCATTTCGAAGGTAAAGCTCTGCCTTGCGGCATCGATTCGCGCTTCAAACTCCTCCGTCCCGAGATGCTTGATAAATTCATCCGGGTCCTTATACGGCCGAAGGTCCAGCACCCTCGCCCGAATGCCGACTTCCTTCAGAATCGGAATCGCCCGGCTGATTGCTTTCTGACCGGCTCCGTCGGAGTCGTAAGTCAGCACGACATCCTTCGTATATCGGGACATCAGCTTGGCCTGCATTCCGGTCAGTGCCGTTCCGAGCGTAGCCACCGCATTGTCAAAACCGGCCTGCGTCATGGAAATGACATCCATATACCCTTCGCAAAGCAGCAAATACGGTCGTTTGGTCCGCCGTGCCCGGTGAATATTATATAAATTCCTGCTCTTATCGAAAATCATCGTCTCCGGAGAATTCAGATATTTCGGTTTCCCGTCACCGAGCACCCGTCCGCCGAACGCGATAACCTTGCCCTGCAAATCAAAAATCGGAAACATGACACGGCTGAAAAACTTATCGTTTACCCCGCCGTTTTCCCGGAACGTGAACAATCCGCTTTCATTTAAGAACGGATCCGGATATCGTCCCTTCAGGGTTTCATACAGTTTGCCGTCACTGTATCCGACACCGAATTCGGTCATGGTTTCGGGAGTCAGTTCGCGCCCCTGCAGATATTCCATCCCAAAGGTTCCGCCCGGCGACCGCAATTTCCGATAATAATATGTCGCAGCTTCCTTGTATAATGCCAGCATCATTTCCCGTTTGCTATGCTCTTCCCGCTGTTTTTCCGTGTAATCGGTTTTCGGCAGTTCATATCCGATTCGTCCGGCCAGTTCCTGCACCGCTTCGGGAAATGTCAGGCTCTCATACTCCATCAGAAATGTAATGACGTTGCCGCCTTTTCCGCAGCCGAAGCATTTGTAAATCTGACGTGACGGGCTGACATTGAAGGAAGCCGTTTTTTCGTTGTGAAACGGGCACAGTCCCTGATAATTGGCACCGGCCTTTTTAAGCGTGACATACGTACCGATTACGGATACGATGTCATTTCGATTTCGAACCTCGTCGATTACCTGTTCCGGATAATACATCAGTAAACTCCCCAAGCTTTCGGTATCATCAGATCTTCATACGTCATAACGGCATATTTGTCGGTCATTCCCGCAACATAATCCGCCACAACCCGTTCCGGTGATTCACCCATGCTTTCAATCATTTTTCTGTACTCATCCGGCAAACGGTTCGGATTTTTCAGATAATATCCATACAAATGTTCCACCAGCCGCTCGGCCTTCTGTTCCTGTCCCTTGGCAACCGGATTGGTGTAAACATGCTCAAACATATATGTGCGCAGTTTCGTAAATGCCTCACGGATTTCGTCGGACATCATGATGCATTCCTTGTCCACGCTGTTCATTACGATGTCGTGCACCAGTGTGTTCAGACGTTCCTTCAGCGTATGTCCGAGCAAATCCGTCAGTTCCTTCGGAATATCTTCCTCCCGGATAATATGTCCGCGGATGGCATCATCGATATCGTGATTGACATATGCCAGTTTGTCGGACAGCCGGACTACATGTCCCTCCAGCGTCATCGGATTGCTTTTTGTCTGGTGATTGACGATTCCGTCCAGCACCTCACGGGTCAGGTTCAGGCCCCGCCCCTCTTTTTCCAGAATGGACACAACCCGAACGCTCTGTTCGTTGTGTCGGAAGCCAAATGTGCAGACCCGGTCCAATGCCCGTTCTCCTGCGTGTCCGAACGGTGTGTGGCCCAAATCATGACCGAGTGCAATCGCCTCCGTCAAATCCTCGTTGAGAAGCAATGCTTTGGAAATGGATCTGGCAATCTGCGAAACCTCCAGCGTATGCGTCATACGGGTCCGGTAATGGTCGCCTTCGGGTGTCAGGAAGACCTGCGTTTTATCCTTCAGTCTTCGAAATGCCTTGCAGTGAATAATCCGATCCCGGTCTCTCTGAAACACGGTTCGGATATCGCATTGTTCTTCCTCCCGAATCCGTCCGAGCGAATGGTCCGCGTGTGCGGCGCAGGACCGGAGCATCAAATGTTCCCGTTCCTCCAGCATAACCCGAATATTGGCTGCCATTGACATTTCCTCCTTCCAACCGACAAAAAAGCAAATTATTAGTAATTATATCACAAAACGTAAAAAATTTCTTCTGTTTTTTTGAAAAAAATAATATTTTGTTACAAGTTTTACAAAAGTGTGAAAATGTTGCATTTCAGGGCATTTTATGGTATCATTTTACTGTTGTACAGCATCCGTTTGCCTCCTGTGCAATCCGCATATGCAGGCAATGGTATTACAAGTGTGGAGCGGAGACATGATTTACGATATCATTTGCAAAATCAAAGATTTCCTGGACAACTCGCCGGCGCTGACCTCGAGTTTTACACAGTTTGTCCGGATTCTGCTTCCGATTCTGTCTGCTCTGATTCTGACCGGCGCCGTCTGGTCTTTGTTTACTCTTCCGAAACAAAAGGAGCTCTTCGCGCGGATTGTCAGTCTGTCCGACCGGGCCTCCTATCCGATTACTTCCTGGGAAAGCCTTCTCGGCCGTTCCCGTACCGCCGACGTCATTCTTCCGATGGCGGGGATTTCCCGACTTCACGCAACCATTTCCCGAAATGAACACGACGAATGGACCATTTACGATTTGAACAGCAAAAACGGCACATATGTCAACGGACATGAGGTCACGGATTCCATGCCCCTGCACTACGGAGACGTCATCCGTCTGGGTGGCAAAAAACTGGAATTCTGCGCTGTTGACGAATCCGAAAAGATTGCCGTTTACCGAAAACGACGGGCGGTTCGTCCCATTCCGCCGTGGTCTGCTCTTCTGCTTCTGACGATTCTTCAGATTTGCCTCTGCATTCAGCTCACCATCGAGAAAAATGCCGAAGCCGCCCACAGTATTATTCCGGTCTTCGCTGCCTATACGATGTTGATGTGGCTGTATTTTATCGTTATGCGGTTCTTCCATGTCCGCGGATTCGAGTTGGAAATCATTGCCTTCTATCTGACTTCCATATGTCTTTCGGTCACCACATCCTGCAACTGGACGCTTCTGAAAAAGCAGCTGCTGTCCGTTGTTCTCGGAATGGTTCTGATGCTTTTGTTCGGTCTGATTCTGCGGGATTTGTCCAAAGTTCCGAAATACCGATGGTGCATGGCCGGAATGGCACTTCTTCTGATGCTCTCGACATTGCTCCTCGGCTCTCTGAAGTACGGTGCAACCAACTGGATTCATATCGGTTCGTTCAGTTTCCAGCCTTCGGAGCTCGCTAAACTTTGTTACATCTATGCCGGTGCCGCCACACTGGATCGTCTGTTCCGCAAACGAAACCTGTGGCTGTTCATCATTTTGTCCTTTGTATTAATGGTTTGTCTTGCACTGATGAATGACTTCGGAACAGCATCTGTATTCTTTTTCACGTTCCTTGTTATTTCCTTCCTGCGTTCCGGCGATTTTGCCACACTGCTGTTGTTCTCGGGCGGTGCCGTTTCCGCAGGAGTCCTTGTATTAACCGCGAAGCCGTATATCTGGGCCCGTTTCTCCACCTGGCGTCATGCTATGGAAAATGCATCCGCAGGAGGCTATCAGCAGGCCCGTACGCTGACGGCCATCGCTTCCGGCGGTATGCTCGGAACCGGTCCCGGCGGCGGATATTTGAAACGTGTCGCCGCAGCCGACACCGATCTGGTATTCGGTATGGTTTGCGAGGAATGGGGACTGATTACCGGAATTCTTACGGTTCTCTGTATTCTTGCCCTGTCGGCATTTGCCATTTACTCCTGCCGGATGTGCCGTTCCTCGTTCTATACGATTGCCGCCTGTTCGGCAACGACCATGATTGTTTTTCAGACGGCGTTAAATGTATTCGGATGCACCGATTTGCTCCCGCTGACCGGTGTCACCTTCCCGTTTGTTTCCAACGGCGGTTCGTCCATGCTTCTGTCATGGGGTCTTCTTGCCTTTTTGAAAGCCGCCGACACCCGTCCCGGTGCCAGCTTCGTCTTCCGAAAAGCGGATATCCGTCAGAATCGTCTGTCCAAACGTGCCGGTTCCGTCGCCGCAACCGTTCTTTTGAATTCCGCTGAGTGCGGGGAAGAAGGAGGTGACGACGAATGAGACGAATCCGACGACGCGCAGGCATCTGCGTTTTTGTTCTTCTTTTGTTTCTGTTCGGTCTCGGTATCCTGTTGAACCGCTACCGCAAAGACGCCCGCTACTGGTATTTGCAGAGTTACAACAAGCACCTGTATTCCGACGGAAATGAACTGCTCTCCGGTTCCGTCTGTGACCGGAACGGCGTCCGCCTGACCTATGTATTTAACGGTGTCCGTCATTACAACGATTCCGAAGCCGTGCGAAAAGCAACGCTCCACGTAGTCGGCGACAGTTCCGGAAAAATCGGTACGTCCGCCCTTGCCACACTTCGAAATTACCTGATACCGTATTCACCGCTTACGGGAACCTCCTCGCTGAACGAAGAGGGAAATACGGTCACACTGACCATCAATTCAAAGTTAAATGAAGTTGCATACCGTTCTCTCGGAGACAAACACGGAACCGTATGCGTATATAATTACAAAACGGGAGAAATCGTCTGTCTGGTCTCCACTCCGACGTTCGATCCGCTGAACGAACCGGATGATTTGGAAACCAACCCGGCCTATTCCGGTGTGTATCTGAACCGCTTTTTCTCAACCACCGCAGCCCCCGGTTCGGTTTTTAAACCGGTTATTCTGCAGGCGGCACTGGAGACGCTGACACCGTCCGATTTCGGAAATTCCGAGGCCGTTTCTCTCGAAGACATGACATTTTCCTGTAACGGCGGAATCAAATTCCGGGACGGACAGGTTCGCTGTACCAAAGCACACGGAACCGAATCTCTTCCGGACACTCTTGCCAATTCTTGTAACAGTGTCTATTCCGACTTTGCCGTCCGCCTTGGTGATTCTGTGGTCAATCGGTATATTCAGGCGTCCGGACTGACGTCCTCCTACAAGGTCGGATTTGTCAATACGGCGAAAGGCTCCTTTGAAATTTCCGGCATTTACGATTATCAGCTCGGTTATGCCGGTGTCGGGTTATACCATGATCTGGTCAACCCCTGCAGCCTTCTCGTCTATTACGGTGCCATTGCAAACGGCGGTACCGGTGTCACTCCGAACACGATTCTGTCCGTCACCGACCAAAACGGCAAATATGTCTATAAGCCGACGGTGGAAACACACCCGAACATGATTCGTCAGGACACTGCCGAGTTCCTTCGCGAAGCGCTCCTGTATGACGTGGTTCGGACCTACGGAGCCGATCGTTTCCCGGTTGAAATCGGAGCCAAATCCGGCACGGTAGAAACGGTTTCGGGTAACTCCAATTCCTGGTTTGCGGGCTTCGTTGCCGACGATACCATGCCCTATGCCTTTCTTGTCTATGTCGAACACGGAGGGTCCGGAAGCCGAACCGCCGGTACGATTGCCGCCGATGTTCTGAAAGAGCTCTGCAAATAATCGGCCCACACTCTCCCCTCGGTGAAATTTATCCTGAATCCTATATCATTTTGCAAGAACAAAGCATATCGCTTGCGATATGCTCGCGCCGCCTGTGCGTCGCGAAGCGACATTTTTCCTCTGCACAGGCGTGTGCATCCTCGCGGAGCGTTTTATTATCTCATAGGACGAACTTTCCTATGAGATAATAAAAGGGACCCTTTGAGATTCCGGTCTCCGACTGTCAGATTTTTCATCTGTCGTTCGGAAACCGGTTTCCCCGTGTCCCTTTTTCTTATTCGATTGCTTTTTTGCATAACTCCAGCTGACGTTCCCATACCGTCTGTTCCGGCCATGTCGACGTATCAAATGCGTCTCTGCAGCAACGGCACCAGAATTCGTATTTGGCACACCTTTCCGGCGGCAGGTAAAAAACTCCTAACGGATCCTGATAATAACACATCAGTTCTGCAAACAACGTTGCCCGATCTTCCAACGGTGTCGTACAACCGTAACTGTCTGCAAAGTAGGTAAAATACTTGTCATACATAGAAAGACCCAGGTCCTCATCACCATGGCTGTATCGGAATCCTTCCGGGTTCAGTTCGGCCCATTTTTCCTCATAACAGTTCAGAATGTCCGACTCCCAATTCTGATAATAGGCGATTCGAAAATCAATTATATGAGTCAGTTCATGAGGAAGCGTAATACGCAGCATTTCAACGTCTCCATCCTCAGGAACCACCAGACAAATAACATTGACCGTTCCGTTTTCTCTTGTAATGGTATTTGCATACCCGGCCCCGTTTGCCCAGTAGTTTATCAGTGATATTTCCAAACTGTTGCATTGACCGTATACAAGCTGGTCAAAAAAGCCTTCCGGATACAAAGATAAAATCTCTTCCATCAAAGTAAGCGCTTTTTCAATCACTTCCGAATTGTATAATCTCTCTGAGTCCTCTCTCGCGATGTCGTCCTCAACCAAATCCGCAATACGAATATCAATGCCGAACCGGTTTCCGAGTTCCGTTGCATGCCGATACTGATCATTCAATTCGGCAATTCCCCCGTATCTGTACTCGCGATGATGGGCTTCGGTATTATCATTCTGTCGAATCACGGCCGGCGTTTCGGTCGGTTCCGGCGTTTCGGTCGGTTCCGGTGTTTCGGTCGGTTCCGGCGTTTCGGTCGGCTCCGGTGTCTCGGTTGGCTCCGGTGTCTCGGTCAGGTAAGGAGTTACGGTCACTTCAACAAGCGGGGCACACGAAGTCGGGGTCGGACTCACGTCATCCGTCGTACTGTTGTTCGTGTCCTGATGACAGCCGGGCAACAAACACAATAACAATAACAATGTGCCCAGGTATATTATTTTCTTCATACATTACCTCTTTCCTGCTTTTCTATGCTTCCGGATTCAGCGGCATTTTCCCACGGCATTTTCACTGTTTTTCCACGGCATTTTCCCCGGCATTTTCACTGTTTTTCCACGGCATTTTTACTGTTTTCGCGGCATTTTCCCGTTCCTGCATGTCACGTTTGGAATACACGCACCCACAGTAATTTTGACGATACAGCCCGTATATTTGGGACAGCTGAACCGATTCCGCATATCCGCCCTTCTTCTTGAAATCCGATGGCAAATATCGTGTCTCCGAGCCGCTTTCCGCAATCAGCGCTTCCGCCTCTGTTCCTAAGGTATTGAGGAGTTCCGCGTCCTTTTGCGGGCTGATGGTCAGAGTTGTGGCAAAATAATCCGCCCTGCAGTCTGCTGCCATCTTTGCCGCAAACCGAAGCCGCAGCCGAAAGCACTCCGTACAGCGACGTCCCCGTTCCGGTTCGTTCTCCAGTCCCCTGGCAATCTCGTAAAATTCCTCGGGATGATAGTCCGGCACCGTAACCGTTACCGGATACCGGACCGGCAGTTCCGATACGAGTCGCCGAAGTTCCTCGGCTCTCTTCCGAAATTCCGCCGCATCCGTAATATTGGGGTTATAATAGCAAACGATGATTCGAAAATGCTCTGCCAAATATTTCAGAACATAACTGCTGCACGGTGCACAGCATGCATGCAGCAGCAGCGTCGGAACCGTCCCCGATTCCTCGATTGTCTGAATCAACGCATCCAGTTCTTTCTGATAATTACGGTTGTTCATAGTATTTCTTTCCGATTATTGCAGAAATTTATCGTATTTCTGTCCGGTCATTACAGAATTTTATCGTATTTCTGTCCGGTCATTGCAGAAATTTATCGTATTTCTGTCCGATCATTGCAGAAATTTATCGTATTTCTGTCCGATCATTGCAGAAACTTATCGTATTTCTTTCTTATCATTCCGGGAGTTTCCGTTATTTTCCGACAATATCCCGTAATGCTGCAATCAGCGCATCCATTTCCTCATCCGTTCCGATGGTGATTCGAAGATAATTATCGATTCGCTTTTTGTTCCAGTACCGAACGAAAATATCCTTCTTCTTCAGTTCTTCGAAAATGGTTACGGCCGGAACCGTTTTGTGCGTTGCAAAAACAAAGTTAGCCGACGACGGCAGGATTGAAAATCCCAGTTCGCGCAATCGCGGAACCGTCTTCTCCCGTGTCCGAATAACCTTTTCGACGGTCTCCTTCCAGTACTCCACGTCTCTCATGGACGCCGCTCCCATCGCAATTACCTGGGAGTTCATGGTATAGGAATTATATGCAAATTTCACGGCCTTCATGGCGTCAATCAAATCCTTGTTTCCCATTGCAAATCCGATTCTCACACCGGCCATGCTGCGGGATTTGGAATACGTCTGGACAACCAGAAGGTTATCAAATTCATCAATCATCGACAGGCAGCTTTCTCCGCCGAAATCCACATATGCTTCATCCACAATTACAACCGAATTCGGATTGCGTTCCAAAATTCCGCGAATGGCCTGTGCCGGCATCGCAATGGACGTCGGAGCATTGGGATTGGCCAAAATGATTCCGCCGTTTTCCGTGTAATAGTCCTCCGGATTGATGGTCATATCGTCCCGAAGCGGAATCTGACGGTAGGGAATCCGAAACAGTTCGGCCCAGACATCGTAAAAGGAATAGGTAATGTCCGGAAACAGTACCGGCTTCTGTCCCGCAAAAAAGGTCAGAAATGCCATTCCGATAACATCGTCCGAACCGACTCCGACAAAAATCCGGTCATTTGCCACTCCGTACACTTCGGAAATCGCATCCGTCAGTTCGCCTGCTTCCGGATCGGGGTATTTTCGAAGCGTTTCATAATCCATCCGGCCGATTGCCTCCGCTACCTTCGGCGACGGCGGATAGGGGTTTTCATTTGTATTCAGTTTAATCACAGGGCGCTTCGGCTGTTCTCCCGGAACATACGGAACAACCGTGCGCACATTTTCCTTCCAAGAATTCATACGTTTCCTTTCTATGTCAACGGTGCGGTTTCCCGCACGGACAAATTACCGTAATCCGTACTCCTTTGCCAGAGCCTCAAAGCCGGGAAGAGAACGGACAATCATATCATACGAAACACAATATGCCAGTCTGACATATCCCGGGCCGCCGAAACCGGTACCCGCAACCATCAGAATGCGATGCTTCTTTCCGGCATTGACAAATTCCTTATCGTCTCCGTTCGGAGCCTTGACAAACAGGTAAAATGCTCCCTGCGGCTTAATGCAGGAAAATCCGAGTTCCGTCAGTTTTCCGTACAGAAGTTCCCGGTTCCGATTGTAAATTTCTACATCCACAGCCGCATCCTGGCAACGTCCTACCACCTTCTGCATCAGAGACGGCGCATTGACAAATCCGAGCACACGGTTTGCCGCAGATGCTCCCGGAATAATCTCCTCCGCATCGTCCAGCTCGTCCGGCAAAACCAGATATCCGATTCTCTCACCCGGCAGAGACAGGGATTTACTGTACGAATATCCGACAACGGTATTGTGATAGTACCGGGTCAGGTACGGCACCGTAACGCCGTCATATACAAGCTCCCGATACGGTTCGTCGGAAATCAGATAAATGCTCGTTCCGTACTCCGCTTCTTTCGCACGAAGCACATCCGCAATCGCAATAATCGTCTCCTCCGGATATACCACACCGGTCGGATTGTTCGGGGTATTGATAATCAGCGCCTTCGTCTTCGGTGTAATCACCTCGGCCAGATTTTCCGGCACCGGCATAAATGTGTCGGGATCGGTCTTGGAAATCACCAGCCTGCCGCCGTAATTTCTCACATAATTTCTGTATTCTCCGAAGAACGGTGCAAAGGTAATCACCTCATCGCCCTCATTCATCAACGTTTTTAAAATGACATTCAGACCGCCGGCAGCACCGACCGTCATCAGAATATTCTTCGCCGAAAACGCAGTTCCGAACGTGGTATTCAAATGATGGGCAATCGTCTCTCTGACGTCCTCAAATCCTGCATTGTTCATATAGCCGTGCAAAACGGTTTCATTTTCGCTGCCGACGATATCCATAAGCGTTTCCTTAATCTCGTGAGGCGGCAGTACGCTCGGATTTCCGAGGCTGAAATCATACACATTGTCCTTGCCGAATTCCTTCGCCATCCTGGTTCCCTCTTCAAACATTGCGCGAATTGCGGAACCGTTTCTGTTCAGGTCCAAAATCATCGAATTAATCATTTGTACACCAGTCCTTTCCGTGGGCACTGTTTCGAAATGCACACACAAAGTAAATATACCACCTGTTATGCCGTAAGTAAAGCCTTTCTTCCTGCCGAAAACATAACTTTCCGCAAATTCCGGTAGTTGTTTCTGCCCGGAAAATATGATATAATCGCCGTATGTATATGCATTTTGGGAGGCTGTTATGAAACTGGACGGCAAAATTGAGTTTGAACAGGACTGGGTCCTTTCTTTGCGAAACGAAGAAACGCTCCCCGTCGCTGCCATAAAAGAGATTCTGGAGAAAGAATTCGGTGATGAACTGACCATTTTGCGCGAGGACTTCGCGTTTCTTTCCTTCACCCTGAAAAACGGCACCTGTGACGGAACATCTCACCGTATTGTGGAACTGATGCGAAACCGCTTTCAGTTCGGCGACGGTCGTCAGGTTCACGAAAGTGCCACGATGATTTACAGTATTTTTCCCGAGGCACTTCTGGTCATCAGCGAAATGCCGAACGAGGTTTCGGAAACCTCCCCGCTCGCCTGTCTGGACTCTCTTGTCGGATGGGATGCACTGAAAGAATTCTGTCGGGAAATCAATCTGATTGCGCCTCAAATCAAAGCACATAACACCCAGATTTCCTTTCAGAATATGAATCTTCTGATTTCCGTTAACGACGGCTGCGGTCTGACCACAGCGCTCAATACGTATGTGGATTTTATTACCGGTCTCGGATTATTTCCGTTCAATCAGGACGAAAGCGTTTCGGAACTGAAGCTCGGTCAGAAATCTGAAGACGGTGTGTATTCCGCCTATGACATTGTTTCCGCACTGGCCAAGGTGGAAAGCCGCAACAAGCTTGTCTGCTTTGATATTTCCGCCTATACCGAACGCGCCCGTCATAACGAACTGAAGGCATTTCTCCGAATGCTTCTTCCGTATGAGACCGATTACCTGTTCGCATTCCGCGTTTCGTATATTGAACCGACCTCGCTGAAACGGCTTCAGGATGTCATTTCCGATATTCTCTCGCTGCGTACGCTGGCCATTCCTCCGTACACAACGGAACAGCTTAGGCAGGGTGCGGCGCTCGCGCTTCGCGATTACTCCTTCTGTCTGGCAGACAATGCCTGGGAAATTTATTTTTCCCGTGTTGCCGAAGAAAAGAGCGACGGCCGTTTTTACGGCATGCAATCCGTTCGGAAAATCGTCTGCGAAATCCTTTGGCTGAAGCACCTGCACGATGCGCAGACCAAAACCGAAGACGAGCCCCTGACCGACAACGGACTGACCGTGATTTCCAAACAGGATATCCTGCCGCTCTCTTCCACCTATCAGGAAAAGCAGTCCTCGGGATTCGACGAGCTGAATGAAATGATCGGCATGGAAACCATTTCGGATCGGATACGGGAGATCGTCTCTCAGGTTCGCTTCTCGCTCAATAACAACTCACTGGAACGTCCTTGTCTGCACATGCGTTTCGTCGGAGCTCCGGGTACCGGAAAGACCTCCGTTGCCCGCATTCTGGGTCGCATTTTCGCAGAGAACGGCATTTTGCGTAACGGATACTTTTTTGAATATATGTCCCGCGACCTGTGCGGAGAATTTGTCGGACAGACCTCTCCGAAGACATCTTCCATTTGCCGTGATGCATACGGCTCGGTTCTGTTCATCGATGAGGCCTACGGTCTTTACACCGGAGAATCCGGCACGGATTTCGGCAAAGAAGCACTGACCACCCTGATTTCCGAGATGGAAAATCACCGGGATGACATGGTTGTCATCATGGCCGGCTACAAAGAAGATATGGACAAACTGATGGAGGGAAATGCCGGTCTTCGTTCCCGTATGCCGTTCCAATTGGAATTCCCGAATTATACCAAGGAGCAGCTGGCTCAAATCTTTATGCAAATGGTGACGAAGCATTTTACGTTCGAACCGGACCTGAACAAAGCCGTAACCGATTTCTTCCAATCGCTCGACCAGGCATATCTGGATTCCAAAGATTTTGCAAATGCCCGCTTTGTCCGCAACCTGTATGAACGAACCTGGTCCAAGGCCGCGATTCGTTCCCAGCTGAGCGGTTCCGACTCCGTCCTGATTACCGTAGAGGATTTTCTGGTTGCTTCGTCGGAGCGGGAATTCAGTGAAAATCTGAACGGAACCGAACACAGGCTCGGTTTCCTGTAAACAACACGGCCTGAGCGGCCTGCCGGGAGCCCAAATCCGGTCTCCGGAAAACGACACACTCGGCCCGAAACAATACTTATTATGATCAGAAATGAGGCAAATCAACATGGCAAACACACAGGAAGAACTGGATACCATACGTCTTTTCAAAACACTGAAAGGGGTTATTTCCAATATTGTGGAACATTTCGACTGCAACGACGAGAAGCTGGAGTTTCTGTTTTCCGTCGACTCGAAACCGTTTGAAGTATCCTACAAATTGACCATCCACCCCGCGGAACAGTTGCTGACGATTTATTCCAAGCTTCCGTTCACCGTGGAACCGGATTTTCGTGCCGGCTATGCGCAGACGATCTGCAAGCTGAATTATGACCGCATGTATGCCTGCACATATGATTTTTCACTGTCCAAGGGAAGTACGGTTCTCCGCTATCCGCTGTCCTACAGGGGATGCCTGATTTCCGCGGATTTGCTCGACAACATGATTCGGCATATCTACGACGTCGTAACCAAATACAACGAGTATCTGTACGATGCCTCCCGCGGTCTGGACGCTGCGATTCCGCCGGAAGCATCCGTGTAAAATTTGTCAGTTCCCGTTTGAACGAACATAAACGGCCTCCGGTATATGCCCGGTGTTCTTAAGAACAGTAGTTCAAAAGCACGGGCATTGGCGAGGCATAAGAAAAGCGGCAGGATTTTGAAGTCCTGCCGCTTTTCTCAATTCTGTTTTTAGAGATTCGCGTTTACTTTTGCGGTGCATCGACCGGGAACTCCGTCACTGTAGTATCCCATGTGGTAACGGCGTATGCCGCGCGTGTGGCACCTTTGTACCAAACCTCAAAAATAAGATTGGAAGCTTCATCCAGATAGTATTCCGTTCCGGAGATATCCGTGTATTTCACACAGCTTACGCCGCAGATT
>JAZLJJ010000039.1:0-11675 GCA_045597325.1 Lachnospiraceae bacterium
CCCTTATTGATTTACATAGCTCTCAAACTGTTATCCTTGTTTGTGTGCTGGGTGTTAGTTTAAGACCCTTATTGATTTACATAGCTCTCAAACACTGTTCTTCGCTTTGTTCATCTGTTCCAAGTTTAAGACCCTTATTGATTTACATAGCTCTCAAACCATAAATAGGAAATATTATAGGAAATCGTCGTTTAAGACCCTTATTGATTTACATAGCTCTCAAACGGTGAGGTGGTAGCGTCCACTACCCGCAGCGTTTAAGACCCTTATTGATTTACATAGCTCTCAAACCTCAAATTTACATTTTCAGGTTCTCCCCGAGCTAAAAAGCACTGCGAATGCTCGTAAATCAATCGTTATTATTTACTATAACACATAAGTCGTTATCAATAATAATCCCTCTTTCATATTCTGATAACTTTTTTTCTTTACCTTCTATCAGCACTATCTGAACTTTTTCGTATAACAGCGTACGATACATTTCTTTTAACTCATTTTCTGAAATAAAGTCAGTAAGATTAAGAAAACAAAAGAGGGAAATTCCACAAATCTGATGCATCACCTTACAATAATAAACAATATAATCAGCCAACGATTCGTCTTCTGAAGAAATACAAACATCATATAATTTCAGCATACCCTGAATGTCCATATCCATCTGATATTTCATATGGTATGGCAGATATTCCATGACTTTTTCCAAATATGATAAAATCGTGGAGTTCACTATCATCGTATCTTCAACCAGTTCAGTTTGTGCTACAGCATTTACGTCCTGATAAAGCTTGTTCAATACCTTTTTGTTATTACAATCTATCGCAAACGGATTGATAATTAAATCTGCGTTCTTGGCCAAAGACAACGTTTTTCCATCATACCATACCCATTCTCCGGTATCCCCCTGTGTCTGTTTCCATAGATCCCGGACAAGTTCCCGCATCTTTTCCTTTGTTTCAATTTGCAATACCATTATTTTATTTTCCTGTAATAGCATCTCTAGATTGAGCGGTGGATACGAAAGCATCATAGTATAATCAACCTTTCATCGGAATCCAAAATACCATTCTTAATATCTCCGGTAATAAATTCCATCTTAGCGTATTGTTTCTCTGTTATCTTTAATAGCTGAACCAACCCTTCCGGTGGTTTATTTTTCTTGATATTTTCAGCCAAAGTATCCGCAACCGTCTGGTTTAGTACCAGTTTACAATATACCGATTCCTGCATCATTAAAAACCCGGATTTTACAAGATATTTGCGAAAATGACGATAATCTCTTCGGTTCTTTTCCGTCAACACCGGCAAATCAAAAAACACAATTAATCTCATATATCTATAACTCATATCGATAAAATTTAATCAGAGACATATCACAGTCATTTAAGGCATCAAACACACTTCTGCAATAAATTTTTATGGCATTTACAACATTTTCTGCCCGATCGTCTATCTTAACTTCCTTTTGCAAAATTTCAAGAATTTCAACCTTTTCATTATGTTCGAATACATCCGGATTCATTTGCTTTACTTTACCATCAATCAATGGACGAAAAGGCTCCATCAAGTCAGAACCCAAATTAAACTGATTGAACATATTATCATGAAACAGCCCTATTTGCGTAATATATCCGTTGGCAACAATTTCCCGGTTCACAAGCGATAAAATGATGCTGTATCCGTAATTCAATGCCGCATTAATACTGTTTTCCGCTGTTCTGGTAAAATCCATCCCAAATAAAGCATTAAAGTACACTTTTGCTGCATGACCTTCTCTGTTCGTAACATCTCCGAATTCCATTTCTTTAATGTATCCATACAGCATATCTGCTTCCGGCTTTTTCCATTTCACCAATTGTTCTGCCTGTTTACGAATTTTTTCCGTAACAATTTCTGTCCAAACAGCTGCTTTAGTATCTTCCGACCATTGCATTTGTTTTCTGATTTTCGCAGACGTATCATGCGAACCATAATAGGGAATCAATTCCGATGAAGGATTTCTCTTTTCATCGCAAAATATTACCTTTATCTTCTTTTTTGACAATTCGCTTAATAATGCAACCGTCAGGGACACGGCCGTGGATTCAATAATCACCATTGAAATTTCACTCATATGAATCTTAATGGTGGATTCTTGCCTCACGACCATGTATCCCATCTGATAATCCAATTTTGCACTGTTTGAAATGACTACGGTTCTCCAACTCATACTGTTAGCAAATTAATGCGGTTTTCCAAAAGACCGGTTACGGATTGATTAATTAATGTGCATTCTGTTAATTCCGAAATCACTTTGTTTATTTTCATAGTTCCTGAAGCCTTTGTTTTTCCTATTTTTTCCAAATCAATTCCGCTTATACTACCAATATGTGAGCCCATTACAATTTGTTGCATTACATAACATTTATCCGTAATTGACAAATCAACAAATTTTTCCCTTCCTTCTTTTAATTTGTCATATATAGGATTCGGTCGTTTACAGAATATACTTTCACTATGCTTTTTACATATCTCATCATATAATTCGATTAATTCATTATCTTCTAATGAATCTCGATCTTCCTTATCAATTTTTCTTATTGTCTTTATAGCATCTTTTGAAACAATAAAGTTTGTTGCATTATAAAATAACAATCTATTCTCAGTCTTTGCAGATAAATATACATAATACCCATTTATCCGTAATAAAGACTGATATTTAATCTTCTTTATTCGAACAGACGGATTAATCAACTGCAAATCTTCCGTACAATATTTGAGAAGCCCTTCATCCGAAGCTTCAACTTCCGTTTTCTTATACAGCGGAACAGTTTCAATCGTTCGAACACGCTCTGTTTTCTTTCCCTTCTGAATATCATGCTCCACAAGGAAGAAATAGGCATTTTTCGCTCCTGTAAATCCACCATATTTTTTCATGTCTTTCATTTTAGTATCGGAACTCTTTAACGGAATATAGGTTTCTTCCTTTACTTCATCCGCAGAATACAGTGTTGCCTTGGTCAATTCTCCCTTTTGCTCAAAATTCATCCGGGTCATTAACGGCGTTCCTTTTTGAAGCATTCGCTTAACAGTAATGATTGATCCTGTCTCTGTTAAAGCTTTCGTTTCTTTGTCTTTTTGAGGTGCCGTCCATGCTATTTCTCCGCTACGTTCAACATTCGATTCAAACATTTTACTAAGATGATACTTGTTCTTCTCCGCATCCTTCCGATACTCATTTTCAAAGAAATTTCTCGGATTCTGTGTAAACTTGGTATCATATACATGACCAACAACAATGTTCAAATACGCGTCGTGTGCATGATGAAATTCATTAACGGAACGACATTTTAAAAGGTCAAACTTTTGTCTGAATTCCGTCACGTTTCCGGCCTTGGAATATACGATTTTTGTATCCGGAAGCATCTGTTTCAGCAAGTCGGTCACACCCTTCGTTCCCTGTGACGTTTCTACAATCTGTCTTGCAACAAACTGAAGCTGCTCCTCCTCCGTGAAGGCGTTCTTTCGCGTTAATCTGAAATACTTCTCATCATTCATAAGTTTATTCTTATGCAATGTATTCCATAAATTGAGAACTTTGGGATTATTGCGAATTTCCGGACTCAGCGGAAATTCATTTGTTTTGTTGCTGTTCGCCGGCTTATTCACCAAAACCAGATTGTTTTCAAGGTTATCGTCCTTTACAAATTGTCTCGGATAAATATGATCGATATCATAAATGTTATCCATAAACAGTTTGTCCAGGTCAATCGGTTCTCCCGTGTACATATCGCGTCCCATTTGCTTAATGTACAAATACATTTTCTTGCTCTTCAGTCGTCCGCTGGCATTTTCCTGCTGTATTAATTCCTGCCAATCATGCATATCATCATGAATGGACTTATACAAAGTACTCAAAAGCTTTGCACGGGATTCTTTTCTTCCTGCATCTCCCTTTTTCTCATCATTGCTTCTTGTCATTTCAACAAAAATAGTATCCGGTGCGCTTCCCTTGACGGACTTAACTTCTTTTATCACCTGCAGGGTCTGCCAAATCATTCGCTTTACCGGCGCACTGAAATAATAATCATCCAAATCCTCTGCTGTAAACTCGCATAAAGACTTATTAATAGATTTCTTTTGCTCCTCCAAAACCTCCCTGAAAGTATATTCGTTACTATAAATCAGTTCCATCATGTTTTTATTTGTTTCCCACATGGTTTGCAGCAACGAACATACTTCACCTGTTCGAATATCACAGCCTTCCATCTCCAAAAATTCTCTGGAAAACTGAGCCCAGTCCTTAAACTTAAATCCGGAAATTCTCTTTCTCTGATCCGGATCAAGTTTATCTGCATATTTCTTATTCAGAATCTCACGAAATCTCTTCTTATCATCTCCGTAAATCGTCCCATCAAAAATAATCTGCTCCGCCAATTTCTTATAAGAATCCCGCTTCATGTTATCTGCACCGAACACTTCAGCAAACTTACCATACGAACTTAAATAATTATTTATATCGTTCTTCATATCAAGTCCGGAAATGTCGGAATCAGTAACTGTATGGTCTTTTGTTCTTATAAATTCCAAAAGCTGTTTTGGGGTTACTTTCTTTCCACGTTCATACAATTCCGTAAAAATTTCCTGCTTTAACGAAACATCAATAGCCTCGTTACGAATCTTAATATTGTTTATTTCATTTAAAACGCAATATTTCTCATATAACAAAGAGCTTTTAGGCATGACCTTTTTACCGGTCATATACGTGCATTCTCGAATCAGATTTCGTATAAACTCCTCTGATGTTTTTTCGATATCTATTTTCTGCTCCAGGTTCCACGGATATACCGGTCCGTTTTCTCTTCTTATCGCCCATTTGTCTGTTTTCTGCGGTGCAACAGTGCCGATATAATACGGCATATGGAACGAGAACAGACTAACAATTCGTTGAGATACCGTTAAGCCGGATTCGTCTTTTTCACGCAAAAACGATAAATACTGCTCGGCATTTTCCAAAATCTTAACTAATTCCTTCTTATGTGCCTGATTCGGAATAACACCATTATTCGAAGTAAGCTGCTTCGGAAGAAAGGTTCCTTTTTCGATATCCGAAAGAATTTCCTTTACTTCGGAATCGTTCTCATCTGCTTTATTCAGCAACGTCCTTATTTTTTTATAAAGATTCTCCTGCTTTCGTTGCTCTCCTTTTCCCACGCGGCGGTCTTTCTTATTATGACTGTTAAAAGATTTTACATATGCTGAATACGATCCTTCGGTTACGGCTTCAACATCACGAAACATTTTATCATAATCATCCTTTGTACAGTATGTCGCAATTACATGTTTCAGTTTCTTCAAATCTTTTTTATGCTTTTCATAAGACGCAACTCTGGCTTTCGATAAATACTGATAATCGCCCATTATTTCTACAAACATACTGATGTCATACAATGACTTCATGACCTCAATTAATTCATATCGCTCTTCGCCAAATGCTCCCCTGATTTCATCTATTTTATCATCGTAATCCTCTAACGAAAAATTGATTTCCAAAGATTTCTCGTCTTCTGCTTCGAGATCTGCAAATATCTTTTTCCCTTTTACCTTCAATCCACACAAACAATCCAAAAGAGTTTTTACAGTCTCCTTGTTTTCCTTGTTCATGTTTTCGATTTGCAAACATTCTGCCATATCCTCTTTTTTCTTTTTTCTGGACTTGCTCGAATCACCCAGAATAGACTTCACTCTGTCCGCAGTAACCGATTCCTCGATATGTATCCCGAAAAACTCTGTTGCAAGCTGAACAAAACGTTCCCAGGAGGAATTCATAGAAGTCATGTCAACTTCTTCATTCAGTCCTTCATTCAAAAAATGTCCCCTGTGCTTAAACATGCTGATAACAGCCAGATAAACAAATCTGACATCATGCGGTGCGGTATTATCTATTAATGCTTCACGCAAATGAAAAACCGTCGGATAAGCTTTAAAATAGTCTTTATCACTGTAATTTTTGTCATTAAAGATTACAGACTTAAAGCGGACTTCTTCATCCTTATCTTCCAAAAAATATTTGCTGTTTTCCAACCGTTCAAAGAAAGAAGGATCAACTTCCCGGATTGCCTTGTCAAAGCAATTCCTGACATAACCGATACGTGCAACTTCCCGTTGTCTTCGTCTTCGGGAGATTCGATTTGTACGACGCGCAACCGCTGTCTTCGCTTCCTCAAATTCACGAATTCCCCACATATCTTTACCTTTTGCCCTGAGTAACTTGTACTCATGATCGGTTACAGCCCACCCAACGGAAGACGTTCCCATATCCAGTCCCAAAAAATAACCTTCCCGATTCATAACATTTATCCTCCTTAAATTTTTTACTGGTTTAAATTTTGAATTTCACTTGACAGACGCAAACTGAAATGCTAAGATACAAGTGATTTACATAGCGAGTGCAAATAAGGATTTATCCGAACTCGTCTTTTGACCTGCATTGTGCAGATAATTTAAGGCTTCTTTGAAGTCTTTTTTTATTGCCTTTTACTAATTATATCACATCATGTGTCCATTAAATAGTACTTATCATAATTTTCACTAAAAAATTTTCAGTTGACGCTTATACAATACGCTTCTCGGCTGTCATTCCAACATATCATTGCAAGTATATTATTCTCGCAAAATTCACCATACCTATCGCCGACAGCGGATTTGTAGTGAATTTTCAGCGAATTTTCGCTTTAGTGAGTGAACGTTCGTATTGCAGTGTCCTGTATCCGGCACTCATTTCTCCCCTTCCGAAGTACACAATTATTTAATCAATTATACGTTATATTAAGATTTGGTGTCAATCTCTCTACCGACTAATTTTAAGCGGGTATACGGTAATGTCCGATTTTCCGTCGTATTTTCAAATTGTTTTTCCCCGAAAAATCCGATTCCCAATTTATCGCCTGACCGACAACTTTTGCAACAACAAAAAGGGGCACTCGCCATGTGACGAATGCCCCTTCCTAACTATCATTTTACTTATTGCTGTTCCTCAGAATCAACAACCTGGGGTACTTTCTTGGAAGAAAGAATTCCAATGAATGCCAACAGTGCGTTGATTGCTGCCCATACCGACCAAACAATTAAGTCGGAATAATTTCCGTATCCCGCAAAACCAATTACTGCCGCAAGCCCGTAAATAATGAAAACCGCAACATTTCCGCCTTTTCCCTCTGCCTTACGCGTTGCAATGGATACGATTCCTCCGACAAGCATAAGGATTCCACAGATAGAACCTACAGAGCCTGACGTTCCGCCGTTTTCTTCCAACGTATTCACTACACCTGCCGCACAGGACTGAACCTCAATTACAACGAACAAAATTATCGACAAAATACCTGCTACCAATTTCCATGTTTTCATAATAAATTACCTTCCTTTCTTAATATGCAAAAATTATTTTGCTATCTGTCCAAAAATTGTCTTCATACTCGATTTCTATCACGGATGCATTCTTCGGAACTTCAAACGCTACCGTTCCTTTTGCTTTTCTTCCTGCGGATAATGTGGCTGATAAAGCATCATCCATCATATAGCATCCGGCGCAGTTTGCTCCATCCGCATAACACTCAAAGGAGTAGAAAGAAATGCTGCGATCCGAATCGGATATGTTTTCAAATTCAAGTTCGATATAAATGAACTTGTTCCCTTCTGCCGGCTGAATAAACATATTGTCGCTTACATATTCACTCGCCTTAAGATAGGATATTCTCCAGGTCTTTGTTTCCACGATATCTCCTACATGGAATGCCTTTTCGCTTGCCGCATTTTTCTTTTCGCCGACAAATCCGCTGTCCTTATCTCCTTCAAAAATGAATTTGAATTTTGTATCCAAAAGCATATTTGGCGTATATTCGATTTCGATTTGTTTTGCGTTAACGGGAACCTCAAAATAAACCGCACCTTCTCCGGTTCTTCCGTTTGACAACGTCAGCGAAATATCGTCATCGAAGTATTTGGAGGAACAATCATACCCATCTGCAAAACACTTAAACGAAAAATTAGTTACAGATTGATCGGAACCGGACTGGTTATCCGCAAAGAAGTATAATCGAATATATTTCTTTCCCTCTGCCGGTTGTATAAACTGATTGTCGCTTGTGTAGTTACCGCTGCTGACGTATGTAAGCTTTAATCCCTTGTAATCCAATGTGTCGCCAACCCGATATTCCGAGAGCGTATTCCCCTTGGAATTATCACTTGATGAATTCCCCTTTTCGGACGAGGAATCTCCTACTTCACCGACTTTTTTTGCAGATGAATCACCTGAGTCTCCACTTCCCAATGCAATGGCTGCGAAAAATACCATGCACATAAGAAAGCCTACGATTTTCTTACATCTTCTCATCTTGCATCTTCCTCCTTGTAGTTTTTTATAATAATTACTCCTGCCACAGCTCCGCCACACTCAATGAAAATATCCCAAAAATCAAATGTTCCCAATGAAACTCCGAATAATTGGAATACTTCCAGCAATGCACCAAACAACGTTGCACCGCATATGCTCCAAATACCGGCACGAGCATTATTTTCAATAAACAGATAAATCATACTTGCCAGGGCATAGGCCCATAGCAAATCAAAAAAGTAATTTCGAAAAATTCTTAGCGGTTTCGCCAAAGCCCCGGACATCTTCACGTGCGCATTGATATTTGCAAATGAATCCAGCTTCTTCACAAATATCACTTCGGGGCAAAATATGTAATATAACAATCCCCCAACAACCAATGGCAGAACGACACATACAATAATTCTTCTTATATCGTCTCTCATATCACTTCCGCCGTTATTCCTGTACCCCGCTGGAGCGAAGTATTTCCATTCCGTTTTTCTTCAAATATTCGTTTACATCCAGTATCGTTCCGGGTCTCTCGTTAAAGCAAATCATCAGCAGTGCATCCCGCGGAATCTTTGCATACAATTCCGGCAATTTATACATCCGAAGCGCCTTTTGTGTCTCATCCAGGGTCAATTCCGCAGCATAACAGATTCGCAAAATGACATCTCTCTGTTTCGTATGCTTCTCTTCGGACAAGAGCTTATAGCCGTATCGTTCCGAAATATCCGCAGACAGGAACACCTCCTGCTGAGTCTTTCCTTTTGCCAAAAGGAGATTTTTCATGTAATACGAAAAATCCTTGCCCGTCTGCTGCATGCATCCCTTATTTTCCTGTAGGAATTCCTGTGCATCGGAGATATGGGTTTTTCTTAAAATGTCTTCCAATTCAATGGTATTTTTTTCTATCATTTTTCTTCTCCTTTTGGTATAATGAAATCACCACAGCGGTGAGGTACATCAAAATGGATATAAATACCCGTCTTGAACTCTCTTATTACCAAGAGATTGCGTCAATCAACGATTCGCATCATGTTTTTTTGGTCCAGCATCGCGAAACCAGAAAAATCTTTGTTAAAAAAGTTTTGACCACATACAATTTACCGGTTTACCAATCACTTATGAAGCATCCGATTCCCGGTTTGCCTCATTTGTACCTCTTGTACGAAGAAAACGGTAAACTGACCATAATCGAAGAATACATTTCCGGTGATACGATTGAGGAACTGTTGGAGCAAAACGGTGCGATGCAGGAAAATCTGGTTATTCAATACATTTCCGGGTTATGTGACATCTTAACAACGATGCACAATCGAAAGCCTGCCATCATTCATCGGGATATCAAGCCTTCCAACGTAATTCTCTCACCCAACGGCCAGGTTTATTTGCTGGACCTGAATGCCGCAAGAGAAAACATTGCCAAGGAAGAAGACACCGTCCTTCTGGGAACCAAAGGCTACGCGGCTCCGGAACAATACGGTTTCGGTTCCTCTTCGGTCAGAACGGACATATACGCTCTCGGAATGCTCATGAACACCATGCTGTGGGGAGAATTCAAACACGATGTCTTTCCGTCTTCGAGACTTACCCCGGTAATACATTATTGCATTCAGTTAAATCCCGAAAACCGATATCGGCAGGTGTCCCAGGTAAAGGAATCCCTCATCAATAATCGCGTGATAACGAAACAGCCCCAACAGAAAACATGGCGGAGGTTTCTCCCTCCGGGATTCCGCACCAATAATCCGCTTCATATGCTTATCGCCGTTGTTGTGTACCTTTCTATAACAGTTTTAAGCATTTCGCTTCAAGTAGAAAATGTCTATGGAGCTGCGCTTATCTTCGAGAGAGTCATATGTTTCACAATGCTTTTCTCGATTATCGCCTGCATATTTAACTACCTGAATATTCAAAGTATAGTGCCGTTATGCGACAATCCGAATCGGTTCGCAAAGATATTGGGAATTTTCTCGCTGACCGTATGTGTATTGGCAGTTCAATTGCTCATCCTGTACTACGCCGAAACTGTTGTTTTCAAGTAAATTATAACTCATTACAAAATAAACCGTTACCACCGTAGCGGTGGCAATTTGAAATGTCCGATTTTCCGTCATTTCAAATGTTTTTCCTACTCTTTCCGATGTTTTTTGGAACAAAGCATATCGCTTGCGATATGCTCGCGCCGCCTGTGCGTCGCGAAGCGACATTTTTCCTCTGCACAGGCGTGTGCATCCTCGCGGAGCGTGTTTTTATCTCATAGGACGAACTTTCCTATGAGATAAAAAAAGAAATCCGTACAATTTGAGGAAGACCTTCCGGTTCTGTCCATCCAATTGTACGGCTTTCTGTATCAATTTATTTTATGACAATTCACAAAATTGTCCGGTCGCTACCGGGCGGATTCGTTCCGACAAGCCCGCACGCCGGACATTTTCCGACATCCTTTCCGTCGTTATTTCAGCTTCTGCTGTTTCATCCAAACGCTCATAATAAAGCTGTGCGGCATGATTTTGCAGAGAAGCGCCTGCGATCTGGCAACAAAGCCGAATTTGCTGACATCCCGGCCGCGCTTGACGTCACGCCAGGCACGCGTAACAATTTGCTCCGGTTTGTACATGGCCGCGTATTTTTTGACAACAGGCTCGCGATCCGTGCGAACGGCGCGGTCGAAAAATTCGGTCTTGGTCCAGAACGGACACACCGCAGTCACACCGATTCCGCGCGATTTCAGCTCCCGGTTCAGGCCTCTGCTGTAATACAGGACAAATGCCTTCGACGCCGCATACACATTGATATACGGAACCGGCTGAAGTGCCGCAATGGACGCAATATTGATGATTTTGCTGCCGCTCGACATAAACGGGATGGTGATTTGGCACATTGCCTGAATTGCCTGACAATTCAAATCCACCATGTTCCAGTTGTCGTCCAGCGCAGTTTCCGTTGTGCCTTCAAATTTGCCAAATCCGCCCGCGTTAATCAGCAACCGCACATCCGGCCGTTCTTCCCGGAGCATCACCTGCAGCGCCTGAAATTTGCTGCGGTCCGTCAAGTCCATTGCAATCGGTCGTATCGGACATGCCGTTTTCAGTTCCGTCAGCCGGTCCATACGCCTCGCAATAACCCAGACTTCATCCGGCAGTTCTCCAAATTCATTTATTGTTTCGACAAATTGTTTGCCGATGCCACTCGACGCACCGGTAATAATCGCTATTTTCTTCATGAGATAACCTCCGTTCATCATTATCATTTATATAAATACTGCAATATTCCAATTACCGTCCGTTCCCGGCCGTGCCCCGCGATTGGCCGCCTTTTC
>JAZLJJ010000040.1:0-4789 GCA_045597325.1 Lachnospiraceae bacterium
GTAGGAACACGCTGAGCAGCGCCGATAAGCTTGCCGTTCAACTCAGGAATAACAAGGCCGATTGCCTTTGCAGCACCGGTGCTGTTCGGAACGATGTTTACAGCGCCAGCACGGCTACGTCTCTTATCACCCTTTCTCTGAGGACCATCAAGAATCATCTGGTCACCGGTGTAAGCGTGAATTGTGCACATGATACCGGACTCGATCGGAGCAAGGTCGTTAAGAGCCTTAGCCATAGGAGCCAAGCAGTTTGTTGTACAGGAAGCTGCGGAAATGATGGTATCATCCTTAGTCAGTGTTGTGTGGTTTACATTGTAAACGATGGTAGGAAGATCGTTTCCTGCAGGAGCGGAAATAACAACCTTCTTAGCGCCGGCATTGATATGTGCCTGAGCCTTAGCCTTGGAAGTATAGAAACCGGAGCACTCAAGTACTACGTCTACACCAATCTCGCCCCAAGGGCAGTTGTTTGCATCGGGCTCTTTGTAAATCTTAATTGTCTTACCCTTTACGGTAATTGTACCTGCCTCATCATCAGCGGTTACAGCATCCTCGTCACCGAGTGCAATGTAACGACCCTGAGAAGAGTCATACTTCAAAAGGTGTGCAAGCATGGAAGGAGTTGTCAAGTCGTTGATTGCAACAACTTCATAACCTTCTGCACCAAACATCTGTCTGAAAGCCAGACGACCGATACGGCCAAAACCATTAATAGCTACTTTTACTGCCATGATTTTGTTCCTCCTAAATAAATATTATTTTTAGATTGTTATGTGATTCCTAAAAATCCTTGATTATTGTACTTAAAATATGCAAAAAATGCAAGCCTATTTTCGGTATTTTTACGGATAATGGCATTTTATATAAAACAGTGAGGAAAACAAATGCTTTTTTGTTAAATAAATCAAAAAGGCAGGCACCGTTTTTCGATGTCTGCCCATACTGAATTACATATTTTCTTTGTTCTCATCATCGACAAAGAAGCCTTCGAAATTCTCTCCGTTTTCCGCAGCTTCCAAAGCAGCTTCCCAATCCAGCGAAGTTCCTTCCTCTTCCTTCTCAACCGGAGCATCCTCTTCATCGGTTCCGAGAATCTTAACCTTGCTCTCCCAAACCTCCTGCACGGCGATGGACAACGGTTTCTCGCATTTCGGGTTTACCAACGGCTGGGAACCGTTAATAATCTGGCGTGCTCTCTTCGCGGTTGCGAGAACAAGCGAATAACGGCTGATGACATTAGGATCTCCATCCTCCGCATCGGCATTGACAACTTCCAACAAATCTTTGTAAGACGGATGAATCATATTGTTACTTCCTTTCTTTATTCGATATTCTGAATCTGTTCACGAACCTTTTCGATGTCCGTTTTCAGGTTAATTGCAATATTGGAAATCTCCAGATCATTTGCTTTTGACAAAATGGTATTGGCTTCGCGGTTCATCTCCTGAGCAATGAAATCCAGCTTTCGTCCGACATTTTCCTTATCGTTCAGCGTTGCTCTCATATTCTTGACATGTGCCCGGAGTCTGACGGTTTCTTCATCGACGCAAATCTTATCGGCATACATTACAATCTCGGTTGCAATTGCCTGCGGATCTGCCTGAGTATCACCCAACAGTTCCTGTACCTTCTGTAACAGCTTGGCACGATATTCCTCAACAATTCGCGGAGAACGCTCTTCTACGGCATCCACGCCCTTGAGCATACCGTCCAGCTTATTCTCGATATCCTTGCGAAGTTCCTCGCCTTCTGCCGTACGGGTTGCCACAAACCGTTCACAGGCACCGCATACTGCTTTCTCCATATAAGGCCACAGCGTTTCTTCATCCAGACTGGTATCCTCGGCAACCAGAACGTCCTGCATTCTTGCAAGACTGGTTACGGAAATGTCGGCGGACAACCGGAAATCTTCGGCCATCTGCTTCATATAACGAATATAGCTTTCCGCAACGTTCTTATTGTAACGAACCGATTCCGTACTGTCATTTTCTTCCTCGAATGTAATAAACAAATCGATTTTTCCTCTGGCAGCATACCGTTTCACGATATTGCGAATCGGCGTTTCAAAGAAGCTTAATTTTTTCGGCATCCGCATACTGACTTCGTTGTAGCGGTGATTGACCGATTTCATCTCAACGGTAATTTTCTTACCGTCTTCATTCAGTTCGAAACGACCGAACCCCGTCATGCTTCTAACCATACTCGTATCATCCTTCCGGAATTGCGTTAACCGCATAATAAGTCACACTAACAATAAATTATAGTCATTCATTTTCTTAATGTCAAGAAAAAAACTTCGTTTGCCATTAATTTCCGCTGACATTTGATCAATTATAATAAGTATCCACAACACGGAACTGATTTCGCAACATTTCGTGATCCTGTTTGGATTTGGCCAATTGCGTCCATTTGCTGACATATCCGGTCAGCTTTTCCATATATTCCGCTTCGGTCGTTGTTCCGTTTGCTACCTGCGTGAGCCCCTTCTCCCAGCTTGCGGTCAATTCCGCATTCAGAAGAGAACGAATAGACGCATAGACAACGTAATAAACGAGTTCTCCCAGCTTTTTCGGCGTTACAACCTGCGTTTTTTTATTCAAATTCAAATAATCGATTTTCACAAGTTTATTCAGAATTTCCGCACGGGTCGCACTTGTTCCGATTCCGGCTCCCTTAATCTGTGCCCGAAGTTCCTCGTCTTCAATCAGCTGACCGGCATTTTCCATTGCCAGAATCAGCGAACCCGAAGTATATCTCTTCGGCGGTTTGGTTTCTCCCTCACGGATTTCATATCCGGAAATCGGCAGCCTGGTGCCCTTCTTCATCATTTTGATTTTGTCAAATAAGGCGGTATCGAGCACTTCCTCGCTGTCCTCTTCCGATTTGTCGGCCTCGTTCTTGTCGTCTTCATTTTTCTTCGGTTCCTCAGGCTGACTCTTCTTCTGTTCCTCGGCACCGTACAGTTCCAAATATCCCTGCTGTTCCAGGATTTTGAAATTGCTGAACAAATGCTCTGTGGACACCTGCAATTCCATTGCAATCTTCAGGTATTCCGCCGGCGGATAAAAAATAGCAAGGAACCGCCGCACAATCCGGTCATACACCTTCTTTTGAAGCTCTCCGAGCGACGGCAGCGCATCCAGCCCCTGTCCCGTCGGAATAATGGCGTAGTGGTCGGTAATCTGCTTATCGTTCGTATATTTGGTTTTTGCAATCGTCGCATAGGTACCGAGTTCCTTGATTTTCTTCGTGAACCCGAGATACCGTTCCTGTTTCGCGATTCCCGCAAGATTTTTCGTAATTTCCTTCGCAACGGCCGTGGACAGTACACGTGCATCGGTTCGCGGATATGTCACCAGCTTTTTCTCGTATAATTCCTGTATGATTTTCAACGTTTCGTCCGGACTGATTTTGAACAGACGGGAACATTCATTTTGAATCTCCGCCAGATTAAATAACAGCGGCGGATTCTTCTTTTCTTTTTTCTTCTCAACGGAAATGAGCTCCGCCTCATGCAGCTCCGGCGCATCCGACGTTACGGTGTATCGTTCCGGTTCCGGTTTTCCAAATGAGTTTTTCCCGGCATTTCCGGACATTTCGGGAGATTCCGCCGTTCCGGTTTCTTCAGTCCGTTCCGCACCGAGTTCCCGCAACAGGCAGACCGCATCGTCCTTTTCGCGAAATCCGTTTTCCTTATACAGACGCGGCGATTCAAAATATTTCGAGCCGGCTACCGCACGCCATTCTCCGTGAAACGTTTCCCCATCCGGCGAAAGTGCGGCAACGACGCGGTAAAACGGAGTTTTTGTAAAATTCCGAATATCCTGTTCACGACGCACAACCATTCCGAGCACACATGTCATAACACGTCCTACGGAAATGGCTCCGAGTTTTTCGACATGCATATGATTCCGCAGCAAATTTCCGTAATTAAGCGTCAGGGCACGGGAGAAATTAATTCCCATCAGATAATCCTCTTTGGCACGCAAATAAGCTGCGTCAGACAGGGAATCATAAGCCTTCAGCGGTTTTGCTTCCCGAATTCCGCGAAGAATTTCCTCTTCCGTCTGAGAATCAATCCAGACTCTTCGCTTGTCTTTGGTATCCGGCACCTTTGCCATCCGGTCCACGAGTCGATAAATATACTCTCCCTCGCGTCCGGAGTCGGTGCACACATAGATGCATCCGACATCGTCCCGATTCAGCAAACGACTGACAATGTCAAATTGTTTTTTTACATCTTTTATTACTTCATATTTCCATTCCTTCGGCAAAAACGGAATGGTTTCCGGCTTCCAGTATTTCAAAGCCGGATCGTACTGTTCCGGATAACTCATCGTTATCAGATGACCGACACACCATGTTACGACACTCTGATCTCCTTCGAGATACCCGTCTTTACGGGACAGATTCTCGTGCAGTGCCTTGGCAAATTCCTGTGCCACGCTCGGTTTTTCGGCGATATACAGATTTTTCATTCCAACCAATCCTTTCTGTTATTCTGTCGTTAACCCGACCGGTTATCCAAATATCCCAAAACTGCAGCGCCGCAAACGCGGTTTTGCAATCACATCATTTTCCCAAATCAAAATGATTATACCATACAGGACCTGTTTTGTGAAATAAAAAAGCGTGTGCATCCTCGCGAAGCGTTTTTTTATCTCATAGGACGAACTTTCCTATGAGGATTAGGGTGTCAAAAGGTCATTACCCATTGATATAAATTGTACCTTGAAAACTTAACACGATGAACAAATACATGGGAATTTATGGTAAACTATAAGTATAA
>JAZLJJ010000041.1:0-2179 GCA_045597325.1 Lachnospiraceae bacterium
GTGCGTCGCGAAGCGACAGTTTTCCTCTGCACAGGCGTGTGCATCCTCGCGGAGCGTTTTTTATCTCATAGGACGAACTTTCCTATGAAAGAACAAAGCATATCGCTTGCGATATGCTCGCGCCGCCTGTGCGTCGCGAAGCGACAGTTTTCCTCTGCACAGGCGTGTGCATCCTCGCGGAGCGTTTTTTATCTCATAGGACGAACTTTCCTATGAGATAAAAAAAGACTGCAGCAGAGGTCACCCCTCCGTTGCAGTCCTTTTTTCTGTTTGTTTGCCCCGGTTGCGCGGTCGTTATTACCGATCCCATTTGTCGGACAGCGAGTTAATCTGGTCCGCAAATTTACCAAGGTCCTTATTGGCTCCGCCCCGATTTCTCTCAATTACAGACATAAGACGCTTGCCGGCCAATACCAGGCGGTCAAATACCGACGACGAACCGGACACCTTCTTGGCCTCCGCAACTGCCGCCGTATCCAGCTTCGTCTTGTTGCCTTCCGCCAGACATACATTATTGGTCAAATCATACAATGCCCCGTTATACGGTGCAATCGCATTCATTCCGAGCTTTTCCCGAATCGTCCCGGCCCATTCATCGCATGCGGAATCTTCCCCATGGTTGGCAAATACCATCTTCGGTTTCTCCGGAAGTGCCCCCAGCCAGTCGAGCATAATCGCTTCGTCCGCATGACCGCTGATACCGTCCATTTGCGCAATCCGTGCATTGACGGAAATTTCCTCGCCGAACAGTTTTACGGTCGTCGCGCCATCGATAATCGTACGGCCGAGCGTACCCGCCGACTGATATCCGACGAACAGAACCGTGCTTTCCGGACGCCACAAATTATGTTTCAAATGATGCCGAATCCGGCCGGCCTCACACATTCCGCTGGCAGATAAAATGACCTTCGGCGTCTTGTCTTCGTTAATTGCCTTGGAATCATCACTCGTTACAGACACATTCAGTCCCGGGAAACGAATCGGATTCACACCGGAATTGATAATCGCCGCCGTCTCATCGTCACAATACGACAGCATATCCTGACTGTAAATATTAGTTGCCTCAACCGCGAGCGGGCTGTCCACCCAAACCGGGAAATCCCCGTGCCCCTGAATCAGCTTCGCCGACTTAATCTCCCGAATCAGATACAGCAGTTCCTGCGTACGTCCTACCGCAAAAGACGGAATAACAACATTTCCACCCTTGTCAAACGTAGACTGGATAATTTCGGCCAGCTGACCGACATAATCGCGGCGTTCCCCGTGCGTCCGGGTTCCGTAGGTCGACTCGATTACAACATAATCCTCGGCGCAATCCGGAAGCTCCGGGTCCTTAATTAACGGACGCTTGCGGTTTCCGAGGTCGCCGGAGAACAGAATTTTTGTCGTTTTTCCGTTTTCCGTCACCGTGACTTCGATACTTGCCGAGCCAAGCAAATGACCTGCATCCATCAGGCGAATGGAAATTCCGTCCATGATTTCCACCGTCTGGCGATACGGCAACGGCTTCAGCATGGAAATTGCCGCCTGAGCATCGTCCACCGTGTACATCGGCTTGGTGGTTCCCTTTCCGGCACGCTTTGCCTTTCTGGATTTCCACTCCGCCTCCAGTTCCTGAATATGCGCGGAATCCATCAGCATAATGCGGCATAATTTTTCCGTCGGAATCGACGTATAAATCGGTCCGCGGAAGCCTCCCGCCGTGAGAAGCGGCAGCTTGCCCGAATGGTCAATGTGCGCATGCGTCAGCAATACGCATTCCACATCACCCGGCAAAACCGGCAAATCGCAATTTTCATAAATGTCTTTTCCCTGCTCCATACCGCAGTCAATCAGGATTTTATGCCCGTTCGCATGCAACAGTGTGCAGGAACCGGTTACCTCATGTGCTGCCCCCAAAAACTGAATTCTCATAGTTTCTCCTTTCCCATCGTGCCAAATGCCCGGTTTCCATTTACAGAACGCCGTTTTCTATAAGAACAAAGCATATCGCTTGCGATATGCCCGCGCCGCCTGTGCGTCGCGAAGCGACATTTTTCCTCTGCACAGGCGTGTGCATCCTCGCGGAGCGTTTTTTTCTCTCATAGGACGAACTTTCCTATGAAAGAACAAAGCATATCGCTTGCGATATGCCCGCGCCGCCTGTGCGTCGCGAAGCGACATTTTTCCTCTGCACAGG
>JAZLJJ010000042.1:0-96363 GCA_045597325.1 Lachnospiraceae bacterium
TCCTCCCATGAATCTGTCAAATGTGAAAACGGGATCCAGCAGATCTAAACAATCAGAAAGAAACACTGGTAAAAATCCCTGTTTTGGGTTAGAATAATTTCGTGTTATGTGGTTCATTGGTAAGACTATTATAACACAAAAGAGGCTACCTGGGTTCGCCCAGATAGCCTCTTTTTTTTCATGGGGTTATTTCACAGCCCCCTCTTATTTGTTTCAAATCAGTGGTCGTTAGAAACGGATTTCAGTCGTTTTTGCGCAGTAGAGAGCATCAGCTTGATTCGATTCAGCTGATTCACCTCGCTGGCACCGGGATCGTAGTCAACGGCTACGATGTTCGATTCCGGATGACGAAGACGAAGTTCCTTAATAACACCCTTACCGACAATATGATTCGGAAGACATGCAAACGGCTGAGTACATACGATATTCGGAGCACCTTCCTCAATCAGTTCCAGCATTTCCGCAGTCAGGAACCAGCCTTCGCCGGTCTGATTTCCGACGGAAACAATCGGTGATGCCATTTCCGCCAAATCCTGAATTTTGGACGGTGCGGTAAAACGGGAGCTTGCATTCAATGCCTTTCGCATCGGATTACGGAACCACTCCAAAACCCGAATGGCAAGATTGTTATAGAATTTTTCTTTCTTGCTTTTTCCAAGGAAATCTGCCTTGAAATTTGTATCGTAACAGCAGTACATAAAGAAATCAAGCAAATCCGGACAAACAGCTTCCGCACCTTCGGCTTCCAACAAATCAACCAGATGATTATTGGCAGTCGGAAGGAACTTGACCAGAATTTCTCCTACAACGCCGACTCTCGGTTTCACAAGCCCTTCTTTCAGCTCAAGCTCATCAAATGCTTTGACAATTTCTCTGCAGTTTTTCTTGAATGTACGCATCCGGCCCTTCTTGAGGTCTTCGATGCATTTTGAGTTCCATTGTTCATACAGCGCATTGGCGGAACCGGGTACCGCTTCATACGGACGGGTTCGATACAGAACACGCATGAAAATATCACCGTAAATGAGCGCCTGAACGACCTTGATCAGCATTTTCGGAGTATATTCGAGGCCGGGGTTTTTCTCAATACCGCTTGTGCTGACGGAGACAACAGGGATTTGCTCCATGCCTGCTTTTTTGAGTGCACGGCGGATGAATCCGATATAATTGGTGGCCCGGCACCCGCCGCCGGTTTGAGAGATCATAATCGCTACTTTGTTCAAATCATAACGCCCGGACAGAAGAGCACTCATTATCTGACCGACAACAATCAATGACGGGAAACAGGCATCATTATTGACATACTGAAGTCCGGTGTCGATGGCGTCGCGGTTATCGGTAGAATCGAGAACTTCCAAATTGTAACCGTGTGTCCTAAGGGCAGGAACCAGTAAGCGGAAATGAATCGGAGACATCTGGGGAGCCAGAATCGTGTAGTCTTTTCTCATTTCCTCGGTAAATACAACCCGGTTATGAGCAGAACTGAATACCGGAGATGTAATATGCTTGCGGTCACGTTCTTTGACTGCGGAAAGAAGAGAACGAACCCGGATTCTTGCGGCACCGAGATTGTTGACTTCATCGATTTTCAAAACGGTGTAAATCTTTCCGGCAGATGTCAGAATATCACTGACACCGTCGGTTGTGACCGCATCCAGACCGCATCCGAAGGAGTTCAGCTGGATGAGATTAAGATTTGGCTGAGTCCGTACAAAGGCGGCTGCGTTATACAATCGGGTATGGTACATCCATTGATCCACAACAATCATCGGACGGTCCACGCAGCCGAGATGGGCTACCGAATCTTCGGTCAGTACGGCAACACCGTAGGAACAAATCATGTCCGGAATACCATGATGGATTTCCGGGTCGATATGATACGGACGACCAGCTAAAACGATACCGATTCGTCCGGTTTCATTCAAATACTGAAGAGTTTCTTCTCCCTTTGCCTGAATATCATGCTTCACTGACATCTGTTCCTGCCATGCCAAATGAGCAGCCTCGGTAATTTCCGCCGTATCAATGCCTTTGGCCGAGAAATGACGAATCAGGCAATCGGTGATAATGGTCTCATTTTCAAACGAAAGGAACGGATTTTCATAAACAATATTCGTGGTTTTCAATTCATCCACATTGTTCTTGATATTCTCACCGTAGGATGTGACAATCGGGCAGTTATAGTGGTTGCCCGCATTGGCATCTTCCTTATGTTCGTAAGGAATGCAGGGATAGAAAATATACGGAACCTGATGGCTGATTAACCAGCTGATATGACCGTGCACGAGCTTGGCGGGATAACATTCGGATTCACTCGGTATGGACTCGATTCCGAGTTCATAGACTTTCCGGTTGGAAAGCGGTGAGAGAATAACCCGATAGCCGAGCTTGGTAAAAAAGGTAAACCAGAAGGGATAATTTTCGTACATATTAAGAACACGGGGAATACCGACTACGCCGCGAGGCGCTTTGGTAATCTCTAACGGTTCATAATCAAAGGTTCGTTTCAGTTTATATTCAAACAGATTTGGAATATGGTCTTTGTTTTTTTCTTTGCCGAGACCGCGTTCACAACGGTTTCCGGAAACAAACTGACGGCCGCCGGAAAACCGGTTAATGGTCAGAAGACAGGCATTGGTACAGCCTTTGCAGCGTGCCATGGTGGTTTCAAATTTCAGGTCATTTAAATCATCCGGAGAAATCAGAGTGGTTGCCTTGCCTTCATAGTGGCTGCGGGCAATCAGAGCTGCGCCGAAAGCACCCATAATACCTGCGATATCGGGACGAATGACTTCGCATCCGGCGATTCGTTCCAAACTGCGAAGTACCGCATCGTTATAAAATGTACCGCCCTGGACAACAATTTTGTTTCCGAGTTCGCGGGCATTTGTAACTTTGATAACTTTGTATAAAGCGTTCTTTATGACGGAATATGCAAGACCTGCGGAAATGTCCGCAACCGTAGCACCTTCCTTTTGTGCCTGCTTTACTTTGGAATTCATGAATACGGTACAACGGGAACCAAGGTCAATCGGATTCTCCGCAAACAGTGCAATTTTGGCAAAGTCGGCAACTTCGTAATCGAGACTCTTGGCAAATGTTTCGATAAAGGAACCGCATCCGGAGGAACATGCTTCATTGAGCTGAACCTTGTCGACGGTTCCGTTTTTGATCTGAATGCATTTCATATCCTGACCGCCGATATCGAGAATACAGTCAACTTCAGGATTGAAAAATGCGGCAGCATGATAATGGGCAACGGTTTCCACTTCCCCTTCGTCCAGCATGAGAGCCGCTTTGACAAGCAGTTCTCCGTAACCGGTGGAACAGGTGCGGACAATTCTGGCACTGTCCGGAAGGAGTGAATAGACTTCTTTCAGTGCTTTGATGGTGGTTTTCAGAAGGCTTCCGTTATTGTTACTGTAGAAGGAATAAAGCAAATCTCCGTTTTCGCCGACCAAAGCCAACTTGGTGGTGGTGGAACCGGCATCGATTCCGAGGAAGCAGTCTCCTTCATAATCCCGGAGTTCGCCCTTCTGTACGGTATGCCTGCTGTGTCGTTGACGGAATTCTTCATAGTCCTGTTCGGATGCGAACAGCGGTTCCATACGGTTCACTTCAAATGCCATCTGAATTCCGGTGGAAAGACGATTGTGCAGCTCGGACAAAAGAACCGTAGAAGAACCGTCTGCGGACATGGCAGAACCGATTGCGGCAAACAAATGAGAATGATCGGGCGCATAAACCTGCTCGTCCGTCAGCTTTAACGTACGGATAAAGGCAGCCCGTAATTCGGTCAGGAAATGAAGCGGACCACCGAGAAAGGCAACATTGCCGCGTATCGGTTTGCCGCATGCGAGACCGCTGATGGTCTGATTGACAACGGCCTGAAAAATGGAAGCGGCCAAATCGGGTTTGGTCGCACCTTCGTTAATTAAGGGCTGAATATCGGATTTGGCAAATACACCGCATCGTGCGGCAATCGGATAAATCGCCTGATAGGATTTGGCATATTCGTTAAGTCCGGATGCATCGGTTTTGAGAAGACTTGCCATCTGGTCGATGAACGAGCCGGTTCCGCCGGCACAAATTCCGTTCATCCGCTGGTCGATACCGTTGGAAAAATAAATGATTTTTGCGTCTTCGCCGCCCAACTCAATGGCAACGTCCGTTTTGGGAGAGTAGAATTCGAGTGCATTGGAAACGGCAACAACTTCCTGAATAAACGGCACACTGAGATGTTTGGAAATGGTCAGACCGCCGGAGCCGGTAATCATGGAATGAACTTCGAAATCTCCGAGTTTGTCAACGGCTCTGCCAATCAGCATGGCAAGCGTCTGCTGAATATTTGCGAAGTGACGTTCGTAATCAGAAAAGAGAACCTCACCGGATTCATTTAAAATTGCGATTTTTACTGTGGTGGAGCCGATATCGACTCCCATTTTGAGCACCTTACTCATAAAAAGACTTGATAACCTCACACATATGTAATATTTTTTCCTCTGTCCCTGCAGTGAAATTCGAACCGCTCAAGACTTTTTTCGTTTTGTCTTTTGTTATCCGGACAAATTTGCACACAAATATTATTATACCGAGAACGGCGTTGTTTCGCAACTAAAAAATATATAAATGATAATGTTGCAAATTGATTTCTTTTTTGTAAGATATGACATTTTTTTGCCTTTTGCTTGCGTATAAAATGCCTCTATGGTAATATTATAAGCGTGTGCGTAAGCAAGAGAAAACAGCGAAACACACCCATAAACTGAAATCGAAAGAGGATACCGGTTATTTATGAAAACATACGGAAACGGAATCATACTGTCGACGGACCTGCTGCAGGAAGGCATTTTCAAAACGGTGCTCAGAGTGCCGAAAATTGCCGAATGTGCGGAAGCGGGACAGTTTGTTTGTTATTATTGCAAAGACAACAGCAAAATGCTGCCGAGACCGATCAGCATTTGCGACTGTGACAGAGAACAGGGGACCATTTGCCTTGTGTATCGAATCGCCGGATTTGGAACGAAGGAATTGTCGGAACGTCCGGTCGGAGATACCGTAACGATTCTGGGACCGCTCGGAAACGGATACGGTTTTCCGTCCGAAGCTTTTTCGGACCGTCGTGAGCGAATGGTTATCGGAGGAGGCATCGGAATTCCGCCGATGCTGTTACTGGCGAAGAAGTGGAAGGCTGAAGGGTATCATGTGACTGCGGTACTCGGATATCGTACGAAGGATACGTTTTTGCTGGAGGAACTGGCATCGGTAGCGGATTGTTATGTCGCAACCGATGACGGAAGTCTCGGAACACACGGAACCGTATTGGATTGCATTCGCGAAAATGCACTGACGGAAAGAACAAAGGACCTCTTAATCGGTGCCTGCGGACCGATGCCGATGCTTCGCGGGTTGGCCGGATTTGCGGCGGAACAGGACATTCCGTTATTGGTATCTTTGGAAGAACGTATGGCCTGCGGAATCGGAGCATGCCTCGGATGTATTACAAAATCCAAAGAAATTGACGGACATTCTCATGTTGCAAATAAACGAATTTGTACAGAAGGACCGGTCTTTCACAGTACCGATCTGAACTGGTAAGGAGGAGAAGAATGAATACAGGTGTTACGATTGCCGGAGTATCGTTAAAAAATCCGGTCATGACTGCATCCGGAACGTTCGGCTCCGGAATGGAATACAGTGAATTTGTCGATTTGAATAAACTCGGCGGAGTTGTGACCAAAGGAGTTGCGGTTACGCCCTGGGAGGGAAATCCGACACCGAGAATCGCAGAGACAACAGGCGGTATGCTCAACGCCATCGGACTTCAGAATCCGGGACTGGATGTGTTTATCGAACGGGATTTACGATTTCTGTCCGGGTTTGATACGGTGGTCATGGTCAATGTCTGCGGCCACTCCAAAGAGGAATATGTGGAAGCGGTTGCAAGACTGGCCGATACCGATGCCTCGCTTTTGGAAATCAATATTTCCTGTCCGAATGTTAAGGAAGGCGGCATTGCGTTCGGTCAGAGCGCATCCAAGATTGAAGAGATTACAAAAGCCTTAAAAAGCGTTGCAAGACAGCCGATTATTATGAAACTGAGTCCGAATGTAACGGATATAGCGGAAATGGCCCTGGCCGCACAAAACGGAGGTGCGGACGGAGTGAGCCTGATTAATACGATTACCGGTATGAAGATTGATATCAACCGCAGAACATTTGCTTTGGCCAACAAGACCGGCGGTTTGTCAGGCCCTGCAATTAAGCCGGTTGCGGTACGTATGGTATATCAGGTCGCTCAGAAAGTTTCCGTTCCGATTATCGGTATGGGCGGAATTGCCTGCGCAGAAGATGCATTGGAATTCCTGATGGCCGGTGCCACGGCGGTATCTGTCGGAACCGCAAATTTCCGAAATCCCGGAGTGACGGAAGAAATTGTAAGCGGAATCGAAGAATATATGCGTCGAAATCGTGTCGAAGACATTTCGGAGCTGATTGGTTGTGTGAAATAGTTCATTTTCATAAATTACTATGTTTTTCAGGAGGATCATATGGAACAGTATAAGCAGGACTTTATTCGTTTTATGGTGGATTGTCAGGTATTGAAATTCGGTGAATTTACATTAAAGAGCGGTCGGAAATCCCCGTTCTTTATGAATGCGGGTGCATATATTACCGGTTCCCAGCTGATGAAACTCGGCGAATATTATGCTACGGCGATTCACAATACCTACGGAGATGATTTTGATGTGTTGTTCGGACCCGCTTATAAGGGGATTCCGTTGTCGGTTGCCACGGTCATCGCGTATTCCAAGCTGTATGGCAAGGAAATCCGGTATTGCTCCAACCGTAAAGAAGAAAAGGATCACGGAGATGTCGGCATTTTGCTCGGAAGCAAACTGAAGGACGGAGACCGTGTCGTTGTGATTGAGGATGTTACGACATCCGGAAAATCCATGGAGGAAACAATTCCGATTTTGCGTGCCCAGGCAGATGTGAAGCTGGTCGGACTGATGGTATCCCTGAACCGGATGGAACGCGGAAAAGGCACCAAGTGCGCATTGGATGAAATCAAGGATTTGTACGGAATGGAAACGTCTGCAATCGTCAGCATGAAGGATGTTTCCGAATATTTGTACAACCGGGAAATCAACGGAACCGTTGTCATTGACGATACATTGATGGAAGCAATTCGTAACTATTACAAGGAATACGGTGCAGAGCAGTAAAGAAGGCGAAGCAATGTTGAAAACAAGTGATTTTTATTATGATTTACCAAAGGAACTGATTGCTCAGGATCCTCTTAAGGATCGTTCCGCATCCCGCCTTCTGGTTGTGAATCGGGAAACGGGAGAATGGAAGCATACTTCATTTTCTCATATTGTGGACTATCTGAATCCGGGAGACTGTCTGGTTATCAACGATACGAAGGTCATTCCGGCCCGTTTACTGGGTGAGCGCCTGCCTCGGGCAGAGGCGGCACGATACATGGAACCGGAGGAGCATGTCGGCGCACACATGGAACTGTTGCTTTTGAAACGGCTCGGAGACCGTCAATGGGAAACCCTGGCCAAGCCCGGAAAAAGAGCCAAAGCGGGGGACCGGATTTCGTTCGGCGGAGGCAAGCTGATTGCGACAATCGATGAAGTATGCGAAGACGGAAACCGGATTGTGAGCTTTGAATTTGACGGTATTTTCGAGGAAATTCTGGATGAACTCGGTCAAATGCCGTTACCTCCTTATATTACCCACGAACTTCAGGACAAGAATCGCTATCAGACGGTATATGCCAAATACGAAGGAAGTGCGGCAGCACCGACGGCGGGGCTTCATTTTACCGAAGAACTGTTACGGCAAATCGAAGAGAAAGGCATTCATGTTGCGCATGTTACGCTTCATGTCGGGCTCGGAACATTTCGTCCCGTGAAAGAGGAAAATATTCTTGATCACAAGATGCATACGGAAAGTTATCGGGTTTTGCAGAAGGATGCGGATATGATTAACGAGGCACATGCGACCGGACATCGGGTTATCTGTGTCGGAACAACCAGCTGCAGAACCGTGGAATCGGTTGCGGCGGATGACGGCACCATGACTGCCTGCGAAGGAGATACCGGAATCTTTATTTATCCGGGATATACGTTCAAGTGCATGGACGGACTGATTACGAATTTCCATCTTCCTGAATCCACACTGATTATGCTGGTATCCGCGTTTGCGGGTAAGGAGCATGTGATGGCGGCTTATGAAGAAGCGGTTCGGGAACGGTATCGGTTCTTCAGTTTCGGTGACGCATGCCTGTTCATTTAATTTCATAAGAAAAATTATCCCCCTGCGGACTCGAACCGAACTGTACCGGAACGTGACCGCAGGGGGATTTGATTTCTTTGGGATTTTTACTCGGAAAAATTCAAATATTTGTTATAATCCGAAATTTACCGGTGATTCATATACAAAAAACAGTATCACTTCTCGGTAATCATTTTGCATTTACAGACTGTTTAAGAAAGCTTCGTTCTCGGCAATCGTATATTGAATGGCTTCCGGGCCGGGTGCGCCGATTGTGTTTCTCTTGGAAACACAGGTGGAAAGAGAGATTGCTTCGTACACATCATCATTGAATACGTCGCAAATCGAACGATAGTCGTCGAGAGAGAGCTCATCCATAGAACAGCCCTTTTCTTCACAGAGCAGTACCAGACGTCCGATGATTCCGTGTGCGTCCCGGAACGGAACTCCGTTTTTGACAAGATAGTCGGCAGCATCCGTTGCGTTGGTGAATCCGCCGGAAGCACTTGCTTTCATCGTGTCTTTATGGAATACGGTGGTTGCAAGCATTCCGTTAAACAGGGTAATGCAGCCTTTGACGGTATCAATCGCATCGAAGGTCAGTTCCTTATCTTCCTGCATATCCTTATTGTAAGCAAGGGGAAGCCCTTTCATGGTTGTGAGCATGGATGTGAGAGCACCGTACACGCGTCCGGTCTTTCCGCGAATAAGTTCGGCAATGTCGGGATTTTTCTTCTGCGGCATGATGGAACTTCCGGTTGAGTACGAATCGTCAACGGTGATAAACCGGTATTCGTTGGTATTCCAAATGCAATATTCTTCGCAGAACCGTGACAGATGCATCATAATCAGAGCACATGCATCCAAAAATTCAATGACGTAGTCACGGTCGGAAACAGAATCCATACTGTTCAAAGTCGGTCCGTCAAAGGAAAGCAGTTCGGCGGTATATGCACGGTCCAAAGGATAGGTGGTACCGGCCAAAGCACCCGAACCGAGAGGACACAGGTTCATACGCTTGCGAACATCGACAAGACGGGTATAGTCGCGCTTAAACATTTCCATATAAGCACCGAGATGATGGGCCAGTGTCAGAGGCTGAGCTTTCTGCAAATGCGTAAAGCCCGGCATAATCGTATCCGTATGGTCTTTCATCAGATTGTGAATCGTATTCAAAAGGGTCTTCAGAAGCTCCTTTGTTTCATCGATTTCGTCACGGACATACAGCTTCATATCGAGTGCCACCTGGTCATTACGGGACCGTCCGGTGTGCAGTTTTTTGCCGACATCGCCGATTCGTTCAATCAGATTGGCTTCCACAAAGCTGTGAATATCTTCGGATTCTTTATCAAATTCCAGAACACCGTTGTCAATGTCCCGACGAATGCCGTTCAGACCGTCAATGATGCAATCCCGTTCGGATTCTGTTAAAATTCCCTGTTTTGCAAGCATGGTAACATGAGCAATGCTTCCGCGAATATCCTGTGCGTAAAAACGGCTGTCAAACCGAAGAGAAGCATTGAAATCGTTGACTAACTGATTTTCTTCTTTGGTGAAGCGACCACCCCAAAGTTTCATTGGAAGTACCTCCCGGGCATGTAGATTCAGTACCCTCGAACGGGACTGTTCAATGAACCGAATGAACGGAACATCATTTGCCTTATCAAATGTAACATTAAAGAACGATTTCGTCAAACAAAAATGAAAAACAGAGCAAAAAATTATTGCATTTGACATGTCTTTTACGAATGATTGAATTGACAAGGATAGTAAAAAGGACTATATTTATATTTGTATTTGCATTTTTGTAAATGCATGAATTATCTTTAAAGATGATGGAAAGAGGATTCAGTATGGCAGAAAAGAAGATTATGCTCGGAAATGAAGCCATTGCCCGTGGTGCATGGGAAGCAGGCGTCAAGGTCAGTGCAGCATATCCGGGTACTCCGAGTACGGAAATCAGTGAGAATATTGTAAAATACGAAGAAGTGTATGCCGAATGGTCTCCGAATGAGAAGGTTGCGATGGAAGTTGCAATCGGCGCCTCCGTTTCGGGTGTACGTTCCCTGGCATCCATGAAGCATGTCGGTGTCAATGTTGCGGCCGATCCGCTGTATACGGCATCATATATCGGTGTCAACGGCGGACTTGTGCTGGTTGCGGCCGATGACCCCGGTCTGTATTCCAGCCAGAATGAGCAGGACAGCCGTGCGGTAGCAAGAGCTGCCAAGATTCCGGTGATTGAACCGTCCGACAGCAATGAAGCAAAGGAATTTATTAAGTTCGCTTATGATTTGAGCGAGAATTATGATACGCCGGTTATGTTGCGTACAACGACCCGCCTGTCGCATTCCCAAGGACTCGTTACCCTTGAGGACAGGAATGAGGTTGAGGAGAAGCCCTACGTTAAGGATTTTAAGAAAAATGTTATGATGCCGGGTTGTGCAAAGGCAAGACATATTCATGTTGAAAAGCGGGAACTGAAAATGGCGGAAGATGCCTGCACATTCCCGATTAACCGCGTAGAAATGCGCGATACCAAGGTTGGTGTGATTACCTCCGGAATTCCGTATCAGTATGTTCGCGAAGCTATGCCGGATGCGTCCGTACTGAAACTCGGTTTGGTAAATCCGCTTCCGAAGAAAATGATTCAGGAATTCGCATCCAAGGTGGAGACTCTGTACATCATTGAGGAACTGGATCCGATTATCGAGGAACAGGTTAAGTCCTGGGGAATTGCATGCAAAGGAAAAGAACTTCTCACGGTACAGGGAGAGTACAGTGCCAATCTGCTTCGGAAGAACATTCTCGGAATGGACCTTCAGCTCGAGGATGCGGCGGATGTACCGCAGAGACCTCCGATTCTTTGCCCCGGATGTCCTCATCGTTCCACATTCTATACTTTGCAGCGTCTCGGAATTCATGCCGCAGGCGATATCGGATGTTATACGCTCGGTGCGGTAGCCCCGTTGTCGGTTGTGGATACGACCGTATGCATGGGTGCAAGTATCAGTACCCTTCACGGTATGGAGAAGGCAAAGGGCAAGGAGTATGTGAAGAATTGGGTTGCCGTAATCGGTGATTCCACATTTATGCATACCGGAATTAACTCGTTGATGAATATGGTTTATAACCAGTCAACGGCAACCGTTTTGATTTTGGATAACTCCACCACGGGTATGACGGGCCATCAGGATCATGCCGGTACCGGAAAGACGTTGAAGGGTGATATTGTCAATGCCATCAATGTTGTGGATGTCTGCAAAGCAATCGGTGTTCCGAATGTCAAAGTAGTCAATGCTTTTGATACCGTAGCTCTGACGGCTGCCATCAAGGAAGAAACTCAGAGAGAGGAACTCAGCGTTCTGGTTGTCAAGGCTCCCTGCGCACTTTTGAATAAAGCAAAGGTTACCGTTCAGTATCGCGTCAATCATGATATTTGCAAGGCTTGCGGCTCCTGCATGAAGCCCGGATGCCCGGCAATGACTCGCGGCGAGGACAGAAAGGTAATTATCAACGATACGATGTGCAACGGTTGCGGACTGTGCTCACAGCTCTGCAAATTCGGTTCTATCGAGAAAGTTGAGGTGTAAGCATGGAAACGAAGAATATCATGATTGTCGGCGTAGGCGGACAGGGAACTCTGTTAACTTCGAGAATTCTCGGTGGAATTACGCTGGATGCCGGATATGATGTAAAGTTGTCCGAAGTTCACGGAATGGCACAGCGAGGCGGAAGTGTTGTTACCTATGTACGGTACGGTGAGTCCGTTACCGAACCGATTGTCGAAGAAGGTCAGGCAGATGTATTGATTGCATTTGAACGTCTGGAAGCACTTCGGTATGCTCATTTCCTCAAGAAAGACGGCGTTTTGATTGTCAATGACCAGAGAATCGATCCGATGCCTGTCGTAATCGGAAATGCGGTATATCCCGAGAGTATTCTCGAGGATCTTGCAAAAAAATACAAGGTTCTGAAGATTGATGCCATGAGCGAAGCCAAGAAACTCGGTAATGTGAAGGCATTTAACACAATCGTACTCGGAATGGCTGCAAAGCACATGGATTTCTCCAAGGATGCATGGCTTTCGGTAATTGAACGTACCGTTCCGGCCAAGACGGTGGAATTAAATAAAAAGGCATTTCTTGTCGGTTATGAAATGTAAGAGGATTTATGTATAAGATTGAAACGCATTTGCATACCAGCGAAGGAAGTAAGTGCGGTGCAGCTTCCGGACGGGAACAGGCGGATGCCCGATTCGCCGAAGGCTACAGCACGATTTTTGTAACGGATCATTTCTTCCGCGGAAATACGAGACCGGACCGAAAGCTTCCATGGGAAGAATATATCAATGAGTTCTGCAGCGGCTATGAGCATGCCAAGGAACGCGGAGATGAAATCGGACTGAACGTACTGTTCGGATTTGAAGATAATTTCTTCGGAGCGGAATTTCTGATTTACGGAATTGATAAGAACTGGCTGTTGGCGCATCCCGAGATGATTCAATGGACTCCATGGGAAGAATATGCCAGGATTCATGAGGCCGGTGGATTTATGGTTCAGGCACATCCGTATCGGGAGGCTCCGTATTTACACGGAATTAATTTGTTCCCGAATTACTGTGATGCCGTGGAAGTCATCAATGCGTCTCAGACGAAGGCGATGAACGACCGTGCAAAATGGTATGCGGAACAGTATCATTTGCCTGTTACCGCAGGGTCCGATATCCACAGTGTAATTCCAATCGGAGGCGGAATGCTGGTTCCGGAAGAGATTACATCGACCGAACAGTATATCGAACTGATTCGTTCGGGCAAACAGAACTATGAACTCATTGATGTCAACAGACCGGAGTAGTAATTCGGCATTTTGACAGAAGATGCAAATTGTATATGCACTTTCGGGGCATTCGAAACGGAAGCGCGAAACCAAATAATCGGAAGCAACACCGGGAAAGTATATTATGAATCAACGGATTGAACAATTGAAAGAACAGAGAGAGGTTCGCGAGAACCTCTCTGAATTGTATGGGCTTCTCAAAACAAACGGAGCGGATTATCTGTCTTCGGAAGAATGGGAGGCTCTTATTTTGATGGCAAAGGATTTCTTTGCCATGGACGATGCGAAAGTTCGGAAAAATGCGGCAAAGCTGTTTACGGGGTTTCATGAAAAGGATTGCCGGATTACGGAATGTCTGGTCGACGCATACCGGAAGGAAACGGTATTATTTGTCCGAAGCGCGTATTTGAATGCGCTCAAAGGACGGGATACGGAAGCGTTCCAAACAATTTTCTCGGAACGCATGAAGGAACTTCAGGCTGCAGATGTGACCGAAGAGACAAGAAAGCATTTGAATGAAGAATATCGGGCGTTACAGGAATTGTGCGGAACCGAAAAAGAGGTACATACGTTTTGCGGAGATACGATAACGAACGAAGTTCTGTTGGTTGTGAATCCCAAATATCGGGACACTCTGTATGCATCGATGGAAGAACCGACAAAGAAAATCGTTGCAGGCGGCGTTCTGGTTCGGACGGGAAATGTCAAATGGTATCGCTCGGTCCGTTACGTGCGGGATATTCTGTTTCTGGTGCCGGGGCATTCCACGATTTCGGATGACCCGTATAAGGCGGCTGCGATTCTCGGAGGAGATGACATTTTTGCTTATATCGGACGACGGTTGCACGGAAACGGAACGTATCGGTATCGAATTGATTTTCGATGCCGCGACGAGCATAAAAAGGCTCAGTTCGTGAAACGGTTATCCATGGAAACGGACCGAATCAGTAAAAACCGGCTGCGGAATTCCACCGGCGACTATGAACTGGAGTTTCGGATTACGGAAACGAAGGAGGAATCGTTACGGCTGTTCCTCATTTTCAATACAATGCAGGATACACGGTTTGAGTATCGAAAAGGAACGGTGGCCGGCAGCATTCATCCGACCGATGCGGCATATGTCATGGAATGGGCCGGAGAGTATCTGACCGACAATGCACAGGTGCTCGATCCGTTCTGCGGAGTCGGAACGATGTTGAAGGAGCGTGCGATTGCCGGACCGATTAAAACCGCATTCGGAGTGGACCGGTTCGCAGACGCGATCAAACAGGCCCGAATCAACGTCACCGATGACAATATTCTGTTTATCAACCGGGATTTTTTCGATTATAAACAGGATCATATGTTTGATGAAGTCATCACCAATATGCCGTTTACAACCGGTGAAAATGAAACCGAAATCCGAGATACCTATCGAAGATTTTTCAAAAAACTTCCGGTTCATTTGAGAAAAAGCGGAATTTTGCTTCTGATCTCTCATGATCCGGCGTTTGTCGATGCTTATCTGACCGACGAGCTGGAAGTTGTAAAACGGATTTCGATGAAGGAAAATGACAGTATTACGGCGTCTTTGATTCGATTCCGTCAGGAGGGACTGCTCGGATAACGAATCCGGACATTTGCCGTAAGAGAAAGGATGGAAAAATGTTACTCGGTTCACATGTGGGAATGGGCGGAAAAGAACAGTTTGTCGGGTCCGTAAAGGAAGCGCTGTCATATCATGCCAACACATTTATGCTGTATACGGGGGCACCTCAGAACACCCGGAGGAAGCCGGTTACGGAATTGCGGATTCCGGAAGGAACCGAGCTGCTTCGACAGGCGGGAATTTCCGAATTTGTCGTTCATGCACCCTATATTATCAATTTGGCCAATACCGTGAATCCGGACACGTACGAACTGGCGGTATCGTTTCTTCGGGAAGAAATCAAACGGACGGAAGCAATGGGCAGCAAAGTACTGGTGTTGCATCCGGGAGCGCACGTCGGTGCCGGTGAGGATGCCGGAATCATGCAGATAATAAAAGGCCTCAACGAAGTACTCGAAGAGCAGCAAACCGTATCCGTGGCACTGGAAACCATGGCCGGAAAAGGAAGTGAGCTGGGAAGCCGGTTTGAGCAGATGGCGCGAATCTATGATGGAGTATACCTGAACAGTAAGTTGAAAATCTGTATGGATACATGTCATTTGAATGATGCCGGATACCCGGTGAAAGACGATTTTGATTCCGTTTTGAATAATTTTACAAGATATTTTCCGCTGAATCAGATTGCGTGCATTCATTTGAACGATTCGAAAAATGAGCCCGGTGCCGCAAAGGACCGTCATGAGAACATCGGATTCGGAACGATTGGATTTGACCGGCTTTGTGCCATAACGAAAATGCCGGAATTCGATACGACGCCAATCATTTTGGAAACACCGTATGTTACCAGAGAAGGCGAGAAGGAACGTGCATTTGCGCCGTACAGGTATGAAATCGAAATGCTTCGAAACGGTCAGTGGAATCCTGCGATGATTGACCGGATTCGAGCTGAAAATGAATAACGAATGGAACGTAATATGAAATTATATGTCAGAAAAATTGAGGATTTGCAGGACCGACCGGAGGAATTACTGGAAGAAATCCGAGTCGGTAAGATTCATGCTTGCAAACGGGAGAACAAGAAACAGGAACTGATTGCGGCCGGTCATTTGATTCGGGAGGCATTGTGCGATTACGGATATGCACTTCCGGAAGGTCCGCTTGAATTTCTGTATAATTGCTACGGAAAACCGTATTTGCCGGGAAATCCGTTATACTTCAGTCTGTCCCATTCGGGCGACTATGTTATTTGTGCTGTTTCAGAAGAGGAAATCGGAGCGGATATCGAGAAAAATGAGCCGGTTTCGGAAGGAATTGCGGGAAAAATTTTGACGGAATCGGAAACCTCGGAGTGGGAGTCGCTCCCGAAATCGGACGATGCGGCACAGCTTCGAACCGACTGGCTGATTCAAAAATGGACCGAAAAGGAGAGTATTGCCAAACTTTTGGGCGGAGGTCTTCATATACGGTTTCAAACACTGTCCGCTTCAGATTATGATGTCGTTACGGAAGTTCGGGACGGATATCGGATTACGGTTGCGAGATACAAAGAGAAGCAGCGGTCATTGCAATATTGATTAGTGAATGCGGAATACGCAGCGGTTGTTGCAATATTGATTAGTGAATGCCGAATTAAGCAGCGGTTGTTTTGAAATTCGGTTACCGGGAAAACAGAACAATAAAAAAGAAAAAGCCATATCGGAAGTTCCGATATGGCTTTTGATTTTCGGTCAGAACAATCAATCCTTGTTGACATCCTGCATATTCATTGCACGAACTTTCAAAGAGAGACCGAACAGGTTGATGAAACCTTCGGCATCCTTGTGGTCGTAAAGCTCACCGGTTGTGAAGGATGCAATACTTGCGTTATAAAGGCTGTAAGGAGAAGTGGTACCCTGCTTAATGATGTTGCCCTTGTAAAGCTTGAACTGAACTTCACCGGTAACATATTCCTGGGACTTCTCGATAAATGCCTGCAGGGATTCGCGAAGAGGAGTAAACCATTTTCCTTCGTAAACCAAATCTGCAAAACGTGCGCTGATGATCTTCTTGAAAGCCATCATATCACGGTCGTGAATGAGTTCCTCGAGCTGCTGATGAGCTTCCATCAGAATGGTTCCGCCGGGGGTCTCATAGACACCGCGGGACTTCATACCGACAACACGGTTCTCTACAATATCAATGATACCGACACCGTGCTTTCCGCCGAGCTTGTTCAAATCGCGGATAATGTCGGAAACCTTCTTCTTAACACCGTTGATGGCAACCGGAACACCCTTTTCAAAGGTGAGGGAAACGGTTTCACCTTCCTCGGGAGCCTTCTCGGGAGAAACACCGAGAACAAGCAAATGATCGTAATTCGGTGCATTTGCGGGATCTTCGAGCTCCAAACCTTCATGGCTGATGTGCCAAAGGTTACGGTCACGGCTGTAGCTGTTGTCAGCGGAGAACGGAAGTTCAATGCCGTGCTGCTTGCAATATTCAATTTCCTCTTCACGGGAGTTCATGGTCCAGTAAGGACTTCTCCATGCAGCGATAATCTTAATATCGGGAGCAAGAGCCTTGATACCGAGTTCGAAACGAACCTGATCGTTACCCTTGCCGGTAGCGCCGTGGCAAATAGCGGTAGCGCCTTCTTTTCTGGCAATCTCAACCAGCTTCTTGGCAATCAACGGACGTGCCATGGATGTTCCAAGGAGATATTTGTTCTCGTATACGGTGTTGGCCTGTACGCAGGGAACAATGTAATCATCCGCAAACTCATCATTTACATCAAGAATGTAAAGCTTTTCAGCACCGCAGTACTTCGCGCGCTCTTCCAAACCGTCGAGCTCGCTTTCCTGACCGCAGTCGATGCAGCAGCAAATAACTTCATAATCGTAGTTTTCCTTTAACCACGGGATGATTGCGGTAGTATCCAAACCACCGGAATACGCAAGAATGACTTTTTCTTTCATAGGTGACCTCCTGATATATTGCCAATGCATAAATTTGCATTGAAATTTGATATTAAATGATTGATGACGAAATGAATTCCTTATTAATATGACGGAAGATTTCGCCACCTCAATAAAAGTACACCAAATAAGAAGAATATGCAAGCGGTTTTCGATTATTTTTAAAAATTTGTCAAATTGCATAAAATTGCAAAATTAATCAAAAATATTATTGCAAATTTAATAATTCGGGTATATTATACCAATGAATCGGATAATTGGCAGTACCGTCATGCAAAATTCGCTTCGCGAAGGCAACGCGCAGATCATCACCCTGCGGGTGATGATATATATAAGTAGCGTTGCCATTAGAATTCGCTACGCGAAGGCAACACGCAGATCACCACCCTGCGGGTGGTGATATATAAGGAGTTTAAAATGAAACAGACATTACCTTGCATTTTGGCCAGTGCGTCTCCGAGACGAAAGGAAATTATTTCCATGCTCGGTCTCGGGTTTACGGTAGATTCTTCCGAAATCGATGAATATACCGATCAAACAGAGCCTGCGGAAATCGTGAAAGACTTAGCACAGCAGAAAGCAACCGCCGTTTGGAGCAGGCATCGGGACGAATGCTGTTTTATATTGGGAAGTGATACCGTTGTTTCAATTGACGGTAAAATTCTCGGAAAACCGAAAAATCGGGAAGAAGCCATTTCGATGCTGCAGATGCTGTCCGGCAGAACGAATACGGTTTATACAGGAGTATGCATTTTAATACAGAACAATAACAGTACGGAATCCGTCGTATTTTCCGATTCCGCGGAAGTCACCTTTATGACGATGAGCAGAAGCGAAATCGAATGGTATGTGGATGAACTGCAACCGTATGATAAGGCGGGCGCGTATGCGGTACAGGGACCGGGAGCACGGTTCATTTCCGAAATCCGAGGTGATTTTTATACGGTTATGGGTCTGCCGGTCAATGAATTGTACAAAAAATTAAAGGAAAACGGACTGCTTTTCGTATAAATACGGGTTGATTATTCGTGTATTCGGTTTATAATTGTAGATTGTAAGACATGCTAAAAAGCGCCGGCCCCGGCTGTTTTGCGACGGATACCGGCGGTTACAATACAGGAGGTTCGATATGAGAAAATTTAAAGGAAACGTAACTACGCCAAAGGGCTTTTCGGCAACGGGAATTTATGCGGGAATCCGAAAGAAGAAAAAGGATATCGCACTGGTATATTCCGAAACCGATTGCGTTGCCGGAGCAACCTTTACCACAAACTGTGTGAAGGCTGCACCTGTTATGTGGGATATGGAGCTGTTGAAAAACGGTAAGGCAAAGCATGCGGTTGTATTGAACAGCGGAATTGCCAATGCCTGCATGGGACAGCAGGGAAAGGACGATAATCTGGCTATGGCAAATGCGGTTGCCGAAGCATTGTCCTGTAGTGCCGATCAGGTATTTACCGCATCGACCGGCGTCATCGGTCAGCCGATGCCGATGGATATTATTACAAAAGGAATCGCAGTTGCGGCAAAGGAGCTCGGAACAGAGGAAGCGGACGGTCAGAAAGCAGCAGAAGCAATTATGACAACCGATACGGTATCCAAGACGGTTGCCTGCGCATTTACCGCAGAGGATGATATTGAGGTCCTGCTTGGCGGAATGAGCAAGGGTTCCGGAATGATTCATCCGAATATGGCAACCATGCTGAGCGTAGTCACAACCGATATCAATATCGATGAGAAACTTTTACAGGAAGCGGTTTCCGAAGTTGTAAAAGACACATTCAATATGATTTCCGTCGATCGCGATACCTCAACAAACGATACATTTATCGTGTTGGCAAACGGTCTTGCCGGCAATGAGAAGATTACGACGAAGAATAAAGTATATGAAGATTTTGTTCTGGCATTATTCCTTGTTTGCAAAGATTTGGCAATGAAAATGGCAAAGGACGGCGAAGGCGCAACCAAGCTTTTGGAAGTTAAGGTTCGTCATGCAAGAACAAAGGAGGATGCGGTAAAGATGGCAAAGTCCGTCATTTCCTCCAATCTGGTAAAGGCCGCCTTCTACGGAAGTGATGCCAACTGGGGACGTGTGCTTTGCGCGATGGGCTATTCGGGTGCGGAGTTCGATCCCGAGAAGGTCGATATTTATCTGCAGAACGGCGACGACCGGTTCCTGCTTGTCAAAAACGGTATGGCTACCGATTATTCCGAAGAAGAAGCGACCAAACTGCTGTCGATGGAGCAGATGACGTTCCGAATCAACTGCAATGACGGATATGAAAAGGCAACGGCCTGGGGTTGTGATTTGACCTACGATTATGTCAAAATAAACGGAGACTATCGTTCGTAATCAGGTCATTTTCAAAAATGAATTTTGAATCAATAATACAAAAAGAAAATAAGAGGATATCGGCATGAGTGAAGAACTGGATTTGATGATCGGAAAGGCCCAGACACTGATTGAGGCGCTTCCGTATATTCGTGAATTTAACAATAAGGTTGTTGTTGTCAAATACGGCGGCAGCGCAATGCTGGACGAAGACCTGAAGAAGAAGGTCAGTCAGGATATTGCCCTGTTGAAACTGGTCGGCATGCATCCGGTCATTGTACACGGCGGCGGCAAGGAAATCAGCAAATGGGTCGGTCTGCTCGGGAAAGAACCGCAGTTTGTCAGCGGACTCCGAGTTACCGATTCCGACACGATGGAAGTTGCGGAAATGGTCCTGAACAAAGTGAACAAGAGCCTCGTATCCCTGTTGGAATCCAACGGTGTCAAGGCTGCCGGAGTATCCGGAAAAGACGGCGACATGCTGCTGGTTCGCAAAAAGACGGTCAACGGAGAGGATATCGGTTTTGTCGGAGAAGTCAAATCCGTCAATGCCAATTTGATTAATACGCTGATTAAAAATGATTACGTTCCGGTTATTGCACCGATCGGTATGGATGAGAATTATCAAACTTACAATATCAATGCCGATGATGCCGCATGTGCGATTGCACAGGCTCTCGGAGCCGAAAAGCTGGCATTCCTGACGGATATTGAAGGCGTATACAAGGATCCGAAAGACCCGGCGACGTTGATGTCGGTACTGACGCTGTCCGATGCGGAAGATTTGATTCGCGACGGATATATCGGCGGCGGTATGCTTCCGAAACTGAAGAACTGTATCGATGCGGTAAACTGCGGAGTATCCCGTGTTCATATTCTGGACGGCCGAAGACCGCACTGCCTGCTGTTGGAGTTCTTTACCGAGAAGGGTGTCGGTACGGCGATTATTGACGATATCAGAGAAAGTCGGAACAGTGACCGGTAAGGACCTGTTCCCGGAGGAAACAAAAATGGAAAAACAGACGATAATCGACAATGCGGAACAGGTGCTGATGCATACCTATAACCGGTTCCCGCTTGTGCTCGAGAAAGGTGAGGGCGTTTATCTGTACGAGACCGACGGAACCAAATATTTGGATTTTGCTGCCGGAATTGCGGTATACGCACTCGGATATACGGTCCCGGAATACAATGATGCTCTGAAGGACCAGATTGATAAACTGTTGCACACGTCCAATTATTATTATAATGTACCGGCAATGCATGCGGCAGAAGCGGTTGTGAAGGCATCCGGAATGGATCGGGTATTCTTTACCAACAGCGGTGCGGAAGCAATTGAAGGTGCGATTAAGGTTGCCCGGAAATATTATTATGAAACACGCGGCAGTCATGACAGCAATATCGTGGCAATGAATCATTCGTTTCACGGTCGTACGCTCGGTGCCGTATCGGTGACCGGCAAAGCGGCTTACAGAGAACCGTTTGAACCGCTGATCGGCGGAGTCCGGTTTGCGGAATTCAATGATTTTGATTCGGTGGTTAAAGCAATCGATGAAAAAACAGCTGCCGTTATTATGGAAACCGTTCAGGGTGAGGGAGGCATTTACCCGGCAAATCCGGAGTTTTTGAAGAAAGTACGTGCCTTGTGCGATGAGAAGGACATTTTGCTCATTCTGGATGAAATTCAGTGCGGTATGGGACGTACGGGGACGATGTATGCATATCAGCAGTACGGAGTTTTGCCGGATGTTATGACAACGGCAAAGGCACTCGGTTGCGGTGTTCCGGTCGGTGCATTTCTGGCTCGCGGAAAAGCGGCAAATGCTTTGAAAGCGGGAGACCACGGCTCCACTTACGGAGGCAATCCGTTTGTCTGCAAAGCAGTGGAGACGGTATTTGAGCTGTTTGAGAAGAAACAGGTGCTTCAAAATGTCAATGATGTTTCGAAGTATCTTTGGGATACGCTGGAACAGATTAAAGAGGAGTTCCCGTGCGTAGTTGACCACAGAGGTCTCGGTTTGATGCAGGGTCTGGAGTTTTCCGTTCCGGCCGGACCGATTGTTAAGAAAACAATGGAGAACGGCTGCATTCTGATTGCGGCAGGTGCCAATATTATCCGGTTTGTTCCGCCGCTTGTTATAACAAAAGAACATGTGGATGAAATGGCCAAAGCGCTTCGTAAGGCAATTTCGGAGATTTAACCCAAAATTCGTACGGGTTGTGTTGACAGAAACACAGCCCGTATTTTTTTTGAAAATGAATTTTGCAGTTGAATTTGCCTTTTAAAACCGATATAATAAATATGCTGTGTAATTCGTATCGGAAAGAGGTTTTTCGATGCGAAAAAAGAATATCGTAAAAGTTCTGGCAACGGTTTTGGTATTTGCCGGAATCAGCATTACAGGGTTGTATTTGGGAGAAAGGGGGAATCGGATTGTCTTCCCGGAAGAAAACAAAAAAGAAATCAATTCAGTGGCCGCGTCCGATTCGGATTCTGAAACGAATTCACAAAATATTAGCCCTTCTGTTACGCCTGGCGGCTCTGATAATCTCGAAAGCGAAGCCTGTGTCTACGTGTGTGGACAAGTTGGAAAAGAAGGGGTCTACTACCTGAAAGAAGGTTCGCGGATTGCCGACGCCGTGGAAGCGGCGGGAGGATTTACAGACCGGGCCGACCGGGTGTACCGTAATCTTGCGGAACCGATTGTCGATGGGATGAAGATTTACATTCCGTCCGTGGAAGAAGGTCTGATTGCGAAGGATACGCCGGTTACAAACGACGGTTTTTTGACGGATGGTCAAACGCAGAACGGAAAGGTGAACATCAATACCGCAGACAAAACGGAACTGATGACGCTGCCGGGAATCGGTGAGCGAAAGGCAGAGGATATTCTGGCATTTCGAAAGGAACACGGAACATTTGCAAATATTGATGAGATAATGCTTGTTCCCGGAATCAAGGACAGTTCTTATCAGAAATTACAGCCGTACATTTGTGTGAAGTGAGGATACTATGATTAAACGAATTTTGGTTGTCGATGATGAAAAACTGATTGTCAAAGGAATCAAATACAGCCTCGAAGGCGAAGGTATGAATGTCGACTGTGCATACGACGGAGAGGAAGCAGTTCGGATGGCGCGGGAGATCAATTATGATATTATTTTGCTGGATGTCATGCTTCCGAAACTGAGTGGCTATGAAGTATGCGCCAAAATTCGAGAAAAATCCATGGTGCCGATTATTATGTTGACCGCGAAGGGCAATGACATGGATAAAATTCTCGGCCTGGAATACGGTGCCGATGATTATATTACGAAACCGTTCAATATTTTGGAGGTAAAAGCCAGAATTCGGGCGATTCTTCGAAGAAGCGATGCCAATACGAAACAGGAAACGGACAATTCCAAAGAAATCGTTGTCAAAGGACTACGACTCCTGCGTGAAAGCAGACAGGTTTTTATCAATGACGAAGAAGTCCGTCTGACCATCAAGGAATTTGATGTACTGGAACTTTTGCTGACCCATCCGAATAAAGTATATTCCCGTGAAAACCTGATGAATATCGTTTGGGGATATGATTATTTGAAAGATGCCCGTACCGTAGATGTCCATGTACGGAGACTGCGCGAGAAGATTGAGCCGGATACGAACAATCCGATTTATGTTCAGACAAAATGGGGAGTAGGATATTATTTTACCGATCATGAGAAAACTTCGATCTAAAATAAGCATGTCACTGGTGGTTTTTTGCGTAATTGTTTTATGCGGAATTCTGTCCTGCATTTTGATTTCCGTGTTTTTGATTCGGTACAATCAAAAGCATATGCTGGACGAAATCGAAAACAATATACAGGAAACCGTCGGTATTTTGTCATATGATATTAAAAACTCAGGATATTTCGATGAGTACAGCAAGTCCGTCGAAGAGGAACTGAATGCAATTTCAGTCAGCTACGACGGTCGGCTTGTTGTGACCGATTCTCAATTATTTGTAACATATGATTCTTTTTATTCTTTGCACGAATACGATGATCCGGAGCATAACGGACCAAAGAGGTATCTTCTGATCCCGGAGGTGTCCAAAGCATTAAAAGGGCAGCGGACGTTCCGAATTTCCATGGAACGGGAAACGGCGACCGCATATTTGCCGGTATCGGTACCGGACACCAATAAAGTGCTCGGGACGTTTTATCTGGAATTCCCGATTCACAATGAAATAGTTCGTCAGAAGGTGGTAAAAAACACCTGTATTTCCGTATGTGTACTGATTTCCGTATTGGTTGTCATTGTTGCACTTCTTGCTTCGTTGTTACTCGGCAAACCGTATCGAAAACTGAATCGTCAGCTGATATCAATCAAAAACGGCAACCGCAATGACCGTTTGTCGGTATTTTCACATCGTCAGGTGGCCGATATTTCGGAGTCCGTCAATCAGATTCTGGATTCGACGGGGGAAATGGAACGCAATCATCAGGATTTCGTATCCAACGTATCTCATGAATTGAAAACTCCGATGACATCCATTAAGGTGCTGGCGGAATCCCTGCTGATGTACAATGAGGATTTGCCGGAAATGGTGCGGGAGTTTCTGCAGGATATCAATACCGAAATTGACCGTGAAAATAATATCATTTCCGACCTGCTGACGCTTGTTCGTATGGATCGGAATACCAATACCGCAACATTTTCCAAATGCCACATCAATGCGATTATGGACGTCATTTTGAAGCGGGTATTCCCGATTGCGGAACAGAAACAGGTGGAAGTGGTTTGCGAAAGTTATCGTGACGTGTATGCGGAAGTGGACGAACCGAAGCTTTTGATGGCACTGACGAATATCGTGGAAAATGCGATTAAGTACAACCGACCGGGCGGAAATGTTCATGTTACGCTGAATGCCAATATGAATTATTTCTTTGTTACAGTCAGAGACACAGGTTTCGGAATTGCCGAAAAAGAAATTTCCCACATTTTCGAACGATTTTATCGGGTGGATAAAGACCGTTCGAGAGAGGCAGGCGGCACGGGACTCGGACTTTCCATTTGTAAGGAAATTATTAACCTGCATAACGGTCAGATCAAAGTATACAGCAAAGAAGACGAAGGCACGACATTCACTGTAAAGATACCGCTGATACGGCAAAATGAGGCATAGAATGAGAAAACGATTTTTCGCAATTGCAATAGTCGGAATATGGATGGCACTGGGGCTTTGCGGATGTTCCCTGAAGGACGACGACAAGCCGGCGGAACAGTCGGAATATCCGGTGTTCTGTTATGTGGTCGATGAAACCGAAACGTACATTTTCAAAACGGAATATACATTTCGTTCCGAGTTACAGTATGAACAGATGAATGAACTGTTTGAGGAACTTCATCGGGATAATTCCGAAGAAAAATATCTGGCGGCAATCCCGAAAGATGTTCAGATTGTCAACTGGGAATTGGACGATGAGGGACTCCTGACCGTTATTGTAAATGAGGAGTATTACAAAGTATCCGAAAAACGGGAAATTCTTCTTCGCGCGGCACTGGTACGAACGGTGTGTCAGCTCGAGGACGTTTATCAGGTTCAGATTTATGTAGAGCAGAACCCGTTGACAATCAATGACAAAGAAGTCGGCCGGATGAATGAATATATGTTTGTGGATTTCATCGGAATGCCGCATAAGGTATATGATGTGACATTGTATTTTCAATATACGGAAAATGATTCTCTGATTGAAGTGTCGAGAAGGCTGTTCCCCGATAATTACAATACGGTGGAGCAGGCTGTTTTGGAAATGCTCATCGGCGGACCGGAAAGTACGGAAGGAAAAGCAAAACAAATCCTGCCGTCGGATACCAAAATAAACAGCGTAAAGACGCGAAACGGCATTTGCTATATTGATTTTTCAAATGAATTTTTGAAGGAATCGTTATATGACAGGGCAGAAATTTTACTGCAGTCCATTGCCAATACCGTAATCAAGAATTTTCATTATATCAATTCGGTATCCGTCTCGATGGACGGAAAGAAACTTCAAACATATGGTTCGTATAAGGTTCCGGAGTTGTTGACACTGTCTATGACCAACGTATTTGAAGCGGAGGCCGAAGAAAATGAATAACCGTTAATATAATTTATTTCAAGAGGGTTTATGAAACGTCCGCTTTGCCGGGCGTCCCTGTTCTTAATGACCGGAATTCTGATTCCTATGGCGGAACGTAGTGAGGCGGAATTTGCGGTAACTCTGTGTGTCTGTCTGGCAGCAATCGGAATGAAACGGTTTTGCCATGACAAGCATTCCTATCGGATGATAATGATTTTTCTAGTCGGAGCACTCATCGGACATTGCTACCTGAGTTATGAGGCAGCAGAACGGAATGCTCTGTTTCGTGTGCCTCAACATACGGCTATGGTGACCGAATTGCATAACGGGTCGTTTGAAGCAACTCCGATCAAAACCTCCGGAGCAGTTCGTCTGTGGTTTGGAAAACCGAAGGTGTTATTGTACGAATCGGGAGAATTGCCGAAAATCGGTCAGTATATTGAAATCAAGGGTCCTGTCAAGGAATTTCGAAGACCTCAAAATGACGGCGAGTGGGATTCATATTCGTATTACAGAAGCTGCGGAATATACGGAACGGCCGAAACCTATATCATTTTGAAACAACAGAAGCCATGCCGGATTCCGAATCTGATTGTTCGGATACGAAACGCATTGATACAACGAATTACCGAACTGTTTCCGGGAGATTCCGCCGGTATGGTCTGTGGGATTCTGCTCGGTGATAAAACCGAGCTGGATGACAGTGTTTATGAGGATTTTCGGGAACTGGGACTCGCACATATTCTGGCTGTCAGCGGAATGCATGTGACGATGCTTTGCGGAATTATGATGGCATTTTTATTGAAAATAATCCGAAAACCGTATGCGGCGACAGTCACGTCGGGATTCCTTCTTGGGTACGGAATGCTAACCGGTTTTCCCGTGTCCTGTATTCGGGCAGTTTTTACTGTTGTGCTTACAGCCATCGCCGGCATTTGGAAAAAAACGCCGGATCGGATTACCGGGATTATGCTTTTGATGTCGCTGATGATTATGAATCGTCCGACCATCGTGCTGCAAACCGGATTTTTGCTGTCATTTTACTGTACCGTATTGTTGACCGCATTGCCTCTTTGGAACAAACAGGAGAAGAAAATACAGAACGAAAAGGGCAAATCACAGAACGAAAAGGGCAAATCACAGAACGAAAAGGGCAAAATACAGAACGAAAAGGGCAAATTACAGAACGAAAAGGGCAAAATACAGAACGAAAAGGGCAAATTCCAGAACGAAAAGGTCAGTGTTCGCTCAATGGTAACATCGGCACTTCAAACAGCGCTTGTGCTGCAGGTCGGGATGATACCGATTCAGGTCCTGATATTTCAAACAATATCACCGATTGGCTTTTTGCTGAATACGATATTGTTATCCGGAATTTCGGTAATATTCGGAGCGTCGCTTTTGGCCATTGCGGTTTCGTATATGTCAATGTCACTCGGAAGAATGACAGCATTGTTTCCGCAGGGGCTTCTTCAGTCTATGATGTTTCTGACGAAGAGAATTCGAAAAATCCCGGGAAGTGTGCTGGTGACCGGACGTCCGGGAACGGTGAATTGGTTTTTGTTTCTGCTTGCAATCGGAATCATAGCTTTTTTGAGGATTCGAAAATCCGGATACTGTTATGTGATTATGGCGGTCCTGTGGCTTTGCTTTATTCCGATTCGGAATTCCGATACGCTGATTTATAATCTGAATGTCGGGCAGGGGGATTGTGCGGTAATTATTAAAAAGAACACATGTATTGTGCTGGACTGCGGAAGTACCGATCGAAAGTCGGTCGGAAGCAAGGTGTTGAAACCGTTTTTGAGATACCACGGATTTGCAAAACCGAATATGCTGATTGTCAGTCACAGAGATGCAGATCATATGAACGGCCTTGCGGAATTTTGGAATGAGGAATGGTCGGAAATTCCGATTTTGCTTCCGGCCTGTGAAAAAAACAGCGACTGGGCGGAGCATCTTGAGAAAAATCCGAATGCGGATATCCGATATATGGCTGAAGGAGATTGTTTTGAATTGACCGTAGCCGCCGGGAGCACCCTGGAGTTTCGTGTTCTCTGGCCAATCAGGGATGCCGATGACGATAGAGTCGGAAAGGCATCGGGAAAACCAAAAGAGTCCGACTCCGGCAAAATGCAGGAAACGGATACCAATGCACAGGGCATGGTCGTTCAATTGTCAGAAAACGGGAAACAGGCAATCTTTGCGGCGGATATCGGAGCCGAGCAAATGAAGTATTTGGCAGAACATGCCGATGGAATTACAAATGTAACGTATGTGAAGATACCGCATCACGGTTCATACGGATCGGCCTGTGAACTGTTTTACCGGCGGTTTCAGCCGGAACAGGCGGCCTGCTCCGTGGGCAAAAACAGTTACGGACATCCATCGGAACTGACGCTTGCAATGGTAAGAAAATATTGTAATAAGGTTTATGTCACAAAAGAAAACGGCCAGATAACAACAAATTTTACAAAAGGTGATATCGCAAGCTATCGGTAATCTGTAAATGATTGGTACTTTGGATGGTTTGCAGTATCTTCGAAAGTATAGAAAATTTTGTTTTGCAGTATCTTCGAAAGTATAGAAATTTTCGTTTTGCAGTATCTTCGGGATTATGGAAATTTTCGTTTTGCAGTATCTTCGAAAGTATGGAAATCTTCGTTTTGCAATTTCAGTCGAATTTTAAAACGAACCTCGAAGAAACGGAAGTACACGAATACCATTCATCTTATACAGAATATGGGTTGCTTTTTAAAGCAAGTGATGATAAAATGTATTATATATTTTGAATAAATTTAGGGTGAAGTTATGAAAGAAAAGAAATTTGTCGGATTTTACAATCCGTCTGTCATTTTGACGTATTGCGGAGTGACATGCTCCTTTATCAGTATGTATTTTGCATGGAATGCACAGGATTACAATTTCCGATGGAGCATTTTCTTTTTGATGCTTGCGGGACTTTGCGATATGTTTGACGGAACCATTGCAAGAATGGTAAAGCGGACGGAGCAGGAGAAGAAATTCGGTATCCAGCTGGATTCTCTGTGCGATGTGGTTTGTTTCGGAGTTACCCCCGCAACGATTACGTATATGATTTATCAGGGAGAAGATACCAAACTGATCGGTCTGATTTGCGGTCTGGTATTGACTATTTGCGGAATCATCCGTTTGGCATACTTTAATGTGACGGAAGAGGAACGTCAATCGGAAACCAATGAACGCAGAACGTATTATCAGGGTCTTCCGATTACATGTTCGGCAGTCGGTGTTCCGGTTGCATACATTATCGGCAAGCTGCTGGTTATGATTTTTGACTGTGAAATGCTTCTGCCGTACTTCTTCAGTGCATTTATGCTGTTTGTATCATTTTTGTTTATTTATAATTTCCCTGTTCGGAAAATTCACGGCAAGAGTTCGGCGATTTTGATTGTAATCTGCCTTTTGCTGTTTGCGGGAGTACTTCTTTTATGATTGAAAAAATGATGAATGAACAATATTATCTTGACCGGGATGGCAGACAAGTGCCCATCCCGGTTTCTAATAACGGAATGATTGAAACAATGTTTTCCAATCCGTTTACCAGACTGATTATGAAACTGGTTTCTTCCAAATGGTATGCGAATGCACAACGGGCCGTAATGAGTTCGTTTGTGTCTTCTTTTTTCATTACCGGATTTGTCCGCAAGAACGGTATTTCCCTGAAAGAGTATAAGAAGAAAAAATACACATCCTTTCATGATTTCTTTAAACGGGAAATCAAAGAAGGAAAGCGTCCTTATACGGTGGATGAGACGAAGCTTTTGTCGCCGTGCGACTGTAAGGCAAGCGTGTATCCGATTTCTGCGGAGTCCTGCTTTTCGATTAAGGGAGTTCCGTATACGGTTGGTGAAGTACTTGCCGATGAATCACTGGCATTTGACTATGAAGGCGGATATTTCTTCCTGTTGCGCCTGAGTCTGGATGATTACCATCATTACATGTATCCTGTTACGGGTGAGAAATCCGACGATGTCAAAATACCCGGGAAACTGTACACGGTACATCCGTTAATTCATAAGTACCGGGCGGTATATCGGGAAAATGCGAGACAGTACAGCATTGTAACCGATCAATACGGACATCGTGTTCTGATTATGCAGGTCGGAGCACTCGGCGTCGGAAAGATTGCAAATGACTGTGAAACCGCCATGTCCGTCGAGCAGGGACAGGAGCAGGGACATTTTGAATTCGGCGGTTCCACGATTTTGGTGCTGGTACCGAAGGATTCCTATCATCCGTCCGAGGATTTACTGCAAAATACGAAGGATGGATATGAGACTATTGTAAAGATGGGTGAAGTTATCGGAGGATTCTGATGAATACCGTTCGAAATGATTTAAAAACCGGGCATATTCGAAACCTGTATGTCTTAACCGGCACCGAAGATTATCTGCGCCGATTGTACTGTGATAAGCTTGCCAAGGCCATTTTGCCGGAAGAAGATACCATGAACAAGGCAGTATACGACGGAAGCAAAGCAGATCCGATGGAAGTTTTGGATTTTGCCCTGACATTGCCGTTTTTGGCCGAACACCGACTAATCATCATGAACGATTCCGGATGGCTCAAGTCCGCAGGAACCTTTGCCGACCATATTGAGGAAATACCGGATACGACATATATTATTTTCATGGAGAAGGATACCGATAAGCGGAACAAACTGTATCGGTATATTGAAGAACATGGTCACGTTGCGTTGTTCGAGGCCATGAAAGAGCAGGATACGGTCAGCTTTATTGCAAACCGGTTAAAATCGCATCAGCTTCTGATAACGGAAGACAATGCAATGCTGATGATTTCTCAGTGCGGAAATGATTTGACGACACTGAGCAACGAAATTGATAAAATTGCAGCATACTGTTTCGGACAAACAGAGGTGACCAGAGAGGATATTCTGACCATGACATCTGTGATGTCACAAGGGCAAATGTTCAAAATGGTGGATGCCATCGTTGCGGGAAACAAAAAGCTTGCGATGAAACTGTATCGGGATTTACTGATGGATCAGACAAATCCGGGGACGATTTTATATAATCTGATTAACAATTTTTATCAGTTTTCCATGATTCTTCGTTTGAACAAAAAAGGATTGTCACCGGTCGAAATCGGTGCACAATTGAAAATGAATTCCTATATTGTCACCAAGTTTCTGAAAGTCAGCAACAAAACCGGTATTGACAAAGTTACGGCAGCGGTGGACTACGGAATTGATTTGGAAAACCGGATCAAAACCGGAAATATGATAGATACCATGGCAGTGGAGTTGTTTTTGAATTCCCAGTGCACTGAACGGTAATGACGGTTCGGTTTACGATGTTGTCAGAACGGTAATGACGGTTCGGTTTACGGTGTTGTCAGAACGGCAATGACGGTTCGGTTTACGGTGTTGTCAGAACGGCAATGACGATGACCGGTTTACGCAGTATAACAACAGCAATCACGTATCGGTGTTTCCTGTTGAAAGGAACATGAAATATTTTAATTTGCCTATTGACAACCGAATAATAGTATAATAAAATAGCCTCATGTGTGTGCAAAACGTCCGTGTCCGGGTTTGTGCACAAATTCATGCGAGAAAATAGACTTTTTACAGGAGGTGTGAATATGGCAAATATCAAATCTGCTAAGAAGAGAATTCTTGTTACTGAAACAAAGACTTTAAAGAATAAGATTATTAAGTCCAAGGTTAAGACTTTGGTTAAGAAGGTTGATGCCGCCGTGGCTGCCGGTGACAAGACCGTTGCAAATGCATGTCTGAAGGAAGCCGTTGTAGCAATCGACAAGGCTGCTGCAAAGGGCATTTACCACAAGAACAATGCCGCAAGAAAAGTTTCCAGACTTCAGTTGGCTGTTAATAAGTTGGCTTAATGTTTGGCATTAAGGCGGGCAGATGATGCCCGCCTTTTTTTCGTAATATAATCTTTTGAGAATATGACGTAATCTCGCCTTGCGATATGCGGTGCCGATTTTGCGTCGTTTATGACAACTGTCGTTGCAAAAGTGTACATACCCGCGGAGCGTTTTTTGATTTCTGTGAAAAGCCATAGAAATGAAAAAAAGCCCCGGAAAACCGAGGCTTTAATGACGGAGGAAAAGGGATTTGAACCCTTGCGCCGGCGTAACCGACCTACTGGTGTTCGAAGCCAGACCCTTCAACCACTTGGGTATTCCTCCATATGCAACGATTGACATTATACAATATAAGTCCTTATTTGGCAAGAGTAAATTTGGAAGGTAAAAAAATGGCAAAAACCGATCAAAACAAAATCCGCAATTTCTGTATTATCGCACATATCGATCACGGTAAATCTACCCTTGCGGACCGTATTATTGAAAAAACAGGCTTACTGACAAGCCGGGAAATGCAGGAACAGGTTCTCGACAATATGGATTTGGAACGGGAACGTGGAATTACCATAAAGGCCCAGACGGTTCGTACCGTTTATAAAGCCGATAACGGAGAAGAATACATTTTCAATCTGATTGATACACCCGGTCATGTCGATTTCAATTATGAAGTATCACGAAGTCTGGCTGCCTGTGAAGGAGCAATTCTGGTTGTTGATGCCGCACAGGGTATCGAAGCACAGACTCTTGCAAATGTGTATCTTGCACTGGATCACAATCTGGAAATCATGCCGGTCATCAACAAAATCGATCTTCCGAGTGCGGAACCGGAGCGTGTTATCAAAGAAATCGAGGATGTTATCGGACTGGAAGCTCAGGATGCGCCGTTAATTTCCGCTAAAATGGGTATAAATATCGACGAGGTTCTCGAACAGATTATTACGAAGATTCCGGCCCCGGAAGGAGATGCCGACAAGCCTTTGAAGGCACTCATTTTCGACTCGATATATGATTCGTATAAAGGTGTCATCATTTTCTGTCGAATTATGGAAGGAACCATTACCAATCGGACCAAGATTCGTATGATGGCAACTGGTGCTGAAGCGGATGTTGTGGAAATCGGAACGTTCGGCCCCGGAAAATTTATTCCCTGTGAGGAACTTTCGGCCGGCATGGTCGGATATATTACGGCCAGCCTGAAAAATGTCAAAGAAACACGTGTCGGTGATACGGTAACGGATGCGATGAATCCCACAAAGGAACCGCTGCCCGGTTATAAGAAGGTCAATCCGATGGTATATTGCGGTTTGTATCCGGCGGACGGAGCCAAGTATCCGGACCTTCGGGATGCCCTCGAGAAGCTTCAGTTAAATGATGCATCGCTTCAATTTGAACCGGAAACATCCATCGCCCTCGGATTCGGATTCCGATGCGGTTTTCTTGGTCTGCTTCACCTGGAAATTATTCAGGAACGGTTGGAACGGGAATATAATCTGGACCTGGTAACAACGGCCCCCAGTGTTATTTATAAGGTATATAAGACGGACGGAACGGTTCTGGATATTTCCAATCCGTCCAATCTTCCGGATCCTTCGGAAATCGAACATATGGAAGAACCGTTTGTCAGCGCTGAAATTATGGTGACCACCGAATTTGTCGGTTCCATTATGAAATTATGTCAGGACCGCCGGGGAGTTTATCTCGGAATGGAATATATGGAGGCCACAAGAGCGCTTTTGAAATATGATATGCCGTTAAATGAAATCATTTACGATTTCTTTGATGCGTTAAAGTCACGCTCCAAGGGATATGCTTCATTTGACTATGAATTCAAGTGCTATCAGCCCTCGAAACTGGCCAAGCTGGATATTCTGGTCAATCATGAGGAAGTGGATGCCCTGTCCTTTATCGTTCACGAAGAGACCGCATATGAGCGTGCAAGACGAATGTGCGAGCGGCTGAAGGAAGAAATTCCGAGACAGTTGTTTGAAATTCCGATTCAGGCGGCTGTCGGAAGCAAAATTATCGCAAGAGAAACCGTTCGTGCGATGCGTAAGGACGTTTTGGCAAAATGTTACGGCGGCGATATTTCCAGAAAGAAGAAGCTTTTGGAAAAGCAAAAGGAAGGCAAGAAGCGAATGCGTCAGGTCGGAAATGTGGAAATTCCGCAGAGTGCATTCATGAGTGTTTTGAAACTGGATGAAGAATAAATCAATCAGGTGGACCATACAGGTGTCCACCTGTTTTTGAAAGGTGATAGAATGGAACTGTATATTCATATTCCGTTTTGTGTCAGAAAATGTCTTTACTGTGATTTTTTATCGTTTCCGATGGGAGACGAGAGCAAGGAATTGTATAAGGCCGCATTAATTCGGGATATTCGTTCTCTTGGAAAACAATATCCGGAAAAACGAATTTCCAGTATTTTTATCGGAGGCGGGACACCGTCGATTATGCCGGAAGGATTTTACAAAGAGCTGTTTCACGAAATTCGCACTTCATTTGACATAGAAGACGATGCGGAAATCTCCATCGAGTGCAATCCGGGAACCGTGAATACTGCAAAATTACAGGAATACCAGGACGCGGGAATCAATCGGCTGAGTTTCGGACTTCAGTCGGCGGATGATACCGAACTGCAGCGTCTCGGGAGAATTCATACGTTTGAAGACTATCGGAATTCCGTGCGAGAGGCACAGAAAGTCGGATTTGACAATATTAATACGGATATTATGATGAATCTGCCGGGACAAACGGGACAGTCGCTCATACAAACGCTGCAAAAGGTCATTGCATTTCGACCGCAGCATGTCTCGGTGTACAGTCTGATTTTGGAAGAAGGCACGCCGTTTTATGAGAAATATCATAATCATGAGGAATTGCTGCCGGATGAAGACACCTGTAGTGATACGTATCTGAAGGCGGTTCATTTTCTGGAAGAGAACGGATATATGCAATATGAAATTTCCAATTTTGCCGTTCCGGGCCATGAATGCCGGCACAATATGGGATATTGGACGCGTGAGGAATACCTCGGAATCGGGCTCGGAGCATCCGGGCTGATCGGCAATGTACGAAGAACGGTGACATCTGACTTAAAGCAATATCTTGAAATGCTTTGCTTTGACACGGAAGAAATTCTGACAGAGAAGGATATTTTCAATGAAACGGTTATGCTGGGGCTTCGAACGGTGAACGGAATCGATCGTGAGAAGATATTCGAGATATTGAAATCGGCTTTTGGAGATATACCGGCCAACAGAATACATGAGGATTTTGAATACAAGGTGAAAAGGTATAGCAATGAAGGTCTTTTGACAGAAGAAGAGAACCGGATTCATTTTACCCAAAAAGGATTTTTGGTCAGTAATCCGATATTGGCGGATTTTCTTCTGGAGTAAGCAGGTGTTTCGATTAGAATTATATTCTTGATAATTTGTAAGAAATGAATTATATTTATTAATAGTTGGCTATAGTAATGAAACAGCAGAAATAGATTTAGAAATATTATGAGGAAGCATCATGAATCAACAAGGAAAGTATGGTAAGAGTTTGTTTATATTGGTATGCGTTATTACCTGTCTTTGGTTGTGTACGGCTACAACATCTGCAAAGGAAGAATCAGAATCGGTATCTTCCGTTGAAACAGCCGATACCCTCAACGCAACCGTTCTGACAAGCGGAGAAGGATGGTATCTGGACAGTAACGGATGCCTGTATCTGACCGGGGCAATCAAGAATACGAATTATGGGAATGAATGGAATTCTGTATGGAATAATTATGATTTAAGTATTAATAAGGTGGTTGCAATAAATGGCTCCTCGATTGATAACGGTTGTCGTTTGTTTTTTGGGTGCAAGAATCTGGTTACCGCAGATTTGGATGCTTTGGATATTTCTGAAGCTGATTCGTGTTATAGTATGTTTGAAGATTGTTCCTCATTAGTAAGCTTGGATGTCAACGGATGGGATACGTCAACTATATATGATATGGGCGATATGTTTGCAAATTGTTCCTCGTTAGTGAGCTTGGATGTGAGCAATTGGAATACGGCAGGATTAGTTTATGCAGATTATATGTTTAATAACTGTCAGTCGTTGACGTCCCTTGATGTAAGCCGGTGGAATATGTCAAACGTGAGAATTATTAATAGAATTTTTAGTGACTGCAAAATGTTGACAGCATTGGACGTTAGCAAATGGGATGTATCAAATGTAACTGATATGCGTGGAATTTTTTGGAATTGTAAAGCATTAAAATCCTTGGATGTCAGCAAATGGGATACCTCAAATGCAGAAAAAATGAGTACGGTATTCATGTGGTGTGAATCATTAAAATCCTTGGATTTAAGCGGCTGGAACACAGCTAAATCACAGTATACGACTAATATGTTTAGTGGTTGTTCCTCATTACAAGCATTGAAAATCAGCAATTTTTCAACGCAATCAATGACGGAATATGATGGTATGTTTATCGGATGTAATACGCTTGGTCGTATCGATATTAGCGGAGAGATGTTTGCTCTTGTCGGAGATCAATTGCTTGATGAATATAATACAGTAACCAATCTGGTTACCAAACAGGAGTACACGCAAGAGTCTCTTACAGGCATTTCCGGAAAGTAAAACTGGTTACTCCTTTGTATATTCAAAGTGATACGGAGAATATTGCTTACGGAATGGGTTGGAATCTGGACAAGAAGGGCTGTTTTCATATTACCGGGACCGTTTGGAATCCAAGTAACGGAACCGATGGTTACCTGACTCCCTGGGAAGCATATACGAGCAAAATTCGTTCGGTAGTGACAACGGAAGGTGCGTCCATCGACAATTGTTACGGACTGTTTTATAATTGTACCAATCTGACAACGGCGGATTTGAGCCATCTGGATACGTCCGAGGTGGTATATATGACAGCCATGTTCTGTTATTGCAATTCCATGACGAAGGTTAATTTGCAAAATCTGAACACATCGAAAGTACAGTATACGAATTGTATGTTCACCGATTGTGTCTCTTTGGAAAATATCGATTTGACATCTTTTGACACGTCTCAAGTGCAAAATATGGATTCCATGTTTCGTGGTTGTACCGCTCTGACGATATTGGATATCGGACCGTTCCGAACATCCAATATCGTTACGATGAAGAATTTCTTCGGTTCCTGCAACAATCTGAAACTGATTACAGTACCGGCAGCAATTCTGCCACTCAATGCCGAAGCACTGCTGACGCTTCAGCCGAAATGGATGAATGAGAAAACCGGAGAGGTTTATGATTCGAAAGAAGGATTACAAAAAGTAACAGGAACGGTTTCCTTAATATCCGATTCCTATGCGAATATCGAAAAACTGACCAATGCCTGGTACGGAGTTACCATACGATGGAAGAAGCTTCCCGGATGCACGGCAATCGTTTATCGGAAGGCATCGACCGATTCGTCATGGAAGAAACTGACAACGACACAGAGTAACGGGTATTATGATAAGACCGCCAAGAATAATACCAGGTATCAGTATACCATCGTTTTGACAAAGAATGGAAAAACCATCTGTCACGGAAAAGCAGCAAGCGTTTTGTACATGGCACCGCCCAAAATTCAGACAGTGGTAAATCAAAGCGGCAGTGTGAAGGTAAGCTGGTCGGCTGTTTCCGGTGCGGACGGATACTTTGTGTATCGAAAGGATACGCAAAAAGGTAACTGGCATATGATCGGTACGACTCAGAAGAATCTGTATTATAACGATACGACCGTGAAAAACGGAATCGTTTACTATTACGCAATCAAGTGATTCAAAAAGGACGGAACCAATCAAATCTTCAGTGCATCAAGTTCTGCAAAGAATACAATCTATCTGAAGAATGTATTCATTTCGTCGTTATCTAACAGTAAAGCAGGTCAGATGATGGTTGTTCATTCGACAAATGATAAAGCAACCGGCTATCAGATTAAATACAGTTTAAAGTCCGACATGAGCAATTGCAAGTATGTTACGAAGGCCGGAGGCACATGGACGACCATACCGGCAACCGGACTGACGAAGGGCAAGACCTACTATGTGATGGTTCGTCCTTACATAACCGTAGCCGGTTACACGTTCTTCGGTGATAGGAGTGCAAAGAAGAGCATTAATATAACAAAATAAAATGATGAAAGTCGTATCATAAAAGTGAATTGAAAATAATCCTTAAAAAGACAGTTTTGATTCATTGTAAAGATGATGCGACTTTTTTATCTCATAGGAAAGTTCGTCCTATGAGATAAAAAAACGCTCCGCGAGGATGCACACGCCTGTGCAGAGGAAAAATGTCGCTTTGCGACGCACAGGCGGCGCGAAGCGACATTTTTAATTTATAAATGAAAATTGTATTGACAAAATCATTTTCCGGTAGTATTCTTGTGAAGGATGTTAGCACTCGTAATATTTGAGTGCTAATAAAATGAAAGAGAGGGAACAGACTTGGAACTGGACGAACGAAAATTGACCATTTTACGAGCCATCATTCAGAACTACCTGGAAACAGGCGAGCCGGTCGGTTCCCGCACGATTTCCAAGTATACCGACCTGAATTTGAGCTCAGCGACAATTCGAAACGAAATGTCCGACCTGGAGGAACTCGGCTATATCATTCAGCCGCATACCTCGGCCGGCCGAATTCCTTCCGATAAGGGATATCGTTTGTATGTTGATATGCTGATGAAGGAAAAACAGGACGAAATGGACAGCATGAGGCTGGAACTGAATGCAAAATCCGAAAAGCTCGACAGCATTTTAAAGGAAGCGGCAAAGGTTATTGCGGTGAATACCAATTATGCATCGGTGATTACCGCTCCGAGATATCGCAGCCGTCGGATTAAATTCCTTCAGTTGACCATGGTGGATGAGAAAACACTTCTGACCGTTGTCATTCTCGAAGGAAATATTGTGAAAAACATGATGATTCCGACCGAAGAAAATCTGCCCGCCGATGTTCTTCTGAAACTCAACCTTATGATGAACACATTTTTGCAGGGACTGGATTTACAGGACATTAATGCAGGAATCATGCAGAAGATGAGAACGGAATCCGGCGGATATTCGTCTCTGATTTCCGAAATACTGGACGAGATTGCAACATGCTTGGAAAATGAAGAAGTTGAAACTTATACAAGCGGTTCCACAAACATTTTCAAATATCCGGAGTTAAATGAGTCCGGAAAGGCAAGCAATCTTTTGTATGCACTCGAGGAAAAGAAGGCACTTACCAATCTGATGTATCAGGAAGGGGATTCCGACAGGGGAATTCAGGTATATATCGGTGAGGAATCTTCGATGGAAGCGACAAGAGACTGCTCGGTCGTTACCGCAACGTATCATATTGATGAAGGCGTTTACGGGAAAATCGGTATTATCGGTCCGAGACGAATGGATTATGAAAAGGTTGTTGGAACATTAAAAAATCTGATGTCGGATCTTGACGATATTTTCAAGAAGAACAAGAACTGAACATCACATACCGGAGGAAGATATGGAACAGGAAACAAAGGATATGAATGATACTCCTTTGGAGAACGAACTGAATGACAATGCAGAAGCCGAAACTGAGAATGTTACGAATAATGAAAACCTGACAGAACAGGAAACCGTAGCGGAAGGTAACGAGGCAAAAGAAAAAGAGGAAACCATAAAGGAATCCAAGCAGGACAAAAAGAAACGCAAGAAGGAAGAAAAGAAAGACAAACGGGATGAGCAGATTGCGGAACTGACCGATCAGGTTTTAAGACAGAGAGCCGAATTTGTGAATTTTCGCACAAGAACGGAAAAAGAAAAATCGCAGATGTTTGAGGTTGGTGCAAAGAGTGCATTTGAGAAGATATTACCTGTCATCGATAACTTCGAAAGAGGTCTTGCAACACTCAGCGAAGAAGAAAAACAACAGCCGTTTGCAATGGGAATCGAGAAAACCTATAAACAGCTGATGACCGCTTTGGAAGATGCCGGTGTGAAGGCAATCGAGGCAGTCGGACAGGAATTCAATCCGGATTTCCACAGTGCCGTTATGCATGTGGAGGATGAAACGGTTGGAGACAACATTGTTGTCGAGGAATTCCAAAAAGGATATATGTATCATGATACCGTATTGAGATTCAGTATGGTAAAAGTTGCCAATTAAGAGAATTCGTTTGGAAACAAACTTTTCTGCGGATCGTGAAGGTGTTTACACGGTATCGCAAAAATATATAAACACAGAAATGAGGAATTTTTATGGGTAAGATTATTGGTATTGACTTAGGTACTACGAACAGCTGTGTTGCTGTTATGGAAGGTGGTCAGCCCACCGTTATTTCCAATACGGAAGGCTCCAGAACAACTCCTTCCGTTGTTGCATTTACAAAGACCGGAGAGCGTATTGTCGGTGAGCCTGCAAAGCGTCAGGCGGTAACCAATTCGGATAAGACCATTTCCTCCATTAAGAGACATATGGGTACGGATTTCCGTGTTACGATTGACGACAAAAAGTTTACTCCTCAGGAAATTTCCGCAATGATTTTGCAGAAGCTGAAGGGTGATGCGGAAGCATATCTCGGAGAAAAAGTTACCGAGGCCGTTATTACGGTTCCCGCATACTTTAACGATGCTCAGAGACAGGCTACCAAGGATGCCGGTAAGATTGCAGGACTTGACGTAAAGCGTATCATCAACGAGCCTACCGCAGCAGCACTTGCATATGGTCTCGATAACGAGAAGGAACAGAAGATTATGGTATACGACCTCGGCGGTGGTACCTTCGATGTTTCCATTATCGAAATCGGTGAAGGCGTTATCGAAGTTTTGGCAACCTCCGGTGATAACAGACTCGGTGGTGATGACTTTGACGAACGTATCACACGTTATATGATTGATGAATTTAAGAAACAGGAAGGCATTGATTTGTCTCTGGATAAGATGAGTCTTCAGCGTTTGAGAGAAGCTGCAGAGAAGGCTAAGAAGGAATTGTCCGCAGCTACCACAACGAATATTAACCTTCCGTTCATTACCGCTGTTGACGGCGTTCCGAAGCATTTTGACATGAACCTGACAAGAGCAAAATTCGATGAATTGACCCATGATTTGGTTGAGCGTACCGCAACACCTGTACAGAACGCACTTCGTGATGCCGGTATTACCGCTTCCGAACTCGGCAAGGTATTGCTTGTCGGTGGTTCGACACGTATTCCTGCCGTACAGGATAAGGTTCGTATGCTGACCGGACATGAGCCGAGCAAGACCTTGAATCCGGATGAGTGTGTTGCACTCGGTGCTTCCATTCAGGGTGGTAAGCTTGCAGGTGATGCAGGTGCCGGTGATATCCTTCTTTTGGATGTTACTCCGTTGTCTCTTTCCATTGAAACCATGGGTGGCATCGCAACCAGATTGATTGAGCGTAATACTACGATTCCGACCAAGAAGAGTCAGGTATTCTCTACCGCAGCAGATAATCAGACCGCTGTTGATATCAATGTTGTTCAGGGTGAGCGTGAGTTTGCGAAGGATAACAAGAGTCTCGGACAGTTCCGTTTGGACGGTATTCCGCCGGCAAGAAGAGGCGTTCCGCAGATTGAGGTTACGTTCGATATCGATGCAAACGGTATTGTAAATGTATCTGCAAAGGATCTCGGAACCGGTAGAGAACAGCATATTACCATTACCGCAGGCTCTAACCTGTCCGATTCCGATATTGAGCGTGCCGTAAAGGAAGCTGCCGAATATGAGGCACAGGATAAGAAGAGAAAGGAAGCCGTTGAGGTTCGTAATGATGCGGACGCTATGATATTCCAGACCGAAAAGGCAATGGAAGAAGTCGGTGACAAGCTCGATGCCGGTCTGAAGTCTCAGGTTGATGCGGATCTTCAGCATTTGAAGGAACTGATTCAGAAATCCAATCCTGAAGTTATGAGTGACGGCGAAGTGGAAGACATCAAGGCAGCAAAAGAGAAACTGATGAATTCCGCACAGCAGCTGTTTACCAAGATGTATGAAGCACAGCAGGCACAGGGCGGTGCACAGGCAGGTCCTGACATGGGTGCTTATCAGCAGCAGACCGACAACAGCAACGATAACGTTGTTGACGGAGATTACAGAGAGGTATAATCGGTTACGAACCGAATAGGAGCTATATGGCTGACAAACGAGATTATTATGAAGTCCTCGGAGTGTCCAAGAACGCTAACGGAGATGAAATAAAAAAAGCATATCGTTCTTTGGCGAAGAAATATCATCCGGATGTCAATCCGGGTGACAAAGATGCGGAAGCAAAGTTCAAGGAAGCAAGTGAAGCATACTCTGTTTTGAGTGATGCGGACAAGCGGGCCCAGTACGACCAGTTTGGTCATGCTGCATTTGAACAGGGCGGTGGTGGCTACAGCTATTCCACAGGCGACTTCAGCGACATTTTCAATATGTTCGGCTTCGGAGATATGTTTGGCGGCGGACGTTCGACGAGAAGCGCAAATGCGCCGAGAAGCGGTGCAAGCGTACGGACATCCATACGGATTACTTTTGAAGAAGCGGTATTCGGATGCGAAAAGGATATTGAACTGAATCTGAAGGATACCTGTCGTACCTGTAGCGGAACCGGAGCAAAGCCGGGAACTTCTGCGGAAGTATGTACGAAATGTAAGGGTACCGGTGCCATCATGTACACACAGCAGACAATACTGGGTGTTATTCAGAACCAGAGAGAATGTCCGGACTGTAAAGGAAGCGGTAAGGTCATCCGGGACAAGTGTAAGGACTGCTACGGAACCGGATATGTTACCAACCGGAAAACCATTAAGGTTTCGGTTCCGGCCGGAATTGATGAAGGACAGAGTGTACGAATTCGCGACATGGGTGAACCGGGAATCAACGGCGGTGAACGCGGAAGCCTTTTGGTTGAAATTATCATCAGCAGACATCCGATTTTCCAGAGAAGTGAATTTGACCTGTACTCCACAACGCCGATTTCCTTTGCGCAGGCGGCTCTTGGAGGAACCATTCGGATTAAGACCATTGACGGTGAAGTGGAATATGATTTGAAGGCCGGTACGCAGACCGATACGAAAGTCCGTTTGCGTGGCAAAGGCGTTCCGTATCTCCATCATGAATCTCAGCGAGGCGATCATTATGTGACACTGGTCGTTCAGGTTCCGACGAAGATGACAAATGAACAGAAGGATTTGCTTCGTGCATATGATGAGGCAATGACCGGGAAACCATATCCCGATACGGACAAAAAGAAGAATAAATTTTTCGGAAAATGAAGGAACCGATTCCGGTAACGGAAATTGTTTCTCAAAAGGATTTGAAAATGACGGAATATGTGCGGATTTTACGGTCCGCACATATTTTTTTCTTGTTACTGTGAGGTGTTTGTGGTATTCTATTGAGAGTTACCGGGAAATGAGGAAATCAAGATGAAATGGACTGTTATTACAATACATACATTGGCGGAAGCGGAAGATTATGTTTGTGCCGTTCTGGAAGAACTCGGATATGACGGGGTCGAAATTAAAGATTCGATTCCGCTTTCCAGAGAAGAAGAACGGGCACAATTTATCGATATTCCGCCGGAATTGGACGAAACGGACAAAAGCGCAACAATTTCCTGCTATATTGAGCAAAATGAATCGGAACCGTCGGATTTGGAGGAACGCCTGCAAGCCATTCGGGAGGAACTGGAATGGTACCGTTCGGTTGTTAACATGGGAGACCTTGCGATTGACGTAACGGAAACCGAGGATTTGGACTGGATTAATAACTGGAAAAAATATTTTAAATCCTTTCGAATCGGAGAGGATATTGTCATAAAGCCGACATGGGAGACCGACACGGATGTACGGGAGGGCGATATGGTGGTGGAAATCGACCCGGGCACTGCGTTCGGAACCGGCTCACATGAGACAACCTGGCTGTGTATCGAAGCACTCAGAAAGCATGTAACAAACGGAAAAACGGTTCTGGATGTCGGCTGCGGAAGCGGTATTCTTGCCATTATTGCAAAAATGCTCGGTGCCGTGTATTGTGTTGGAATTGATATCGATCCGATTGCGGTAGAGGTATCCAAGGACAATGCGGTGCAGAATCATTTGACGGTACAGGCTTGTGAAACTCCGGAACCGAAATCTGGAACGGTATCGTTTTTTACCGGAGATGTCATCGGTGACACATCATTTGCCGATAGTGTCGCCAAAACGAAATATCCGATTGTTGTCGCAAACATACTGGCCGATGTCATAATGCCGTTAGCACCTGTTGTAACAAGATTTTTGGAACCGGGAGGACTGTTTATCAGTTCCGGAATCATCAATACGAGAGAACAGGAAGTTCGGGAGGCGCTTGAACGTAGCGGATATACCATATTGGAAACCACATATCGCAAAGACTGGGTAAGCTTTGTTGCAACAATTGCGTAAACAGACAGAACGACTGTCAGCACGGAGGAATATATGTCACGCTTTTTTGTGTCCCGGGATCAAATCGGCACGGATACGATTACGGTTACGGACGGAGACTATAATCATATAAAAAATGTTCTTCGCAAGAAAGTAGGAGAAGAATTGGAACTCTGCGACGGGGAAGGAACGGATTACCGGTGCGCAATCGAGAAATTTGATACGCATAGCTGTTATCTGAAAATTATTTCCCGAACCGATGCGACAACCGAGCTCCCGGTAGATTTGATTTTATATCAGGGACTTCCCAAGAAAGACAAAATGGAACTGATTATTCAGAAGTCCGTAGAACTGGGAGTTCATTCGATTGTTCCGGTTATGTGTGAACGAACGATTGTCAAATTAGAAGATAAAAATCGGGAAGAGCGCAAAATCGAACGGTTCCGGATCATTTCCGAAACCGCCGCAAAACAGTGCGGCCGCGGGATTGTTCCGGATGTGGAAATGCCGATTTCGTTCCGTGATGCGGTTCTGAAAGCGGAGCAAAATGATGAATATCTGATTGTTCCGTATGAAAATGCACTTGGAATGAAAGCGACCGGGGAAGCATTTTCCGAAGGACTGAAACATGGGAAAATTGCCGTTATGATCGGCCCGGAAGGAGGCTTCGATCCGGCGGAAATCGAATTTGCAAAAGAGCATAATGCGCATATTATCAGTCTCGGACGAAGAATTCTGCGGACGGAAACAGCAGGTCTTACCGTACTGTCCGCGTTGATGCTGTTAACGGAATACGGAGAGGAACAGGAATGAAAGAGATTTATCTGGATAATGCAGCAACGACACCGGTATTGCCTGAGGTTGCGGAAGTTATGACGAAGGTGATGCTGACCGATTACGGCAACCCGTCATCCCTTCATCATAAAGGGTTCGAAGCGGAATCGTATATTCGAACGGCAAAGAAAATAATTGCCAAAAGCCTGAAAGCGGAAGAAAAAGAGATTGTATTTACATCCGGCGGAACGGAATCCAACAATATGGCTTTGTTTTGCGGTGCGGAATCCCGAAAACGGTACGGTCGTCACATCATTTCCACATCGATTGAACATGCATCGGTATATAATCCGATTATCCGTTTGCAGGAACTCGGATATGAAATTACATTTTTACCGGTGGACAGCTCGGGACGTGTAACGCCGGAAACGTTACGAAACGCACTTCGCAAGGATACGATTCTGGTTTCTGTCATGATGGTCAATAACGAAATCGGTGCGATTGAGCCGATTGAAGAACTGTCAAAAATTGTACATGAACAAAATCCGAATGCACTTTTTCACGTGGATGCGATTCAGGCATACGGAAAGCTGCCCGTTTGCCCCAAAAAAATGGGAATAGACCTTTTATCCGTAAGCGGACACAAACTTCACGGACCGAAAGGCAGCGGTTTTTTGTATGTTCGTGATAAAATTGCCATGCAGCCATTCATTTTCGGAGGCGGTCAACAGCGGGACAGACGTTCGGGAACGGAAAATGTTCCGGCCATCGCAGGTCTCGGAACTGCCGTTGAATGGTATATGAAGGACAATGAAACAAAACGAAATCATATGTGGGATTTGAAGGAACAGCTGATTCGGGGCGTTGAAACGATTCCGGGAACGGTCGTAAACGGACTTCCCAAAGAAGAGAAACCGCTTCATGACCTGGTACGGGAAACGGCACCGCATATTGTCAGCATCAGTTTTGAAGGAATTCGAAGCGAAGTTTTGCTGCATACGCTGGAAGAACAGGGGATTTATGTATCGTCCGGTTCCGCATGCTCGTCCAATCATCCGGCAATCAGCGGAACTTTAAAGGCAATCGGAGTGAAAGATTCCCTGCTGGATTCCACGATTCGTTTCAGCTTCAGCGATATGACAACCGAAGACGATATTTCGGAAACGGTTTCCGTGTTAAGGGAGCAGATACCGATTTTATCAAAATACAGAAGAAGTTAAGAGGAATAAAACAATGTATCAGGCATTTTTGATTAAGTATGCGGAAATCGGATTAAAGGGTAACAACCGAGCCTATTTTGAGGACTGTCTGGTAAAACAGCTCCGCCATAATCTGAAACCGCTCGGAGAGTATCCGGTTCATAAGGAACCCGGCAGAATTTTTGTGGAATGTCCCGAAGGCTATGACTATGATGATACCGTTGAAGCATTATCCAAAGTATTCGGTGTTGCCGGGTACTGCCCCGTAAAAATTGTTCCGTCAACGGAATGGGAGGATATTTTACAGGGAGTCGGAGAGTATTTTGACGAACATGTCGAAAACAAAAAGGCAACCTTTAAGGTGTTCTGCAAGCGCGGAGACAAGAATTATCCGATGGAATCTCCGGAAATCTGTGCGAAGGTCGGAGAATTCATTTTAAATCATTGTCCGGATATGAGTGTCGATGTTCATAATCCGGAACTGAGCTTCACCGTAGAAGTTCGCGGACGCACATATCTGTATACGGACACGTATGCCGGACCGGGCGGAATGCCGGTCGGATGTAACGGAAAACTGATGCTTCTGTTATCCGGCGGAATTGACAGCCCCGTTGCCGGATACATGATTGCAAAGCGTGGCGTATACATTGACGCAACGTATTTTCATGCACCGCCGTACACAAGTGAGCGTGCACTTCAGAAGGTTATTGATCTGGCCAGAATCATTTCGGCATATACCGGGCCGATTCATTTGAATATCGTGAATTTTACCGAAATTCAGATGTATATTTACGACACATGTCCGCATGAAGAACTGACCATTCTGATGAGACGGTATATGATGAGAATCGCGGAGCGGATTGCCAAGGAAAAGGATTGCCTCGGTCTGGTTACCGGCGAAAGCATCGGTCAGGTTGCAAGTCAGACGCTTCAAAGTCTGAACACGACCAATGCGGTATGTACGCTTCCGGTATATCGTCCGTTGATTGCCTTTGACAAGGTGGATATTGTCGATATTTCGCAGAAGATTAAGACATATGAGACGAGCATTTTGCCGTATGAGGACTGCTGTACCATTTATGTTGCAAAACACCCCGTAACCAAGCCGATTCTGAAGGCTATCGAGAAGTCGGAAACGTTGCTTGCGGATAAGATTGAGGAAATGACGGAACGTGCAATCGGCGAGCGGGAAGTGCTGTATATTAAGCCGGAATAAACCGGAATTGTTCAAACAATGAAACAATGACATAGAAAAACGGGGCATTCGAAAATGCCCCGTATGTTTCTTACAATCCTTTTACGGAACTTGTTATAATCAGCAAAGATACGGCTTTAATGCAATCAAAATAGCATCCATTTCGTTATCGTTATGGATGTTCAGGGTAATCGGTCTTGACAAATCCAAGCTGAAAATTCCCATAATGGATTTTGCGTCAATGACATAACGACCGGAAACGAGATCGAAATCCGAATCGAATTTGGTGATGTCATTAACAAAATTCTTGACCTTATCAATGGAATTTAAAGTAATGGTAACAGTTTTCATGTGTTTACTCCTCCTTTGCACAACTTGATTTTATAGTACATTTTACCCCTTAAAATGTCAATGCCCTGACGAGAACTTTATGGAAAAAACGAGGTTTTTATGGAAAATTATCTGATGAACAAAAAAGTAGCCGTACATACACTCGGCTGCAAAGTAAACACATGTGAATCGGAAGCAATGCGTCAAATGCTTCGGGATGCCGGCTGTGTCTTCACGGAGTTTGAGTCGGAGGCGGATATTTATCTGATTCACACATGCACGGTAACCAATATTGCCGACCGAAAGACACGGCAAATGCTTCACCGCGCCAGAAGTCAGGCACCGAATGCAGTGATTGCGGCTGTCGGGTGTTATGTTCAGGAAAGATATGCCGAGCATATTGAGGACGACAGCGTGGATGTGCTGGTCGGAAACCGTCATAAAGGGGAAATTGTCGTATTGTTAAATGAAGCTGTGAAATACCGTGCCGAGGGAATCCGAAAGACGATTGTACGGGTGGAAAAAGATACCGAACTGCGGACTTACGAAACCCTCCGGGAGGTTCATTCCGAAGAACGGGTCCGTGCATTTGTCAAAGTACAGGACGGTTGTAATCAGTTTTGCAGTTATTGCATTATCCCGTTTGCAAGAGGACGAATCGGTTCCCGACCGGAGCAGGAGGTTCTGTCCGAAGTACGTGCATTGGTGGAAAACGGTGTGAAGGAAGTGGTGATTACCGGAATTCATTTATCTTCTTACGGATTGGAACAATACAGTGTGCGGGAACAGGCTGCGTTAAAAACCGATTGCGGCGAATTGCCGTTATTGACACTTCTCAAGAAAATCGATGCCGTTCCGGGACTTCGAAGATTGAGACTCGGTTCTCTGGAACCGCGAATCGTAACTCCGGAATTTGCAAATGAACTGGCCGGGTTGAAGACCGTTTGTCCGCAGTTTCATCTGTCATTGCAGAGCGGCTGCGACCGGATTCTGTCCAAAATGAACCGAAAATATACCACTTCGGAATATGCCGACTGTGTGGCGGCACTTCGGAATGCATTTGACGATCCGGCACTGACAACGGATATCATTGCCGGCTTCCCGGGAGAGACGGAAGAGGATTTTCAGACAACGTGCGACTACGCCGAAGAGATTCGTTTCGCACAAATACACATTTTCCCGTATTCGAGACGGAAAGGTACCGTTGCGGATGCTATGAAAGAACAATTGACGGAGGCAGTAAAAAAGGAACGTGCGGGACGGCTTGCGGAGATTGAAACGGAGCTGCGTTTCGACTATCGAAAGAAGCGTCTTGACCGCACTGCCGATGTTCTGTTCGAGGAACAGGTCGAAATCGACGGTACCACATATTATCGTGGTTTCAGCAGAGAATATATCCCATATGTCGTAGAATCGGAAAACATCCTGATTAATGAAGAACGACTCGTAAAAGCTGTGAAAATGCTGTCGGACGGAACGCTTTTATCAATAATTTAGTTGCTATTTTCGGGAATTTGGGGTAATATATCATTGTATGGTATTGTATTCTGTGTGAAGTGTATGCAAATACATGATTTTGTGCGGAATTACAAAATAACGGGAAGAAATAATGTATTACAATGAGGAGGAAAAGTGTGATGACAAACAATACGGTGAATTTTACATCTCCGGAGCATTCAAGCGACAGAATTCATGAGGTGATGAACCTGGTGTATATGGCACTTCGGGAAAAAGGATATAATCCGACAGCTCAGATTGTCGGTTATCTGATGAGTGGGGACCCGACATATATCACCAGCCATATGAATGCAAGAAGTGCAATCGCGAGAGTGGAACGGGATGAGATTATCGAGGAACTGGTAAAGTTGTATCTGACCACTTTGGAACGATAAGGGAAGGATGTTCATGAACGAATTGCGATTACTGGGATTGGATTACGGAGCCGCGACGGTAGGAGTTGCGGGAAGTGACGGTTTGTTTCTGACCGCACAGCCTTTGGAAGTCATTCGGAGAACTCACGAAAACAAATTGCGACAAACGTACCAGAGAATCGAAGAAATTATTCGGGAACGCGGAATACACGCACTGGTTGTCGGGTATCCGAAGAAACTGGACAATTCCGTCGGCGAACGGGCAGAAAAATCCGAAGCATTTGCGGCGGATTTGAAACGTCGGACCGGTTTGCCGGTGATTTTATGGGATGAACGTCTGACCACGGTGGAAGCACACCGGATTTTGGACTCGGAAGAACATGATTACCGAAAGCAGGCTATGGTTATCGATAAACTTGCTGCGGTGATCATTTTACAGTCATATATGGATTATCTGACCAACAATCCGTCGGAAAAAGAGGCATTGATGAGTCAGACAGCAGGTACGGAGGAAGCATGAGCGATACAATTTCTGCGGTGGAATTCACAGATGAAGACGGAACTGTCATCAAAATGGAAGTCCTCGCACAGACAAAACTGAACGATACGGGATATCTTTTGGTAAAGGATCCCGATGATGATATTGCATATATCATGAAAGAGGTTACGGATGATGATGAAAGCCTGACCTATGTCATGGTAGAGGACGATACGGAAATAGAAGCCGTCGGAGACGTGTTTGCGGAACTGATGGAAGATTATGACCTGGAGTCCTAGAAAGGGATTTATGAAGTTTGACAATACTCTCAAGATTGTACCTTTGGGTGGCCTTGAGCAGGTAGGAATGAACATTACGGCGATATGCTACGGAGATGAGATTGCGGTAATTGACTGCGGTTTGGCATTTCCGAGCGATGATATGCTCGGAGTGGACCTGGTAATTCCGGATGTGACTTTTTTGAAAGAGAACCTGAGCAAAGTTAAGGGCTTTTTCATCACACACGGACACGAGGACCATATCGGAGCGCTTCCGTATGTCTTGAGAGAAATTCCGGTACCTGTTTACGGAACCGAGCTGACAATTGCAATTATTAAAAATAAGCTGGATGATTCGACGCAGCAGATCGATGTTCCGCTTCAGGTGGTGGAGTATGGCGAAACCATTGAATGCGGAACGTTGAAACTCGAGTATATTCGGACCAATCACAGTATTGCGGATTCGAGTGCGATTGCAATTTATACGCCGGCCGGAACCGTTATTCATACCGGTGATTTTAAAATCGATTTTACTCCCGTTTACGGAGATACGATTGATTTGCAACGTTTGGGAGTACTCGGTTCACAAGGAGTTTTGGCACTTTTGTGTGACAGTACGAACGCAATAAAACCCGGTCTTACGATGTCGGAGAAGACCGTTGGAAAAACATTTGACAATATCTTTGCCGAACATCTCAACAACCGTATTATTGTTGCAACATTTGCTTCCAACGTTGACCGCGTACAGCAGATTATTAACAGTGCCGTGAAATACGGACGAAAGGTCGCACTGGACGGACGAAGCATGGTCAGCATCGTCAATACGGCGATTGAACTCGGATATATTAATCTTCCGGACAACGTCCTGATTCCGCTTGAGGAAATATCCAATTATCCGGACAGTCAGGTTGTTCTGATCATGACGGGAAGTCAGGGAGAGCCGATGGCGGCATTATCCAGAATTGCCGCTGCGACTCATAAGAAAGTCAGCATTATGCCGGGAGATACGGTCATTATCAGTTCTACACCGATTCCGGGAAATGAGAAGAGCGTTGCCAAGCTGATTAACGATTTGACCGTACTCGGTGCCAACGTCATATTTCAGGACACCCATGTTTCCGGTCATGCAAACCAGGATGAAATTAAATTCCTGTACAGCCTGATTCGACCGAAATATGCCATTCCGATTCACGGTGAATACCGCCATCGGTATGCGCAGAGGAATTTGTGTCTCGAACTTGGATGGAAGAAGGAAAATATCCTGATTATCCGTTCCGGCGATGTTCTGGAGCTCAGTGACTCGGATGCCAACGTGATTGATACGGTGCCGGCAAGGGGAGTCATGGTGGACGGACTCGGAATCGGAGATGTCGGCAATATTGTTTTAAGAGACCGTCAGTATATGTCGGAAAACGGAATTTTTATCGTGTCGGTTTGCCGGGATACCGTTTCCAAACAGTTTGTAAGCGAGCCGGTCATCGTAACCAGAGGATTCGTATATCTGAAGGATGCCGAGGTTTTGATAACGGAAGCGGAAAATATTGTGAAATCCTGCATGGATGAATTCAATGATTGCGGAAATAATGACATCAACAAATTCAAGGCGGATGTCAAGAGCGATTTGGCAGAATATATTTGGAAAGAAATTCGAAGAAGGCCGATGATTTTGCCCATCGTTACGGATATGACTTATTAAGGAGCCTGTATGAAGAAGAAAAAGAAAAAATTGAATACCGGAAAATATGTCAGATCCCTTCTCGGCAGCGTTGTATACATCGGACTGGTTATCGTATTTTACGTATTGGCAGTCTTGGGAATTATTCTCGGAATAAAATATGCAAGACCGTTCGGACGTTTGATTTTCGGTAATTATGCGGTATCCGATTATGCGAACGAAGTGGAAAAGAGCATCGAAATCCGTGTCGGAGATTCGACAGAGGATATTGCAAAGCGACTGGAATCCGAGAAGCTCATTTCCGACTGGATGTCCTTTTACACAAAGGTAAAATTGCAGAAAATGAATATTATTCCCGGTGTTTATACCTTAAAAGACAGTATGTCCTACGATCAGATTCTTGATATTATTGCCGTTGATACGGAAGTTCAGTTGAGTGAAGAGGAACTTCGAGAGCAGGAAGAACGGGAAAAGTTAGGATTGGAATAACCATGATAGATTCATTGTTGGTCAATCCGCATATTGCGGACTATGTGGCATCTCTTGTCGGAGACCTTCCGGAATGGCTCGAAGAAGCAGAACTGAAGGCAAGACGGGAGGAAGTACCGATTATTCGAAAAGAAGCGCAGGGACTGTTACAGTTCTTTCTGGCGGCAAAGAAACCGACGGAAATACTGGAAATCGGAACAGCGGTTGGCTTTTCCGCAAGTCTGATGGCATATTATACGGATTTTTCCGTACCGATTACCACAATCGAAAAGGTGCCGGCCAGAATTCTTGAGGCAACAGAACGGTTTCAAAGCCGCAGTGAATTGGCCTGCATTACTTTGATTCCGGGTGATGCAGAGACCGTATTGACGGAACTGGAAACGAACGGAAACAAGTATTCATTTATTTTTTTGGATGCTGCGAAAGCACAGTATCCCGCATATCTGAGTCATTTGAAACATATGATGAAGGACGGCGCAATACTGATTACCGACAATATTTTGCAGGAAGGCAGTCTGGCGGAATCCAAATTCACGATTACCAGACGGGATCGCACCATTCATATGAGAATGCGCGAGTTTGTGGAATCCCTGTTTCACGATGAGCATTTTACAAGTACGCTGTTGCCGGTCGGAGATGGGATGACGGTCAGTGTTTACAGAGACCGATAATTGGGAGGAAATATGCTGGAATTATTGGTACCGGCCGGTTCCCCGGAAGTGTTGCGAACCGCTATTCGATATGGAGCCGATGCGGTATATATCGGCGGCGAATTGTACGGACTTCGGGCGAAAGCAAAGAATTTTTCCAATGATGATATTCGCGAGGGAATTCGCCTTTGTCATGAAAACGGGAAAAAATTATATATTACCGCCAACATAACGGCACATAACGGAGACCTTCCGGGAATTCGGGAATATTTTCAAGAGCTGAAGGAACTGAAACCGGATGCCGTGATTATTTCTGACCCCGGAGTTTTTATGATTGCGAAAGAAATTCTTCGGGACGATGTGGATATACATATCAGCACACAGGCGAATAACGTCAATTATAACACGTTCCTGTTCTGGAATTCGCTCGGAGCAAAGCGGGTTGTCGGCGGACGCGAACTGTCATTGCGTGAAATTGCGGAAATCCGTCATCATATTCCCGATGACATGGAAATTGAATCCTTTATTCATGGGGCTATGTGTATTTCCTATTCGGGCCGGTGTCTGCTGTCCAATTATCTGACCGGACGGGATGCGAATCTCGGTGCATGCACACACCCCTGCAGATGGAAATATTATCTTATGGAGGAAACCAGACCCGGAGAATATTTCCCGGTTGAGGAAAATGAGCGTGGAACGTACATTTTCAATTCCAAGGATTTATGCATGATTGAACATATACCGGATCTGATTGCGGCCGGAATCAACAGCTTCAAGATTGAAGGACGAATGAAAACGGCATTGTATGTTGCTGTTGTTGCGAGAACATATCGAAAAGCAATCGATGATTTTCTGGAGGACCCGGAGCGGTATCGAAACAATCTGGACTGGTACCGAAAAGAAATCGCAAACTGTACATATCGGGAATACACAACCGGATTTTATTACGGAAAACCGAATTCCGATGCACAGATATATGATGCCAATACGTATACATGCAATGCGGTATATTTGGGGCGAATTCAGTCGGTAAACGGCTATGATGCTGTGTTTGAACAGAAAAATAAGTTTCTCGTCGGAGATGAAATCGAACTGATGAGACCGAACGGAGACAACATCAAGGCAATTGTCAAAGCAATGAAGGATGACGAAGGCAACGACATGGATTCCTGTCCGCATTCCAGGCAAATTATAACCGTCACTCTGTCCGAACGTCCGGAAGAGGGCGATATCATGAGAATGGAAATGAAGTAACTATCGGAAAGGATCGTATGAATATTAAGCGTATCTTACAACTGATAAGTCTTGTGATGATATTTCTTCTGGTTACGGGATGCCAAACGACACCGGTTTCGACGAACGGAACCGGCGCTACGACACCGGACAGCGGAAATACCATAACCATTCCGGTTACCTGCACACCGACACCGTTACCGTATCATGATCCGCAGGTGACGGATTTGACCGCAAAGGCAATTCCGTTTGTCCCGTCAACGGCAGATCATTTGCAAACGGTATGGGAATCGGCGGAAGCGGATACAATTGAAACGCTCATCAGCGGAGAGAGTGAAATGACGGCCGAATTTCGGGCAATCTGGGAAGAGAAATTCCTGAACGTACTCGTACATGTCATGAATGATACAACTCCGGATACCAAAGCAGATACTTTTTGGAGACGGGACGGAATCATTTTATACATCAATGAAGACGGACGAAGAAACAAAACTCTGGCGGTCGGAGATGCATACTATCTGATTGACCGGAACGGAAATATCGATTACGGTTTCGGAGCGTCCAAAGACATTCAGGCATCCGCATTTTCGGACGGAACCGAGAGCGGATATTATATTGTCGCGAAGGTTCCGTTAATGCAAAGCGTCGGACATTTGGATATGCAAATCGGCTTCGATGTCCGTGTCAATAATGCGGAAGAGCAAAAATGTATTCATGCAATTCAATGGAAATCCGATAACAAAAACTGTGAAAAGGATTTTCGTAAAATCGGTTTGCTGACCTTTGATACGATGCAACGTCAGTCCGAAGAATCCAAGATGGTATATCGTAAGATTCCGATTCGTATTGACGGAAAACGGGACGATACGTGGAATCTGTGCATCAGCTATACGTTATTGAACAGAATATACGGAAATAAAGGCGCATCCGGAAGCTTTAAGGCAAGCTACGATGACCGGCATTTGTATTTATATGTCAACGTGGAAGACCGTACGCCGTTTACGGACGGAGATCTGAATACCCGAAAGGACGGTATTGAGATTTTCCTGAACGAGTCCGGAAATAAGTCAGACACATACGGTGACGGAGATCAGCACTATATGTTTTTGAGAAACGGTCAGTGTATATGCGGAAACGGTGCGGATGAATCGTTTGTTCAGTACTGCATCAAGGAAACCGAAACCGGATATGTATTGGAAGCATGCTTTGATTGGGGACTTCAGACGCATGACAACAGTATCGGATTTGATATTCGGATTAACGATTCTCAAAGCAGCGGAACACGTGACAGCATTTTACAATGGAGCGATACCGGTATGAATACGCATAAATGCCTTACCGGAGTCGGAACCTTATTTTTGGATTAGTTTTTTATGTCTCCGATAGTATTCGTTGCATGTTGCGCGGTACTGTCGGAGTTTTTTTGAGAAGGGAGACGCTATGATCAGCTTATTTTCTCTGTCGGAACCGATGCCGTTTGAGCAGGTAAAAATGTTGCCGGAACCGGAATATTTTCATGATTTGAATTTGAATCAGTATGTCGATATTCTGGTACAGTATTTTGATGATAAAGAACTGAGACCATACTTTTATTTTGAATCCAAGGATTATGAAACAGCAAAATATCGCCAGGAAATTGTCAATGATTTGAAAAATCCAGATATTCTGGAAGCCGTTCGGAATTTTATCGGAGAAATCAGCGAAGCGGTGCGGTGTAATATCAATGCCGAAAATGTCTCCATGAATATTCAGAAATGCAAATGGAGACTGGATTGTATGACCAATTATTATCGGGCCATGGAGAACCTTTGCATTTCTTTTAATGCGACGCCTCCGAAATCCCGTGCATTTTACAATCTGCATCAGGAACTGTTCCATTTGCTGAATTCCGCGGAAATCAAAAAAGTACGTGCGACAGCGAAAACCATTGCGGAAGAGTTTCAGAATCTGAAATTTCATCTGACCGTCAATAATGAGAAAGCAACTTTTGATTTGTTATACGATCTGAAGGATTACTGCTTTCCGATTCGGAATGCGTTTGAACACGGGGAAGCGGATCCGACTCCGCAGGTGTTTAAAGAGTCTCCGTTTGACAATATTGAGCTGTCCGATTTGGAAATTTTCGTGCTAAAGCAACTGGAAAAGCAGAATCTGACGCTGTTCCGGCAATTGGAAACCTTTGGCGGCACATATAAAAATATCATTTCGCAGGAAATTCTGGATTTAATTCGCGAGCTTCGTTTTTATATGTTCAATATTGAGTATATGGACCGGCTGAAATCATTCGGATATCCGTTTACACAGCCGTTGATTGTTAAGGATAAAGAGCTGTATATGGACGATTGCTTTGATATCGTTCTGGCAATCAAAAACATGAAGCTCGAGAAGGAAGTTATTTACAATGACATTATGAAAGCCAATTTTGAAAAGGCAATCATTGTTACCGGACCGAATCAGGGCGGTAAAACCACTCTGGCAAGAGCGTTCGGTCAGTGCTTTTACTTCGGTATGATGGGATTGAATGTACCCGGAAGCGTATGCAAACTTCCGTACATCAGCAATATTTTCACTCATTTTGCAAATGAAGAGGGCAGCGAAGGAATTGAAGGACGTCTGTACAATGAGCTTATTCGCCTGAAGCAGATGTTTGAGAAAATCGACAATCGAAGCATCGTCATTTTAAATGAGTTGTTCACGTCGGCACCCGCAATGGATGCGTTATCAATGAGCCGGGACCTGATGAAACGGCTTCTTCAGAACAATGCAATTTGCTTTTATGTTACACATACTTACGAAATTGCTTCGGATTTGGATGATTATGTCAGTCTGGTGGCAACCGTCGTTGAGGACGGAAGTTATCGGAGAACCTATCGAATTGTTCGTAAGAGAGCAGACGGAAACGCATTTGCCAATTCAATTGTAACAAAATACAAACTGGATTACAGTCATATCAATTATCGTCTGAGCAAGGGTCAGAAAAAGAATTGACCAGGGGCTGATAAAATTGACAACGGCTTGATAAAGTCAACAACAGACAGAAAAGAATCCACAACGGACTGAAAAGGTTCAACAACAGACAGAAAAGAATCAATAACGGCTTGAAAAGAATCAACAACGGGGAACACAAGTATGAAAATCAATCTTTTGAATAAACCGGGATATATTCCGGGACAGACAATTGCACCGTTCGAAAAGGATTTGTTCCAGGATTTGGTACTTGACAATATTTTGCAGATTATGGCAAAAAACGATAAATACATTTATCAGCAGTGCCGCAGTATTTTACTGACACCGCTCACTGATTATGACAATATTGCATATCGTCAGAGTTCCATTCGGGATGCTATACGAAACAAAAAAACAATTTTGTCGTTGTATGCGACGGTTGCCGAAGTTGTCACCGATTTGAGTAATTTAAAAACAAAAATGAGAAAAGACGGAGATTCGACTCCACCGGGTATCAGACTGTTGAATTCCATCGAACTGCTGGATTTGCTGTCCACCGGTTTGGAGCGTCTGAAGAAGGAAATTGTGGATACGTACGGTCATTTTACGGGAACCATTTTTCGCGATTTTTATGACGATTTCCTAAAAGAATTTGACACCGATTTTATGAAACTCGTACATGACCGCACAAAAGCTTTGCAAATGATGGAAAGCGGCGGAGAAATCCAAATCAGCGGAGTCATCGGAAAAGGTCTGAAAATGGATGGAATGTTTGTCAATTCCATCGCCAAATACAAAGAAACACGAAAACAGGATATTATTAATTCGCTGTTTTTGACCCGTGTCAATAAAAATGAAATCCGCATTTCCTATAATGATCTCAGTTTAAATGCGGATTGCAAACAATTGGAAAATCATGCGCTGTTACATGTGGCCGGATGCTTTGATGAATTTTCGAAAGAAATCAGCAAGTTGTTTGATTCCCTTCGAAGCCAGCTTGCATTTTTCTATGGATGCTGCAACCTGTACAGTCAGATGCACAATCTGCTGTTTCCGGTATGCTTCCCGGATATTGACAAAAAGAATATCGCAATTCAGGCCGAGGACCTGTATGATTTGAGCTTTGCCCTGAACAGTAACAAAATACCGACCACCAACCGGTTGGAGGGTGAGGATACATTGATTTATCTGATAACCGGAACCAATCATGGAGGAAAAACAACCTTTATTCGAAGTGTTTCGGTTGCTCAGCTCATGGCGCAGTGCGGTATGTTTGTACCGGCTTCGTCCATGAAAACTCATTTGTATAACGGATTTTATACTCATTTTGTCAGAAAAGAAGATGTGTCGATGAATTCCGGAAAGCTGGAGGAAGAATTAAACCGACTCAGTAAAATTGTTGATTTTATGAAGCCGGGGTCGATTATTTTCTTAAATGAGTCCTTTGCAACAACATCGGAACGGGAAGGCGCCCTGATTGCGGAAGATGTTATCAAAGCATTTATGGACAATAACGTGACCTGTTTCTTTGTAACACACATTTATACTTATGCGAAGAAAGCGTATGACGAGAAAATGCCGAGAACACAGTTCCTGCAGGCAGAACGGAATACGGACGGTGAACGAACGTATCATTTGACAAGCGGAGAGCCGGGTATTACCGGATACGGAATGGAATTGTACAACGAGATTGTCGGAGAACAGTAGGTGTTTTTGAATTTTGGGCAAAATAAAACCCCGGGATATCAAATCCCGGGGAAATGCGGATGGCGGGACTTGAACCCGCACGAGTGATAAGCCCGTCAGATTTTGAGTCTGATGCGTCTGCCATTCCGCCACATCCGCGAACATTGGGCATTTTACCATGAAATTTTTGATTTTGCAAGAGGAATTTCAAAGAAATCAAAGAAATCATAAAAAGGAGGAGTTGTATGGATTGCAAAGAAGCAAGAATGCACAGTAAAAGTTATCTTTTGCATGAGCTTCCGGAAGAGATTATGGGCCCGTATATCGACCATATTCAGAATTGTTCGGAGTGCAAAGACGAATTGCTGACGGATTATTCCATTACGACGGCGCTGAAACAACTCTCCGCCAATGAGGATTTCTATGACAATTATTTTTTGCAGTTGGATAATAAATTAAAACGGTCGGAAACCTATGTCAAAAAGAGAAGACAGAAATTTGTGATGAAAACAATCGGTGCCGTAATTATGTTCTGCATCATAGGATGCCTTATTACAAGCAAAAAACAGCCGGTCTATTACCGCTTTTTGCCGGAAAATACGCGGGAAGAGTCACTGACCATCAATTTTTACGGTATGCCAAAAGCATCCGATCCGATTCGAAATACTATTTTGGAATATAACAGTCAGGTAATTGATAAAATCAGACAGGACGCTGACGCAAAAAAAGGAGAATAGCGGAATGAAGGATGAGTTACTGCTTATCATAGACGGTTCGTCTTTATTATCGACGCAGTTTTACGGAAATCTTCCGCCATCGGTACTGATGGGGAAAACTATGGAAGAAAAAGAAGCCGTTTTTTCAAAAATCATGCAAACTTCCACCGGAGTTTATACAAACGGAATTTTCGGATTTCTGCGTTATTTATTGAAAATGCTGGAACAGCAAAAACCGACCCATCTTGCCGTTACATGGGATGTAACGAGAGATACATTTCGAAGAGAATTGTATTCGGAATACAAAGGGAACCGTTCCGAAACCATGGTTCCGTTAAAAGAACAGTTTCAGCTCTGCCGGGAGATTCTCGGACGTATCGGAATTCGACAGTATATGTCGGAAACCTACGAAGCCGATGATTACAGCGGCTCTCTGACAAGACGATTTGAGAGTGAAATACCCGTTGCCATTTTAACGAAAGACCATGATTATTTGCAGCTCGCCGACGATAATACAACAATCTGGCTCTTACAGACTGCGCAGAAAAAAGCGGACGAATTATTTGACAAATACAATATCAGGAAGAACGATGCCAATTGTCCGGAGAAAGCATTTCCGATGACTCCGGAACGGATTCGACAGGAATTCGGAGTTACTCCTGAGGAAATTGCGGAACTGAAAGGTCTTCAGGGAGATTCGTCCGACAACATCAAGGGAGTTCCCGGAATCGGACCGCAAACGGCCGTTGCACTGATTGCCTACTACAATACCGTAGACTGCTTGTATGAAGCGATTCACGAGGCCGGACCGGACGGTGAAAAGGAATTGGCGCAGTTTATGAAGGAAACGCTCGGAATCAAACGAAATCCGATTCCTACATTGACAAAAACGTCCGATTCGGAGCTTTGCGGAGAACAGGCAGCCAGACTCAGCGAAATTCTGGCAACCATTAAACAGGATATTCCGATTGAGGAAACTTTGGATTGTCTGAAAATTCAGATCGATTATCGGGAACTGGCCAAGGTTCTTCACGAATTGGAAATTACCAGTATTCAGTTGCCGGATACCGTAACGGTTACAGAACGAAAGCCGGTTACAATCTGTTACATCTCGGACAGTGCGGACTTGGAGCGGAACCGTGCCGAAATACTGTCTTATCGGGAACCGATGGGACTGGCCAGAAAAACACGAGAAAACCAACTTGAGGAATGGCAGGTCGCATTTGGCCTGACGGCGGAAGAATCCGTTATTACGCTGGCGACGGAATCGACGGTGTATTTTATTTCCGATTCGGATACCAGGATGCATCATGATACCGTAAATCTGTTGGCAGATTTGTGCAGGCAGACAAGACTCTATGCCTTTCATGTAAAGGAAGAATGGTGTGATTTGCCGTATACGGAAAACTTATGGGATGTTTCCCTGATGGATTATCTGCTGAGACCGTTGACCACGCATCACGAATATGAAGACGTATATGCCGAATGGATGCCGAATGTCGCAACATCGTCCGAAGACGAGGCGGAAGCTGCGGATGCAAGAGAACTTGGTATTCTTCTGGACAACAAACTGACCGAAAACGGTGAACACGAGTTGTATCAGACAGTGGAACAACCGCTGATGTGGGTTCTTCATGATATGGAAAATGCGGGAATTCTCGTGGACCGAAGCATACTTCGGGAATATTCGGACAGTTTAAAACAGAAGATGGAAGAGGAACAAACGAAGATTTACGAACTTGCGGAATGTTCATTCAATATCAATTCACCGAAACAGCTCGGAGATGTTCTGTTTGAAAAAATGAAACTGCCGTATCCGAAAAAGACGAAAAAGGGTTACAGCACTTCGGTGGAAATTCTGGAAACACTGACCGAATATCCGATTGTGGAACACATTTTGCTGTACCGTCAGTATTCCAAACTGCTGTCTACGTATGCGGAAGGCTTGCAGACCTGTATTTCCGCAGACGGACGAATTCATACGAAGTATCAGCAAATGGTGACGGCAACCGGACGGTTGAGCTCTACAGAACCGAATTTACAGAACATTCCGATTCGTTCCGAACTCGGACGCGAAATCCGAAAAGCCTTCGTGCCGAAACCGGGATATCTGTTTGTCGATGCCGATTATTCTCAGATTGAGCTTCGACTGATGGCTCATATGTCCGGAGATACGGAGCTGCAAAGAGCCTATAACAGTGCGGCCGATATTCACCGTTTGACTGCCAGTCAGGTGTTTAACGTGCCGTTTGAGGATGTTACGCCGGAACAGAGAAGTGCTGCCAAAGCAGTGAATTTCGGAATTTTGTACGGAATCAGTTCCTTCTCTCTGTCAAAGGATTTGGGAATCACGAAATCTACGGCAGAGCAGTATATACAGGATTATTTTGCCCGATTCCCGAAAATGAAGGAATATTTGGACAAAACTGTTGCGTCGGCGAAAGAACTCGGATATGTGACCACGATGTACGGACGTCGAAGACCGATTCCGGAACTGTCTTCTTCGGTATATACGCAGAGAAGCTTCGGCGAACGCGTTGCCATGAATTCCCCGATTCAGGGAACGGCTGCGGATATTATGAAGATTGCCATGATCAAGGTTCATCAGGCGTTACGGCAGGCGGGAACGAAAGCAAAAATACTGGTCCAGGTACATGACGAATTGCTGCTGGAAGTACCCAAAGAGGAGTTGGAATCCGTATCCGAACTGCTCCGTCAGTCGATGGAAACGGCGGTTCTTTTGACGGTACCGCTGGAAGCGGATGTACAAAGCGGAATGACCTGGTATGATGCAAAATAAGTGAGAATGAATATGAAAGTTATCGGATTAACCGGCTGCGCGGGAAGCGGAAAAAGCTATGTCAGCGAATGTATCAGAACCCGACTCGGATTCCCCGTGATTGACTCGGATTCGGAATGCAAACAGCTGATGGGACCCGGAATGGCCGTAACGAATGAGATTTTTAAGATTTTCGGAAATGAATATAAATGTCCGGACGGTTCCCTTGACCGGGCATTGTTGGCGAAGACTGTATTTGCTGACGAAAGCGAACTGGATAAATTGAATGCCATTACTCATCCGGCGACAATCGAACGGATTGTAAGCATGCTGCAGGCAGAGGAACAGGCCGGAACACCGGTTGTGTTTGTGGAATCGGCTTTGGCAGAGCAGGCCGGGTATCGCAGATTTTGTGATGAGTTATGGCTTGTTTATGCGGCGGAAGAGACGAGACGTCAGAGATTGCGTGACACCCGAGGATATGATGAAGAGAGGATTCACAATCTGATTCAGAGTCAGACTCCGCAAGGAATTATGATGAATCAGTGCGACCGTGTGATTGTTAATAATGTCGCAGATGCGGAAGCGGATATCCTTCGTCAGCTTCGGTTTCATTTGGAGTCAATCGGATTCCGTGATTGATGTTTGACGGCATTTGTGGTATAATATTTGTTTGGTAATGAGACAAAACGGAAGGAATGACTTTACGTGAAAGTATTCAGTATAGCAAGCGGAAGCAGCGGAAACTGCGTATATGTGGAAACGGAACAGATTCGACTTCTGTTTGATGCCGGCATTTCCGCAAAACGAATTGTCTGCGGATTGCAGCAAAACGGAATTGAACCGGAAACCGTCAATGCCATATTTATTACGCATGAACACAGCGATCATATCGCCGGTCTTGCCGTTTTGCTGAAAAAATACCGCATTCCGATTTACGGAACGGCAGAAACACTGCAGGCAATCGTGATGTCCTCGTACGGAAAAGGCATTGCTGCGGAACTGCTTCATTCCGTTCGTCCCGGAACCGTAACGATTCTCGGAGATGCGGAAGTGGCGGCCTGCTACACATCCCATGATGCGGCAAAACCGGTTTGCTATTCGGTTGTTGCGGGAAACCGTAAATTCGCTATGGCAACGGATTTGGGATATTATGACGATACGATTGTCAATCATTTAAAAGATGCGGATATTTTGTATTTGGAATCCAATTATGATCGGGATATGCTGCTGGTCGGAACATATCCGTATCAGTTAAAGCGGCGGATTATGGGACCGAGCGGTCATTTGTCCAATGAGGACTGTGCGGCACTGATGGTTCAACTGCTTCACAACCGCCTGCAATATGTGATTCTGGCCCATCTCAGCAAAGAAAATAATTATCCGGATTTGGCATTTGTCAATGCCAACAATACCCTGACAAAAAACTGGCATTATCGGGAACCCTGCCCGAAGCTGATTGTGGCTTCCAGGGACGAGCCGATTGATTGCATAAGCATTTAGAGCGGGGACGGAAACGAAATATTCGTCAGAATATCATTTATAAATGGCACTAAGGGACGAAAAATTCGAAATCGTAATCATTTATGAGAGGTGTCCGGGGACGAATTTATCGAATGAATTATTATTGAAGGAGACGAAAATATGAAAAAAGCGATTATTACCGTGGTTGGAAAGGACTGTGTCGGAATTATTGCAAAGGTTTGCACGTATCTTGCATCGGAAAATGTGAATATTCTTGACATTTCCCAGACAATTGTCGGAGGTTATTTTAACATGATGATGGTTGTCGATGTTCAGGCTGCAACCAAGACATTTGATGAGATTGCGGCAGAACTCGATGAAAACGGCAAGGAAATCGGATGCATTATCCGAATTCAGCTGGAAGACATTTTTGATATGATGCACAGAATTTAATCGGAGGACGATATGATCAGCAGAAGTGAAATCATGGAAACCAACCAGATGATCGAAAAGGAGAATCTGGATGTCCGTACGATTACGATGGGAATCAGTTTGCTGGATTGCATTGATTCCGATTTGAAAACCGTATGTGAGAAAATACATAAGAAAATAACGGGACTTGCAAAAAATCTGGTCGAAACCGGCAATGAAATCGGCAAAGAATACGGAATTCCCGTAGTCAATAAGCGAATCAGTGTAACGCCGATTGCTCTTGTCGGTGCGGCCGCATGTCATACAACCGAAGATTTTGTGACCATTGCAAAAGAACTGGATTCCATCGCAAAGGAAGTCGGAGTGAATTTTATCGGAGGATATTCCGCCATTGTGTCGAAAGGCATGACAAAGGCCGAAGAGCTTTTGATGCGCTCCATTCCGCAGGCACTTGCACAAACGGAGCGGGTTTGCAGCTCCGTCAACGTCGGCTCTACCAAAACTGGAATTAATATGGATGCGGTACGGTTGATGGGAACCATCATTTGCGAAACGGCCAATATGACGAAAGACGAAGATTCCATCGGTTGTGCGAAACTGGTTGTTTTTTGCAATGCTCCGGATGACAATCCGTTTATGGCAGGTGCATTTCACGGGGTAACGGAAGCGGACGCGATTATCAATGTCGGAGTCAGCGGGCCGGGAGTTGTCAAGAAAGCGCTGGAAGCTGCAAGAGGAAAGGATTTTGAAATCCTTTGCGAAACGATTAAGAAGACCGCATTTAAGATTACAAGAGTCGGACAGCTGGTTGCCAAACGGGCATCGGAAATGCTGAATGTACCGTTTGGAATCGTAGATTTGTCGCTGGCACCGACACCGGCTGTCGGTGACAGTGTTGCCGAGATTTTACAGGAAATCGGTGTCGAATATCCCGGAGCTCCAGGAACAACGGCTGCCCTTGCATTATTGAACGATCAGGTGAAAAAGGGCGGAGTAATGGCATCTTCCTATGTCGGAGGCCTGAGCGGAGCATTTATTCCTGTCAGCGAAGACCAGGGAATGATTGATGCGGTCAATGCGGGTTGCCTTACCTTGGAAAAACTGGAAGCAATGACCTGCGTATGTTCGGTCGGACTGGACATGATTGCAATTCCGGGAACAACCAAGGCAACGACGATTTCCGGTATCATTGCCGATGAAATGGCGATTGGTATGATTAATCAGAAGACAACCGCCGTTCGATTGATTCCCGTTATCGGGAAGACCGTCGGAGACAGTGCGGAATTCGGAGGCCTTCTCGGATATGCGCCGATTATGCCGGTCAATACGTTCGGCTGCGATGATTTTATCGCAAGAACCGGTCGAATTCCGGCCCCGATTCACAGCTTTAAGAATTAGGAGCATATATGGACGAAGAAGTATATGAGGAGAGACCGAAAAAGAAGCGAAAACACCGGCTTCTGCGTTTCTTTGCAAAGGTGCTTCTCTTCCTGACGGCAATAGGAGTCATTATGTATTTCACGGGATTGTGGAAACCGCTTGCTGCAAAATTCGGAGCCGATTATATCAAACGAACGATGAAAACATTTTCGAAAGAAGAATTTTCATTGTCGGCAAATCGAACGGTATCGGGCAGCATTTCGTCGGATTCGGTATTCAATCTGCTGTTGGTCGGAATCGAAGGAATTGATTCCCAATCGGACCATGAAGGTCGATCGGACTCGATGATTCTGATTTCCTACGATAAAAATGAGGGGGCTCTTTCCCTGTGTTCCTTTTTACGGGATACTTATGCGGAGATTCCGGGACATGGTGCGGGAAAACTGAATGCAGCATATGCATACGGCAATATGGGGCTGTTGACGGAAACTTTGGAAGCATTGTATGCCGTTCGGATTGATGCGGTTGCCAGAGTAAATTTCGAGGAATTTGAAACGGTTATTGATGCGCTCGGCGGAGTTGATGTGGAAATCAGCGAAGAAGAAGCGGAATATCTCAACAAAACCAATTACATTTCCGATAAAGAGAATCGAACCGTTTCGGCCGGGCTGAATCATATGAACGGAAATCAGGCACTCGGATATTGTCGTGTACGAAAAGTCAAAACGCCGAACGGAGAAGAAACGGAACGGGATGATTACGGTCGGACGTTACGTCAGAGGAAAGTACTGTCCGCAATTATTAAATCGTATCAGTCAGTCGGTAAACGAAAACTGTTAAAGCTATCATCGGAGATTCTGTCCATTATGACAACGAGTCTCACAAAAGATCAGGTGGAAGCCTGCATCAATTCGTATTTAGAGAAAAAAATCACAACACTGAATTCCTATATGATTCCGGCAAAGGGATATTTTACGGAAGAAAAGAAGAACGGAGCTGCGGTACTGGTACCTGATTTGGAAGCCAACAGAGCAATTTTGAATCATTTGCTGTATCATACCGAACTGCCGGAAGGAATTCAATATGGGGAGCAATAAGCGTTTACATTCGGAGGAGTTATGGAAATTCAATTATGGAGAGAGATTCTGGAACCGTATTCACTTGCGGTCGATGAATTGGTTGTTAAATTTACACACATTCAAAAATCCCTGAGAAAACAGGATGATTATTGCCCGATTGAACTGATTTCGGGACGTGTTAAAACAATTGCAAGTATTGTGGAAAAATGCAGCAGGAAGAAAATTCCGCTCGACAAGCTGGAAGAACAAATGACCGACATAGCGGGAGTTCGTCTGATTTGCCAGTTTGTGGAGGACTGTTATGTGGTTGCGGACATGATTCACAGAAGAACGGATATGGAAGTAATTGAAGAAAGCGATTACATTGCCAATCCGAAATCCAGCGGATATCGTAGCTATCATATCAAAATCAAATACACGGTTCAGCTGGCGGATGGTCCGAAAACATTATTTGCGGAAATACAAATCCGAACGCTTGGCATGAACAGCTGGTCGGTAATCGAACATTCACTGCAGTATAAGTATCGTAGCAATATTCCGGAGGAATTAAAGCTTCGGCTGAAACATGCGGCGGAGGATATGATTGCGACTGACAGGGAATTGTCGGAAATCCGGGATGAAATTAAGGCGGCGAGAGAACTTCGGTTTGAAGAGGAACGGATAGTCAACGATATTCTGTTAACCATTCAGAATCTGTATAAATTTGCAAGTCGCCGTGAAGCAGAGCGTATTCAGGAAGAATTTTTCCACATTTACGAAGAAAAAGATATTGAAAAATTAAAACATTTCGCGACGGAACTCGACATTATTGCCGAAGGATACCGTGCGCAGACGTTACAGTAAAGGACAGGATATGAAATTACCGGAAGCTTTTGAACAACGTATGATCGGCATGCTCGGAGAAGATGAATACAGGTTGTATCTCGAATGTTTTGAGAAAAAGACCAGTGCCGGTCTTCGGGTCAACCGACTGAAACTGAATGCGGACCGTTTTAAGGAAATTTCCGGATTTCATTTGAAAACGGTGCCGTGGATTGACAACGGGTTCTATTATGAATTTGACGATGCACCGTCCAAACATCCGTTTTATTATGCGGGACTGTATTATCTTCAGGAGCCGTCCGCAATGACACCGGCCAATCTGCTTCCGATACGGGAAGGAGACTGTGTTCTGGATTTATGTGCGGCACCGGGCGGAAAGAGTACGGAAATCGCTTCCAAACTGAACGGAACGGGTATTTTGGTTGCCAATGATATTTCCGCAACGAGAGCCAAGGCACTTTTGAAGAATCTGGAAGTTTTCGGTGCGAGAAATATTCTTGTGACAAGTGAGTCGTCCGAAACATTGGCAAAACGGTTTCCGACATTTTTCGATAAAATTCTGGTGGATGCACCTTGCTCCGGCGAAGGAATGTTCCGAAAACAACCGGAAATAATGAAAAACTGGGAGCAATACGGAACTCAGTATTACAATAATCTTCAAAAGGAAATATTGCCTCAGGCTATCGCAATGCTGAAACCGGGAGGATATCTGTTATATTCAACCTGTACGTTTGCACCGCTTGAGGATGAAGAAACGATTCAGTATGTGTTGGAGCAGTTCCCGGAAATGGAACTGGCGTCGGTAATCCCCGAAGACAAAAAAGCCGAATATGAATCTTACGGATTTATGACCGGACGACCGGACTGGATGCAGCGACCGCTTCCGGAAGTAACCAAATGTGCAAGGTTATTTCCGCATAAACTGGAAGGGGAAGGTCATTTTGTTGCACTGTTACGGAAAAAGGATGACGCAATCCGAAATACCGTGCCGTTATTTACAGGCTTTGTCAATCCGGCAAAATTGCCGACGGAGCTTCGTGAGTTTATTGACAGTCTGAAGCAGAGCCGCGGTATGAAAATTAATGAAAAACGAATTATGATTAACGAAGAACGGGTGTATGCAATTCCGGAGAATATGCCGGACATCAAAGGCATCCGCGTTCTTCGCTCAGGTTGGTATCTCGGGGATGCCAAAAAGGGCCGATTTGAGCCGAGTCAGGCATGTGCGATGGGTCTGTATGCGGAAGACTATCCGAAGGTTTATAATATGGATGTCAACAGCCCGGATGTTATACGGTATCTGAAATGCGAAACTCTGGAAGTACCGGAATCGGTTCCGGACGGGCAGGTACTGATTTGTGCCGACGGATTTCCGCTCGGATTTGCCAAAATCAAGGGAAGTTCGTTTAAAAACCGGTATTTACCCGGATGGAGAATGATGTAATATGAACGTTTAACCGGACCGGATGGAAAATGATGTAAGATGAACGTTTAACCGGAACGGATGGAGAATGATGTAATATGATATTTCGACTGGACCGAATGCTGACCGAATGCAATCCGGCACTCAGCAGAAAAGAAGCGAAAAATATTCTAAAGTATGAAGCGGTTACGGTAAACGGAGTGATTTGTCGGGATCCCGAACGAAAAATCAATACCGAAACCGATGTTGTGGAACGAAACGGAAAGCCGGTTCTGTTTATACAAAACCGGTATTTTCTGTTACATAAACCGACCGGTGTGCTGTCTGCCGCAAATGATAAAAAACAGAAAACGGTTGTTAATCTGATTCCGGAAATTGCCGGAGCGGATTATTATCCGGTCGGTCGGCTGGACAAAGATACCGAGGGACTTCTGCTCATTACCAACGACGGGGAATTGACGCATAATCTGCTGTCTCCGAAGAAACATGTGGAGAAAAGTTATTTGGCTGTATGCAGCGGAATCATTACCGAAGACGCATGCGAACCGTTACGACACGGAGTGGACCTTGGGGATTTCATTTCCGCTCCTGCAAAAGTTTGTGTCGTTCGGCAGAATTCCGATACGACCGTTTTGGGAATCACAATCACGGAAGGAAAATTTCATCAGGTAAAGCGAATGGCAGAAGCAATCGGAAGTTCTGTGCTGCGGTTAAAACGGCTGCGAATGGGCGGGCTGTGTCTTCCGAAGGATATGACTCCGGGTGAATACCGGGAAATGCCGAAAGACATTCTGTTACAGATGCTGAAAGAGGAATTTACGCAAAATGAAGAACAATTTTACGGCAGCTATCTTTGATATGGACGGAACCCTGGTCGATTCCATGTGGATGTGGAAATCCATCGATATCGAATATTTGGCATCATTCGGAATACCGTTTCCCGACGATTTACAGGCAGAAATCGGCGGAATGAGTCTGAAAGAAACGGCAGTGTATTTTCAAAACCGGTTTCATATTCAAAAAACCGTCAAAGAAATGCAAAATGAATGGAATGCGATGGCAATGGAATACTATACGACAAAGGTATTCGCAAAACCGGGTGCAATCGAGTATTTGAAACAACTGAAAGAAAAAGGAATCAAAACCGGAATTGCGACATCCAATTCGAGAGAACTCTTAGATGCCGCACTGAATGCGACCGGAATCGGTCAATATATGGACAGTATTCATACCGCATGTGAAATATCCCGAGGGAAACCGGCACCGGACATTTATCTGCTGGTGGCCGAAGAACTGGGAGAAGCACCGGAAAACTGTATTGTATTTGAAGATATTATACCGGGAATTATGGCCGGACATAACGCAGGAATGTATGTCTGTTCGGTGGACGATGAGAGTTCGAGAAAGGACCGGGATCAAATCATTGCCGCTTCGGACTGGCATATTCATGATTTTACGGAGCTGTTATAAAGGGGAACGTATGAAGAAGAAAATAAAGGGCACAAACGGATATATACGGTATAGAAAAACAGTACAAAGTATATATACGGCAGCCATTTTGCTGCTTTCGGTCGGACTGTTTCTGGCCGGATATCTGACCACACATACTACGAAGAACATTTTGACGGTAATATCCGTTTTGGGTGCATTGCCCGCAGCAAAATCTCTGACCAATCTGATATTGTTCCTGCCGTACCGGTCATTTTCGGAAACAAGCTATCAGACGATTTTGGAACATGCGGGAGATTCGATGAATGTCTATTCCGATTTGGTGTTCACATCAACCAAAACGGTCATGCATCTGGATGCACTTGCGGTCAGCGGCAGCGAACTGATCGGATATGCGGAAAAGGATGCAAAGACCGGGGATATTGTACAGTATTTTACCGAATCCATGAAGAAACAGGGCGTTTCCGTTCATATGCACGTGTTTCATTCGATATCGGAAATGACCTCACGCCTCGACGGTTTCCGTAATCAGGACGAAACACCGCTTGAGGAAATCAGCGAGTTTATCAATACAATTCTGGTATAGGACAAGAGTATGAAAGAATTTATCGTAACCAAACAGGATGCCGGACAACGGTGTACCAAATACCTTCAGCGACTGATGCCGAATGCCGGAACCGGATTCCTGTACAAAATGCTTCGTAAGAAAAACATTACTCTGAATCATAAACGGGCCGAAGGAAATGAAATCCTGAAAGCCGACGATATTATCACCGTATTCTTTTCGGACGAAACATTTCAAACGATGAGCGGACAAACGGGAACGGTACAGACAAATGAAATTCCCGTATTTGCAAAACATCCGGTACCGGAAGAGAATATTGTCTATGAAGACGATAATTTTCTGGTCATTTACAAACCGGCCGGAATTTTATCGCAAACAGACAGCTCCGGCGATGAAGCATTAAATGAACAGGCATTACAATATCTTGTAAACCGGTCGGATGTGACAGCGGAATCCCTTCGCAAATATAAGCCGGGAATCTGTAACCGACTGGACCGAAATACCGCGGGAATCGTATTTTTTGCGAAAACGCTGCCGGGTTCCCGGGGAATGGCACAGGCTCTGCGGGAACGATTGTTTGAGAAGTATTATTTTGCATATGTAATCGGAAAACCGAAACGCAGTTACGATGTCAAAGTATTCTTAAGCAAAAATGAAGAGACCAATACGGTAACGATATCCAGAGAAGCGGTCGGAACCGATTGCATGCCGGTGCATACCGGAATTGAACCGGTAGTTTCAAACGATAAAATTACGCTGGTACGAATCCGATTGTATACGGGAAAATCCCATCAGATTCGAAGTGTATTGCAATATATCGGATTTCCGGTGCTGGGCGATCCGAAATATCATTCGGATGACAGACAGGTAACCGGATATTATCAGAGTCATTATCATATTCACGGTCAGCAGCTGTTTGCATATGCATACCGGTTTCCCGAACAGGTGCCGGAAGAACTTTCGGAACTGGCCGGAGAAACAATCACGGGGCTGGTACCGGAATGCTTTTCGGATATTTTGAACAATGAGTTCGAACCGTGCAAAAAAGGAGACTGCTATGGCTACTTGGAAATCCCGGGGCCTTCGGGGATCCCTTCTTGAGGAAATCATAAACCGAACCAATGAACACTATAGGAAAAGCGGAATTGCGCTTGTACAGAAAATTCCGACTCCGATTACGCCTATCGAAATCGACAGTGCAAACCGGCATATTACCCTGGCTTATTTTGACCAGAAAAGTACGGTTGACTATGTCGGGCTGGCACAGGGAGTACCGCTTTGTTTCGACTGCAAGGAATGTGCACAAAGCACATTTGCCATGCAAAATGTTCATGACCATCAGGTTCTGTTTATGCGGGATTTTGTCAGAAACGGCGGGGTTGCGTTCCTTCTGATTTATTACAGTGAGAAAGATTCCGTGTATTTTATGCCGTATGAAGAACTGAACGGATTTTATGAACGGTCACGGGACGGAGAGCGGAAGAGCATTCGATTTGACGAACTGAATCCCGAATTTTTGTACCCGATGCCGCAGGAACCGTATCTGAATTATTTGGAATTTGTAAATGATTATCTGGATTCCAAAGAAAATGCTTGACATTTGACATTTTGGTCTGTATAATTCGTATCATTATGCTAATATGTTAGCATGTTAGCACTTTACCACGGTAAAGCAAAACTACAATAAGTAAACAAGGAGAACCTATGATTCCGTTATTGCATACTCCGGAAGGTGTCAGAGACATCTACGGAAACGAAAAAATTGAAATGAATATGATTACGGAGCAAATCGTATCCTGTATGAAGACATACGGATATGAGGAAATTCAGACTCCGTCTTTTGAATATTTTGATGTATTTTCCAGCGAACGCGGAACCGTTCCGTCAAAGGATATTTATAAATTCATTGACCGGGACGGAAATACGCTGGTCCTCAGACCGGATATGACACCGTCCATTGCACGTTGCGCAGCGACGTATTTTAAACAAAATGCGACGCCGGTCCGTTTGTGTTATCAGGGCAACACATTTATCAACAATTCCGGTTATCAGCTTCGTCTGAAGGAGATCACGCAGGCCGGTGCGGAACTGTTCGGAGATGACTCGGTACTGGCGGATGCCGATATGATTGCGATGACGGTGGAATGTCTGAAGAAATCCGGTCTGAAAGAGTTTCAGATTGAAGTCGGAGACGCCGGCATTTTCCGTGCGATTGCAAATGAATGCAAATTGACGGAAGAGGAAGAAGAGGAACTTCGCATTCGAATTAAGAATAAAAACCTGTTCGGCATTTCCGATATGCTTAAAAACAAGGAAATTGACGAAAATGCAAGAGAACTGCTGTTAACATTGCCGGAGCTGTTCGGCAGTGAAGATGTTTTGGACCGCGCCAAGTCCCTGACGGACAATGAAAAAGCATGCGTGGCAATCGACCGTTTGAAGAAAATGTATTCCTATCTGAAGGAATTCGGTGTTGAAAAATATGTTTCCTTCGACCTCGGAATGCTCAGCAAATATCGCTATTATACGGGAATCATTTTCCGCGCCATTACATACGGTACCGGCGAAGCAATTGCTTCCGGCGGCCGGTATGACACACTGGTGGAACAGTTCGGCGAGCATATGGCGGCTATCGGAATGTCCGTTATTATCGATAATCTGATGCTGGCACTGGAACGCCAGAATTTGCTTCCGCATCATGACCAAAGTAAAATGCTCGTTGTTTATAAGGAAGAGGCAGCCGACAACGCAATCGCATTTGCCAAGCAGAAACGTGCGGAAGGCAATGCCGTATCGCTGATGGCAATGCCGGATGACTGGAGTAAAGAAGACGAAATCAAATTGTCGGAACGGGAAGAGGTAACCATATGGAATATATTACAGTAGCACTGGCCAAGGGACGTCTTGCCAAGAAAGCAATGGAGATACTCGGAAAAGCCGGAATTCATTGCGAGGAAATGAACGATCCCGATACGAGAAAACTGATTTTTACAAATGAAGAACTGAAGATGAAATTTTTCCTTGCCAAAGCAGGTGATGTTCCGACCTATGTCGAGTACGGTGCGGCCGATATCGGAATTGTCGGAAAAGATACCATTTTGGAAGAAAATAAGAAACTGTACGAAGTCATTGATTTCGGAATCGGAAAATGCCGTATGTGCGTTGCGGGTCCGGCAAGTGCAAAGGAATTGCTCGGAAGCGGAAGACGAATTCGTGTCGCAACGAAATATCCGAATATTGCGAAGGATTATTTCACAAACGTAAAGCATCAGACCGTGGAAATCATTAAGCTGAGCGGTTCCATTGAGCTTGCTCCGATTGTCGGATTGAGTGAAGTCATTGTCGATATCGTAGAAACCGGTTCGACGCTTCGTGAAAATGGGCTGGAAGTTCTCGAGGAAGTGGTACCGTTGTCGGCAAGAATGGTTGTCAATCAGGTCAGCATGAAGATGGAACAGGAACGAATTCAGAAAATCATTACGGATTTACGGAATATCATTGAGTAACGGAGGAATACGAAATGAAAACAGTTACCTTAAATAACTCAACCAGGCTGGAATTAAAGGATACTCTTGCAAAGAGAAGTACCAATTCCTTTAAAACAGAAGAAGAACGTGTCGCCGATATTATCCGAAATATTCGGGAAAACGGGGACACCGCGGTTTTCGAATATACAAAGAAATTTGACGGTGTAGAGATTAACGCGGATACAATTTGCGTTACCGAAGAAGAGATTCAAAGAGCATATGATATGATTGATCCGGAATTGTTGAAAGTTATCCGGGATGCCATTGTCAACATTCGCGATTATCACATGATGCAAAAGAGAAACAGCTGGTTTGAAACGAAAGACGGAATTTTCCTCGGACAGAAAATCACACCGATTGCAAAAGTCGGCGTCTATGTGCCGGGTGGAAGCGCAGTTTTGTCCTCCAGCGTTCTGATGAATATTATTCCTGCAAAAGTTGCCGGAGTTCCGGAGATTATCATGGTAACGCCGCCGCAGAAAGCGGGAGAACTGAATCCGGCTTCGGTTGTTGCAGCCGTTGAAGCAGGCGTGACCCGTATTTTGAAGGTTGGCGGAGCACAGGCAATTGCAGCACTTGCTTACGGAACCGAAAGCATTCCGAAGGTAGATAAGATTGTCGGACCCGGAAACATTTACGTAGCTCTTGCGAAGAAGGCCGTATACGGAAATGTTGCGATTGATTCTATCGCCGGCCCGAGTGAGATTCTGGTTTTGGCGGATGAGACGGCAAATCCGAAATATGTTGCTGCGGATTTGTTAAGTCAGGCAGAACATGATATAATGGCATCGGCAATTCTTGTAACAACAAGCCGGGAATTGGCAGATCAGGTCAGCATCGAAGTCGATCGGTTTACGGAAATGCTGTCCCGTAAGGAAGTTATTCGCAAATCATTGGATAATTACGGCTGCATTTTTATTGCGGAATCCATGGAAGCGGCAATTGAAACGGCAAATGATATTGCATCCGAACATCTTGAGATTTTAACCAAGAACCCGTTTGATACTTTGACTTATATCAAAAATGCGGGAGCCATTTTTCTCGGAGAATATTCCAGTGAACCGCTCGGAGATTATTTTGCCGGACCGGATCACATTTTACCGACAAACGGCACGGCTCGGTTCTTCTCCCCGTTAAGTGTGGATGATTTTATTAAAAAGAGCAGTGTCATCAGCTATTCAAGAGCTGCCCTGGAACCGGTTTACAAGGAAATTGTAACATTTGCGGAGGCCGAAGGATTGACGGCACATGCCAATTCTATCGCAGTCCGTTTTGAAGACAAATAAGGAGAAAACTGTATGGAACGTATCGCATCGATAGAACGGAAAACAAAAGAAACCTCGATTACCTGTACGTTGAATCTGGATGGTACCGGAAACTATGATATCAATACCGGAATCGGATTTTTTGATCATATGCTGGCTGGATTTGCAAAGCATGGATTTTTTGACCTGACTCTGAAAGCCGAAGGCGATTTGTTTGTCGATTCGCATCACACCGTTGAGGATGTCGGTATTGTCATCGGAGCTGCCATCAAAGAAGCACTTGGCGACAAGCAGGGAATCAAGCGCTACGGAAGCTTTATGCTGCCGATGGATGAAACTCTGATGCTTTGCGCACTGGATTTGTCCGGACGTCCTTATTTCTGCTATGATGTAACGACAACCGTGGATAAATTGGGCGAAATGGACGTTGAAATGGCAAAGGAGTTCTTCTATGCGATTTCGTACAGCGCCGGTATGAATCTTCATATCAGGATGCTGTCGGGCGATAACAACCATCATATTCTGGAAGCAATGTTCAAAGCATTTGCAAAGGCTTTGGATATGGCTACACAGATTGATCCGAGAGTAAACGGCGTATTATCAACGAAAGGAACCATTTAACAACATGAAAAAGAATATCATTGCATATATAAATGCAGAAAACGCATTTTCCGCATCGGTTTTGGAACAGGCTATGGAATATGAACAGAACGGAGCTGACGGTCTGTATATTTACAACTATGATTCCAACGAAACCACGCAGATGAATTTTCTGCAAATGATCAAACTGATTCTGAAAAAAGTAGATATTCCGTTGTATCTCGGCTGCTATGTAAAGCGATTCGAAGATGTTAAGAAGGCACTGTATACAGGAGCTTCGTACGTTGTCATTCCTTATGAACAGAATTTCCCGAAGGAAGAAGTGAAGAAGGCCATTGACCGTTTTGGCAAAGACAAAATTGTCGTTGAATTTAATGCCGATGTGGAAAAACCGGAGCACGCATACGAAAGTGAGAAACTGTTGGCGGAGCTGAAGGAACTCGGAGTTGCTGCATTTCAGTTGAAGCATGTAACGGTTTCGAATGCCTTAAATCGGATTCTTGAGAGTTGTCCGCTTCCGGTAATTGTTCGTGACAGCCTGATTCGTAACGATATCGAAACACTGTTGGAAATGCCGAACGTATACGGTGTTGCTACGAATTATTATGAGAATAAGAATCTGATTAAAGTAAAACAGACATTGAAATCCGAAGGAATTGATACCAAATGTCTGGAATCCGCGATATCTTTTGCGGATATGAAGACCAATTCGGACGGATTGATTCCGGTTGTTGTTCAGGATTACAAGACACTCGAGGTTTTGATGGTTGCTTACATGAACGAGGAATCGTTCAATAAGACGATTGAAACCGGCCGAATGACATATTATTCGAGAAGCAGACAGATGCTTTGGGTGAAAGGTGAGACATCCGGTCATTTCCAGTTCGTGAAAGAACTGCGCCTGGACTGCGACAATGATACCATTTTGGCAAAGGTTCATCAGCTCGGAGTTGCCTGTCATACCGGAAGCTATTCCTGCTTCTTTAAAGAACTGTGCAAAAAGGAATTTGCCGACTTTAATCCGTTGACCGTTCTGACGGAAGATTACAACCTGATTATGGACCGGAAGGTCAATCCGAAAGAAGGCTCTTATACCAATTATCTGTTTGAAAAAGGAATTGACAAGATTCTGAAAAAGTGCGGTGAAGAGGCAACAGAAATCACAATCGCAGCAAAGAATCCGGATGCGGAAGAGTTAAAATATGAAATTGCGGATTATTTGTACCATTTGATGGTACTTATGGTAGAATGTGACGTGGATTGGAACGATATTACCAAAGAACTTGCAAACAGACGGAAATCCTGATCGGATTCCGACAGTAACCGAACAATGTTTCGGAAAGGAGTTAATATGAATTTTCTGGCAGAATTTCTTCATCAGTTGCTGTATTTCTGCATTTACATCGGAATCGCAGCCGCAGGCGTATTGGCCGGCAAGAAGGTTCGTGATTGGAAAACCAAACGGACGGAAAAGGAGATAGAAAAACAGTAAAAAAATAAATTTCTACCGAAAACAATTGACATAATGCGTTGGTAGATGTATTATACAAACATACATGGCAGACAATATGACGTTTATATATTACATGGCAGAATAGACACTCCGCGAGGATGCACACGCCTGTGCAGAGGAAAAATGTCGCTTCTCGAAGCACAGGCGGCGCGAGCATATCGCAAGCGATATGCTTTGTTCTGTCATAGGAAAGTTCGTCCTATGAGATAAATTTACTCCGAAAAACAGGGATAATCGTCGGAAATGATGGATGATTCACAGAATCAGGAGTTTTTCGGAAGTATTTTTCAAAAAGACTTGCATTTTCGTTTTTTTGTGTTATTATCGTTATGTAGCATATTGATTATTTGAGAGTGGGTTTGAAAAAACCCACTCTTACTTTATCTCATAGGAAAGTTCGTTCTATGAGATAAAAAAACGCTCCGCGAGGATGCACACGCCTTTGAGGAGGAAAAATGTCGCTTCGCGACGCACAGGCGGCGCGAGCATATCGCAAGCGATATGCTTTGTTCTGCCGAAGAACGACAAACGGTCCGTTGTCTTGACAACAGGATATGGAGGTTTTATGACACAACGGGAACTCTATGAAGCAAAAACGACCGAACTCATCACTCCGATTTTGGAGGCCAATCAGTTTGAACTGGTTGATGTGGAATACGTGAAGGAAGTCGGAACGTGGTATTTGCGTGCATTTATCGACAAAGAAGGCGGTATTACCATTGATGACTGCGAACTGGTTTCGCGGGCACTCAGTGACCGGCTCGATGAAGCGGATTTTATTTCGGAATGTTATGTGCTGGAAGTCAGTTCGCCGGGATTGACAAGACCGCTGAAGAAAGACAAGGATTATGACCGAAACATCGGAAAACCGATTGAACTCAAGGTATTTAAGGCCGTGGACAATCGGAAGGAAGTGGAAGGAATTTTGAAAGCCTATACGGCGGATTCCGTGACGGTGACCGTAGAGGATACGGAACTTGTAATCGAACGGAAAAACATCAGTATGATTCGCCAGGCATTTACAGAATAATTAATCAGGAGGTATAACATGAAAAAAGCTGTGAAGAAGTCCGCAGAGGATTTGAAGAAGGAAGACTTTAAGGAACTGATTACCGCATTGGATTTAATTGAAAAGGAGCGGGACATCAGCAAGGAGGTTTTGCTGAAGGCAATTGAAGATTCTCTTCATGCCGCATGCAAGGATGAATACGGAAATAATAACAACATTCGCGTTCATATCGACAAGGAGACCGGAGAATACAGCGTATTGCGTGATATGACGATTGTGGATGAGGTTTTGGATGACAGTTGTGAAATAACTCTCGAGGAGGCTAACAACAAATTCCCGCTTCGTCCCAACAGTGTCGGCGATGTGATTACCTTAGAAGTCACGACCAAGAATTTCGGACGAATTGCAGCCGGAAAAGCAAAGCAGGTTATTGTACAGAAGCTTCGTGAAGAAGAGAGAAAGGTACTCTACGGACAGTATTGTGACAAAGAGAAGGAAGTTGTTACCGGTATTGTTCAGAAGTATTCCAAGAAAAATGTAATTATCAGCCTCGGTAAGATGGATGCGTCCCTGATTGATACCGAGCAGATTCCGGGCGAAGTATTCCGCACCGGTGACCGTATCAAGGTTTACATCGTAGAAGTTAAGGATATGACCAAGGGACCGAGAATCATTGTATCGCGTACTCATCCGGAACTTGTTAAGAGATTATTTGAAAATGAAGTTACCGAAGTTGCGGAAGGCATCGTTGAAATCAAGAGCCTGAGCCGTGAAGCCGGAAAGCGTACCAAGATGGCTGTCTGGTCCAACGATCCGAAGGTGGATCCGGTCGGCGCTTGCGTCGGTGTCAACGGAAGCCGTGTCAATGCCGTTGTCGATGAACTGAACGGCGAAAAGATTGATATTATCAACTGGAGTGACGATCCGGAGCAGCTGATTGCAAATGCATTGTCTCCGGCAGTTGTTGTTTCGGTTACGGTAGATCCCGATGAGAGAATTGCAAGCGTAATCGTTCCCGATGAAGAACTGACACTTGCAATCGGAAGTAAGGGACAGAATGCAAGACTGGCAGCAAGACTGACCGGTTACAAGATTGACATCAAGAGTCAGTCTCAGGCAGACGGTCTTTGCGACTAGGAAGGAAGACTATGATAGCGAAAAAGATTCCCATGAGAAAATGTATCGGATGCGGAGAAATGAAGCCAAAAAAAGAACTGATCCGAATTCTCAGGACACCGGAAGAAGACATTTTCGTTGATTTGACCGGCAAGAAAAACGGAAGAGGCGCATATTTGTGCAAGAGCGAATCCTGTTTCTTACAGGCCAAAAAGACAAAAGCGTTGGAACGCTCTCTGCAGGTGACGATTCCGGAGGAAGTTTACAACAGGCTTTTGGAGGAATTGAACGCATGATTACAGAAGCCCGGATATTTTCTCTGATCAGTATTGCTCAAAAGGCAAGAGCCGTTGCTGCGGGAAATTTTCTTGTAGAACGGTCGATTCGAAGCGGAGAAGCGAAACTTGTCATCATTTCCGAAGATGCATCCGGAAATACCAGAGATGATCTTTCGCATATTACGTATCATTACGAAATTCCGACGGTTACTTTCGGAACCAAAGATTCTTTGGGACATACCATCGGAAAAGAAAGCCGTGTTTGTATCGCGATTACGGATGCAGGACTTGCAGAGAAAATCGCAGAAGGAATACAGCAGTTACAGAAACAATAAATCAGTACTCAATTTTAGCGGAGGAATGAACTGAATGGCAAATATTAAACTTGGTGATTTGTGCAAGGAGATTGATGCTTCTTACAAGGAAATGATGTCCTATCTGCGTGAACGCGGCTATGACGTAAAGAGCGCAGGAAGTATGATTGACGATGAAGAGCAGGAAGTCCAAATTGCAATCACACTCTACGGCAAACACAAAAGAAAGCCGGCAGAGAAGAAAGAACCCGCAGCGAAATCCCATGCCCGTTTTGATGACAAGGGAAATCGCGTGGTAAAGAAAGACGGCATTGTATACAGCATTGACAAGGGTGGAAATTATACCGCATATAACGGCCCGTTATATGATGAGAATCATAAAAAGATTGAAAAACGGTCTCTTTTTGATGCTGATAAGAACCCGATTCTCCGCAAAGGAAATGAGTTCTATAAGAAAAATGAGAACGGTGATCTGGAAGTTTACGAAGGACCGATTTTCAATGAGGAAGGTCGTCGTTTGAAACGCCCGACGAAGGACGAAGCCGAAGCCGGAAAGGCTCGTAAAGAAGCTGAGAAGCCGGTGGAAAAGGCTGAAAATGCTTCCGCAAATACTGAGAAGCAGGCCGCTTCCGTGAAGGACAATAAACCGGCAGATTCGGAACAGGGACAGAATTCCGACGTTACGGAGAAAACGACCGAACAGCCCGAAAAGTCCGTTGCCAAAGAAGAAGGCAAGTCGGCTGTAAGCGAAACCAAGAAGGATTCAGAGAAAGAAACCGGTTCCGACAACAAGAAGTCCGACGAGAACAAGCCGAGCCGTCGTGAAGGTCAACCGAGTGAGAACGGAGAAAGACGTTCGGACAATCAGAGACCGTATAAACGCGATAACCAGGACGGTCAGAACAGTCAGAGACCGTATAATCGTGACGGTCAGGGCGGTCAGAGACCGTACAATCGTGATGGCCAGAGATCGTATAATCGCGATGGTCAGGATGGCCAGAGACCGTACAACCGTGACGGTCAGAACGGACAGAGACCGTACAATCGTGACGGCCAGGGCAATCAGAGACCGTACAACCGTGACGGTCAGGATGGACAGAGACCGTACAATCGTGACGGTCAGGGCGGTCAGAGACCGTATAATCGTGACGGCCAGGGCGGTCAGAGACCGTACAATCGCGACGGACAGAACGGCCAGGGCGGTTTCCGTAAGCCGAACGGTCAGGGCGGATTTAATCGAAACGGAGCTCAGGGCGGATTTGACAAGAGCGGTTTTGATAAGGATAAAGACTCCGATCAGAGAAGAACATTTGCCCGTAAGAATGACGGCAAGAGCAGCCAAAATAATTCTATAAAGGCTGATTTTGGCAATGAAATCAATCGGGAACAGCGTGCAGCTGCATATAACAATAAAGACCGTGACAGAAATCGTAACAATCGTGATTACGAAAATGAGGATTCCCTTAAGGGCGGCAAGAAGAGTCAGCAGAACAAGAAGGATGCAAACCGCAAGGGTGCATTTATCATGCCCAAGATAGAGCCGAAAATGGAAGAAGATCCGAACGAAATCAAAAATATTACAATTCCGGAAGTGATTACCATTAAGGAACTGGCAGATAAGATGAAGCAGAATTCCTCTGCCATTATTAAGAAACTGTTCCTGTCCGGAAAACTGTATAATATCAATTCCGAAATTTCTTTCGAAGAAGCGGAAGAGATTGCATTGGAATACAACTGTATCGTAGAAAAAGAAAAGGTTATCGATATGGTGGAAGAGCTGACGAAGGATGTTGAGGATCCGGAGGAGAGTCTTGTGAAACGTCCGCCCGTTGTCTGCGTTATGGGTCATGTCGATCACGGTAAAACATCAATCCTGGATGCAATTCGTTCCGCTCATGTGGCTTCCCGTGAAGCCGGCGGTATTACACAGCATATCGGTGCATATATGGTTGAGAAGAACGGCGAAAAGATTACCTTCCTCGATACCCCCGGCCATGAAGCATTCACCGCAATGAGACTTCGCGGTGCCATGGCAACCGATATTGCGGTTCTGGTTGTTGCAGCCGATGACGGTGTTATGCCGCAGACAATTGAAGCAATCAACCACGCAAAGGCAGCCGGTGTTTCCATCGTCGTTGCAATTAACAAGATGGATAAGGAAGGTGCGAACCCCGACCGCGTTCTGTCGGAATTGTCCGAACAGGGTCTTGTTTCCGAAGAATGGGGCGGTGACATCGTTACCTGCCGTGTTTCCGCAAAGTCCGGAGACGGTATTGAACAGCTTTTGGAAATGATTCTTCTGTCTGCGGAAGTATTGGAACTGAAGTCCAATCCGAATCGTAAGGCAAGAGGTCTGGTAATCGAAGCGAAGCTGGATAAGGGCCGTGGTCCTGTCGCAACGGTATTGGTACAGAAGGGTACTTTGCATGTCGGTGAAAATGTTGCAATCGGTTCTTCCTACGGTAAGATTCGTGCGATGATTAATGATAAGGGCGAAAAGATTTCCGAAGCAACACCGTCCACTCCGGTTGAGATTCTCGGTCTGAACAGTGTGCCGAATGCGGGTGATATTGTTATTGCCACCGAAAATGAGAAGGAAGCCAAGAACATTTCCGAAGCATATATTGCTCAGAGCAAGGAAAAACTGATTGCGGAAACCAAGCAGAAGCTGTCTCTGGAAGGCCTGTACGATCAGATGAAGACCGGCGAAATGAAGGATTTGAATATTATTGTCAAAGCCGATGTAGCAGGTTCCGTTGAAGCTGTGAAGCAGTCGCTGACAAAACTTTCCAACGATGAAATTGCCGTTCACTGCATACATGGCGGTGTCGGAAACATCAATGAATCCGATGTTATTTTGGCAAGTGCCAGCAATGCGATTATTATCGGTTTCAATGTAAAGCCGGATAATACCGCAAAAGATACCGCTGTCAGAGAAAAGGTTGATATTCGTCAGTATTCCGTCATTTACAATGCGATTGACGATATTGAAGCGGCTATGCAGGGTATGCTCGATCCGATTTACGAAGAAGTTGTGATCGGACATGCTGAAATTCGTCAGATTTTCAAGGCGAGCGGTGTCGGCAATATTGCCGGTTGCTATATTCTCGACGGTAAGGCAATGAGAAACTGCAAGGTTCGTATCAGCAGAGGCGAAGAGAAGATTTTCGAAGGCGATTTGGAATCCCTGAAGCGTATGAAGGACGATGCCAAGGAAGTCAATGCCGGCTTTGAATGCGGTATGGTATTCCATGATTTCAACGATATTGCCGAAGGCGACCAGATTGAATTGTATAACGTACAGCAAGTAGCAAGAAAGAAATAAAAAGATTGGGACAGGTACTATACCTGTCCCTTGCCATAGGAGAAATATGAGAAAAAACAGTACAAAAAACAGAATTGTCAGTAATGAAGTGCATCGGGAACTCAGCAAGCTCATTATGAATGAAGTGAAGGACCCGAGAATCGCTCAAATGACGACGGTCACGGATGTTTATGTGGCTCCGGATTTAAAGACGGCCAAGGTTTATGTCAGCGTATACGGTGATGAACAGGCCAAAAACGATACGCTGAAGGGGCTTAAAAATGCGGCACCGTTTCTTCGTTCCATGCTTGCAAAGAACATGAATATGCGTCAAACACCGCAGTTGTTTTTTGCTCTTGATGACAGTCTGGAATACAGTATGAAAATGGATGCTCTGATTGCACAGATTCATGAACAGGACGAAGCCAAAGCAGCAGCCGCAGAATCCGACGACAATGCGGACAACCAAAATGAATAGCAGGTGAACAGAATGAACAATTCCTTAATAAACGCTTTGGAAGCGGCAAATTCCATCGGAATTACAGGACATGTACGCCCGGACGGGGACTGCCTGGGTTCGTGTATGACGCTGTATTTATATATCAAACGGAATTATCCTGACAAGACGGTCGCGTTGTATTTGGAGCAACCTCCGAAATCCATCAGCATTTTTCCGGAAGTATGTGAAATCGACAGTACATTCACGGAACCGAAAACACCGTTTGATTTATTTGTGGTTCTCGATTGTTCGTCATCCGACCGGTTTCCGGCAGCAGATGCAATGTTTCGTGGGGCAAAGAATACATTTGTCGTAGACCATCATATGACCAATTCCGGATTTTCCGAAAATGCAGTTGTGATTCCGGATGCCAGCTCTACCTGTGAAGTCCTTTTCGGTCTTCTCGATGAGAACAGGATTGATACGGAAATGGCAACCGCATTATATATGGGAATTATTCACGACACCGGTATTTTCAAATATTCCGCATGTAAGGAAAGCACAATGCAGGTGGCCGGAAAAATGCTTTCGAAGGGTGTCAACGCACAGAAACTGATTGACGAAACATTTTATCAGAAGAGTTATGTACAGAACCGACTGATTGGATATGCCGTTTTGAATTCCGAGTTAAAACTGGACGGAAAAATGATTGTTTCCAGGGTGAGTCTTGAGGACATGAAGAAGTTTGAGGCAACGCCTGCAGATACGGAAGGAACCATTGACCAGCTTCGTTTGACACGGGGAGTGGAAGTCGCGGTATTTGCCAGAGAAGACGAAGAAAACACATACAAATTCAGCCTGAGAGCCGTTTCATATGTCAATGTTGCCAAAGTATGCGAAGCATTCGGGGGCGGCGGACACCGGTTTGCGGCAGGTTGTACAATTCACGGAGAATATGAAGAAATCCTTGAGAAAATCATCTCATTGATTGAACTTCAACTGTAACGATACATGAACGGAATTATTGTAGTCAAAAAAGAAAAAGGCTTTACATCCCATGATGTGATTGCTAAACTTCGGGGAGTACTTCATCAGAAGAAAATGGGACATACCGGAACTCTTGACCCGGAAGCGGAAGGAGTTTTGCCGGTTTGCATCGGATTTTCCACAAAGGTTTGCGATTATCTGATGGTACAGAAAAAAGAATACCTGGCGACCGGAAAACTCGGTATCGAAACCGACACGCAGGACATTTTCGGAACGGTTCTTCGCACGTATGAAAGCCATGTTACGAAGGAACAGTTTACAGAGGCATTACAATCATTTGTCGGGACCATAGAACAACTGACACCGATGTATTCCGCACGAAAAGTTGACGGTGTCAAGCTCATTGATTTGGCGAGACAGGGAAAAACCGTGGAGCGAAGCAAAAAGACGGTAACAGTCTATGAAGCGGAGCTGATTCGATTTGATGAAGATAACCAGGAATATGAAATTCGTATCGAATGTCAGAAAGGAACGTATATTCGTACAATATGCAACGACATCGGTCAGGTGCTCGGATGTGGGTCCTGTATGACATCACTGATTCGTACTGCCACAGGACGATTTACCATCGAAGAAGCCCATACTATCGAAGAAATCCGTGCCTTTGCGGACAGCGGAAGAATCGATGAGATTTTGATTCCGATTGATGCGATGTATTTCGGATGCCGGCCGATGACACTTGACAGTGCATATCGGAGCTATCTTGCAAACGGCAATTATTTGGAATCCGAATGGATGACACCGTGTGACGAGCCGCTATCAAAACATACGGAAATCTATGAAAATCTGCTCGGAACCGACGAACAGAACTGTGTACGAATTTACCTGGACGGAGAGTTCTGGGCAATTTATAAAAAGAAACGGTCCCGTTGGATTCCGCTTCAAATGTATCACGAAGTCGATAACGATAAAATTTATCAGGAAAAAATGAGACTTCAAAAGGAGCAAAAGTGAAGCATTACGAATGGAATACAATGCCGGAATTTCCGAAATGTGCGGTAACCATCGGAAAATTCGACGGAATTCACAAAGGTCATCAGGAACTGCTTCGGATGCTTTCCGTGAATGCACCGGATTTGCCGATTGTGGTTTTGAAAATTATCCCGGAGCATTGCGAAACCTTAAACATATTGACCGATGAAGAAGCGGATTGTATTTTAAATGAATTCGGCGTGGAAGCAGTGGTTGCCGTACCGTTATCGGAATCCGTCCGTACGATGAAACCGGAGGAGTTTGTAACGGATATTCTGCTTACCAAATTCCATTGTGCGGTTTTGGCAGTCGGAGATGATTTTCGATTCGGATATAACCGCCTCGGTACGGCTGAATGGCTTCGCCGGGAAAGCGGCCGATTCGGTTTGCAAACCCATGTCTGTTCCATGGAATATTGCCGGAAGGATATGATATCGAGCACCTCGATTCGGGAGCTGCTGATGAAATCCGATTTTGAATCCGTTACGGACAGTCTCGGATTCCCGTATTTTATCATGGGAACCGTCGTACGCGGAAAACAGCTCGGAAGGACCATTTCATTTCCGACAATTAATCTGATTCCGGAAAAGCGAAAACTGTTGCCGCAAATCGGTGTTTATGAAACCGAGACCGAACTGGACGGAAGACGGTATGTCTCCGTAACCAATATCGGAACCAATCCGAGCGTAAAAGACAACATACCGCATGCAGTTACGATAGAAACACATATTTTGAATTTTACAGGTGACTGTTACGGAACAACGGCAATTGTCCGATTTGTTCGTAAACTGCGGGACCAGATTTCATTTGGTTCTCTCGATGAATTGAAGGAACAACTTCAAAGAGATATCGAAAATGTCAAAAAATGAACCGGATGACGGCATCATTTGTATAAATTTAGTGTTTACAAAAACAAGGAACTGTGATATATTATCACCGTTGACCGAGTCTCAGTTATCGGATTCTCCAACCATAACTTAGATTTCGGAGTAATTAGAATAATGGAGGACAAACACATGATTAGCAAAGAGAAGAAAGCTGCTATTATCGCAGAGTTCGGCAAGACTCCGGAAGATACCGGATCGACCGAGGTACAGGTTGCAATTCTTTCCGCAAGAATTGAGGAGCTGACCGAGCATTTGAAGAATAACAAGCAGGATAACCATTCCCGTCGTGGTCTTTACATGATGGTTGGTAAGCGTCGTGGTCTTTTGGATTATCTGAAGTCCAAGGATATTGATGCATATCGTAAGCTTATCGAGAAGCTTGGTATTCGTAAATAAGTATCGGATGGGCTGCCTTTACCGGCAGCCCTTTTGAAAATTGAATCTACAGGCAGAGTAAAATTATGTGCGTAAAGTGTCAGCAGAACGGGGAGTTGTCTGCTGAACGAAAAGCGAAATGCTTGCGGTACATAATTTGCATCCCGCTGCTACCTTAAGGGTTTCTCCTTTTCGTAGCTTATTTCGGGACGGAAAGGAGTATTTTTATGTCAAAAAACAAAGAACAGAAGATTTCAATGAACGGAAACAAACAGGGACAGAACGGAAATACGTCCGAAACCAATGCGTTACCGAATTCCGATAACAAAACAGTGTCTGAGAAGAAGCGCGGCGGAAGTGTTATCATGCTGTGCCTGTTAGCCATGTTTACTGCATTACAGTTTGTAACCGAGTATTTTCTGATGATTCAGGTTACGGACAGCAACCGGATTTCATTTACGTCCATATTGCGCGCTGTGACCGGATATACGTTCGGACCTCTCGGCGCGGTTGTGTCGGGTGCTGCGGATGTTATGGGCTCTTATATTTTTTACGGCGGCAGCATTATTATCGGCGTTACAATTACAAGAATGATTCAGGGACTGACAAACGGCCTTTTGTTATGGAAGAAATTTACAGCAAAAAGGATCATTCTGACAGCGATTCTGGATAATATTGTTTTAGGCTGTTTTGTCAACCAGTATTTTGTTCTTCATTTCTACGGAAATCCTTATAAACTGGTGACGATTGCTCCAAAGCTAGTTGTTTCCTGCATTACCTGTGTGATCGAAATCGTAGTTTTGCTGGCAATTCGAAAAGTACTTCGGAGCATTATCAACAAAACCATGTATAATAATGGCGTCTGGTCACCGAATCAGAAGTCCGAAACCGAATAATACGGTGAAATGATACTTTATAAATATCATGATAATCTGCCGAAACGACAATAATTATGCCGTTTCGGCATTTTTGCAATTCCTTTGAGAGCAAAGTCAGGGACGTTTCCGACAATTTCGACACCGTAACAGAGTTGTTTGCAATTCCTTTGAGCGCGAAGTCAGGGACGTTTCCGACAATTTTGACACCGTAACAGAGTTTTTCGCATTTCTTTGAAACCAAAGTCGAACCAAAGTCGAAGACGGTCAAATCGATACGGAGAGGGATAAGAACTGCGGAAAGTATTGCTTTTTATACAAAAATATTCTACAATACGGAGTTGTTACAGAACTGCGGCTTGACAGTTCCGCGATATTTTGCCGCAGTTAAATAATTGATAAAGAGAGAGTGAACTATGAGATATTCCGATGCGTTGGAATTCATTCGCAATGAACATACCAATGTTTCCAAACCCGGTCTGGACAGAATCAGTGAATGTCTTGGCCTGTTAAAACATCCTGAGACGACTCAGAATATTATTCATGTCGTCGGTACAAACGGAAAAGGGTCCACGGCGATGATGCTGACCAATACGCTGGTCGCTGCAGGATATCATGTCGGAACGATGATTTCGCCGGCATTATATGACGTCAAAGACTATTATCGTATTGACGGAAAGCCGATTACCGAACAGCAGTTTATCGGTGCTGTCGAAACGCTGAAATCGTCATTTCGCATTAATGACCCGGATCCGACCGAATTTGAACGGGCGGTTGCTGTGGCATTAATCATGTTTAAACTGGAATGCTGCGATTTCACCATTCTGGAAGCCGGAATGGGAGGTGCCAATGATGCCACAAATATCGGCGAGGGCTGCCTTACCGTAGTAACCAAAATTGCGCTTGACCATACCAATTTTCTTGGAAATACACTGGAAGAAATCACGACGGAAAAGTTGGGAATTGCCAATGAAGGCGAACCGATTGTCATGGCGGTCAATTCCCCGATTGTAACGGAAACCGCAAAAGAGTGGTGTGAAAACCATGATAACAAATTGTATTTTGCTAATATTTTCGATGAAAGCTTTTTCCCGGAAGACCGTGCAATGAAAGCGGAATATCAGAAAATCAACATTGCCACCGTTATGAAGGCCGTTGATATTATTAAGACCATGAACATCAACGGAAATCCTGTGATGATTGATGACTTTGCGATTGAGGCAGGGATTCGTGCGACGAAGCTTCCGTACCGGTTTGATTTCATTTCCAAAAACCCGGATATTATTTTTGACGGAGGACATAATCCGGATTGTGTGGATGCTCTGTGCCGATCTCTGCAGCATCATTCCGGAAACAGGAAATATTATATTGTAACCGGAGTTCTGGCGGATAAGGATTATTTTGCCATGTATGAAATGCTTCAACGGTACGCGAAGGCATTCATTTGCATTACGCCTCCGAATAAACGGGCACTTCCCGCCGAAGAACTGAAGAATTTCCTGAGTGAATTCGAAAAGCCGGTTGAAGTCGCGGAGTCCATGGATGCGCTTGCTGCCCGAATGATGGAACTTCATAAAGCAGGTGAGCCGATTCTGGTAACCGGTTCGTTGTATATTATGTCGGACATCGAATCGGCATGGACGGCAATTAATGCGTTGCAGCAGGAAACTACGAAATAATCCGGAGGAAGCTATGACTTACGAAGAAGTATATGAGCGTCTGACCAGCACCAACTTTTTTTCCAAATCGGCCGGTTTGTACCGGATGAAATCAATGCTTCGTTACTTCGATAATCCACAGGATTTGATTCCCTGCATTCATGTTGCGGGAACAAACGGAAAAGGCTCGGTTTGTGCCATTTTGGCTTCCGTGTTACGTCAGGCGGGATACCATGTGGGATTATTTACGTCACCGTATCTGATTGATTTTCGGGAACGCATCCAATATGACGGAGCGATGATTTCCGAAGAGGATTGTGCAAAATACGGCACGATAGTTTGCGATTATGCCGATAAACTGTATGAGCCGGCGAACCAGTTTGAATTGCTGACGGCACTGGCAATGTTGTATTTCCGTGATAAGAAATGCGATATTGTCATTTTGGAAACCGGGCTCGGAGGAACATTTGACCCGACCAATACCGTGTCCAAACCTCTGTGCAGCGTCATTATGAATATTGGTCTCGATCATTGTGCGATTTTGGGCGATACGATTGAACAGATTGCCGCCGCAAAGTCCGGAATTATTAAGCCGGACTGTGACGTTTGCGTATATCCGGTAACACCGGATGCGTATAAGGTCATTTCCGAATATGCATGGAAGGCCAACGCATCCCTGCATTCCGTCGATGCGGATGATGTGACACAGTTGGAACCGATTGCCGGTTTTGAGCATTTTGCTTATAAAGACCGTGAATATATTCTGTCCCTTCTCGGGAAGCATCAGCAATACAATGCTGCAACCGCGCTGGAAGTCCTGACGGTATTGAACCGTCACGGATTTTATGTGAGTGATGAAGAAATTCAGAACGGTTTCCGACAAGTTAACTGGCCGGCAAGATTAGAGCTCCTGAGCAAGAGACCGGTTGTTTATCTGGACGGTGGTCATAACCCGCAATGCGTTGCGGCAGTGACAAAATGGTTTCAGACAGAAGCATTTCGGGACAAGAAAATCACCATTGTCACCGGAATGGTCAATGACAAGGATTATCGGACCATGCTGGAAATGCTTCGCCAAATATCGGATACGATTTATTTTTATCGATTTGAGAACAAGCGGGCAATTCCTTCCGAAGAAGTTGACAGACTGTGCATGGAATTTTCCATGAAACGGATTGATTCCCTGCAGGAAACCGTAAACGGACTTTTTAAAAATGCCAAGAAAAATGATGTTTTCTTATTTATCGGTTCGTTATATATGGTCTGGGATGTCAAGGAAGCAATGAAACAGTATCGGATTGAGAAGAAGGAAAAGAAACATGAGTAAAGGAACAACGAATTCGGACAAAGCGAAAAAGACGATGCGTCTTGTATATGCGGCATGGGCAGCATTAATTGTCATTGCCGCCGTTGCCGCAATTGTTTTGCTGCATGATAAAGACAGTAATACCGGGAAGCAGAACGGAAATGACCCCGTCGTAATTTCACCGACGGAAACGCCGGATCCCACAAAAGCACCGGATGTAACTCCGTCACCCGATGCCGAAACGACACCGTATGTAACACCGGACCCTGCAGCAACACCGGACCCTGCGGTAACACCGAGTCCTGTTTTGTCACCGACCGAATCTCCGGAACCGGGCATTTCGCCGACTGATGGTCCGAAACCGACCGATTTTCCGGAACCGACCGGGGCGATTACACCTGAGAACACGCCGGTTCCGACCGTTTCGGCAACTTCGGAACCGACCAATGTACCGACAGAAATACCGAAGGAACCGACCAAAGAACCGACCAAAGAGCCGACCAAGGAGCCGACCAAAGAGCCGACGAAAGAACCGACCAAGGCACCAAAGCCGGTAAAAGAAACCGGAACACCGGTTGCAAATCACGGAAAACTTACATTGTCCGGAACACAGATTGTGGACAAGAACGGAAAACCGTATCAGTTAAAAGGTGTCAGCACACACGGCTTGCAATGGTTCCCTCAGTTTGTCAACAAAGAAACATTTCAGTGTCTTCGGGACGATTGGGGTGTGAACGCCATTCGTCTTGCGATGTACACGGATGAAAACGGATACTGCGCCGGAGCAGATAAAAATGCACTGAAAAAGCTGGTGAAAGACGGCGTTCGGTTTGCAACCGATTTGGGAATGTATGTTATTATCGACTGGCATATTTTGCATGATTACGATCCCAACATCAATAAAGAGGATGCCATCGCATTCTTTGATGAGATGTCCAAAGAGTTTGCCGGAAACATCAATGTGTTTTACGAAATCTGCAACGAGCCGAACGGAGGCATATCGTGGAGCAGCGTAAAATCCTATGCGGAAGAAGTCATTTCCGTAATCCGCAAAAACTCGAAGGACGGAATTATCATAGTCGGAACGCCGACCTGGTCGCAGGATGTTGATATTGCGGCAAAAGACCCGATTAAGGGATATTCCAATATTATGTATGCCCTTCATTTTTATGCCGGAACCCATAAAGACAATATCCGAAGCAAAATGAAAACCGCGATTGAGGCCGGACTCCCCGTATTTGTTTCGGAATACGGAATCTGCGATGCTTCCGGAAACGGTCTGTGCGATGAAGCGGAAGCCAATCGTTGGGTAGCATTTATGGATAGCTACGGCGTCAGCTATATGATTTGGAATCTGGCCAATAAAAACGAATCGTCGTCCCTGATAAAAGAAAACTGTAAGAAATTATCCGGATTTACCGAAAATGACCTGAATCAGGAAGCAATCTGGTTCATTGACATGCTTCACGGAAAACTTCCCGAAGTTTCTCCGGAAGACATCGAGAAAATCAAGGATAATGCCGGAGGCAGCGGCGGAGGAGATGTTGCCAATCCCGATTCCGTGTTTAAGAAACAGACATTCGGAAATGTGGATGTCAATTTCGCATCCACCAATACCTGGAATGAACAGAAGAGCAAATGTTATCAGTTCGGTGTCGGAATTTCCAATCGAAACGCCTCATCCATACGGAACTGGAAAATCGTAATTACATTCAATACCGAAGTGACGAGCGACAATTTCTGGTGCTGCAAAGCATCCTTTAAGGGGAAGACGCTGACCCTTACACCGGAGAGTTTTAACGGAACCATCGGCGCCAATGCTTCCACATCCGATATCGGAATCATTTTACAAAGTAAATCATTACTGAAAATCGAATCGATAGAATTTTCCTGTGAATAACAAGAACTTCCGAAACAGGAAAAACGGATAGCAGGCCACAAAAATTGTAATAATTATTTTACTGACCTTCAAAAGTCGGATTTCAAAAACTAACGATTGGAGGTCAGTATTTTTATGTCGAAAATAATTTTCGTTTTTCCTTGAAGTTCTTACGTTTATCGTTGATATTTGAATATTGTTGTGCTATAATGTAATGCGGTATAAAGTGTATTTAGGTAACTGTGAAGCCGGAACACATCCCCGTGACTTCTGAAAAACAGCAGACCATCGTCCGGTGCTTTTCAGTTGTTACGGAGGTTTCGTGCTCACAAAGCCTCATTTGGACGAGCGCTGATACGTCCCAACCGAAAACAGCGCAGAAAGAGGTTTCTATGTATAAGAGTTTTTCTATGGAGCTTGCCGGAAGAACCCTCACGGTTGATATTGATCGTGTGGCAAAGCAAGCTAACGGTGCAGCTTTGATGCACTACGGTGACACCACCGTACTTTCCACCGCCACGGCCAGCGAAAAGCCGAGAGACGGTATTGATTTCTTCCCTTTGAGCGTAGAGTACGAAGAGAAGATGTACGCAGTCGGAAAGATTCCGGGAGGATTTAACAAACGTGAGGGTAAGGCATCCGAGAATGCAATCCTGACATCCCGTGTTATCGACCGTCCGATGCGTCCTTTGTTCCCGAAGGATTACAGAAATGATGTTACCATCAACAACCTGGTTCTGTCCGTTGACCCGACATGTACACCGGAGCTCACCGCAATGCTCGGTTCCGCAATTGCTGTTGCAATTTCCGATATCCCGTTTGACGGTCCGTGTGCAACGACACAGGTCGGAATGATTAACGGTGAATTCATTTTGAATCCGACTCAGGAACAGACCCAGAACGGAGATTTGAAGCTGACCGTAGCATCTACAAGAGACAAGGTTATCATGATCGAAGCAGGTGCTAATGAACTTCCCGAAGCAAAGATGATCGAAGCGATTTATCTTGCTGATGCAACCAATAAGGAAATCATCAAGTTCATCGATCAGATTGTTGCGGAATGCGGCAAGGCAAAGCATGAATACACAAGCTGTGCAATTCCGGAAGAGCTGTTTGCGGCAATCAAAGAAATCGTTCCGCCGGCTGATATGGAAGTTCTGATGTTCTCTCCGGAGAAGCAGGTTCGCGAGGAACGGATCAGCAACATGAAAGATACCCTTGTAGAGAAGTTTGCAGACAAGGAAGAATGGTTGCCTTTGATTGATGAGGCAGTATATCAGTATGAGAAAAAGACCGTTCGCAAGATGATTTTGAAGGATCAAAAGAGACCTGACGGACGTGAGATTACTCAGATTCGTCCTCTTGCGGCAGAAGTTGATATTATCCCGAGAGTTCATGGCTCCGCTATGTTTACAAGAGGCCAGACTCAGATTTGCGATGTTGTAACTCTGGCTCCTTTGTCGGAAGCACAGAAGGTTGACGGATTGGATGACAATATCGTCAGCAAGAGATATATCCATCATTACAATTTCCCGGCATATTCGGTTGGTGAAACGAAGGTTTCCAGAGGACCGGGACGTCGTGAAATCGGTCACGGTGCATTGGCTGAAAGAGCTTTGCTTCCGGTACTTCCGAGTGAAGAAGAGTTCCCTTATGCAATTCGTGCCGTATCCGAAACATTCGAGTCCAACGGTTCCACTTCCATGGCATCGACTTGTGCATCCTGCATGTCTTTGATGGCTGCCGGTGTTCCGATTAAGAGAATGGTTGCAGGTATCAGCTACGGTCTTGTAACCGGTGAAACCGATGATGATTATATCCTTTTGACCGATATTCAGGGTCTTGAGGACTTCTTCGGCGACATGGACTTCAAGGTAACCGGTACAACCGAAGGTATTACCGCAATTCAGATGGATATCAAGATTCACGGTTTGACCCGTCCTATTGTGGAAGGTGCAATTGCAAGATGCCGTGAAGCAAGAATGTTTATCATGGATACCTGTATGAAGCCGGCAATTGCTGAACCGAGAAAAGAAGTCAGCAAGTACGCTCCGAAGATTATTCAGATTCAGATCGATCCTCAGAAGATTGGTGATGTTGTCGGTCAGAGAGGAAAGACCATCAATGCGATTATCGAGCAGACCGGTGTTAAGATTGATATTTCCGATGACGGTGCTGTATCCGTATGCGGAACCGATATTGACGGAATGAATAAGGCAATTAAGCTGATTCAGACCATCGTTACCGATTTTGAGGAAGGCATGGTTCTGGAAGGCAAGGTTGTCAGCATTAAGGACTTCGGTGCATTCCTTGAATTTGCTCCCGGCAAAGAAGGTATGGTTCATATTTCCAAGATTGCAAAGGAACGAATCAATCGTGTCGAAGATGTTCTTACACTTGGTGATGTTGTTAAGTGTGTATGCCTTGGCAAAGACAAGATGGGACGTCTCAGCTTCTCGATTAAAGATGTGAAGTAAGTGATCGTTATTCATGCGAGTTGTCGCATTTGGCGGCGCCTCAACGTGAGATAATACACAAGGGTGCCATAGATTGGCACCCTTGTTTCAGTTGTGCGCCTAGCGGCGCACGTTTCTAACGGGTTAAAGTCCCGAATCCGCCCGGTAGTGGGAAGGATATAGCCGAAGGCAAGGGTGTCGAGGGCGACCTCGAATCTGAAGGAAGCTGGATGTGAGGAACATACTAACTCA
>JAZLJJ010000043.1:0-4789 GCA_045597325.1 Lachnospiraceae bacterium
ATGCTCGCGCCGCCTGTGCGTCGCGAAGCGACATTTTTCCTCTGCACAGGCGTGTGCATCCTCGCGGAGCGTTTTTTTAGTCTCATAGGACGAACTTTCCTATGAGACTAAAAAGAACGGGCGAAGCTTCATGCTCCGCCCATTCTCTTTCCGTTACCGAATTGTCACATATCCGGTCTGTTCCGCGATACTCAGTCCTTCCTCGGACAAAATCCCTCACTCAAGAAGCCCTTGCCGTCTCCCTTCGCTGCTCCGATTATTTCCGCTTCCACGTAGAAATCTCGCGAATTCCCGGGACGATGGTTTCATCGTAGCAAATGCTCAGGGAATCTCCCTCCCGAATCAGGATCAGACTCTCATCCATATTCAAACTGCTCTTGTAAACCGTACCGTCTTCCGCGGTCAGGTAAACCACCGCCTGATTATCGATTTCGACAATACGCACGAGCGAAATAACCACATCCGCCGTTGCAAGTTCCGATTCCCCGGGCACATTCAGACTGGCCTTCTGCAGTAATTTTCGATAATTGCCGATTGCTTCGTTCTGTGTGGTTCCGGTCGCAACAATACTGTATTTTTCCACATTGACCAGTGCATACAGTTTCACCAGACCGCCGGCATCCTTTAATACCATAATATACGACGGCTGTCCGCCGATATTCACAAGCGACGGGAACGATGCCACATAGCCTTTTTCCTGAACCTCGCCTTCCGCCGCGTGCATTGCCGAATACTCCTCGGCACCGTTTACCGAATAGTACCGATACTCGCCGGTTCTCGCATTGGTAATGATAAATCCGATATTACTCTCATCGCCGGTCACACTCGTAACGCCGGTAAAATACCAAACGTCGTCGTCAATCGTGATGTAGCCGTAATCATCGGTTGTCTTCTTACAGTCTTTATTTCCGAGCACACTGTTCCAGAAACCGCCGGACAAATCGCCGTACCAGTTGTATTTCTTCGTCGCCAGATCGCCGTCAAATACAATATCAACCCAGCTCGGGACATCCGCTACATTGTACAGAACGGAAGAGCCGTCACACGGATTGAAAATGACAACCTCTGCCACGTCCTTGGCTCCGAACAGGCCGACCTTTGCCTTCAGGCAGGATACGATATAGTACGGATTGCCTTCGTCATCGACTTCAAAATAATAGGATCCGAACATTTTGGTCGGATATTCAAAACGAAGCTTTCTCTTCAGGTCATCACCGAAATAACCGCTTTCGGTATACTTCACCGATTTGCTAAACTTCATATACTGCGCATCGTTGGATACGGGGTCCACCATAACATAACCGGGAATTCCGCTTTTTTTGTTCTTAATCCACTTAATCAGTCCCGCATATTCCAGGCTCGCAACCTTCTTCGGCTGGTGGCGGTAATTAATCTGCGAGTAGTTATTCGCGATTTCATACTGAGATACCACGTCGGACAGAGAACCGAGCGTTCTGTTACCGATAATTTTCGCCGATTCGGTATCCATCAGCGCGATGTTGCTGATATTCGTTGTTTCGGGCATATCGGTCGCAAATTCCGAATTCGTTACCTGAATGATATTGGCATACTCTTTTGCATGAAAGAATGTTGCGGAAAGAAATTTTCCGACGATCAGTACGAGCAACGCAACCGCTGCCACCGAAACACCAATGCCTTCTTTTGAATGCCACAGCTTTTTCAACGGCACATCCCGCTTATAGTTTGTGTCAAATACAATTCCGTTGGCGTCCTTGTGAATTTTGGCCTTACCATCCAAAATCGAATACGCAAAAGCATACACCAGAGTATAAAGAAGACTCAGTAAAATGATGCTTCCCCACAAGGCTTCATTTTGCACATTCAGTGCGGGAAGCGTCAAATACCACATCAGCAAACCGAATACCACCGTCACGCCAAGCCCCCAGAGCATACTGTTGCGCTTGTTAATCCGTTTCTGCTCTTCCTTTGATTTCACAACCGTCGCTTTCACTTTTTTGACTTTTTTTTCTGCCATCAAACGTTCCTCCATATAGTGAACTCCCCCCGGGTTCTTCGGTATACGTACGAATCATAACCGTTATTTTGTCCGGGTAACATTTTCCCTATTAAAACACACTGCTCCAAAAATGTCAATCACTTTTACTTTTTTTATAATTCATTATGTTGGAAATGAGGATTCCCCCGCCGGGTGCCTCGTTTTTTCTGCTCTTTTCGCGGCCTGTTTCCTCGGCAAATCCCGTTTACGGCTGCGTTGCTGCCTGTTTCCTCACAGATTCCGTTTACGGCTGCGTTGCGGCCTGTTTCCTCGGCAAATCCCGTTTACGGCTGCGTTGCTGCCTGTTTCCTCGGCAAATCAAGATATTTTGCTATCGCACGCGCATCCGCCCGTCCGAATGACCGTATCTTGGCATCGTTGTCCCAGTATTTCCGATCGTCGGGGGCATCCATGTACACATGTTCAATGATGCAGCTGATAATTCCCCGTTCCGCGCTCAGGCGGTTAATCAGATATCCGTCCATTCGATCCGCTTCCGTCCCCGGATATCGATATCGCGACCGCTCACTCCATTTGCTCTTTAATCCCAACGTATTCGGGCCTTCCCTGGCCATTTCCGCCAGCAGATAACACCCGAAAATACGATCCTGTTCGGCCACCGTCTGCTTCCTCGGCACCAGAACCTCCGTTCCGCTCGCGCTGCCGGCTGCCGCATTAAAATGAAGGCTCAGCAGGACATCGGCATGCATTGTTTCCGCATACTGTACGCGCCATTCCAAATCATCGTACGAGTTCTGATTGTCATACACAGTATCATCGCATCGCGTCAGATACACCTCGACATTGTCATAGTGCTCCAGCAAATATTTCCGGCACTCCTTGGCAACCATCAGATTGATTTCCTTCTCGTCGGTTCCGTAATGATGCGCCCCGCTGTAAATGCCTCCGTGCCCGGGATCCAGCACAACCACATAAGTCCCATCCCCGTCACGGTCCTCGCCGTAATGGAGCGTCAGCTCATTTCCCGCCGGTGTCACCGTAACCAGACGGTCGCCCTTCGGTGTCGGCTGCGGCTTCACTCCGATTTCCACAGAGGACGCCTGCACATATCCGTACCGTACCGTTCCGTTCAGCAAAACAGCGATATAGTACCATGTTTCATTGTATTTGGACACAACTGAATCGACGATTACAATCTTGGAATCATATTTCAGCAAAAATTCTTTCTTTGCGGTTCGACCGTACCCGTCCGGGCGAAAATAATCCCCTTCGTTCATTCTCCCGACACGTCCCGTCACCTGCGGCCGCGTCGTCGTTTTATAAGCCGGCAGTGTCGGCACCGGTGTTGCAACCTGAGGCCGGCCATACGAGGAAATAACCTTGGGATGCGTTTCCGTCGTTCCGGTTACCTTCGGCTGTCCCGTTACCACCGGCTGCCCCGTTATTCCCGGCTGTCCCGTTATTCCCGGTTGCCCCGTTATTCCCGGCGTTCCGCTCATTTCCGGCATCGGACAGGGCGTTTTCTGCGGCTGTGTCTCATTTCCCCGAGACGGATTCGTTGCCACATCGGTCGGTGTCAGGACTTCCGGCCCGTGAACCGACGCGCACCCAATCATCGTCAACATCATAAAAAGGATTCCGAGAATCCCGATTTGTGCTCTCCTTCTCTTCATACCGTACCCCGTTCAGACTGTATTCCTCTACACCCAAATGCACCGTTTTCACTATGTTCCGGCACATCTTCCCATTTGTAATATTGTACCATACCGGAGAAATTTACACAAGAAAAAAGGACATCAATAACTGATGTCCTCAAACTGGGCTACAAGGATTCGAACCTTGAAAATGACGGAGTCAGAGTCCGTTGCCTTACCGTTTGGCGATAGCCCAAAAGTGTTTTTTCTGTCAACAGTCGCTATTATATACCATACATTTGAACTTTGCAAGCATTTTTTGCAGAAAATTACTTATTTTTTTACACGAAACCGCTCTTATAAAAAAAAAGTAAAAATAGGTAAATACCACTTCACTTTTAGTAAACAATCCATTATAATATTCTTAAATCCAACCAAACAGGGAGGGATTTAAGCGCGGGAAAGCGCAGGAAAGGAGAAATACAATGAAGAAATTTACGAAGTTCGCATTATTTGCATCTGCTCTTGCAGGAGGATATTTATTCTATAAGGAACTGGAAAAGCAGAAACAGCCTGCCGGCGATACCTTTGACGAAGACGATTTATTCGATGACGGCGAGATTCAGATTAACTCAGAGGAAGGTGAGGCTGCAGAGGCTGAAAAACCTTCCAAATATGATGAGTTCAAGGCAAAGGCCGGTGATTTTGCTCAGAAGGCAAAGGAAAAGACCATTGCATTTTCCGGTGTGGTTTCCGAAAAGGCTGTTAAGGCTTACGATGCAACCAAGGATTATATTTCCAAGAAGCTGAATTCCAATACCGAAACCGATATTGTTGACGGCACCGCAGAGGTTCTTGAGGATGTTGCTGAGGACGTTGCCGATAATACTGCCGCAGTTTCCGAAGATGTAACCGAAGCTTTGGAAAATGTTGCTGAGGACGTTGCCGACAAGGTTGACGATCTCGCTGCCGACATTGCTGCTGACATGAAGGATGTGGAAGATCCGGAATAAGAAATTGAATCATTTCCTATGAGAAAACAAAGCATATCGCTTGCGATATGCTCGCGCCGCCTGTGCGTCGCGAAGCGACAGTTTTCCTCTGCACAGGCGTGTGCATCCTCGCGGAGCGTTTTTTTATCTCATAGGACGAACTTTCCTATGAGATAAAAAACCGT